>NZ_QUFI01000001.1:0-57437 GCF_003478505.1 Clostridium sp. AF27-2AA
GGTATGCCGGGATTACCGGCTTCGGACCTGTAGTGCTGTACACTCTTAAATTTTTATTGTAATTCGGATATAACTTCAGGGAACAGTTCCACGGACCGTTTTAATATTCCATGTACCTGCGCGATGCAGATTCCATAATTGGTAATCGGCACATTCTGTGAGACAGCCCGGGCAATCCGCGCTTTCATTTCCCGTTCATTTAACATACACCCGCCGCAGTGTACCACCAGTGCGTAAGGTGACAGATATTCTGGAAATTCCCCGCCGGAGGTGAACGCGAAGTTTAACTCTTTTCCGGTATACTTCCGAATCCAGTTCGGCAGCTTCACGGTTCCGATGTCGCCGCATTGGCGGTGATGGGTGCAGCCCTCGGAGATCAGGACGGTGTCGCCGTCCTGCAGCTTATCCAGCTGGGCAGCTCCGTGAACGGCCTCCTTTAAATCCCCTTTGTAGCGGGCGAAGAGGATGGAGAAGGAGGTCAGTGGAACATCCGCCGGAGTGTCGGCATTTACTTTTTTGAAGGCCTGGGAATCGGTGATGACCAGGGCTGGTTTCTTTCCCAGAGCCAGCAGGGTTTGCGGCAGTTCTGTTTCTCTGGTGACCACAGAGATAGCGCCGGATTCCAGCACATCACGGATGGTCTGCTGCTGGGGCAGGATCAGGCGTCTCTTTGGTGCAGCGGAATCAATCGGAACCACCAGCACCACCACATCTTCCGGCTGGATCAGGTCGGCCACAATGCGCTTTTCATCCGCTTCGGCGGACGCGGCCTTGACCAGTGCGCCAATCCGCTCCTTGAGCTCATAGATCTGAATGCCGTCCTTTGCGCTGACGCAGATTTCATGTTCCTGCAGGACAGGTGGAGCGGAGAGCAGGTCGGATTTGTTGTATACGGTAATATGCGGAATTTTCTTTTCCTCAAAGAGTTTTAACAGCTCCTGATCTGCCGGCTGCAGTCCCTTTTCGGCATCCACCACCAGAATGGCAATGTCGGTTTTGTCCAGAACCTGCAGGGCACGCTTTACACGCATTTCGCCCAGGGTTCCCACATCGTCGATTCCCGGGGTGTCGATGATGACTACCGGGCCGATGGGCAGAAGTTCCATGGCCTTCTGTACCGGGTCGGTGGTGGTTCCCTTGGTCTCGGAGACAAGGGATAGGCTCTGGCCGGTCACAGCATTTACCACGCTGGACTTTCCGGCGTTTCGCAGGCCGAAGAAGCCGATGTGAACCCGCTCGGCAGATACTTTATCATTCAGTCCCATAATTGTGTCCTCTTTCCTTAAGTTAGAACCGGAAATCCCGGCGGTTGGATGCCTTGATATCTTCAATATTCTTCCGCGCGATCTCGCGAACCTTTTCCTTCGGAATCTTCTCCAGTTCTTTTTCAATCAGTTCAAATCCATGCTTCTTTGTCTCTTCGCTGGCGTAATCCACCAGATACTCGGTCAGGGTCATCAGGGCGTTTGGATGGCAGCAGTTTAGAATCTGTCCGTTCTTGCACAGGCTCATGAAGCGGTCGCCGGTGCGGCCTTCGCGGTAACATGCCGTACAGAACGACGGAATAAAGCCAAGCTGCATCAGCCAGTCCACTACCTCGTCTAAGGAGCGCTGGTCGGATACATCGAACTGCTCGGAGTCATGGGGGCGTTCTTCCTCGCAGTAACCGCCCACAGAGGTTCTGGAAGCGCCGCTGATCTGGGAGACACCTAGCTGCAGCATTTTTTCGCGGACCTCCTGGCTCTCCCGGGTGGAGATGATCATGCCGGTATACGGAACGGCAATGCGGATGCAGGCCGCGATTTTCTCAAAAATATCGTCAGCCAGGCTATTGTCAAAAGCATCCGGGTCAATATCGTCGGCATGCTTTACGCGGGGAACACTGATGGTGTGGGGACCGACGCCGTGAACCGCTTCCAGATGCTCGGCATGCATCATCAGTCCGGCAAACTCATACTGGTAACCCTCCAGACCGAATAAAACGCCCAGACCCACATCATCGATGCCGCCCTCCATAGCGCGGTCCATGGCTTCGGTGTGGTAGTCGTAGTCATGCTTCGGGCCGGTGGGATGCAGTTCCAGATAGCTCTTTTTATTGTAGGTCTCCTGGAACAGGATGTAGGTGCCGATGCCGGCTTCCTTTAATTTGCGGTAGTTTTCCACGGTGGTCGCGGCAATGTTGACATTCACGCGGCGGATGTCACCGTTTTTATGATGAATGGAATAGATTGTTTTGATGGATTCCAGAATGTACTCGATCGGATTGTTGACCGGGTCCTCCCCGGCTTCAATGGCCAGCCGCTTGTGTCCCATATCCTGCAGGGCAATCACCTCGCGTTTGATTTCTTCCTGAGTCAGCTTGATGCGGGCAATGTGTTTGTTCTTCATATGATACGGACAGTACACGCAGCCATTGACACAGTAATTGGAGAGGTAGAGCGGGGCAAACATGACGATGCGGTTGCCATAGAAGGCCTGTTTGATCTCCTCGGCCAGCTCGTACATTTCCGCAACCTTTTCCGGAATGTCGCAGGCCAGAAGAACTGATGCCTCCCGGTGAGAGAGTCCGGCACAGTGGGTCTGGGTGCCGTCGGCGCTTTTGACAGGTCTTGCCTTTGCAAGAATTTCATCGATCAGTGCCAGGTTGTGTTTGTTTTCCTCCGCGTAGCGGATGGTGTCGAGAATTTCTTCGTGGTTGATAAATTCCTCTGCCTTTAAGGATTTTGGATTGTAGATAGCCATAGTATTGTTTTCCTTTCTTTGCGGTCGGAAGCAGACTTTGCAACCTTCCGTCAGATTGTAAATATTCTTATTTTATGATATCTCCCCGTGCGGTGACGATGGAGTAGCCGATGGATTCCATGCGGCGGTTTAAGCAGGAGCGGCACTGGGCCGATTCATCTCCAGTACAGATCTTGTTGTCGTAGAGCGCGTATTTCCTGCGTTCCGATACTGGGGAGAGGTTCGGCATGACGACATTTGCGCCTGCCTGGATGCCCTTTTCCCGGCCGAGCGGATCAATGGTGCCAAGAGCCGTGGTGGCAGGAAGCAGGACATTGGGTTTGATGAGCCGGATGAGGGAGAGCAGATAGATGGTCTGGTCCGCGGTCCCCGCCGGCTGGTCTCCAAAGGGAGTGTCCTTCTGCGGGATGAAGGGGCCAATGCCGCACATCTCCGGCTGGAAGGTCTCAATGAATTTTAGATCCGTGGCCAGGCAGTCCGGTGTCTGGTAAGGGGATCCCACCATAAAACCGCAGCCCACCTGATAGCCGATTTCTTTTAAGTCCCGCAGACAGCGCATCCGGTTGTCAAAGGACATGGAAGCGGGATGCAGCTTCTCGTAATGGGCTTTGTCGGCGGTTTCGTGGCGGAGCAGGTAGCGGTCAGCCCCGGCATCAAACATAGCCTGGTAATCTGCCCGGGAGTACTCTCCTAAGGATAAGGTAACGGCACAGTCCGGGTAACGGGACTTGATCCCGCGAACCAGCTCACAGACCTGAACAATCGGAACAATGCCTTCTCCGCCCTGCAGTACAAAGGTACGAAATCCAAGATTCCATCCCTCTTCACAGCACTCCAGAATCTGTTTTCTGGTAAGCTGGTAGCGGTCGCAGTTTTTGTTGGATTTTCGGATGCCGCAGTAGATGCAGTCATTGCGGCAGTAGTTTCCAATTTCAATGAGACCGCGGACATAGACATCGGTGCCGTAGATTTCCCGGCGCATCGCATCGGCCTTTTTGGCGGCATAGGCCGCCAGCTCCGGTGACTGACCTTCCACCAGCGCACGGTATGCTTCGTGCGATAGGGCGTGACGCTCCGCCAGAAGGTCAACGAGGGAAAATAAGTCCGTCATCCGATCACATTGGAGTAGGCGGTCTTGACGCTGACTCCGTCCAGATTTCCAAGCTTTCCGGCCAGAGCGGAGATCGTATCCTGCGGTGCGTCCATGGCGATGGATACGATGCTGATGTGCTTTGGGCGGTACGGAATTCCCATTCGTCCGATGATATAGGGGCCATATTCATGCAGCATGGCGTTTAACTTTTCAACGGAATCCGGGTTTTCCACGATGATACTCATAACAGCAACGCGTGTTTCCATAAATTCTCCTGTATTATGTAGTGAGAGAAAAAAAGCCGTACCCAAAAAGGTACGGCTGAACAGACTGCGGCTATAAAATGGCAGTGAACCAGACGAACCTTTCACGCAGGAGATACCTCCCCTTAATGTCGGGATGCTAAATGATTCTCATTAAAAACAGGATACCACAGAACGCATCAGATTTCCACTAAAACAGGAAAGGATATTTTTTGACAAATGTTACAAAATGATTTGTCGGAATGCTTGCATTTTTCGAAAAAGTTAAGTATAATGAAATAATGTTTTACGGTTTAACGCGTTAAACCGATGAAAAGAAATGGCAAACAGGAAAAAACGCCGAAAGGAACAGCCTGTGGGCCATGAGAGAGGGGATTATACTACTATGAATGAAGAAAAGAAATTGAATATGCCGCAGTCGCTTTTGCTGCTGCTTCTGATCATTGGATCAGTCGCAGTCTGCATCCGGCTGAAAACAGGAGGCCCGATGATCGGCCTGTTTCTGAGCTGGATCATCATTTATTTATTCTGCAAAGTATTGAAAATCAATTATGATCAGATTGTGGGCGGCGCGTATGATGCCATCCGCGTTGTCGTGCCAACACTTTGCCTGCTGATGTCCATTGGTGTCATGATCGGAACCTGGCTGCAGAGCGGTACCATCGCATCCATCATTGTAGGCGGCTTAAAGATGATCAATCCGACCTGGCTGCTGCCGCTGACTTTGGTCTTCTGTGCTGTTTTAAGCCTGGTGACCGGAACCTCTTACGGTTCTGTGGGAAGTGCCGGTGTGGCCATGATGGCCATCGGCAATGCCATGGGCATTCATCCGGGCATGGTGGCCGGCGCAGTCATCTGCGGTGCCATGTTTGGTGATAAATTAAGCCCCCTTTCTGATACCACCAACCTGGCACCGGCAGTAGCCGGATCAAAATTAAACGATCATGTCCGCTCCATGCTGTGGACTACCCTTCCGACTTTCGCCATCAGCCTGGTGCTGTTTACCATCCTGGGAATCAGCCAGACCTCTGGTGGTTATGAGGAGGGCAACCTGTTGGTCTACATTGACGCGCTTCAGGGTGAGTTTAAGCTGGGATTTGTGACTCTGCTTCCGGCTGTTGTCATCATTGTACTGCTGCTGTGCAAGGTGAATGCCATCGTTTCCCTGGGACTTTCTGCAGTCTGCGCAGGAGCGGTATCTTTCTTCTATCAGGGTGCCACATTGCAGAGCATTATCCGCGTGGCATACAACGGCTACAGCACCCAGATTGAGGAAGCTATTTTAAAGACCATTTTAAACCGCGGCGGCATGAGCAGCATGCTGCAGTATGTAGCCATCATCTGTTTTGCAGTCGGCATGGGCGGCATGCTGGACCGTCTCGGCGTTCTGGGCAATATCTTAAATGCCATCACCGGACGCATCAACAGTGACGGAAGCCTGATTCTGGCAAGCCTTTTAGTTGGCTATGTGACCAGCCTCATCAGCTGTTCCCAGCCAATGTCCCATGTGCTGACCGGAAACATGATGAAGCCGCTGTTCAAGGCAAGAAGGGTTGCTCCGGAGATTTTATCCAGAACGCTGGAGGACGCAGGAACTCTGTCCGGACCGATGATCCCGTGGCACGGCTACTGCGTATACATGGCAGGCACCCTGGGCGTGGCCTGGTCGGTGTTCTTCCCGTATCTGTTCCTGCTGTATCTGACCCCGCTGTTTAGTATCTTCTATGGATTCAGCGGAATTTCCATCAAACATGTGGAGGAAAATTAAAAATATCAGAACTGGAGTTTTTGAATATGGAAACAAAACTTGTACTTCTCGGCACGGGCACCCCGAATGCGTGCCCGAATGCCAGCGGCCCGTCTACCGCTGTGATAGTGGGAGACCGCTCTTACCTTGTGGATTTCGGACCAGGCGTGGTGCGCCAGGCGGCAAAAGCTTATCAGAAAGGCATCGACGCGCTGCGGCCGGACTGCCTGACGGTAGCATTCTGTACTCATCTGCATACCGATCACACTGCAGGCTATTCGGACCTGATTTTTACTCCGTGGGTGCTGGAGCGCAAAGAGCCGCTGAAGGTCTTTGGACCGAAGGGAATCTGCGAGATGACAGATTATATTGAGAAAGCCTACGCGGTGGACATTGATTTCCGCATCAACGGTTTTGAGAAGGCCAATGAAGAAGGCTATAAGGTAGAAGCAAAAGAGATTCAGCCAGGTATCATTTATCAGGATGACCGTGTGACGGTGGAAGCATTTCCGGTCAGTCATGGCACACTGGAAAGCTATGGTTTTAAGTTTACCACGCCGGACAAGGTCATTGTCATCAGCGGAGACACCGCGCCATTGGAAATTGTGGCAGAGAAGGCGAAGGACTGTGATATCCTGCTGCACGAGGTAGAGTATACCGCCGGGCTTTCCGCAAGAGAGCCGAAGTGGCAGAAGTACCATCAGGAGGTTCATACCTTAAGCGTGGATCTGGCGAAGATTGCGCAGAAAGCGCGGCCGAAGCTTCTGGTCACCTACCACCGGATCTATCATATGGAAATTCAGGATAATACTGTGGATGTGGAAGCCGAGATAGCCCGACGCAATGAAGCCATCCTGCAGGAAATCAAGGATGCCGGGTATGATGGCGCAGTAGTGAATGGGCTGGATCTGGATATTTTTTAGGTGCTTTGTGTTTGTAAAAGCGGGAGCAGGAAACATGTTAAGAATTGCATTTTGTGATGATGAAACAGAAATTCTGGAAGAACTGGAGTCCTTAACGGAACAGTACTGCGCGGACCGTGGGTGCCGAATGGAATATCAGGCATTTCACAGTCCGCTGGAGCTTCTGGCGGCCATGGAAAAGGGAACATATTTTGACGCGGTCTTTCTGGATGTGCTCATGCCCGGGGAGAACGGAATCAGTACGGCCAGGGAGCTTCGCCAGACAGACCAGAATATTAAGATCGTTTTTTTGACAACGTCTTCGGAGTATGCAGTGGATTCCTACTCGGTCGGTGCATACTTTTACCAGATGAAACCATTGAAGAAGGAGATATATTCCGGTCTGCTGGATTCGCTCCGTGCTGTCTGTGAGAAAGAGCAGAAAAAGAGCCTGGTGGTGCGCACCAGAAACGGGATCACCCAGATCAGTTTTGATGATCTGCAGTATTGCGAAGTGCGCGGCCGCAATCTTTTATATTATCTGGGTAATGGAACGGTGCTGGAGGGGAACGGGCGGATGGAACGGCTGGAAGAACAGCTTGCGGAATATGGAAACTTTATTCGGATTCATCGTTCGTTTCTGGTAAATATGGAATGTATCTGCAACATTTCTTACCGCTCTGTTGTTATGAAAAATGGAACAGAAATACCGGTTCCGCACGGAAAATTTACAGAAATCCGGAACCGGTATCTCGCATACGCATTTGAAAGAAAAAAGGTTATTTTATGATGGAAATCCGGTTTTTCAATATGATCGCGGTGGGAAGCTTTGGCATGATTTTGTCATCGGCCTTTTCCGGGGTTTGCGAAAACGGGCAGAAGCGGAGCCGGATTGTCTGCATGATGGCTCTCATTCTGCTTGGCCAGACCCTGTTTGTTGTGACAGCAGGAAGGCAGTGGCTGATTTATTGTTATCCGTTCATTACACACCTGCCATTTGTGCTGTTCCTGCATCTGTCCGGCGTGAATTTTGTATGGTCGCTGGCTTCCGTCCTGATTGCGTATCTGTGCTGTCAGCTGCGCAGATGGCTGGCGCTGGCGCTTGTTTTTTTGTGCCTTGGCGGGCGGAATGCGGATTATCAGAGGGTGGCAGAAATTGTGGTAACCATTCCGCTCTTGCTTCTCATTCTTCGGCTGGCGGCACCGTCCATCCGCTCTCTTTCTGAGCACACCAGGCTTTCCCAATGCCTGTTTGCCATCATACCCGCAGCTGGCTATGGCTTTGATTATGTGACCAGGATCTATACGGATCTGTTTGCCAGTGGTTCTGCTGTGGCAATGGAATTTATGCCGTTTCTGTGCAGTGTTTTATATCTGGTTTTTGTGCTCCGGGTTTCGGCAGAGGAGCGCAAACGCCTTTGGATGGAGCAGAAGCAGAATATCTTAAGTGTGCAGATGGAGCAGGCCGTGTGTGAGATTGATACAATGCGCAGAGCGGGAGAGACCATGCGGATCTACCGGCATGATATGCGCCATCATTTACAATATCTGCTGTCCTGCATCGAAAACGGAAAGCTTACCCAGGCCGCGGAGCATATCCGCCAGCTTGATGCCGAGTTAGAGACTGGAAAGGTGATGGTTTACTGCAAAAATGAAACGGTGAATCTGATTTTTTCGGCATTCGCGGAGCGGGCGCTTCAGGCGGGAATCACCATGGAGGTTCAGGCAGACATTCCGCAGGCTATCATACTGTCCGAGAACGATCTCTGTGTTTTGCTCTCTAATGCCCTGGAAAATGCCCTGCAGTCATGTGTACGGCAAAAGAAAGATGGAAGACCTGCGCGTATTGAGATATCCGCATATTGCCAGGATGAAAAATTATTTTTGCAGATCGTGAATTCCTGTGATGACAGTGTGCGTTTCGCAAATGGAATTCCAGTAACGAAGCAGCAGGGACATGGGTTTGGCGTGCAGAGTATCCTTGCGATTACGGAGAAATATCAGGGAATGTGTTCCTTTGAACGGAAAAATGATCAGTTTTTTCTCAGATTACGGTTATAATGGAAGCTTAAAGACGTTTTAGAGTCGATTCATGACAGTTTCTCCAATGATTGGAAAATCGGTTGTATAATAAAAACTGTTATACAAGAACGTATACAGAGGGAGAAACGTATGATGAAAAAACTTTTAGCAGTATCTTTAAGCACTATGATGGTGTTATCCATGTCAGCCTGCGGTGGCTCTGATTCTTCAGCTGATACAACAGCAGCTCAGGAGACCGAAGCAGAGGTTACCGTGGAGACCGAAGCAGAGACCGAGGCAGAGACCGAGGCAGAAACCGAAGAGCTGCCGGATCTGGTAGACGTAGAGGGCGCTACCATCTGGGATATTCTGCGTGTAGAGACTCCGGATCTGACCAACACAAGCTGGGGACTTTCCGGTGGCTACATTGAAGGCGAGGAGATGACCCAGGAGGATCTGGACCAGACCTTAGAGCAGTACGGCGGACAGCTTGATTTCAACTTTGGCGAAGACGGACAGGCCCAGATGGTTCAGGGCGGCGGCACCATGGAAGGTACCTATGAGTATCTGGATGACGGTGTTTCTGTAGTCTTTGACAATCAGGGAGCTGAGCTTCCTTACACCTGCCTCTTCACTGAGATGAACGATACCCTTGTTTTAGTAGCAGTTCCGGATGAGTCCGGCACCAGCGGCCTGTACTTCTCTCAGAACTAAAACAGAATAGAAACTCGGACGCGCATGACGCGCACTGGAAAAGCCACCGAAGCATAAACTATCATAAGAAAGCTTCAGGGTGGCTTTTTCTTTGCAGACATTTCCAAAGCCTTTGACACCTGGAGAGGAACGGGCCTGCCTGGAACGCTTACAGGAGGGCGACCGGGAGGCACGCGATATCCTGATCGAACGAAATTTAAGACTGGTCGCCCATGTGGCGAAAAAATATCAGGGCACCGATTATGAGACGGAGGATCTGTTATCTGTTGGTACGATTGGCCTGATCAAAGCGGTGAATACCTTTCACCCTGAGCGTGGAAGCCGCCTGGCAACCTATGCGGCCAAATGTATTGAAAATGAAATTCTCATGATGTTCCGGGCCGGAAAGAAATACAGCCGGGAGGTATCTTTGTTTGAACCTATCGGCGTGGATAAGGACGGAGAATCGGTCAGCCTGGTAGATGTGATCGAACTGGAGAGCAAAGAGGTCTTAGAGGATCTGATTCTGGATCAGGATATCCGGGAGCTTTACGAGGCATTTTCCTGCTGCTTAAAACCCCAGGAGCAGTCCGTGGTAAAGCTGCGTTACGGACTGTTTGGAATGAAGCCCCGCACGCAGCGTGAGATTGCGAAGCAGCTTGGCATTTCCCGCTCCTATGTGTCGCGGATTGAAAAGCGCGCCATAAAAAAACTGGGAGAGCATTTAAAGGCAGAATGAAAAAATAATCACATAAATCATAAGAAAATTGCATTGTTTTCAGATGCTTTCCCATATATAATGTATGGGAAAGCATTTTTATTGCTGTGCATATCGGGAAGGCGCCAGGGGCGCGTTCACTGATTTCAGGAGAAGAATCATCAGCTTAAGGAGGGTGTTATTATGTCTACAATCTTAGTGACAGGCGGTGCCGGTTATATTGGAAGCCATACCTGTGTGGAGCTTTTGAATGCCGGTTATGATGTGGTTGTCGTGGACAACCTGTGCAATTCCTGCCGGGAATCCTTGAAACGTGTGGAGGAGATTACAGGAAAGAAGCTGACCTTTTACGAGGTGGATCTTTTGGATGAGCCGGCTCTGGACGCTGTATTCCAGAACGAGAACATTGACGCAGTGATTCATTTTGCCGGTTTAAAGGCAGTGGGAGAGTCTGTATACAAACCTCTGGAATATTATCACAATAACATTACCGGAACTCTGATCCTGTGCGATGTCATGCGCCGTCATGGCTGCAAGAGCATTGTGTTCAGTTCTTCCGCAACGGTATATGGCAATCCGGCCTTCGTACCGATCACTGAGGAGTGCCCGAAGGGCGAGATTACCAATCCCTACGGACGCACCAAAGGCATGCTGGAGCAGATCTTAACCGACCTTCACACTGCGGATCCGGAATGGAAGGTAATGCTGCTTCGCTACTTTAACCCGATCGGAGCTCATAAGTCCGGCCGTATCGGTGAGAATCCGAAGGGTATCCCGAACAACCTGCTTCCTTACATTACACAGGTGGCAGTTGGCAAGCTGGTATGCCTGGGCGTATTCGGCAATGACTATGACACTCCGGACGGAACCTGTGTCCGTGATTACATTCACGTGGTAGACCTGGCAGACGGCCATGTAAAGGCACTGGACAAGCTGGCCAAAGAGCAGGGCGGTGTCTGGATCTATAATCTGGGAACCGGTGTCGGCTACAGTGTTCTTGATGTCATCAATGCATTTGAGGAGGCGAACCACTTAAAAATCAATTATGTATTTAAGGAGCGCCGCGCGGGTGATGTACCGCAGTGCTACGCAGATTCCTCCAAGGCAGAGCGGGAGCTGGGCTGGAAAGCAAAATACGGCATCCGGGAGATGTGCGAGGATTCCTGGAGATGGCAGAAGAACAATCCGAACGGATACGACGAAAACTAAACAGAAACAAAAAGAAAGAAGAGGAGACCGGTCAGGCCTCCTCTTCGCTCATTAAGGACTTCATAATGAAGGAATAGATTTCTTTGCTTTTGTGTTCCCACCGGGCACTCATGGCAGCTGCCTGGTCACGGTCCGGAACCGACAAGCTCAGCTCAATGAGGGGGGAACGGCCTTCCCGTACCTCGCAGTGGACGATGTAGTCCTGGCTGGTGGATTTGTAGTAGTCGGAAAGCAGGCTGACCTCATTGCGCAGGCGCAGGCGGTTCTCCTTTAAGTAGGTGTCCATGTCCTCGATGATGGCAGGGGAGATGTTGTTCTCAAAAAAGTTTAAGGTCTCTTCTCCCTCTTTGGTAATCTCGTAGCGAGTGGTGCTGTGGGTAGACTCGGCGTGGATGAGGCCGGAGTCCTTTAATTCGCCAAGGGCCTGCTGGAGCGTAAAATAGCTGGCGTATTCATGCTGCAGGAAAAAGTCCGTCAGCTGCGCGTTGGTCAGCGGAAAATTTACTTTTTTGAGCATATATAAATTCATGAGTTTGTACAGCGTCATCGGTTCTGACAACATGGGAGGGTGCCTCTTTCATTCAACAAAGTTTTTATTAATCATACCAATTTAAACCTTTTAAATCAAGTGAAATTATGCTAAACTAATGCCATGTATGGAAAAAGGTGTGACAGAGGATACTATGAGAGAAAGAATTAACCGACTGGCAAAAGGCATCGTGGATGCAGAAATCCCGGAGGTTTTTGTTCTTCCGGAAACCTGCGGCGGCATGGTGACAGCCGGACAGGTATGCAGAAAAGAACTTTATGTGGCGGACCGTTATGGCTGTTTTGTGAAAGGCCTGGTGTATTCGTCCCATCCGTGTGTGCGGGTGCTGGGCTCTTCCTTTGGAGGAAACCGGAACCGTATTTTTTATGAGGTTGACTGCCGTACCCTGTCAGACGGAGACAAAATCGAGGGAGTATTTGATCTGGTGACCAATGGCGGCGAGAAAAAGCTGCCATATTCTTTTGTTGTGGAACCGGATCCGGTAGGAAAAATTCTGGCCGGGTTAAAACAGCCGGAAGATTTTGCAAAGCTGGTGCAGGCTGACGGGGAGTTCGCAAAGCGTCTGTTTGAATACCGTGATTTTACGGAAGCGCCTTTTTTACAGGATCTTCATGTCCGTGCGTTGTATGACGGCTTAAAAGGCCGTCCGAACCGTCAGAGTGAACTGGAAGAATTTCTGGTGGGCCTGAATGTAAAGAAACCGGTGGAATTAAAAGCAGACACCACGGTGCGAAGCTTTGAAAAGACGCAGGCAGGAATGCAGGATGTGATCCGTGTGGAGAGCAGTACCTGGGGGTATGTGCGGTTCGAGGTGTACGCAGACGGGAAATTTATCGTTCTGCCGAAAGCTGTATTCACGGAAGAAGATTTTAAGAATGGCGTATGTGAGATTCCGTATCAGATCGATCAGGCACATCTTCACCATGGAAAGAATCTTGGCGCAGTCTGTATCACATCCCTGCGCCAGAGCATTTGTGTTCCGGTGGAGGTTCTGGCAGGCGAGGAATTAAAGGACCGCCCGGGATATGGCAGGCGTGAAGCCTTTGGAAAGTACCTGGAGCTGCGCCTGGAATATGAGCTTGGTCTTTACGGGGAAGCTCTGATGCGAAATCAGTTAAAACAGCAGCTGGAAGCTATCCGCAGTCAGTATGGTGAGAGCCTTGCGGTGAATCTGTACCAGGCAGATCTGCTGATCCTGGAGGGAGACACAGAAGGGGCGAAAGAACTTCTGGAAAGCTGCCGGGAAGAGGCGGCAGCCGTGCGGAAATACCGGCCGGAGTATGAACAGCTCCAACGGTATCTGATGCGCCAGCTGGACGAAGGCGAAGCCGCGGAGCAGGAAACAGAGGAAGAAAGTCTGGCCGGACTCAGAAAAGAGTTTGAGAGCGGCAGCCGGAGCCCGTACCTGTATGTGCGGGTGTGGGAGCTTTATCAGAAAGATCCGCAGCTCCTTACAGGACTTTCTGATTTTGAACTGCAGGTTCTGATGTTTGCCGCAAAGAGGAAGCTGATGGATGAAGCCTTCGCGTGCAGGGCCGCGAAACTTGCGCCTTCCAGAAAGCATGGAGGAAAGCTGCTTCTGCGCTTTTTCATGATGCTGTATCAGCAGTATCCGGAAATCGAAATCTTAAACGCGGTCTGCAGCATTCTGATCAAGGCAGACTGCCGGGATAAAAAATACTTTAAATGGTATAAAAAAGCGCTGGAGGATGGTATCAGCCTGACACGGCTTTACGAATATTACTTGTACGCGCTTCCGGATGATTATCCGTACCTGCTTCCGAAAGAAGTCCTTTTGTATTTCTCCTATGAGAAATACATGGATACGGCCAACCGGGAAGTGTTATACAACAACATTGCCCGGTTCATGAATCCGGAATCTACGCTGTACCGGCAGTATGAACGTGATATTGAGCAGTTTACCATGGAGCAGCTTCTGCGCTCCCGTGTGAACAGCCGGCTGGTAACGCTGTACCAGCATGTCTTATACAAAGAAATGATTGATGAACAGGTGGCCCGGGTGCTTCCGGCTCTCTTAAGATCTTACCGCATCACGGTGTCTAACAAAAAGATCCGCTCCGTTGTCGTATGCTACGAGGAGCTGGAGCGGGAGGATGTGGCCGCGGTTAAGGATGGCGTGGCTTATGTACCGCTTTTTTCAAGTCATCCGGTTCTTTTGTTCCAGGATGAGTACGGAAACCGTTATACGGATGTTTCTTACCGGAAACAGCAGGCTATGTTGGAAAACCGCAAAGAGCTGGAGGAACGCTGTTACGATATTTCTCCGGAGCAGCCTATGCTTCTGTTAGAGCGCTGCAGCGCCATTGTAAAGGATGGCATGAAGGGGACAACAGACCGCCGCGTTCTGAAACGGGCCCTGGCAGAGTTAAAGCTGCATCCCTTATTCCGGGAAAAGCTTCTGGAAAGCCTGCTTGGCTATGACAGCCGCTGCCGGAGCGAAGAGGAAGGAGCGGCTGGTGTTCTGGACTACTGGAATCAGCTGAAACCGCAAAAACTGTCCAGGGAAAACCGCGGGAAGCTGATCCGCATGCTGATTCTTGCCGGGAACAGCCAGGAGGCATTTTTCGTTGTGCGGGAATTTGGCTGGAGCGGTACAGAGGAAAGGGAACTTCTGGATCTGTGCAGCCAGATGATCTTAAAACAGATGCCAGAGTCAGATGACACGCTGTTAAAGCTGTCCTGGGAGCTTTTCACAAAGAACCAGTGGGACGGGGCGGTGCTGGATTATCTGTGCGAACACTTTAATGGAACCTCAGAGCAGATGTATCAGCTGCTTACACAGAGTGAAAAAGAGCATGTGGAGCTTTATGATCTTCCGGAGCGGCTTCTGGCACAGATGATGTTCAGTGGTGAAACCGAGCATATGGATCCGGTATTTGACTGCTACAGAAGTGGAAAACAGGTCAGTGATCTGGTTTCAAGGGCTTATTTCACCATGAAATCCTGCGATTATTTCCTGAAAAACCGCGCAACGGAGGATTCCGTGTTCACGCATCTCGAGGACGTGGTCCGGGAGACAGCAGACAAAAAACGGGTTCCGACGATTTATCTTCTGGCGCTGACATTGTGGTACAGCCGAAAGTATAGTTTGTCAGATGACCAGAAGGAACTGGCATCCGGCATGACGGAGGAGCTTCTGGAGGAAGGACGGATCTTTGCGTACTTCCATCAGCTGGGACGCCATATCCCGCTTCCGGATTCCATTATGGACCAGATTACCATCGAGTACCGTGGCAGCAGAGAAGCAAGACCGGAGCTGAAGATCCGGGTACTTCCAAATGAGGAGACGATCCATAACGCGGAGTTTGTGAAAGTATATCCGGGCATTTACATCCATCAGCATGTACTGTTTGAGGGAGAAGTGCTGGAGTATGAGGTCTATGAAAATGGGGCGGACGGAAGAAAAAAGACGGAAGAAGGACGGCTTTCCTACGACGCTTCCCAGACAGACACACGGGTGAGCCGTTTTGCTGCCCTCAACGATATGAGCCGATGCCTGGCACAAAAGGACGGGCAGAAGCTGAAAGAAAAAATGGAGAAATATCTGACAGACCATGCAGCCATGGAGTCTTTGTTTTCCTTAATGTAAAGACGAAAAACAAAACCGGCGGCCGGCCTGCCGGATCAGAGGAACGATATGAATGAACTGATAGCAGGCATTGACCTGTGTGATGAATATACGCAGGTCAGCTGTGGAGATGAAGAAAAGGCATGGACATTCCCAACGGTGATCTTCCGCCACAGAGCGGCGGGTACCTGGTCGGTAGGGGAGGATGCCTATGCGCAGACTTTAAGAGGCGAGGGAAGCCTGACAGACAAGCTGGTGAAGCTGGTTTTAAAAGACGGGACCGCTACATTGGACGGAGTCCGCTATACGGCGAAAGAACTTCTGGAGCTGTTTCTGGAGCGGGTACTCTGTACGGTAAAAAAGGATCTGGAAACGGAAGACGCATTTCAGGGACTGGTCTTTACTGTACGCAGTCTGGATGAACGCCTGGTGGAAACGCTGTATTCCTGCGGAGAAAAGCTTGGTTTGGAAAAGAAACAGATTCGCGTCATCGGACATTCGGAAAGTATGATTTACTATATGTTAAGCCAGAAAAAGGAAATCTGGAGCGGAACAGTTGGCATGTTTGACTTATCCGAACAGGAACTTCGCTATTACGAGATGAAGGTCCAGCGCGGATTAAAGAAAAACGCGGTTTTGGCAGAGTATGAGACGATGGAGGAATCCTTTAGCCTTGATATCCTGGAAACACCGTCCGGCGCGAAGCTGGGAGATAAGATCCTGTGCACCTGCGCAGACCGGCTGATGCAGAGAAAACTGTATTCCGCGGTATTTCTGATGGGAAAGGGTTTTGAAAAGCGGGAGTGGGCAGAGGATTTTATGAAGCTGCTCTGCACAAAACGGAGAGTCTACATGGAAACAGCAATGTTTGCTAAAGGCGCCGCATACTGTGCGCAGGATCATCTCCGTCCACAGACATCCTATCCTTATGCCATGATCTGTGAAGGGCGTCTGAAATCTTCCGTCGCTATGGAGGTTTTGCATAAGGGACAGGAAATGACTGTGACACTGGCGGCAGCCGGCGATGGCTGGAGAGACAGCGGATCTATGCTGGAGGTGATCCCGGAAAAGCAGAACGCCATAGAATTAGAAATTATGCCATTCGATTCCAAAAAGAAAAAGGCAGTTACACTGATGCTGGAAGGATTCCCGAGTCGTCCGGAAAGGACAACCAGAGTGAGAGTGGAAGTATCCTTTTTAGATGAAAAGACAATGAAAGTGGTTCTCACAGACCGGGGCTTCGGGGAACTGTTCCCAGCCACGGATACCAGGATTGTACAAGAGGTTATGCTATGAGTTTGAGATTATGCAGATCGGAAAAGGTGAAAAATCCGTATTATGTGAGTTTTCTTGGGGTGCACCTGTATTCTTCCCAGGAACTGGCGTATGTGATTTACCATTACCCGCTCCTGGTAATGGATCATCTGGTAGATGACCGGCTACTTGATTTTCTGCGGGAGGAGCTGAACCTTGGTTTTCTGGCACTGAAACTGGAAAACTGGAGAAAAAGTGGGGAAGATCTGGATGAAATGCTGATGTTTCTGCTTCAGGAGAGCGACTATTATTCTGCAAATGAGATTTCGGAATACCGCCAGACCTTAAGCAGTTACCGGAAACAGCCTGCTGCGCAGATCAAAAAGCTCCGCGGGGATGCCTTATTTGGCATGCGCCAGTATGGAAAGGCGGTTAAGCTGTATCAGGAAATTCTGGATAATCCGCCGGAGGAGGCGGCAGAAGAACAGCTCACAGCGCAGGTCTGGAATAACCTGGGGGCCTGCTATGGCCGTATGTTCCTGTTTGATAAGGCGGCGGAGGCCTTTGAGAAAGCCTACAACCGGAGTGGCAGCCGGGACTGCCTGCGAAGCCTTTACTGGATTGAAAAGCTCGACAGCCGCGTAACGCTGGGAGAGCGCTTCCATGCGGCAATCACGCAGGAGGAGCAGGAGGCCTGGGACGCGCAGCTTTCAGCAGCCCGGGAGAAGGCCGCGCAGTCTGATCTGGTAAAACAGGTGGAAACCTGGTTTGGCGATGGAGCAGAAGATGGAGAAAAAGCAGCCCGGGAACTGGTAGAAACCTGGAAAAGCGAGTACCGTGCCATGGTATAAACAGAAAAAATTCAAAGAAATGAAAAATAATGCTTGACATATCTGGGAAAACACGGTAAACTATCGGAGCAGTCGCAAGTGAGACATCTTGTGATTCTGATATGGGGTCTTAGCTCAGCTGGGAGAGCATCTGCCTTACAAGCAGAGGGTCATAGGTTCGAGCCCTATAGGCCCCATATATACCGAATATGGCGGAATAGCTCAGTTGGCTAGAGCACACGGTTCATACCCGTGGTGTCGAGAGTTCAAATCTCCCTTCCGCTACTTACCTGAAGTTCTGGAATACCAGAACTTCTTTTGTTTTACAACCTAAATTTTTTCTAAAATCCCTTGTAACCTGAAAATGGGTGTGTTATAATCCGAAAAAGCTGAATGAAACGTTTTGAAAGGAAAAGTCAAGTGAAGAACCTGTTAAAAAAATATGGACATATCTGGGTCTGCGGCTACATCCTTTTGTACCTGCCATATTTCTTCTGGCTGGAGAGTGTGATTACGGACAATTACAAGATCATGCATGTGGCCTTAGATGATATGATCCCGTTTAGTGAGTACTTTATCATTCCTTACATTATCTGGTTTTTTTATGTTTCCGGCGCGGTTCTGTATTTCTTCTTTACGGATAAGCAGGACTATTACCGGCTGTGTGCCTTCTTATTTATCGGCATGACCATCAGCATGATGATCTGCACGTTTTATCCGAATGGCACAGATCTGCGGGTGGAGGTAGATCCGCACAAAAACATTTTCTGCTATCTGGTACAGAAAATCCATGACAGTGATACACCAGCCAATGTATTTCCGAGCATTCATGTATACAATTCTCTGGGTGTGCACATCAGCGTCATGAACAGCGGACGACTGAAGAACCGCAGATGGGTCCGCCGGATCTCATTTGTGATCATGGTTGCGATCTGCCTGTCTACCGTATTTTTAAAACAGCATTCCGTGGCAGATGTCACGGGCGCGCTGGCACTGGCTTACGTTATGTATCAGTTTGTATACGGAAACGTTTATGTGTTCAGCCGCAGAACGGCAAGACAGAAGGTTACCGGTTAGAATGAAACGTACAATAAAAAGAGCTGTTGCGAAACAGGATGGAGCGTTTGGGCCCTGTTTCGCAACGGCTTTTTCGATTGTCAGAATTGAATCTATTTTTTATACAAAATTCTTTAGGAGATTTTGCGGATTTATGGTATACTTATAGATAATAATGTGTGGGTAACTGCTTTGCAGTTACAAATGCGGGAGGTGCCCATGTACTATTTTATCGTAAATCCCAACGCCCACGGCGGACGTGGGAAAAAAATATGGAGAAAGCTGGAACGCCAGATTCACAAATCCGGGATTCATTATGAGGCATTCCAGACGGAAGCGCCGGGAGATGCCAGACGCATGGCGGCAGAGCTGACGGCTAACATGCAGGAACCGGCCACCATTGTAGCGGTGGGGGGAGACGGCACGGTCAATGAAGTCTTAAATGGCCTGGCAATCAGTGATCTTCTGACAGTCGGTTATATTCCAACGGGTTCCGGAAACGACCTGGCCCGGGGGTTAAACCTGTCCGGAAGTCCGAGAAAGTGCCTGAAACGGATCTTAAATCCATCGGAGATCTGCCGCGTGGATTATGGCATCCTATCCTATGAAGATGAAGAACCGGTCTACCGGCGCTTTATGGTCAGCAGCGGCATCGGGTTTGATGCTGCGGTCTGCCACCGGCTGTTAGATAAAAGCGGAACCGGCGGACTTCGCCAGATTCTGGGAAGAGGCCGTTATATCCTGGCTGGCCTTAAACAGCTTCTGACCGCGAAAGCTTCCCGCGGACACCTGATTTTAGATGGTGTAAGGCGGGTGGAATTTAACCATATTTATTTTGTTTCCGTGCATAACCATGGCAGTGAGGGCGGCGGCTTTCTGTTTGCACCGAAGGCTGTGTGTGATGACGGAGAACTGGAGCTTTGTGTGGCACATACCGCTTCCAAGCTGCGGCTGTTTCCGGTGTTGTTCGACGCATACCGGGGGCACCTGGGCAGACGCCGAGGCGTTCATTTTTACCGCTGCCGGGAGGCTGTGATCCATGTGGACAGGCCGCTTCCGGTCCATGCAGACGGTGAAAACTGTTTCTGCCAGGATGAGATGCGGGTGCGGTGCGTGAAGAAAAAGCTCCGCATGATCTTATAGAAATAAAGGAGAGAACAACTATGCGAATCGGACAGGGATACGATGTCCATAAGCTGGTAGAAGGACGTGATCTGATCCTGGGCGGAGTTACCGTCCCTTATGAGAAGGGCCTTCTGGGGCATTCCGATGCGGATGTATTAGTTCATGCAGTTATGGACGCCCTTCTGGGAGCAGCCGCGTTGGGAGATATCGGCCAGCATTTTCCGGATACCGATCCAAAATATAAAGGAATATCCAGCATTGCCCTGTTAAAGGAAGTCGGGGCACTTCTGGAAGCAGAGGGCTATGTCATCGAGAATATTGATGCGACCATCATTGCCCAGCGGCCGAAGCTGGCGGCATACCGCCCGCAGATGGCAGAAAACATTGCCGACGCGCTGCATCTGGAATTAAACCAGGTGAGTGTGAAGGCAACCACAGAGGAAGGACTTGGATTCACCGGAAGTGGTGAGGGCATTTCTTCCCAGGCCATCACGCTGCTTTCCCATATGCGTGACTTTGCGGCAGATGACCGCATGGTGTACCGGGATGACGCCTACAGCGGCGGCTGCGGCGGCTGCCCTGGGTGTTGCGGCAGCAAAAACGCAGAATCATAAAGGAAAGAAAACAGCCCTGAACGTGGGAATACAAGGAGGAATAACATGAAGATTTTTAATACATTGACCAGAAGAAAAGAAGAGTTTGTGCCGTTAGAGCCGGGAAAGGTAAAGATGTATGTATGCGGCCCGACTGTGTACAACTTCATCCATATCGGAAACGCGCGCCCGATGATCATTTTCGATACCGTGCGCCGCTACTTTGAATACAAAGGCTACGATGTCAACTACGTTTCCAATTTCACCGACGTAGATGACAAGATCATCAAGAAGGCCATCGAGGAAGGCGTAGACGCAGAGACCATTTCCAAACGCTACATTGCCGAGTGCAAGAAGGACATGGCCGACATGAACGTGAAACCGGCTACCACCCATCCACAGGCAACCCAGGAGATTCAGGGTATGCTGGAGATGATCCAGACCCTTATCGACAAGGGCCATGCTTACGTGGCAGCAGACGGTACCGTTTACTTCCGCACCAAGTCCTTCAAGGGCTACGGAAAGCTGTCCCATAAAAACCTGGATGAGATGATGTCTGGCTTCCGTGAGCTCAAAGTAACCGGCGAGGAGAACAAGGAGGATCCGTCCGATTTCGTCCTCTGGAAGCCGAAAAAGGATGGCGAGCCGTACTGGGAGTCTCCGTGGTGCCAGGGCCGTCCGGGCTGGCACATTGAGTGCTCCGTCATGTCCAAGAAATACTTAGGCGAGCAGATCGATATCCATGCAGGCGGTGAGGACCTGATCTTCCCGCATCACGAGAATGAGATCGCCCAGTCTGAGGCAGCCAACGACAAGACCTTCGCAAATTACTGGATGCACAACGGCTTCTTAAATATCGACAACAAGAAGATGTCCAAATCCCTCGGAAATTTCTTTACCGTCCGTGAAATCGGTGAGAAATATGATCTGCAGGTGCTGCGCTTCTTCATGCTGAGTGCACATTACCGCAGCCCGATCAACTTCAGCGCAGAGCTTATGGAGGCTTCCAAAAACGGACTGGAGCGCATCATCACCTGTGCAGAACGCTTAAAAGACCTTCTTAACAAGGTGTCCGGCGACGCGCTGACTGAGGCAGAGCAGGAGAATAAGAAGAACGTGGACGAGCTGGTCGCAAAATTCGAGACAGCTATGGACGATGACTTCAATACCGCAGATGCTGTTTCTGCAATCTTTGAGCTGGTAAAGCTGGCCAACAGCACAGCAAATGAGGAGAGCACCAGAGCATACGCAGAACTGCTTGCAGGAACCATCGAAAAACTTTCCGATGTTCTTGGTATCATCACCGAGCGCAAGGCGGAGGTGCTTGACAGCGAGGTTGAGGAGCTGATCGCTGCAAGACAGCGGGCGAGAAAAGAAAAGAATTTTGCCCTGGCCGACGAGATCCGCCAGAAACTTCTGGATATGGGCATCGTGCTGGAAGATACCAGAGAGGGTGTAAAATGGAAGAGAGCATAAAAATCGAGGAGGCCATCGCAAAGGCGCTGAAGCTGGAAGCGGTGGATCCGCGGACCTACTCGCCGTTAGTACTTGCCTACATCGGAGACGCGGTTTACGAACTGCTGATCCGCACGAAGGTCATCAACCATGGCAGCATGCAGGTCAACAAGATGCATAAAAAGAGTGCCAGCCTGGTCAAGGCAGAGACCCAGGCCAACATCATCAAGGCCATTCAGGATGATCTGACGGAGGAAGAGCTGGCTATATACAAGCGGGGCCGCAATGCCAAATCTGCTACCACAGCCAAGCATGCCACCATGATGGATTACCGCATGGCGACCGGTTTTGAGGCCCTTGTGGGTTATCTGTACCTGCAGGCACAGCATGACCGTCTTCTGGAACTGATCCGGGACGGACTGGAAAAGATTGGAGAACTTTCATGAGATACGAAGAACTGACTATAGAAGGAAGAAATGCCGTACTGGAGGCATTCCGTTCCGGAAAGACCATCGACAAGCTGTTCGTGCAGGACGGCTGCAAGGATGGCCCCATCCAGAGCATTGTCCGCGAAGCAAGAAAATCAGACACTATCATCAGCTTTGTGCCGAGAGAACGTCTGGATCAGATGTCCGAGACTGGAAAGCACCAGGGCGTCATTGCTCATGCGGCAGCTTATGAGTACGCTGAGGTGGAGGATATCTTAAAGGCAGCAGAGGAGAAGGGCGAACCGCCGTTCATCTTCCTGCTGGATGGCATTGAGGATCCGCACAACCTTGGGGCGATCATCCGTACGGCGAACCTGGCAGGCGCACATGGTGTCATCATTCCGAAGCACCGGGCAGCAGGCCTGACCGCTACAGTAGCAAAGACCTCTGCAGGTGCCTTGAATTACACACCTGTGGCCAAGGTCACAAACCTGGCTCAGACGATTGAAGACTTAAAGAAACGCGGCCTCTGGTTTGTCTGCGCGGATATGGGCGGCGAGGTGATGTACCGCCTGAATCTGAAGGGACCGATTGGTCTGGTCATTGGAAACGAAGGAAACGGAGTCGGCAAGCTGATCCGGGAAAAATGCGACATGATCGCGTCCATTCCGATGAAGGGTGATATCGACTCCTTAAATGCTTCGGTGGCAGCCGGTGTGCTGGCTTACGAGATCGTGAGACAGCGCCTGAGCTGAGAACCGGAGTCCGGAAAGGAAGGTGTTTATGATGAAGAAAAAAAGCATCGGAACCGGCACGGCTGTGCTTCTGACGGCGGCAGTGCTTTACGGGTGCGCAGGAAACAGTATACCGGCAGGAACAGAGCATTCTGCGGAGGCGCAGGAGACTTCCGCTTCGGAGGCAGCAGAAACTCTGGGAGCGGAGGATGCGGCAGAGACACTGGCTGTCATTGAGGACGAGGCAGTTCCGCTTTATCAGAAGCCGGCCGGCAGCGATGTGCGTACCCCGGTGGCAAGCGGCAGTGTGACATATGGCAATGGCCGTGCCACGATTGATGCCTCCAATACCTCCAATGGTTATGTCATGATCAAGTACACCGGCGGACAGAGCCGCATCAAGATCCAGATTGCCAAGTCCACCACGTATACCTATGACCTGAATGCCCGCGATGCCTACGAGGTATTTCCGTTCACTGAGGGAAACGGAACCTACAGCATCAAGATTTTTGAGAATGTCAGAGGAAACCAGTATGCCCAGGTCATGAGTCAGGATATATCGGTCAGTCTGGCGGATAAATTCGCGCCGTTCTTAACTCCGAACCAGTATGTAAACTTTTCAAGCGGAAGCGCTGCGGTAAATAAGGGCGCGGAGCTGGCGGCATCTGCGGCAGACGCGATCGGCGTGGTTACCAATGTATACAATTATGTGATCAAGAACATTACCTACGACACGGCCAAGGCCACTTCGGTACAGAGCGGTTACCTTCCAAACGTAGACCAGGTGCTGGCTCAGAGAACCGGTATTTGCTTTGATTATGCAGCTCTGATGACGGCAATGCTGCGTTCTCAGGATATACCGACCAAGCTGGTTATCGGCTACAGCGGCGGGCTGTATCACGCGTGGGTGAATGTCTACATCGATAATGTAGGCTGGATTGATAACTTCATTTACTTCGACGGACATGACTGGTCGCTGATGGACCCGACCTTTGCTTCCTCCGGCGGGCAGAGTGAGTCTATCAAGCAGTACATTGGAAACGGAGCAAACTATCAGGCAAAATATACCTATTAAGCTACACAGAGGGGGAGTGAACAATGGCAGCAAAAGTTTATTCCGGACGGGAACTGTCGGCATTCTGTCTTCAGATATCCATTCTGCTGAAGGCCGCGGTTCCGTTAGATGAGGGGCTCTATCTGATGGCAGAGGATGCCCCGACGGAAGAGGAAAAGAAGCTTCTTCATACAATGGGAGAGGATGTGGAGCTGGGGGATCCGTTCTTTGAATCCCTGGAGCGAACCGGCGCATTTCCGCCCTATGTAGTGCGCATGGCAAAGCTGGGACAGCAGAGTGGTACCCTGGACCAGATGATGGAGTCCCTGGCAGACTATTATGAAAAAGAATATTACATGATGAAAAATATCCGCAATGCCATTACCTATCCGGTGATGATGGTCGGTATGCTTCTGATTGTACTGTTTGTTCTGTTCACCCGCGTAATGCCGGTGTTTGAGCAGGTATACGCACAGCTTGGCGTACAGATGTCCCCGCTTTCCCAGGCGGCCTCCAGACTTGGCGGAATCTTAAGCGGCGCGGCCCTGGTGGTGTTTGCGCTTCTGGCAGTGGCAGTCCTGATCGCGGCAATCGCGGCTGGCGTGGGAAAAGAACTGACGATTGCCCACAAGCTTATGGAGCGGCTGAAACGAAACAGCAAGACAGCACTGGCAGCTGCCGGCCGCCGTTTCACCGCAGTGCTTGCACTGACCATTCGCAGCGGTATGGAGCTGGATAAAGGTATGGAGCTGGCAAGAGAGCTGGTAGACAATGGCACGGTGGCGGAGAAAATCGATGTCTGCAGCGAAAAGCTGCAGCTGGGCGAGGGCTATTATGAGGCTATGAAGGAATCCGGACTGTTCAGCAGTTTTCATATCCAGCTCATCAAGGTTGGTGTGCGAAGCGGTAAGATGGACGAAGTGCTGCAGGAAATTTCAGATGACTATGAACAGCAGGCAGATGCTTCCATTGACGCTATGGTGGCAAGACTGGAACCTACCCTGGTGGCAGTTCTGGCAGTGGCAGTCGGGCTGATCCTTCTTTCCGTTATGCTTCCGCTGGCAGGAATCCTGGCAGGGGTAGGCTGAGACTGACGGAGGGATTAACATGAAAAAGAAATGGGATAAGCGGTTCCTGGCCGGATGTTTTGCCTCTGTGATTGTCTTCGGCGCGGTCATGGGCCTGTTTGTGAATGGCGTATTTTCCTTTCTGGGCCGGGCAAAATCGGAGGGCTCTGATACCCTGATCAAGGCGATCCGTCAGGCTTCTGTACAGTGTTACACGATTGAAGGACGTTATCCGCCGAGCGTGGAATATCTGGAGGAGCATTATGGAATCCAGATCGACCGGGAGCGCTACAACGTGTTCTACAGCGGTTTTGCTTCCAATATCATGCCGGATATCACCGTGATCCCTGCTAAAGGAGGTGAAGACAGTGAATGGCAGCCGTAATCGGAATGACGGGCAGACCATGAGTGTGCTTTTTACCATGCTGCTGTTTCTGGTCTTCATTATGTGTGCGCTGTTTACGGTGCTTGCAGGCAGCAAGGTATACGAAAATATCAGCAGCCGCATGGATCAGACCTACACAGGCAGTGTGGCACTCCAGTATGTGGCCAACAAAGTACGCCAGGGGGATGCGGATAAGGCAGTGGCTGTAAGGACGGAAGACGGACAGCCGGTTCTTGAAATCCGTGAAAGCATAGAGGGCGGTGATTACATTACCTGGATCTACTATTATGAAGGCAGTATCCGGGAACTATTTACCTATGAAGACAACGGGCTTGGACTGGCGGACGGACTTGAGATCCTCGAGTGCGATGGCCTTACGATCACGCAGGAAGGCCAGCTACTTCATGTGACAACGCTTGGGACAGGGGGCGGAAGCCTGACGCTGTCGCTGCGCAGTGGAAGGACGGTGACAGGGCAATGAACAGACGAAGTGGTTCCGGCTCCGGCATTTTCCTGATGGAAATGATGGTAGTCGTATTTTTCTTTATGCTCTGCGCATCTACCTGCATTCTTGCATTTGCGAAATCAGACCGGATGAGCCGTCTTGCCTGGGAGCGTGACCATGCTGTCAGTGCGGCACAGTCGGAGGCAGAGCTCTGGAAGCTTTCAGATGAGTGCGCGGATGGAAAACAGGACCGCTACTGGAATGCAGACTGGGAAGAGACAGAAGACCCTGCTGCGGCGGTCTATACGGGTGTCCTGACAGAGTCCGTGCAGGATACCGGCATGCAAAATCTTCAGATCGTGATCCGGGAAGCCGGAGAACGCGGAGAAGAACTGTTTGTGCTGGAAACAGCGAAATATGTGAGACCATAGCCCGGCGGACGGATCCTGTCAAATGAGAAAAAACAGGAACCGGGCCAGACAGCAGGCGGAGGATCACAGGAAACATCCGGAGGATGAGACAGATGGCAAAACAGGAAATCAGAAGAAAAGCGAATATCGGAAGCTCCAGTCTGATCCTGATCTTTATTGTGCTTTGCCTGGTGACATTCAGTGTATTGTCCCTTGGCAACGCAAAGCGGGAGGATGCACTTTCCCGCAGAAGCGCAGATTCGGTGCAGGAATACTACCGCGCGGATGCGGCGGGAGAGGCATTTTTGCAGCTGGCAGACCAGGCGCTCTTGAAGGGCGACAAAGACAGTCTTATGCCATATCTGCAGAGTGCTTCCGGTACCTATTGTACCGATGTGCCCATGAATGCAGGTCAGGCGCTCCGGGTAGAGCTGGCGCTGGACTGGGAACAGAAAACGTATCAGGTGCTTTCCTGGAAGGTATATCACCAGGAAGACTATGAGATCGATCAGTCCATTCCGGTATGGAGTGGCAATTAAAGCAGGAGGGAGTGCCTATGTTTACAGAAGATGTACTGCGCAATGCAGTAGAACAGGGCGCGGCAGATATATTCCTGATCCCAGGCATGCCGCTTTCCTGGAAGGTGGGCGGAAAGATTATTTATCAGAGTGACGAAAAGATATTTCCGAAAGAAATTGAAGAGATGGTGTGTGAAATCTACGCACTGGCAAATAACCGCAGCATGGATCATGTCGTGGAATGCGGTGATGACGACTTTGCAATGGCACTTCCGGGCGTTTCCCGTTTCCGTGTCAATGTATTCCGCCAGAGAGGTTCACTGGCAGCTATTATCCGTGTGATCACATTCGACCTGCCGGATTTCCGCAATCTGAACATCCCTCAGGTGGTGATCGATATTTCCCGTATGACGAAGGGCTTTGTTCTGGTAACGGGACCTGCGGGAAGCGGTAAAAGTACCACGCTGGCCTGTATCATTGACCAGATCAATAAGACACGCAACGCGCATGTGATCACGCTGGAGGATCCGATCGAGTACCTGCACCGGCACAATCAGAGTGTTGTTACCCAGCGAGAAATCGGGCTGGATACCGAGAGTTATGTGACAGGCCTGCGCGCGGCACTGCGTCAGGCACCGGATGTCATTTTAGTTGGTGAGATGCGTGATGAGGAAACCATCAAGACAGCACTGACGGCAGCAGAGACCGGACATCTGGTCATCTCCACCCTGCATACGGTGGGTGCCGCCAATACCATTGACCGTATCATCGACAGCTTCCCGCCGGCACAGCAGGAACAGGTGCGGGCACAGCTTTCCATGGTCATGCAGGCCGTGGTTTCCCAGCAGCTGATTCCGAAGGTGGAGGGCGGTGTGGCCCCGGCATTCGAGGTCATGTTTTTCAACAACGCGATCCGCAACCTGATCCGTGAGTCCAAGATCCACCAGATCGACAACATCATTGCCACCTCCCAGGAGGAAGGCATGATCACCATGGACAACAGCATCATTAAGTTGTTCCGGGAAGGAAAGATCAGTAAGGAAAATGCCATCATCTACAGCAGCAATGGAGAGCTGATGGAGAAGAAGCTGGCAAGACTGTAAAAAGAAATAGAGAATCAGAGGGCACCGCCCGGTCAGTTACTGGCCGGGCGGTGCCCCTTTGATTCTCATCCGTATGGCAATTTCCGGTATATCAGAATACAGACAAAAAATGCAACGAATAAATGTAAATAGTCACATTTTTTGCAACGAATAAATGTAATTATTCAAAAATCAGGAATCCTCTACGGTCAGCAGCCGCAGACCGGTATCGGACCAGGTGTTCCCGATCAGATAAGAGGTATAATTCTGGCCGGCTGCAATTTCAATCTGTGCGGAGAGCAGTGCTTCTGCCTGATTGTTTCCGGTAATGGTGCCGGAGCTGTTCAGACCAATCACGATGATCGGAATCTCGCGCAGGAGGGAGTAATTGCCTGAACTTGTTACGTAGAACTGGTAGGTACCGGCCATAGCCTGCTTGTATGGGGTGACGGTCTGGAAGGCCACGTTCCGGAATATGGTTTCGCCGCCGTAAAGCAGCAGATCATACCGGGAGCCACTGTAGGTCATGTTGGCAAAGCGGTAGCAGCCGGTATTGTAGGCACGGGTATTACAGCCAGTGTCAGAAATCTGGACCATTTCCAGACCGCCGGAGGCAGAATCTACCAGAACCATAGTTACCTTTTTGCCAGCGGTAAACGGAAAGTTCTGCCGAAGAAGCACGGAACGCATGCCGGAGGCACGGCGAACGATAACCGTATGGAAACCATCCGAGATCCAGTCATAGTTCGAGATGGTGCCGAAGCGGGAATTGATGGCATACGCAGTACCATCAATGGTGATGTTGACGGCAAAGTTGTTGGTGGAGGCATTTAAGAACCGCACCTGGCCGTAATAACGCGGGGAAATTGCGGGGTTAGTGGGAGTAAGAGGCAGGAAGCTGTTGCCCCAGCTGTTTCCAGGATGTCCCCAGTGGTTATTGCCGTTGCTGCCCCAGTCCCAGTTTCCGCCGATGGCTCCGGTGGTGCTGTTTCCCGGATAGACCGGTCCGCCCTCACCGGGATCCGGCAGCGGAGCCACAGGGATATTTGCCGCATCGTCTGGATAGACTGCCTTTTCCTCTTCTAGCTCCGGAAGCGGAGCCGCTGCATCGTTGTCACTTATATCAGAAGTTCCGTTGTAATGTGTATCATTTTCAGCCATATTGCGCCTCATTGCTTTTTACTGTACTGTATGAAACGGCAGGCCCCACGGTGCCGGAAAATATAAAGTTTTCGGGCTTCCATTGGGACGGATCATGGATTATAATGAAAGAATATGGATGGAAAGCCGGTATGGAAGGCAGAAGGGAGAATGGATATGGGACTTCAGGTGAGAGTCTGGGGAGTTCGCGGGTCCGGGCCGGAATGTGGTCCGGAATATCAGGAATATGGGGGAAATACCTCCTGCGTGACAGTCCATACAAAAGACAAAACGGTGATCCTGGATGCAGGAACCGGGATCGGAAATTTTGACCGGAGCTTTAAGCGGCAGATGGATGGAAAGCGCGGACGTCTGGATCTTCTGCTCAGTCATTTCCATATGGATCATCTGATGGGGCTGTATGGCTGTTCCTTCCTTTTTGATCCGCAGATGGAAGTCCATATTTATGGGGAACGTTTTGGAGAGAAAGGTCTGAAGGAATGCCTCTGCCAGATGTTTGGACCGCCTTACTGGCCGCTTCCGTTAGATCAGCTTCCGGCTCTGGTCCGGTTTCATGAAATTCAGCCGGGAGATGTATTTTTGCTTGAGGATCAGATCCGGGTGCAGACACTACGCGGCGTACATCCGGGCGGAAGCATCTTATACCGGCTGGAGGAGGCAACGCAGGAGTCTGAGCCAGCCAGCGTCGTGTACGGGCTTGACTGCGAGCTGACCGATGCGATGCTTCCGAAGCTGAAAGAGTTTGCCGGAGCCTGTGGCCTGCTGATCTGTGATGCCTGTTATACGGAGGAGGAGCTTATGTTCAGGCAGGGATGGGGACACGGTTCCATCGAACGGTGTCGGAAGCTGCGTCAGGCGAGCGGAGCGCAGCAGGCACTTTTCATGCATTATGAACGGAGCTATCAGGACGCGTTTCTGCGAGAGCAGGAGAAAATGTCACTGGCGCAGGACCCAGCCTGTCTGTTTGCGCGGGAAGGCATGGCTCTCAAAGTACATGGACAATGACGGCAGATAATAGAAAGACGAAAATACGGTTTGGAGAAAGCCTGAACTGAAAATCGGGAGGAGCTACCTATGACACAAAAGGAAATGCAAAGTATTCTGGAGATCGGCACAGCCATTTCTTCGGAAAAGGATTATAACCGACTGCTGGAGATGATCTTAAACCGGATCATGGAACTGCCCCATGCTGATGCCGGAACGCTTTATCTGGCAGACGGGGATGTGCTGCGCTTCAAAATCATGCGCAACAATACCATGCACACCTATGAGGGAGGAGATGGAAAGGAACCAAATCTTCCTCCGGTTAAGCTGAGCAGGGAAAATGTCTGTGCCATGAGTTATCTGGAAAACAGGACGGTCTGCATTGAAAATGTGCGGACTTCCACGGAGTACGATTTCTCCGGTCCGGTCCGTTATGATGCCATGACCGGATATCACACCCAGTCCATGCTGGTAGTTCCCATGCACAACCGGCAGGGAGAGCGCCTAGGCGTGATCCAGCTCATCAACGCTATGGATGCAGCGGGGGATGTCTGCGCATTTCCGGCCGATATCATCCCGGCGGTGGAATCCGTAGCCTCCCAGGCAGCCATTACCATTCAGAATGTTCTTTATATTGAGAATATCAAGGAACTGTTCGAGTCCTTCGTACGTGTCATGTCCTCCGCGGTTGATGAAAGAACCCCTTACAATGCCAGCCATACACGCCACATGGTGGAATACGGACGTCATTTTATTGATTATCTCAATGGAAAGGCAAAGGAGGCCGGGCAGCCGCTGTTGTTCAACACAGCCCATAAACACGAACTTCTGATGAGCGTATGGCTGCATGATATTGGAAAGCTGGTCATCCCGCTGGAGGTTATGAACAAGGATGCGCGGCTTCTGCCAGAGCAGAAAACCGCAATCCTGCACCGTTTTGAGAAAATCCGCCTGCTGATCCAGATTGCTAGCCTGAAGGGAGAAATTTCTGTGGAAACCATGCAGGAACGCGAGGAGGAGCTGCAGAAAGCTCAGGAAACCATTCTTCGCGCCAATACAGCAGGCTTTTGTCCGGATGATCTTCGGGAAGAAGTCTGCCGGATTCATGAAAAGACCTATATGGAAGAAGATGGCAGCGAGAAGCCATGGCTGGAGGAAGAAGAGTTCCAGATGCTCATGATCCGCAGGGGAACCTTGTCAGAAGAAGAACGGGCCGTTATGGAAAGCCATGTAGTAATTACGGATAAACTGCTTTCTGAAATCCGGTTTTCCAAAGAACTGTCCCATGTGCGTGAATGGGCAGCCAGTCATCATGAACTCCTGAACGGAAGCGGTTACCCGAAGCATCTGACGGCAGACCAGATCCCCATGGAGGTGCGTATTATCACCATTCTGGATATATTTGATGCCCTGGTGGCAGATGACAGGCCGTATAAACCGGGAATGCCGGTGGAGAAAGCACTGAATATTCTGGATAGCATGGCCAATAAGGAAGGAAAGCTTGATCCAGAGCTGACCCGGCTTTTTGTGGAGAGCCGGTGCTGGGAAAAGGTGCAAAATCAGAAAAAATCCTCTCCGGAAGCATAAAAACCGTAAAATTCAATGGGAAATATAAAATGGCGTTACGCAAAAAAAGAAACTGTAATTTGAATTTGCCGTTATTATGTAGTAAAATAAATGCAGGAGCGGAAGGCGGATGATGCCGGACGCAAAAAATAAGAAAACTTGTAGTTGACAATCCTTTGCCGACTATGAGTTTTCTGCGTACATGGGGGGAAAAGGAATGGATAAAAGCCTTGTAAACAAAGCACGGCGGATCCTGGCATCTGTACTCATTACGGCCCTATGCGTCTGCAATATGGCAGTGCCGGCATTTGCGGAAGAAGCCGTTGCAGCATCGTTTCGCCTGTATCAGACCGAGGGGACGGTGACGGTGCAGAATCAGAACGGAAAAGAAATGACAGCCATGCAGGATATGAAGCTGTTCAACGGCTATCAGGTCAGCACGGAGCAGAAGAGCTACGCCTGGTTTGAGGCCGACAGCACCAAGCTGTTTAAGATGGACGCGGTCAGCAATCTGGAGGTCCGCAAGAAGGGAAAACAGTCGGAGCTTCTTCTGAATTCGGGCAACCTGTTTTTCAATGTGACAGAGCACTTGCAGGATGATGAAGTGCTGAACATCCGCACCTCATCCATGGTAGTCGGCATTCGCGGAACATCCGGCTGGGTAAAGGTTATTGACCAGTATCACACCATCCTGTACATGCTGGATGGAAGTGTGGAGGCCAGCGTGACCGATCCGGTCAGCGACCAGCGAAAATCCATCACCCTGCGCGGCGGCCAGCGGGCAGAATTCTGGATCTATGATAAAAACAAAGAAGGCGACAAATGCGATATCATTGTAAGACAGTATGGCGAAGAGGAAATTGATGGCTTTGTAGCTGTAGAACTGAAAAAGGATCCGCAGCTTCAGGATCGCATTCGTGGTGGCGGCTCCGGAGCAGGAGGCAGTGACGGTGGCGGCACAGGTGCCGGATTTGATCTGGTTTCCACGATCGCAAAGGCCGAAGAACGTCTGAAGCAGGATCAGGAAGAGGTGGCAAGAAAGCTGGAAGAAATCAAGAAGCAGCTTGCCGGCCTGGCCCATAAAGTGGATGTAGATCCGGTATTTTCGAATAATACAAGCAAAGACGATTCCGGGTCCGACGGGGGGGCATCTGGTGGTTCTGCAACAACGCCGGAAGAAAGTATAGCTGACCCGACCACCCTGACTATGCCGGTAACCGATGATACAGTCCATGATTATCTGAACAATAAAAATGTCAGCGTCATTTTGCAGCCGGGAAGCAATGCATCCGATAATGTTTTGACAGTAGATTCCGGACTGACCGTGCCGTCAGGAAAATCTCTGACAGCAGGAAATGGCATTTCTGCTGATGTACAGAATGGACAGACGTTACAGGTAAACGGTCACATGGAGATGGAAGGAAACCTGACTAACGCGGGTACTGTGAATAATACCAGTGCGAATACGCTGCAGATTGGCGGAGATTTAAACAATGATGGTACATTGGATAATAGTACCGGGCGGCTGATTATAAAGGGGACATTTTCAAATAGTGGCGAGCTAATAAATGGCAATATTATAGAAAACAGCAACGCAGTAAAGAATGTAGGAATTTTTAACATGAATGGCGGTACTGTAGGTAATGTTGAAGAAGATGCGGGGGAAATTGTATTAAAAGATGGAAAAGTAGGAGATATTACCCTTACTGGCGGAGTACTTGAAATGCAAGGTGGTGAAGGTGGTAAACTTAGCATGTCTGGTGCTTCAATAGTTGTACACTCGGCTGGAAAGATTTCACAAGTTGAAATGACGAATGGTCAATATCAATTGAATGGAGGTTATGTCTTAAACGGAATTAAACAAAGCAATACAGCAGAAATACAATTATCCAGTGGACAGGTTGAAGCTGGAACTTCAGAGGTTTCAATAGAAATGGAAGGGGAAAGTGTCGCATATGTTGATTATGTGAATACAAAGATTATATCAAAACGTCCAGGGCGGTTTATAGATCATTTGGAAAAGTCACAAGTATGGTTGAAAAGTGAACCGGATGCTGAGCCGATTTTTTGCGATGGAAATGTATATAGTAAATCCGAGGGTAATATGTTTTCTCTTGCTGGAGCTGGGCTGAGTTTGGAAGAGTACTTGGAAACGGAAGAACAGGTTCCGGAGATTTTGACACTAATGAGTAGTAATTATGCGTGGCCGGAAAACACAAAAGAGATTACAGTTCATGGAGAAAAAACAGTCGAATTAAATGGAACGAAGGTTACATTAGCAGTTAAGCAGCAAGATAAGACTATCAATATTCCAGATGGCGCTTCACTTACTATGCAGTATACAACCAATAATGGAAGTAGCTGTGAAATTGATTATGGTCAATTTAATGTTGAAGAAAATGGTACATTAAAAATGTCTGGAGTAAGAGCCAGCAATCTGCGACCTATACGGTTGGGTGGAAATGTCGAACTAAAAAATTCTACCATTGCTTTTTCAACGAGTGCTGGCAATGTTAACGAGAAAAATTATGCATTTCAAGTGATACCGAGTGATTCTGCATTTATAAAGGCAGAAAAGACTCATTTTTCGCTTCCTGTAAAGCAAGACGATGAAAGTGGAGTGTTAGCGAAGCTGTTAAAGGGCGCAAACTTAACAATGGAGGGGATTGAGTTCAGTAAAAATGCCAATTTAATATCTGCGGAAGACGGATTTAATTTGACATTAAACAATTGCGAGCTGGAATCAACAAAGAACTCAGTTATAGAGATAAAAAATTTTAATGGGAACTGCGAAATTAATTATGAGAAAACAAATTATTTGAGTTCAAACAGTTCCACATGTGGCGCTATTTCTATAAGGGAAGCAATCTACAATTCAAACTTTTTAAACATATATCCAGAGAATGCAACTAACATTAAGGGTGAAGGAACGGTGATACGCCAGAAATACGAACATGGATTTGGAGAATACTTTGAAGGAGGAGCAAATAGTAATTTCCAAGAAAAGGATGGGTGGTACTATTTGCTTCCAGATGAAAATATGACTCCTCTTCCTCCCAATGTAACCCCTCTACCTCAGCAGTTGGATATTCCTCTTCGTCCTGTTGTTGATGAAATCGTAGATTCCTCTCTTCTTGCCACTAAGAATGATGCGGACATCATAGATGAAGACTTTGGTTATGAGGAAGAAGAGGATGAGGAGAATCTGAAGGCAACTCCAAACAATGCGACTTGGAGCAATGATGAGATTGTTGACGAAGATGAACCCTACCAGGATTCAGATGATGATGAAGATGACGATGAGCCCCGGAACATCCCTGTAAAATCAGTAACCCCGGCTATTCCATCTACTTTACCGGAAGATACTGTCACGTCGGAAGAAGACCCAGATCCGAAGAAAGACGAGAACACAGACGCAAACAATCCGGAACAGGAAGAAAATCAGAATGGTGATCGGGATTCAGGCCCGGAAGAAGAACCGGAATCGGAGAAAGAAAAGGCGAATCTGCTCCACACAGAGCCTTCCAATGTACCGGACCAGAGAGAGGAGGAAGAGTCATGAAATTACAGAAACGAATCTTAACCTTTGCGGCAGCAGCTATGCTGGCGCTGTCCATGGCCCTTCCCTGTGCGGCAGCGGAGAGTGCCATGGACACCCTCTGCGCACCGTCCGGGATCACTTCCATGCCGGATGGCTCCTTCCTGGTGACAGACACCTACAATAAGGTGGTCTGGCGTGTGGAGGGCCGCACCAGTACCGTGTACGGTGGTGTGGCAACGGTGGGGGACCTTTACGGTCAGCCCATCGGCGGCTATAACGACAGTGCCTTGAATGACAGCTATTTCAAGGAACCGTGGGCGGTAGCACCATTCCTGGATGGCTATGCCGTATCCGATGCTGCCAACAATGTGGTGCGTTTCATCGCTCACGATAAAAACAAGGTTCAGACGGCAACCGGCCAGCGTGCCAAGGGCTCCATGAACGGTTATGGAATCGAGGCAACCTTCAATCGTCCGACTGGTCTTGCAACGGATGAGGCAGGAAACCTGTATATTGCAGACACCGGAAACAACCGCATCCGTAAACTGACCAATATCGGAACCATTACGACGTATCTGGAAAATTTAAATGAGCCGACCGGTCTTTGCTGGAAGAACGGAAGCCTGTATATCTGCGAGTCCGGCGCAAACCGTATTCTCCGGGCGGAGAATGGTTCTGTGACAGTCGTTGCCGGAAGCGGGGGTGAAGCACTGGCAGATGGCAGTGCGGAGCAGGCGCAGTTTCATAATCCGCAGGGTGTCACAGTGGCGGATGACGGCATCATTTATGTATCGGATACCGGAAACAATGCAGTGAGAAAGATCCAGAATGGTGTGGTCTCCACGATCGCGGTGTGTGACCAGAATGCCATGGATCCGAGCCCGGTAGCACCGGTGGGACTTATGGTAAAGGGAGACCGGCTTTATGTCTGCGATAACTTTTCCAGAGCGGTTCTGACTTACCCAAGGTAAGCGGATCTGGGGACTCAGAGTATGATCGGGAATACAGATGATCAAAAACAGGATTGGTAGATACAAATGAAAATAAGAAAAGCAGAACGAAAACAGGTTCTGTGCGCGGTGGCTGCGGCGGCTTTGCTGACCGCAGCCGCTGTGTCTGGTGTGTTAAACCGTGCGGACCAGACGGCGGCAGATGCCTGGTATCAGAAACCATCGGCTTCTGAAGGAAATATTGTACTGGTCGGGATTGACCAGAAGGCACTGGAGGATATTGGCCCGTTCCAGAACTGGGGACGCGACACCATGGCCATGGTGATCGAGGCACTGAATGAGTCTGAGGACTGTCATCCGGCAGTGATCGCGGTTGATGTACTGTATGCGGGAGAAACCGATCCGGAAAAGGATGCCTGGCTGGCAGATGCGGCGGGAAAGTACCGCAATGTCGTGACAGCCTGCGCGGCAGAGTTTGGATCAGAATTTCACATCCAGGAAAATGGAAAGACCTCCTGGAATGATTTTGCGGTGACAGCCTTTGATGAGCCGTACCCGGAACTGAAGGAAGGAACCGCGCAGGGACATATCAATGCCATGCTGGATGCAGACGGAATTCTGCGTCACAGTCTCTGGTCGGTGACGCCGCCTGACAATACCGAGGTGCCTTCCCTGGCGGCAGTAACGGCGGCAAAGTATCTGGCATACCAGAGTGGAACAGAAGAGCAGACGGCAGATCTGGATATGGTGAAACGTTATCTGATGGAGCCTCCCACAGATGCCCGTGGCTTCTGGTATCTGCCCTTTACTGGACTTCCCGGAGATTACAGTGAATCCATCTCGGTGTCAGATATCCTGTCCGGAGCTGTTCCGGCAGATTATTTCGCGGACCGCATTGTGCTGATCGGACCCTATGCGGCTGGTCTTCAGGACAGCTATCCGACTGCGATCGACCATGCGCAGCCCATGTATGGCGTGGAATATCAGGCCAATGTCATCGAAACATTGCTGCAGGAAAATTATAAAAAGGAAGCAGCAGACAGCTGGCAGTATCTGGCACTGTTCCTGGTTACAGGAGCATTTGGCCTGTGGATGTGGAAGCGGAAAATGGTTCCGGCTACTCTTGGCTGGCTGGTGGTAGGCGGAGGCTGGATGCTTCTTGCCAGACTGGCCTACGGGCATGGCCTGGTTCTGCGGCTGCTCTGGATACCACTGGGAACAACCATCGTTTATGTGGCAGGCATTGCCTTCAATTATATTACCGCGGCACTGGAAAAACGCCGGGTGACCAGTACCTTTAAAAAGTATGTGGCACCGCAGATCGTGCAGGAGATTCTGGACAGTGGAAATCCGGAAGCGCTGATGGTAGGCGGAAGAGTGGTGAACATTGCAGTGCTGTTCGTGGATATCCGCGGATTTACTACCATGTCCGAGAAACTGTCACCTTCCGAGGTGGTGGAAATCTTAAACCAGTATCTGACCCTGATCGCGGACTGCATCATGCGAAATGGCGGTACGCTGGATAAATTCATTGGTGACGCGGCTATGGCCTTCTGGGGAGCGCCGCTCCCGCAGGAGGATTATGTGATGAAAGCCGTCCGGGCAGCAGAAGATATGCGCCAGGGCTCCGATGAACTCTCCAAAGTTCTCATGGAAAAATACGGAAGAACCGTATCCTTCGGCATTGGCGTGCATGTAGGAGACGCGGTGGTCGGAAATATCGGTTCTCCGCAGCGCATGGATTACACGGCCATCGGAGATACGGTCAATACCTCGGCACGTCTGGAGGCCAATGCCCCGGCCCGCACGATTTTCATATCCCGCGAGGTAGCAGACTGCCTGGAAGGACGCATCCGTGTAACATCACTGGGAACCAGTATTAAGCTGAAGGGAAAATCAGATATGGAGATTCTCACGATGGATGAGATTCTGGAATAGGGAAGAGAAAAAGGCTCTTATGCAAAAAGATTTTATAAAAATCAGCATAAGAGCCTTTTTTAGAAACAAAAAAGCCGAAAATCTTTGACTTCAAAGATCTTCGGCTTTATGAAAGCTGCTGACGGGAATCGGACCCGTGACCTCCGCACTACCAATGCGACGCTCTACCGACTGAGCCACAGCAGCGAACCTCGTATAATATAGCATGGGGTTCTACAAATGTCAACACTATTTTTAAAAAAAGTTTAAAAAAATTTGGAAGCCATTTACCCCCTTTCCCATTTAAAGGAAATGTGTTATCATAAGTTATTATCATGCGGCGTGCAGAAGGCAGCCGCAAACAGTATGGAGGACTTCACGATGGAAAAAGAAAAAGAAGTTTTAGAGACAGCGGAAGAGAAAGAAGTTGTTTCCAAGAACTTTATTGAGCAGGAGATCGATAAAGATCTGGCTGAGGGTGTTTACGATCACGTTCAGACCCGTTTCCCGCCGGAGCCGAACGGTTACCTGCATATCGGACATGCTAAGTCCATTTTATTAAACTACGGTCTTGCCCAGAAATACGGCGGCAAGTTCAACTTAAGATTTGATGATACCAACCCGACGAAAGAGAAGACGGAGTTCGTTGAGTCTATTATGGCCGATGTAAAGTGGCTGGGTGCAGATTTTGAGGACAGACTGTTCTTTGCTTCCAACTACTTCCAGCAGATGTACGAGTGCGCGGTTCTTCTTATAAAGAAGGGAAAAGCTTTCGTTTGTGACCTGACTGCGGATCAGATCCGGGAATATCGCGGTGATTTCACCACACCGGGCAAGGAAAGCCCGTACCGCAACCGCAGCATCGAGGAGAACTTAAAGCTCTTCGAGGAGATGAAAGAGGGCAAGTATCAGGATGGTGAGAAGGTGCTTCGTGCCAAGATTGACATGGCTTCCCCGAACATCAACATGAGAGACCCGGTTATCTACCGTGTGGCACGCATGACTCATCACAACACCGGTGACGCATGGTGCATTTATCCGATGTATGACTTCGCGCATCCGATCGAGGACGCGATTGAGCATATTACCCATTCCATCTGTACCCTGGAGTTTGAGGATCACCGTCCGCTGTACGACTGGGTGGTACGCGAGTGTGAGTTTGAGAATCCGCCGCGCCAGATTGAGTTTGCAAAGCTGTACCTGACCAACGTCATCACCGGTAAGCGTTACATCAAGAAGCTGGTAGAAGACGGCATCGTAGACGGCTGGGATGATCCGCGTCTGGTTTCCATTGCTGCGCTGCGCAGACGTGGCTATACCCCGGAGGCTATTCGCAAGTTTGTAGATCTGGTTGGCGTATCCAAGGCAAACAGTTCTGTTGACTATGCGATGCTGGAGTACTGCATCCGTGAGGACTTAAAGTTAAAGAAAGCCCGCATGATGGCAATCCTGGATCCGGTGAAGCTGGTCATCGACAACTATCCGGAAGGCCAGACCGAGCTGCTGGAGGTTCCGAACAACCTGGAGAATCCAGAGCTTGGATCCCGTATGGTTCCGTTTGGCAGAGAGCTTTACATTGAGCGCGAGGATTTCATGGAGGAGCCGCCGCGCAAATACTTCCGTCTGTTCCCGGGCAACGAGGTTCGTCTTATGAGCGCTTACTTTGTAACCTGCACCGGTTTTGAAAAGGACGAGAACGGCAATGTGACCGTAGTACACGCTACCTACGACCCGGCTACCAAGAGCGGTTCCGGTTTCTGTGAGCGCAAGGTAAAGGGCACCATCCACTGGGTTGCGGCCGAGACCGCAAAGCAGGTTGAGGTCCGCCTGTATGAGAACATTGTAGACGAGGAGAAGGGCAAGTTAAACGAGGACGGAAGCCTCAACTTAAACCCGAATTCCCTTACCATCTTAAAGAACTGCTATGTAGAGCCTGCTCTTGCAGAGGCTGAGGCTTACGACAGCTTCCAGTTTGTGCGCAACGGTTTCTTCTGCGCGGACTGCAAGGACAGCAAGCCGGGCGAGCCGGTATTTAACCGGATCGTTTCCTTAAAGAGCTCCTTTAAGATTCAGAAATAACGATCAGATTAGGGGATGAGCTGATGGAACTTTTGATTCCGCTTGATTCCCGGTCGAAAAAACCACTGTATGAACAGATATACTCCCATATCTGCGCGGAGATCCGAAGCGGTGCCTTAAAAGCGGGTGACCGTCTTCCCTCCACGCGGGTACTGGCGGAGCATTTGAAAGTTAGCCGCAGCACAACGCAGATGGCCTATGACCAGCTGCTGGCCGAGGGATATATGGAATCCCGGCCGTGCCGCGGTTATTTTGTCAGTCATCTGGATGAGTTAGTGGAGACCGGGCCGTCCGGTGCCGAGGAGATGGAGACAACCGCGGAGCCGGATGCGGGGTGGCGTGTGGATTTCTCTCCGCGTGGTATTGATCTGGACAGCTTTCCGTATCATGTGTGGCGGAAGCTGAGCCGTAACACCCTTGTCGATGATAATAAAGAAATGTTTCATTCCGGAAATCATCAGGGGGAACCCGGACTTCGGGAAGCAATCCGCAGCTACCTGCATTCGGCCCGTGGGGTAAACTGCAGTCCGGAGCAGATCATTGTGGGAGCAGGAAGTGAGTATCTGCTGATGCTGCTGTCCCAGATTTTAGAAGGGAAGCATGTCATAGCCATGGAGAATCCTACCTACAAGCAGGCATACCGGGTCTTCCGGAGTCTGGACTATGAGGTTTGTCCGGTGGAGATGGACGCAAATGGCATGGAGCCGGAGCTTCTGACCCGGAGTGGGGCGAATGTGGCTTATGTGATGCCTTCCCACCAGTTCCCAACGGGAGTTGTCATGCCTGTGGGACGGCGCCAGGAATTGTTAAAGTGGGCCGTGGAAGCGCCGGACCGTTACATTATAGAAGACGATTACGACAGTGAATTCCGGTATCGCGGAAAACCAATTCCGGCCCTGCAGGGCATGGACCGGAGCGGACGGGTCATTTATCTTGGAACGTTTTCCAAGTGCATTGCGCCGGCCATTCGTGTCAGTTATCTGGTTCTGCCCACACATTTATTGCTGCGCTACCGCAGCCAGACTTCCTTCTATGCCTCCACCGTATCCCGCATTGATCAGAATATTCTGTATCAGTTTCTGGCGGGCGGGTATTTTGAGCGGCATTTAAACCGGATGCGTGCGGTTTACAAGACGAAACATGATCTTTTACTGGAACAGATCGAGCCTTTGCGGGAACGGTTTGAAATCCGTGGGGAACACGCAGGTATTCACATTTTGCTGACTTCCAGACAAGGAGAGTCAGAGGAGCAGCTGATTCAGAAAGCGGAAGAAGCTGGTGTGAAGGTGTATGGTCTGAGCAGTTACTTCATACATCCACAGCACAATCACCGTCCGGCTACGGTGGTGCTGGGATATGCAAGCCTGAGTGAAGAACAGATTGTGGAAGGAATACGCCTTCTTATGGAATGCTGGGGCGCATAAAAGGAAAAGAAGCAGAACCCGGAGTTTGCGAAAACTCTGTGCTCTGCTTCTTTTCCTTGATAAGTTATTGTTTACGCTTCCGTATCTTCACTGACGGTGGTAGTGGAAGCGTCCGCCAGCTTTTCGGCGGTCTCTTCCATAGCGTCAGATACGGTTTCTGCTGCGTTTTCGATGGCGTCCTCTGTTTTGATCACAGCGTCCTCTACAGCGCTCTCTGCTTTTTCTACAGTATCTTCCGCGACAACGGTGGCTTTCTGGGCACTGTCTTTTGCGACACTGACTGCCTCGCGGGTGTTGTCTGCCACAATGGCAGCGGCATCCTTTACCATATTCTTCGCAGCGCTGGCTGCATCCTTTGCGGCGTTCATCATGTCGCCTGCAGCTACCAGGAACTCGTCCTTATCTGCATGAAGGGAAACATAGTTGCGGCTCATGGTGCTGTCCGGCACCTCGGTGTCGTCCTCATCTTCAAAATCGTGGAAGTCTTCATCCAGCTCCTTATTAAAAGACCGGTATTTCGTCAGGTAAGAAATGCCGGCTGCAGCAGCACCTGCGATGGTTAAGAGGGCTGCCAGTTTTCCAAAAGCTTTTTTTGCCATACCCCTGTACTCCTTTCTTTGAATATGCGTTGCAGGTTCATTTTCAAGCCGTTACGAATATTCTTTATAAAAGTAATTCTAATACGAAGAGAGTAAAAAAGAAAGTGGGAAGTTATAAAAATTAGATAAAATTAGCACTCAACACTTGACAGTGCTAACAACTCGTGCTATAAATGGTAATGTACATCAGAAAGGGGATAATTCAGAGGCCCCATGAAAGAAAAAAGATTCGATGTAAGGAGGAGTTATCCATGAAATTAGTACCGTTATTTGATCGGGTTGTATTAAAACAGCTTGTAGCAGAGGAGACTACCAAATCTGGTATCGTGCTTCCGGGCCAGGCAAAAGAGAAACCGCAGCAGGCAGAGGTAGTAGCAGTAGGTCCTGGCGGTGTAGTTGACGGCAAAGAGATCACCATGCAGGTAAAACCGGGTGATAAGGTTATCTACTCCAAGTACTCCGGAACCGAAGTAGAGGTTGAGGACGAGAAATATGTAGTCGTAAAACAGAATGACATTCTGGCAGTAATCGAGTAATACATCGTATATATCATAGAAACTGGAGGAATTTGAATCATGGCAAAGCAGATTAAATATGGCGTAGAAGCCAGAAAAGCCCTGGAAGCAGGCGTAAATCAGTTAGCAGACACTGTTCGTGTAACCCTTGGACCGAAAGGAAGAAACGTTGTTCTTGATAAGTCCTTCGGAGCTCCGCTCATCACCAACGATGGTGTGACCATCGCGAAAGAGATCGAGCTGGAGGATCCGTTTGAGAACATGGGCGCACAGCTGGTAAAAGAAGTAGCAACCAAGACCAACGATGTAGCTGGTGATGGTACCACCACCGCAACGGTTCTGGCACAGGCTATGATCAACGAAGGCATGAAGAACCTGGCAGCAGGCGCTAACCCGATCGTATTAAGAAAGGGTATGAAGAAGGCAACTGAGGCTGCTGTTGAGGCTATCGCAAAGATGAGCCAGCCGATTTCCGGCCGTGAGAGCATCGCGCGTGTCGCATCCATTTCCGCAGCAGACGATGAGGTCGGCGAGATGGTAGCAGACGCTATGGAGAAGGTTTCCAAAGACGGCGTTATCACCATCGAGGAGTCCAAGACCATGAAGACTGAGCTTGACCTGGTAGAAGGTATGCAGTTCGACCGTGGCTATGTATCCGCTTACATGTGCACCGATATGGATAAGATGGAAGCAAATCTGGATGATCCGTACATCCTCATTACCGATAAGAAGATTTCCAATATCCAGGAGATCCTTCCGGTTCTGGAGCAGATTGTACAGTCCGGTTCCAAGCTGCTGATCGTAGCAGAGGATATCGAGGGCGAGGCTCTGACCACCCTGATCGTTAACAAGTTAAGAGGAACCTTCACCGTTGTTGGTGTTAAGGCACCTGGCTACGGCGATAGAAGAAAAGAAATGTTAAAGGATCTGGCTATCCTGACCGGCGGTACCGTAATTTCCGAGGAGCTTGGCCTGGAACTGAAGGATACCACTATGGAGCAGCTTGGCCGTGCGAAATCCGTTAAAGTACAGAAGGAGAACACCATCATCGTTGACGGCTGCGGCAACAAGGATGAGATTGCAGCAAGAGTTGCGCAGATCCGTGCTCAGATCGCAGAGACCACTTCTGAGTTCGATAAAGAAAAACTGCAGGAGCGTCTTGCAAAGCTGGCAGGTGGTGTAGCTGTTATCCGTGTCGGCGCTGCAACCGAGACTGAGATGAAAGAAGCAAAACTCCGTATGGAGGATGCTCTGTCTGCAGCAAGAGCAGCAGTAGAGGAAGGTATCATTGCAGGAGGCGGTTCCGCATATGTACATGTAACTCAGGAGATCAAGTCTGTAGTAGACGCTCTTGAGGGCGATGAGAAGACCGGCGGCAAGATCATTCTGAAAGCTCTGGAGGCTCCGCTGTTCCACATCTCCGCAAACGCAGGTCTGGAAGGCTCTGTTATCATCAACAAGGTAAAAGAGTCTCCGGTAGGCTATGGCTTTGATGCGTACAAAGAAGAGTATGTAGACATGATCAAGGCTGGTATCCTTGACCCGGCTAAGGTAACCAGAAGCGCACTGCAGAACGCGACCAGCGTAGCATCCACCCTTCTGACCACCGAGTCCGTAGTAGCGAACATCAAAGAAGAGACTCCGGCAATGCCAGCAGGTGCCGGCATGGGCGGAATGATGTAAGACGCAAAAATAAGTAATATTTTAAAGAGGAATGGTTCTGTTGGAGCCGTTCCTCTTTTTCCTTTCAATAGTATTTGACAAGCGGACAGATTTTTGCTACAATATGCAATTAATAAGTCCAATAGATTCAATGACGTTGAAATATTAGTTTTACTAATAATAAAAACACGATTGCCATGGAATCTTTATGAACAAAACCAAAGAAAGAGAGGAAACGAATAATGGGTACAATTATTGGTGAGGGCATTACGTTTGACGATGTGCTCCTGGTGCCGGCTTATTCCCAGGTTATTCCGAATCAGGTAGATTTAACCACTTATCTGACCAAGAAGATCAAACTGAACATTCCGCTTATGAGTGCGGGAATGGATACCGTTACAGAACACCGTATGGCAATTGCCATGGCGCGTCAGGGTGGTATTGGTATCATTCACAAAAACATGTCAATTGAAGCGCAGGCAGAGGAAGTAGATAAGGTAAAACGTTCAGAGAATGGTGTCATCACAGATCCGTTTTTCCTCTCCCCGGAGCATACCTTAAAGGACGCAGACGAGCTTATGGCTAAGTTCCGCATCTCTGGTGTGCCGATTACAGAGGGCCGCAAGCTGGTTGGTATCATCACCAACCGTGACTTAAAGTTTGAGGAGGATTTTTCCAAGAAGATCAAAGAGTGCATGACCTCCGAGCATCTGGTTACCGCCAAAGAGGGTATCACCCTTATGGAGGCAAAACGTATCCTGGCAAAGGCAAGAGTGGAGAAGCTTCCGATCGTGGATGATGACTTCAACTTAAAGGGGCTCATCACCATCAAGGACATTGAGAAGCAGATCAAATATCCGTTGTCCGCAAAGGACGAACAGGGACGCCTGCTCTGTGGTGCGGCTGTTGGTATTACCGCAAATGTTTTAGACCGTGTAAGCGCACTGGTGAAGGCTCATGTAGATGTGGTTGTCCTGGATTCCGCTCACGGACATTCTGAGAACGTACTGCGCTGCGTCAGAATGATCAAGGAAGCTTATCCGGATCTTCAGGTCATCGCAGGCAACGTGGCAACCGGCGAGGCAACCAGAGCACTCATCGAGGCTGGTGTTGACGCAGTCAAGGTTGGTATCGGACCTGGTTCCATCTGTACCACCCGTGTGGTTGCAGGTATCGGTGTTCCGCAGATCACCGCTGTTATGGACTGCTACGCAGTCGCAAAAGAGTTCGGTATCCCGATCATCGCAGATGGTGGTATCAAGTACTCCGGAGATATCACCAAGGCCATTGCTGCGGGCGGTAATGTCTGCATGATGGGAAGCATGTTTGCCGGATGTGACGAGAGCCCGGGAACCTTCGAGCTGTATCAGGGCAGAAAGTACAAGGTTTATCGTGGTATGGGTTCCATCGCGGCAATGGAGAACGGAAGTAAGGATCGTTACTTCCAGTCTGACGCGAAGAAGCTGGTTCCGGAAGGTGTTGAGGGCCGTGTGGCATATAAGGGCATGGTGGAAGACACTGTATTCCAGATGCTCGGCGGACTTCGTTCCGGTATGGGCTACTGCGGAGCAAAAGACATCCCGACCTTACAGGAAACCGGACGTTTTGTTAAAATTTCCGCAGCTTCCTTAAAAGAGAGCCATCCGCATGATATCCACATCACCAAAGAGGCACCGAACTACAGCGTGGACGAATAAATACGCTAAAAACAAGATAAGATAACGAACTAAAATACCGCCGTGTTTTACATGGCGGTATTTTTATGTTATACTGTTACTGTACATGGGTAGGCATTTTCTGAACTGAAAATATAGGAAAAAATGCGTCTTGAACGGTGGCATTGACAGAATAATTATGGTACAATGTAACGAGCTGACGAACAGCGGACGCAAAAAGAAAATGGAGAACGACTTTATGCTCAATGAAGACAAGATCAAACTGATGACAGGAATTGCTCTGTTTGAAAAGCGGGAGGGGAAACATATTTTTCCGGCGAACCGCTATTTCCGGAGTGACTATATCAGCGGACGCATCCTGCGTTCTTTCTTTGCCTATACCGTATGCTTCATTTTATGCGCGCTCATGTGGGTGCTTTACAGCATGGAGCGTCTTTTAAATGTTATGGAACTTGATGAGGTGGTCGGCGCGGCCAAAGCAGGCGCGGTATTATACGCGGCAGGGCTGGTGCTGTATCTCATCATTACCTGGCTTGTCAGCAGCAAACGCTATGAATACGCAAGGCGCGGCATGCGGGTTTATATCGCAAAGCTGAAACGGCTGGAGAAACGTTATGACGTTCAGAGCCGTACCAGAGAACTGACAAAGGAGGGCAGCCGCTATGATGATGTTTCTCGTACTTAAAGAACGGCTGAAATCATTTTACGGAAAATACGCGACACCGGTAAACGGCGTCATCAAATTTTTATACAGTCTGGCTGCTATGGCTCTGTTAAACGGAAATATTGGCTATCGCACGGAACTTACGGGTCCGGTGGCCCTGCTGGCAGTGGCTCTTGTAAGCGCGTTCCTGCCCTATGGAGCAATCGGATGCCTGCTTGGAGCCGTCATGCTGGCGCATATCTATGCGGTATCCATGGAGACAGCGCTGATCACGGCAGTTATCCTGATCATCCTGATCCTGCTGTATTACGGGTTTCAGCCGGGAGACAGCTTCTGGCTGGTGCTGACACCCATGGCATTTCTGCTGAAGATTCCATTTGCGGTTCCACTTCTGGCAGGTCTGGCAGGAAGCCTTCTCACCGTGATTCCGGTGGGCAGCGGTGTTGTGATTTATTACATTATTTCCTATGTAAAACAGAATGCGGGTGTATTGACCAATGACGCGTCAGTAGACATTACACAGAAGTTTGTCCAGATCATCCGCGGCCTTCTCTCCAGCCAGGAGATGATGGTCATGATCATGGTATGTGTGGTTGGCATTCTCTGTGTATACCTGCTCCACAATATGTCACTGGATTATGCCTGGGAAATTGCCATTGTGACCGGAACCATCGCGCAGCTGGCAGCCGTGTTTGTGGGAGATTTCATCTTCCATGTATCCATGCCGGTGCCGAAGCTTTTGATTGGGGCGCTAATTTCCCTGGCGGTGGCTTGGCTGTATCATTTCTTTGTGTTTACGGTAGATTATACACGGACGGAATATGTCCAGTATGAGGATGATGATTACGTGTACTATGTAAAGGCCGTGCCGAAGGTAGCAGTGGCGCGGACTGATGTAAAAGTACAGCGCATCAACAACCCGGCCCGCGGCAGGCATGACCGCAGGGCGCGAGAATAGGTTGTATTAATATAGAATAGAAAGAGAGGACCAGGTATGACTGGCATATTCCAGGATTTGGAGATGGTTTTTCAGGGCATGCGCTCCTGGATCTCCTTTTTGCCAAGAATTACATTTTCCAATTTGACCGAGATCATCATACTGACGATCCTGGTATATTATGCATTGTTATGGATCAAGAGTACCAAAGCCTGGTATCTGCTGAGAGGCATTGCCATGATCATGGCATTTGCAGTAGCGGCAGCCATCTTTCACTGGGACACGATCCTCTGGATCCTGGGAAGAACAGGTGGTATTGCGGTAACGGCACTGGTGATCATCTTCCAGCCGGAACTGCGTAAAGCCCTGGAACAGCTGGGAAGCAGAAACCTGATCTCTGAGATTTTTTCTCTTGAAAGCAATCAGGAGAATCAGGGCTTTTCCGACCGCACGGTCAATGAAATTGTCAAGGCAACCTTCGAGATGGCAAAGGTGAAGACTGGTGCCCTCATGGTCATTGAGCGGAAAGTTTCCCTGAAAGAGATTGAGCGTACTGGTATCGAAATCAACGGACTGGTCAGCAGCCAGCTCCTGATCAATATTTTTGAGCACAACACACCGCTTCATGACGGTGCGGTAGTCATTCGCGGCAACCGCGTTACAGCGGCAACCTGTTATCTGCCGCTGTCTGACAATATGACCATCAGCAAGGATCTGGGAACCAGACACCGCGCTGCGGTCGGCATCAGTGAAGTCACAGACAGTCTCACCGTGGTCGTGTCCGAGGAGACCGGAAGAGTTTCTGTTGTGGAGAATGGAAAACTCAGAAGAATTTCCACGGCAGAAGATTTGCGCAAGGTACTGGCGGTAGCAGAAGACCAGGAAGAGAGCAATGGCACACTGTTAAAGATCTGGAAGGGAAAACGCAGAAATGAAAGAAAAACTGATAAATAATCTTGGACTTAAGATTCTTTCCTGTTTTCTGGCATTTTTTGTGTGGCTGGTCGTTGTGAATGTCTCCAATCCGGAAGTGACCGGAAGCAAAGAAGTTCCACTGGAGATCGTAAACGAACAGGTACTGACCAAGGCAGGAAGAACCTATGAACTTGGCGGAAAAGACACAGTAACGGTATATTTTGATGTGCGGACAAAAGATGCCTACAAGATCCGTTCCTCAGATTTCCGCGCTTATGTGGATCTGGCTGAGCTGTATGATGTAACCGGATCCGTACAGGTAAAAATCGAGGTACTGAATAACAAGGAGCTGATTTCCAATGCGGAAAGCCGTCCGGGTGTAGTGCGCATTCAGACAGAAGAACTCCAGAGCAAGCAGTTCTCTCTGATCATGAACACCTATGGAAATCTCGCGGAAGATTATGCGGTTAACAAGGCCGTCCTGACACCGGATCATGTAACGGTGGAGGGCCCGACTTCTCAGGTTGGCCTGATCAATCATGTGGGAATCGAACTGAATGTAAATGGACTGGAAAGCAGCACGGAGGGGACGGCAGAACCGGTGTTTTACGATGCCAACGGCAATGAGATCACCGTCAGTGACCGTGTGAGTGTCAGTCCGTCGGAAATCCAGTACAATCTGGAAATCAGCAAGGTGAAGACACTTCCGCTTGACTTTGAAGTGACTGGAACCGCAGCCTCCGGCTATCAGTATACCGGCGTGGAGTGCAGTATCAAGAATGTTTCCGTGCTTGGCTTAAAAAACAGCCTGGCATCTGTGAACAAGATCACCATTCCGTCCTCTGCGCTCAGTGTTTCGGGAGCAACACAGGACAAGGTGGTGACAGTGAATTTAAACGATTATCTGCCGGAGGATGTAACACTGGCCAATGCGGACGACGCAAACGTGACCATACGCCTTAAGGTAGAACAGCTCACTACCAGAATGATAGCTCTGGGTGAGTCGGATATTTCCATGGAAAATGGCGCAGATTATTACCATTATCATCTGTCGCCGGCACGCATCGAGGTGAAACTCCAGGGTCTGAAGGAAGACCTCGATACCTTAAAGGCCACCGATCTGAAGGCGGTCATCAACCTGTCCGGCATGCAGCTGGGAACCCATAATGGAACCTTAAGCATGAGCGGACTCGGGAAAAACTTTAATCTGATTTCCGTTTCCGCATTTACGGTAGAAGTTACAGCGGGCGGTCCTGCCGCACAGATGGAACAGACAACCGCGGCAGAGGAAGAAACTGCCGAGACAGAAAACGGATCGGAAAGTGATATTACAAAGTCGCAGGACACAGAGACAAACGGCGCAAATGCCGGCTGACAGAAAGAGGGATAACATGGTTAGCAGAAAAATTGTTATCAAAAACGTATCAGGACTTCATCTTCGCCCAACCGGGGTGCTTTGCAATGAAGCCATCAAGTACAAATCATCCATTAAATTTCATTTTGGCAATGCCACATCCAACGCAAAAAGTGTTCTCAGCGTGCTCGGAGCCTGCATCAAATGCGGCGACGAGGTAGAGTTCATCTGCGAGGGTCCGGATGAGCAGGAAGCTCTGGACGGGATCATTGGAGTGATCGAAAGCGGTCTTGGGGAGTAAAAGACCACAGAGAGATGATATCCGCGAAATCTGACTTTGCGGTTTCATATACAAATTAATAATTAATAAGGAGGACGTATCATGTTAAAGGGTACTAACGCTTCTTCTGGTATCGGCATTGGGAACGCTGTGATCGTAGAAGAAAAAGAACTGGTGATCAAACGGGAGACTGTCCGTGACGCGGCAGCAGAGGTGGAGCGTTTTAAGGGCGCGCTCGACCTGACTCTTAAGAAAACGGAGGAGCTTGCGGCAGATCTCGCGACCAGAGTAGGGGAGAAGGAAGCAGAGATTATGCAGGGCCACATGATGCTTCTGATGGATCCGATGCTGACTGGAGAGATTGAGACGGCTATTACCGGGGAGAGCATCTGTGCGGAATATGCCATTGAGCAGGTCTGCACCACCTACGCGGATTTGTTCGCGTCTATGGATGACGAACTGATGCAGCAGAGAGCAACTGACATGCGGGATATCAAGACTCGTATGCAGCGGGAGATGCTTGGCGTGGAGAGCGTGGATATCGCATCCCTCCCGGCAGGAACCATTCTGGTAGCAAAGGATCTTACCCCATCCATGACAGCAGGAATCAAGCCGGAGAATGTAGCCGGTATTGTGACTGAGCTTGGTGGTAAGACTTCCCACAGCGCGATTCTGGCCCGTGCTCTGGAAATTCCGGCCGTGGTAGCGGTACCGGATCTGATGAATCAGGTAGAGAACGGCCACGTGATTGTTCTGGATGGCAGTGAGGGAACTGTCTATATAGATCCAGATCAGAACGTGGTGGATGATTTCTCCGCAAAGCGTGAGAAATTCCTGAAAGAGAAAAAAGAACTGGAACAGTACATCGGAAAGCCGACTGTGACCAAAGACGGTGTGCGCATTGAATTGGTTGCCAACATTGGCAAGCCGGAGGATCTGGAAAAGGTACTCCAGTATGACGGCGAGGGTGTAGGCCTGTTTCGTACCGAGTTTTTATTCATGGACCGCACGGCTATGCCGACGGAAGAAGAGCAGTTTGAGGCTTACAAGACGGTGGCAGAGGGCTTAACGGGCAAGCCAGTTATCATCCGTACCCTGGATATCGGCGGAGACAAAGAGATTCCGTATATGGGACTTACCAAAGACGAGAATCCGTTCCTGGGCTACCGGGCCATCCGTTTCTGTCTGGACCGGAAGGACGATGTATACAAACCGCAGCTTCGCGCCCTGCTTCGTGCCAGTGCCTACGGCAACATTAAGATCATGGTGCCAATGGTAACCTGCATTGAGGAGCTTCGCGAGGCAAAGGCCCTGATTGAAGAAATCAAGAAAGAACTGGATGAACAGAACATCCCATATAAGAAAGATATTGAAGTTGGTATCATGGTGGAGACCGCTGCAGCATCCCTGATGGCAGATGTGTTCGCGAAGGAGGCAGCATTTTTCAGCATTGGAACCAACGACCTGACCCAGTATACCATGTCCGTGGACCGCGGAAATGACAAGGTTTCTTACCTGTATTCCACCTTTAACCCGGCGGTGCTGCGCAGCATTAAGCGCATTATCACCTGTGGCCGTGAGGCCGGTATTATGGTGGGCATGTGCGGTGAGGCAGCAAGCGACCCGCTCATGATTCCACTGCTTCTGGCCTTTGGCTTAAATGAGTTCAGCATGAGCGCATCTGCCATTCTGTATTCCAGAAAGCTGATTACCGGATACAGCACCCAGGAGCTTCAGGCGGTTGCGGACAAGGCAATGAGCTTTGCCACCGCTGCGGAGGTAGAGTTGTACATGAGGGAATTTATGGCTGGTCAGGCTTAAACAAATATACTGGCTGTCACCTGCGCTGCAGGCGGCAGCCATTTATAAAAAGAAGAAAACACATTCACGAGGAGAGACGATCATGGCAGTTTATCTTATCTGTTATCTGGCATCTTATATACTGGCCCGGTTTGGTCATTACCTGATATCCGGCCTCCTGCTTCTGGCAGCGGCAGGCTGGCTTTATATGGAGGATTACCGGAAATATAAGAACCTGATCCATCTGCGTGGTCTGTTCTCTCTGTTCTGGGTTGGAGGAGAGGGCCTTGCCTGTCTGAAGCTTAGCAGCTTACAGACCGACTGGTCGAACATGACCTGGTTTTGTCTGTTTCTGGCGTACATAGGGTTCTGGCTGGTTTTCGAAATTCTGGTCCGCGTGTACGGTTCCGGTTACGACGGCTATGGTAGGTGGAGAAGCTTTTCCGGGGACTCCAGGCCGGTTTTTGCCATGATCTGCGGCCTTACCGTATTATCTCTTGGATGCTTTGTCGCAGAGGCAGTTATACTGGGCTATGTACCGCTGTTTTTGCGCGGGGTTCCACATGCATACTCAGAATTCCATCTCACGGGAATCCATTATTTCACGGTATCCTGTGTGCTGGTTCCGTCTCTGACGGTGCTTTATGTTCATATGCGCAATGGACGGGGAAGCGAGAGACTTCTCCTTGCGGCGTTGGTCATGACAGCCATCTCCCTGCTGATCCCGATTCTCTGCGTATCCCGTTTCCAGCTGGTGTTCGCAGTGCTGCTGGCAGCATTTACCTACATTTCCCTGCAGAAACTGTTCCATCCGGGCTGGCTTTTCGGACTTTTTGTGGTAATGATTCCGTTTTATCTGATTCTGACGGTGGCAAGGAGTCACAACATTGAATATCTGAACGGGATTTTTGAGATGAAGAACGCCTCTATGCCGATCTTCGTCAGCCAGCCATATATCTATATTGCGAATAACTACGATAATTTCAACTTCCTGGTAGGCGCGCTTCCGGGGCACAGCTTTGGCCTTAAGGGGCTGTTTCCACTGTGGGCGCTGTCGGGGCTGAAGTTTTTCTTTCCTCAGCTGATCAATTTTCCGATTTATGTGGACAAGACCGAGCTGACGACCCTGACGCTGTTCTACGATTCCTATTATGATTTTGGATGGATCGGAGTACTTCTTTTTTCCTGCATTCTGGGAGCTATTGCCTATATTCTGGTGGTGAAACTCAGGGAAATGCGTAATCCGCTGGGATATCTTCTGTATGCGCAGTTTGCGGCGTATCTGATGCTGTCCTTCTTTACCACCTGGTTTTCCAATACAACCACCTGGTTTTATCTGATCCTGACCGGGATCATGGCTTTGTTTTACCATCTGCGGGCAAGCCGCTGGTAAATAAATGGAATATGAACTACGAAATACTGCGATGAGGAGGATATGGAAATGATTTCGAAAAAAATGAATCCGCTGGTCCAGAATAATTCTGTGATCCGGGTAATGTTTGAAGAGGGAAAACGCCTTGCAGCTATTTATGGTGCGGAAAATGTTTACGATTTCAGCCTTGGAAACCCGAATGTACCGGCTCCACAGGAGGTGGAGGATTCCATCCTGGAAACTTTAAAGGAGGAGGATTCCACTTTCATTCACGGATATATGAGCAATTCCGGCTATGAAGATGTGCGGGAGACCATCGCGCAGGATTTGAACCGCCGTTTCGGCACAAAATTTGGTCAGGGGAACATCCTGATGACGGTAGGCGCAGCCAGTGGCTTAAACATCATTTTAAAGACCATTCTGGATCCGGAGGATGAGATCATGACCTTTGCGCCATATTTCGTAGAGTATGGAAATTATGTGCGTAATTACGATGGCAGGCTGGTTGTGGTATCTCCGAATACCGTAGATTTCCAGCCGAATCTGGAGGAGTTTGCAGAGAAGATTACCGCGCGCACCAAGGCGGTCATCATCAATACTCCGAATAACCCGACCGGTGTCATCTATTCTGATGAGACTCTGACCCGTCTGACAGATATTCTCCGTGCAAAGAGCGCAGAGTTTGGAACCGAGATCGTGCTGATTTCCGATGAGCCTTACCGGGAACTGGCATACGATGGCGCAGTGGTTCCGTATGTGACAAAGTATTACGCAAATACCGTGGTGTGCTACTCCTACAGTAAGTCCTTGTCTCTGCCGGGTGAGCGTATCGGCTATCTGGTAATTCCGGATGAACTGACCGACAGCAAAGAGGTTTTTACGGCTGCAACCATTGCAAACCGCGTCATTGGCTGTGTCAATGCGCCGTCTCTGATTCAGAGAGTGATCAAGCGCTGCATCGAAAAGGGTGCTGCTGTGAATCTGAGTGCTTACGATAAGAACCGGAATCTGTTATACAACAGCTTAAAGGAATTCGGATTTGAATGTATCAAACCGGAGGGTGCTTTTTATTTGTTCGTGAAAGCTCCGATTGCGGATGACAAAGCATTCTGCGCACAGGCCCAGAAACACAATCTGCTGCTGGTACCGGGAAGCTCTTTTGCATGCCCGGGGTATGTGCGGATTGCTTACTGCGTATCTTATGAGCAGATCGAGCGTTCCCTGCCGGCTTTTGAGGCAGTGGCAAAGGAATATGGACTGAAGAAATAATCGCTGAAATGATCCGGCTTCACAGCAAAACGACAGACAGGAGGACACGAAAATGAGAGCATGGGAGAGTAATATTCGTAAAGTAGTTCCTTATACACCGGGGGAGCAGCCGAAGGGGGACCGGCTGATCAAATTAAATACCAATGAAAATCCATATCCGCCAGCGCCTGGAGTGGCTGAGGCACTGAAACATATGGACATTGACCGTTTCCGCAAATATCCGGATCCAACCGCGTCTGATCTGGTGCATGCACTGGCAGAATATTACGGTGTGGGTGAGGACCAGGTCTTTGTGGGGGTTGGTTCCGACGATGTCATTGCCATGAGCTTTCTGACCTTCTTTAACTCGGAAAAACCGGTGTTATTCCCGGATGTGAGCTATTCTTTTTATAAAGTATGGGCAGATCTGTTTGCCATTCCATATGAGACTCCGGCCCTGGATGCGAATTTCTGTATTCACCCGGAGGATTACTACCGGGAAAACGGCGGCGTGATCTTTCCAAATCCGAATGCGCCGACCGGTCTTCTGTTATCCTTAGAAGCTGTGGAGGATATGATCCGTCATAACCAGGATGTAGTGGTGATCGTAGACGAAGCATATATTGATTTTGGCGGCAAATCCGCTCTGGAACTGATTAAAAAGTATGAGAACCTGCTGGTGGTGCAGACCTTCAGCAAATCCCGTTCCATGGCAGGCATGCGTATTGGTTTTGCTATTGGTCATCCGGATCTCATCAAGGCGTTGAACGATGTAAAATATTCCTACAACTCCTACACCATGAATATGCCATCTCTGATCCTGGGAACGGAGACGGTAAAGGATGATGCGTATTTTAAGGAGACTGTGCAGAAGATCATCGATACCAGAGAGTGGTCCAAGACCCGTCTGACAGAGCTTGGCTTTACCTTCCCGGATTCTATGTCAAACTTCATCTTTGCTTCCCACAACCGGGTACCGGCAAAGGAGCTGTTTGAAGCGCTGAAAAAGCAGCAGATCTACGTGAGGTATTTTGACCAGCCAAGACTTTCTAATTATCTGCGCATCAGCATTGGTACGCGGGAGGAGATGGAAGCATTGTTTGCGTTCCTGGAGAAGTATCTGGCGCAGTAAATCATATATATGGGTATGAAAATGGGAATATCGGGGAAAAGTATGAAAGCGATCAACCAGTTCATCGACGGTGTCAATCGGAAATGGATTTTTGTTCGTGACTGTGAAAACGTTGCACAGCCGCGACTGAAATAAGAAGGTGATTGTATGGACAGACGTTATGCCCGTTTGATTTTGAATATTGTGATTCCGGCAGTGGAGATTTTGCTGGTCTGCCTGCTTGGAGCAAAGCTTCTGAAATTTTTCATGCCCTTTGTGATCGGATGGATCATAGCCATGATTGCCAATCCGCTGGTACGCTTTCTGGAAAGCCGGGTAAAAATAGTGCGGAAACACAGTTCCGTGCTGATCGTGGTGGCTGTGCTGGCCCTGATTATCGGATTAAGCTATTTTCTCGTCTCCAGACTGATTCTGCAGGCAGTGGAGCTGGCAAAAGATCTTCCGGTATTGTATGATGCGCTGTCGGCAGACCTTCAGGAGATTTCCGTCCGGTTTGCCAGCCTGTTTTCCAGACTGCCGGAGCAGGTGCAGACAAACTGGCAGGAGCTGGCTGGAAGCATCAGCCATGCGGCCAGTCTGGTTGTGCAGAAAATCGCCTCTCCGACTGTAGAAGTTGCCGGGAATGTTGCAAAAGGAATTCCAAACGCGCTGGTCAATGTGATTGTGACGATCCTTTCTTCCTATTTCTTTATTGCGGAGCAGGATAAAATCGTGGAATTCTGGAAAAAACATTTGCCGGAGAGTGTCAAAGGCTATGGTCGTTATCTGAAAAATGATGTTAAAAAGCTGATTGGCGGATATTTTCTGGCTCAGTTCCGCATTATGTTTGTGGTAGCGGTCATTCTGGTGGTTGGATTTCTGGTGCTTGGAATCAAGTACGCGTTTCTGATTGGTGTACTGGTGGCAATCCTTGATTTCCTGCCACTGTTCGGAACCGGAACCGTGCTGATTCCCTGGGCACTGTTCAAGCTTTTGTCGGCGGATTATCCGCTTGCAGCCGGCCTGGCTTTGCTCTATGTCCTGACCCAGGTCATTCGCCAGGTCATCCAGCCCAAAATCGTAGGAGATTCCATGGGTCTGCCGCCGCTGTGGACACTGGTGTTTCTGTATCTTGGCTTTAAGATTCATGGAATATCCGGCATGATCATCGCGGTGCCGCTCGGAATCTTTGTGATGAATCTGTACCAGTACGGGGCGTTTGATGGAATGATAGAGAGCGCGAAGGAGCTGGGGGAAGAGATTCGGAAACTCAGGAAATAAAAATTTAAATCATGTTCATGAAAGGTCCGAAGCAGGCGGGGGTGGTATCCCGCTGCGCAAAATAGAAGTGCCGTGTTCGGACGATGTGGCTGACAGCCGTTTGCGGATAGTCGGACAAAATGTCCGCCTCCCGAAAACGTCAGTCGCCACATAGCCGGACACGTTGCACTTCTATTTATGCTACGCAGGATACCACCCCGGCCTGCTTCTGTTTTCCTGGCTATTCTGCTGCAATAAAAAACACAGCCAGAATGGTACTGGTAAAAGCTGGAAATCATGGCTTTTATCAGTACCGTTCTGGCTGATTTTATTTCTCTCGCAGCGGGGCCAATACAGCAGAAGCCGGTTATCCCGGCATTCCGCGGAGCATAAATATGGGTATACGTGTCCGGCTATGCAGCGACTAGTGTTTGAAGTAGGCGGACATCTTGTCCGAC
>NZ_QUFI01000001.1:57447-152396 GCF_003478505.1 Clostridium sp. AF27-2AA
AGTGTTTGAGGGAGGCGGACGATTCGTCGGACTATCCGCAAACATCTGTCAGCTGCATCGTCCGAACACAATACCCATATTTTGCGCAGCGGTATGCCGGGATTACCGGCTTCGGACCTTTATTGCGATTGCTTTTAAATTGGCATTTCTATTTGTTTTCTTCTTTTGCTTCAACGTTTGCGGCCTTTGTTTCATTTTTAGTTGTTTTTTTGCTTTTTCTAAAACCCTGCCGCCTGAAGATTTTCCGAAAAACTACGATTACAATCAAGATCAGAACTGCCAGTACCAGGAGAATCGGGAGGCTGGATATGAACCACACCACAAAATCTACGGAGGAGACTTGCAGCTGGTTCAAACTGCGGCTGAGTCCTTTCTGGATGCGGACCAGAATGGTATCCGGGTCAGTGGAGGTGAGAACCTGGACTTCCTGGATGGAGAGGTAAACGGTACTGTACACGATCTGGTTATCCAGGGTGCGAAGCTGGGACTCCAGGGATTCCAACTGGTAGCGGACTTCGGAAAGGCGGGATTCAAGGGCAATGACAGCATCAACAGATTCTGCCTTTTCCAGAAGCGCCCATAAGCGTTCCTGCTCCATCTGGAGTGTTTTCTTCCGGCTGGTGATATCGGTGTACTGGAGGGTAACATCCTGCACGCTTTCGTTTTTGTAGGTGACGTTTCCCTGGCTGGATACTTCTGTGAGAAAGGCATCCAGCTTGTCGGAAGGGATGCGGGCTGTGATGGTGGAGTAACGGCTGGAGCGGTCACCGGACCAGTTCAGGCTGTTGCCAGAGACATCAGACTGCTGAATATAGCCACCAAAAGCAGTTACCGCATCGGTAATGGATTTTGTGAGGGCGTCAAATTCCCGGGTTTCCAGATCCATGTTCACGTTGCGGATCAGCTTGCGTTCCATGGGCGTCTGGGAAGTTTCGGCAGAGGCGTTTTCGGAGTCAGATGGATCTGTATCCGGATTTTTTTCCGGATTCTGGGACAGGATATCATTTTCTGATAACTGGACAGAATCGGAATCATCAAAAGAAGCTTCAGAATCAAAATTAGTGGTGGCGGATTTGGAATAGCTGGCAGGCATTCCATTTCCTGCACCGGAAGCCGTGTCATAAGCGGCGGCAGTTTCTGCCATATAAACCTGTGAGGAAGCATTCCTGGATGCAGCCCCACAGCCGGTCAGAACGATGGATGCAAGCAAAAGGGTAATCAGTTTTTTCTTCATAATCAGTTCCTCCTCTCTTTACTTTCATTATCCCATATTTCCGGGATAAAACAAGGTGTTCCTGGGAATCTTAAACAGTTGGCAAGTGAATTGTAAGGAGAAAAAGACAGCGGTTATTCAGAAACAGGAGCTTTTGTACGGAAAATTTTACAGAACGCGGCAGAGACTGAGGATTTTGCCAATTTTGCGGAACCCACTTGTATAGTGCGGTATTTTTAGGTATAATAGCGTGAGATACATCAAGATGAAACTGAGTTACTTCGGTTTTATCACAATAAATAGGAGGAAAACTCGTGAACAGAGAGAAGATTGTTGTAATCGACTTTGGCGGTCAGTACAACCAGCTGGTTGCCCGCCGTGTACGTGAGTGCAATGTGTATTGTGAGATTTATTCTTACAAGACTGATATCGAAAAGATTAAAGAAATGAATCCGAAGGGCATTATCCTGACTGGCGGTCCAAACAGCGTGTACGAGGAGGGCGCTGCTACCTGCAGCAAAGAGCTGTTTGAGCTTGGTATTCCGGTACTGGGACTCTGCTATGGCGCGCAGCTCATGAGCCATGTATTGGGCGGACATGTCTGCAAGGCTCCTGTTCGTGAGTACGGAAAGATTGAAGTAACCGTGGACAAGTCCAGCAAGTTGTTTGGCAATGTATCTGAGAAGACCATCTGCTGGATGAGCCATAACGACTACATTGAGAAAGAAGCTCCTGGCTTTAAGATCATTGCCCACACATCGGACTGCCCGGTGGCAGCAGCAGAGTGCGAGGAGAAGAAGCTTTACGCAATCCAGTTCCATCCGGAAGTACTGCATACCGTAGAGGGAACCAAGATGCTGTCCAACTTCGTATATGAAGTCTGCGGCTGTGCAGGCGACTGGAAGATGGATGCGTTCGTAGAGAACACCATTAAGGCGGTTCGTGAGAAGGTCGGCAAGGGTAAAGTGCTCTGCGCATTGTCCGGCGGCGTAGATTCCTCCGTAGCAGCAGTCATGCTGGCAAAGGCAGTTGGCGACCAGCTGACCTGCGTATTCGTAGATCATGGCCTGCTTCGTAAGAACGAGGGAGACGAGGTCGAGGAAGTATTTGGACCAAACGGCCCGTATAATTTAAATTTCATCCGCGTGAACGCGCAGGAGCGTTTCTATGCAAAGTTAAAAGGCGTAGAGGAGCCGGAGCGCAAGCGTAAGATCATCGGTGAGGAATTTATCCGTGTATTCGAGGAAGAGGCAAAGAAAATTGGCGCTGTGGATTTCCTGGTACAGGGAACCATCTACCCGGACGTCGTAGAGAGTGGCCTGGGCGGTGAGTCCGCTGTCATCAAGTCCCATCACAATGTCGGGGGACTTCCTGACTATGTTGATTTCAAGGAGATCATCGAGCCGCTGCGCGATCTGTTCAAGGATGAGGTCCGTAAGGCAGGTCTGGAGCTTGGTATTCCGGAAAAGCTGGTATACCGTCAGCCGTTCCCTGGCCCGGGCCTCGGAATTCGTATCATCGGAGAAGTAACCGCTGAGAAAGTAAAAATGGTACAGGAGGCAGATGCCATTTACCGCGAGGAAATTGCAAACGCAGGTCTCGACCGCAGCATCGGCCAGTACTTCGCAGCCCTGACCAATATGCGTTCCGTAGGCGTTATGGGTGACGAGAGAACCTATGACTATGCCATCGCGTTAAGAGCAGTCAACACCATCGACTTCATGACCGCAGAAGCAGCTGAGATTCCGTGGGAGGTACTTGGAAAAGTATCCAGTAGAATCGTCAATGAAGTGAAGCATGTGAACAGAGTACTGTATGATTGCACGGGGAAACCACCGGCAACAATTGAGTTTGAATAAATCGAGTTGCTTAAAAAAGCCAGTGTTTATGCGGGTTTCAGCGATTTCGATTAGTCTTTTGATAACAAATTGATAACAGTCATAGCAAGTGCCATTATTCTTGTTATCCAGTGGTTTATGGGTAACGGAACAATTAACAGGTGGCTTGCAGACTAAAGTTCGGAGCTTGGCTCTGAACAAATTCCATATTATAAACTAAGCCCTTAGCTGTGGTTAATAACCATAGTTAAGGGCTTTTTTGTCGTTGCCAAAGCATCTGTAGGGAGCTGCCAGTGGCAGGGCCTGTAGGGGCTTATTTATCTTTCAAGTGGTCTTTGAATGCTTCCACGAGAGCGTCACTTAATTCCTGTGATGGAACTTTTGCCCAACGCTGTGTGGTGTCGAACTCTGGATAATGGTAACGCCAGTTATCGTATTCTTCTCTGTTGATTTCTTCGGAAGATAGCTTGTCTGCCTGTTCTTTCCAAGCATACAGCATTTTGAGGAGTTCATATGCTTCTCTGCCTTTGTCCTTGTTGACCTTTAAGCATACCTCTCCGTCTGCTTCACTGACAGTAAGACCGTAAATATCTTCAAGGGTAAACAGAGTGTGCATAAGACCGATATAGCTGTCTATGTCAGGAACATCAAGAGCCTGTGGAGAAACATCAAGCACCTGTGCCAATGCATTTGTAAGGTCTGCTTTCGGTTTGCGTGTACCAGTTTCGTACTGTGCCAAACGCACATCAGCACTCTTTTCTGGAAAACCGATTGCTGTACCGAGATACTTTTGTGTCATACCACGCATTAGTCTGAAAAAATGTATTCTTTCGCTGATAGCCATAATGATACGCTCCTTTTATATTTAGTGAAATAAGTATAGCAGAAATGTTTAGTGGAAGTCAAGAAAAACCGAAACAAAAATGTTTAATATTTTCTTTGCAACCACTTGACAATAGCAAATATGTTTAGTAAAATAAATTACGAATTAAACAAATATGCTTAATGCGACAACTGAATGACCGTCCGAAAAGCCAAACCGCCAAGACCTCGTCGGAGCAAGTTCCGTATCGTTCGCTTGTGTGCAAGCACAAAAGCTCATTCGCTGCACTGCTCCTCCTCTTCCCCAAAAGTCTCCGACTTTTCGGGAACCCCTATACGAGCGAGCGCCTGATGTACTGCGGTGCATTGGGACAGCACAGCGCCTGCCGACAAGCAGGAGTGCCTGTTGGAACTTTAACACGGAGAAAGCGGCAAGCAAAAAATTATTTTAAGAAAGGAAGAAAAAGGATATGGAAAACAGATTTATCCGAGCCGAAGATGTGGCTCAGGAACTAAACGTATCAAAACCTTATGCATATAAACTCATCAGACAATTAAATGAGGAATTGAAAGCAAAGGGCTTTATTACGATTGCAGGGCGTGTAAATCGCCAGTATTTTTACGAAAGGCTCTACGGAGCAGGAAAGGGGGAAATGTAAATGCCGGTATTTAAGAATGAAGATAACGGTACTTGGTATGTGATGGCAAGGTATGTGAACTGGAAAGGGGAACGCAAGCAGAAATGCAAGCGTGGCTTTGCTACCAAACGAGAAGCACAGGAATGGGAAAGAATGTTCAAATTGCAGACTTCTTCAGACCTTGATATGAGTTTTGAAGCCTTTACGGAGCTTTATATCAATGATGTGAAGAACCGTTTGAAGGAAAACACGTGGCTTACCAAAGAGCATATCATACGCACAAAGATACTTCCGTATTTCGGGAAACTGAAAATCAGCGAGATTTCCACAAAGGAGATTATTACTTGGCAGAATGAAATGCTTGCCTATCGTGATGAGAAGAAAAAGCCTTATTCACAGACGTATCTGAAAACGCTGCACAATCAGTTGTCCGCCATTTTCAATCACGCTGTCCGCTACTATGAACTGCGTTCCAATCCTGCGGCAAAGGTGGGAAATATGGGACGTGAGGAACACAAGGAAATGCTGTTCTGGACAAAGGAAGAATACAAGAAATTCTCTTTTGAGATGATGGACAAGCCTGTTTCCTTTTATGCGTTTGAAATGCTTTACTGGTGCGGTATCCGAGAGGGCGAGCTGTTAGCTTTGACTCCGGCAGATTTCAACTTTGATAAGGAAACAGTCACAATCAATAAATCCTATCAGCGTTTGAAAGGGCAGGATGTGATTACTTCTCCGAAAACGAAAAAGAGCAACCGCACGATTAAAATGCCGAAGTTTCTGTGTGAGGAAATGAAAGAATATCTCGGTATGCTTTACGGATTGAAGAAGAAAGACCGTATCTTTACGGTGACGAAAAGCTATCTTCATCACGAGATGGACAGAGGGGCAAAGGCGGCAGGCGTGAAGCGTATCCGCATTCACGATCTCCGTCACAGCCACATTTCACTCTTGATTGATATGGGCTTTTCTGCGGTGGCGATTGCTGACCGAGTTGGTCACGAAAGTATTGATATTACTTATCAGTACGCACACCTCTTTCCGTCAAAGCAGATTGAGATGGCAGAAAAATTAGATGATTTAGGGAAAGGAGATTTTGAAAATGTCAGCTAAGAACAGAGATAACAAAAATCGTTGGAGGAATATCACAGTAGGGTTTCGAGTATCGCCCGAAGAAAACGAACTCATTAACAGAGCTGTAGCTCTATCAGGATTGCCAAAACAGGAGTATTGTTACCGCCGTTGCTTAAATCAGGATGTGGTGGTACAGGGCAATCCGAGAGTGTATAAGGCGTTGAAAACGGAATTTGCCACAGTCCTTGCGGAACTGAAAAGGATTGAAGCAGGAAAAGGTGTGGATGATGAACTGCTGAGTGTAATAGAACTGATTTCCATTATTCTCGGCGGTTTGAAAGGAGAGGATGCGAATGGAGAATAAAAAAGAAATGACTATTCCAAATGTATCTGCGGCAACAGATGCGGAACAGTCACTTTCCAAATGTACTGACAATAGTATAGTCAATCAGGATACGGATTTCAAGGGGTACGAGCAATCTTTTGAAGAAATGCAAAGGGAAATACTCAGACAGTTAGACCCTTCCTATCTGAAAACAGTATCAATGACAACGCTGTATGATACGGTGTTTGAGGTTCAGACACCACTTATCGACGGTCTGCTCCAAAGGGGAACTTACCTTTTCGTAGGTTCCCCGAAAGTGGGAAAGAGCTTTATGATGGCACAGCTTGCCTATCATATCAGCACAGGCACACCGCTTTGGGAGTATAAGGTGCGTAAGGCAACGGTGCTTTATTTTGCCCTTGAAGATGATTACCCACGTTTGCAGAAGCGATTGTTTCAGATGTTCGGTGCAAAGGAGACAGGCAATCTGTATTTCGCAACGGAATGTAAAACGGTCAATGGCGGACTGGAAGAACAGATAAGAGGGTTTATGAGGGAACACCCAGACACAGGCTTGATTATCATAGACACCTTAAAGCGTGTGCGTGAAGCAGGCGGAGCAGATTACAGCTACGCAAGTGATTATGATGTTGTGGCAAGGCTGAAAGCGTTGGCAGACAGTTACAAGGTTTCAATGCTTATTGTTCATCATACACGCAAACAAAAATCGGAAGATATATTCGATATGATTTCAGGCACGAATGGTCTGATGGGTGCGGCAGACGGTGCATTTGTTCTCAGTAAGGACAAGCGTACTTCCAACAATGCCACACTTGATGTTGCTGGCAGAGACCAGCAGGATATGAAAATCCATCTTGTAAGGGACAGCGAGCGATTGGTGTGGAACTTTGCAAAATCGGAAACGGAGATGTGGAAAGAACCGCCCGAACCTCTGCTTGAGAAGATAGCGGATACGCTCTTTTCGGAAAGTGACAGATGGGAAGGAACTGCTTCGGAACTTTGCGAAAGGCTTGCGGTGGATATAAAGCCGAATGTACTTTCTTTAAGGCTCAGTATCAACGCAAGCAGGCTGTTTCGTGATTACGGTATCCGTTATCAGAACAGCCGCACACACGACGGAAGAAAGGTTTCACTTTGGAAAGAAACCGAGCAGACGGCGTGACAAACGGTGTCAAAGGTGTCAATGTTTTTGAGAGCAGCACGCTGTGAAAAACATTGTCACCATCGTCACACTTTGACACCGGATAAAGTTTAGGGGAGTGTGCAGAGAGTGCCTTTTCAAAGGCGGCTCTTTGGTCTCGCCTGCTGGCTCGGTCGGTTCGCAGGCGTGTGTGCCACCGGCACACGCTCACCCCTCGGAGAGCCTTCGGAGAACGCAAAACCTGTTTACAGGTCGCATTTTTGATGGGTGTACCCGTCAAAAGTGCTTTTGCGTTACTTTTGACAAAAGTAACAAAACCTGAGAATGTTGAAATTTACAGATGGGAGATGAAAAAATGCAGAGAACGATAAGTGCAATGGTCGGTAAAGGCTCGGTCAATCACAATAGCCGAAAGTTCCGAGCAGAAAATGTAGACGGAACTCGTACTCATCTCAATATCGACTACTGCAATGAAAATATAAAGACAGTTTATCACGAATTGTTTGATGAAGCATTGGAAAGATACAATGCCAAGCAGATAAGGTCAGACCGAAAGATAAAAGATTATTATGAAAAAATCCGAAGTTCCAAGCAGGAAAAACCGTTCCACGAAATCATTTTACAGGTGGGCGGTAAGGGAAATATGAACGCCGATACGGAAAACGGAGAACTGGCAAAGCAGATTTTAGATGAATACTATCAGGGTTTTCAGGAGCGAAATCCACAGCTTCGGGTGTTCTCGGCTCATCTGCATATGGATGAAGCTACACCACATCTGCACATAGATTTTGTACCTTTTACCACAGGCAGCAAGCGTGGACTTGATACAAGAGTGTCACTAAAGCAGGCTCTTGCAACGCAAGGTTTTAAGGGCGGCAGTCGTGGCGATACGGAGTGGTCGCAATGGATACAGTCCGAAAAAGAACAGCTTGCGGCGGTGATGGAACGTTATGGGATTGAGTGGGAACATTTAGGCACACACGAAAAACATCTTTCTGTTTTGGATTATAAAAAGCAGGAAAGAGAAAAAGAAGTGGCGGCATTAGGTGCGAAAATCGAGCAGAAACAGATTGAATTTGATGTGTTGTCGGAACGAGTATTGAACTATGATAAGGCAAAAGACGAGCTGTCAAATCTTGAAATAGAGCTTGATACTGCACCGAAATATCAGTTGCCAGAACCAGAGAAATTTATGACTGCAAAGGCATATAAAACCAAAATGGCAGAGCCGGTTGTAAGGAAATTGAAGCAACTTGTCAAAACGGTGCTTGCCCGCTGCTTTGAGGGGTGGGACAACTATCATAGGCTGAATACAGCGAATGCACAGTTATACCGCACCAATCAGCGTTTGGAGAAAGTCAATGAAAGATTGACCGAAGAAAACAAAATCCTAAAAGCAGAAAATAAAGATTACAGCCTGCTCCGTAAGGTTTTTGGTCGCAAACAGATAGATGATTTGTTGGAGCAGGCAAGAACAGTTAAAGGTCGCAAGCGTGATAATACACGATCACGATAGACAAAAATCACAGGAGGAAAAGGAAAATGACAAAGACAATTTTTGAAGAAATGGGCGGAACTTATAGACAGGTGGGTGATTATTTATTGCCGAACATCACAGTACCAGCCGAAGAAGAAATAGAGCCGATTGGTTTATGGGGGAAACGACATGCAAGGCATTTAAAGGAACACTATAAAGTGTTATATATGAACCTGCTGACAAGCGGAAAGCTGCATAGTTATCTTGCAGAAGTCGATAAGCAAGCAGAGGATATGTTTCTTCGACTGGTAAAGGAATATGCCGACAGACAAGATGTGACGGAACAATTAAAGAAAGATAATCCCTACGAATGGATTGGAAGAATGAATAATATTCAGGCTTGTGTGAGGGAAGTTGTAGGAACGGAGTTGATTTACACATAAGCGTTTTACGGTATGGTGCTCCTGCGTTTGCTGGAGTGCTGTGGTTGTGGTTGTAAAGAGGTTGTGAAAGATTGAATTTCGTAATGGTTGGATGTATAATTAGGAAGTGAAAATTTTAATTTGCACTTCCATAAGGTGAAATGTATTGACACAAAAAATACAGTATGATAGTATTGCCATTAGAAGAAAGAAAGGCACATTTTGTGTAAGGTGAGGAAATGATTAATAGATAATTTGATTTAAGTAAGACACATATAGTTATTGAGCCTGTAGAGAATAGGTTTGTTTTGTGTACGCTTAAGTTGGATTATCGCAAGAGGCATTTCCTTTGTTTTCCTTTTGGAAAAGAAATAAGGGGCTATTTAGCGAGTCTATTTTTGCGTATGCAAAAAAGACTCGTTTTTGTGTGTTCAAAATAATAATTGGCTCAGACTTCGAAAAGGAGAAACTTTAATGTTGCAGATAAAAAAATTAAATTTAACACATAAAAAAGACCTGAGAATAATTCTTAATGATTTCAACCTTGTGCTAAATGATGGAGATAAGGCAGTTATTATTGGAGAAGAGGGAAATGGGAAATCGACATTAATGAAGTGGATATACAATCCGTCGCTTGTAGAAAACTATATAGAAGCAGATGGGGAAAGGATAATGGGACACGAACGTCTTGGTTATCTTCCGCAGGAGATGCTCGATGAAGATAAGGAAAAAACAATATACGAATATTTTTCTGAAGAGGAAATATTCTGGGAGAAAACGCCTAAAGAATTGTCTGTTATTGCGGGAAAATTTGGAATGAAAAATGATTTTTTCTACAGTAACCAGACAATGGGTAGTCTTTCAGGAGGCGAAAAAGTCAAGACACAACTTATGAGGCTTTTCATTCGCGATGTTTCTGTGCTGTTGTTGGACGAACCTTCCAATGACATCGACATTGCGACGCTTACATTACTGGAAAAAATCATAAATGACTGGAAGCACATTGTGCTTTTTATTTCACACGATGAAACGCTGATAGAGCGTACTGCCAACATGGTGATACATATCGAGCAGATTATACGAAAAACAAAGGCGAGATATACCGTGGCAAAGCTTCCCTATAGACGCTATGTGGAAGAACGGCTTCATAAATTTGAAATCCAAAAACAGCGGGCACTGAGTGACCGTAGGGAGAAAAAGATTCGCGATGAAAAATATCAAAGAGTTATGCAGAGTGTACAAGGTGCATTAAGAAGTTGTACCAGACAAGCACCGTCTGTTGCCAAAAACTTAAAGGACAAAATGCATACGGTTAAGGCAATGGAACGAAGATTTGAAAAAGAAGATGAAAATATGACTCAGATGCCGGAACAGGAAGAAGCAATCTTTGTCAAATTAGGGGATGAAAACTCACACATTCCCGCAGGAAAAACGGTCATAGAATATGAACTTTCAAAGCTTGTGACTCCGGATGGCAAAAGAATTTTAGCAGAAGGAATTCATTTAAAAATAAAAGGTTCAGAAAAAATCTGTATGATAGGAGCCAACGGGGCAGGAAAAACGACTCTTCTAAAAAAGATAGCGGAAGAACTCCTAAATCGGAATGACATTAAAGCAGAATATATGCCTCAAACTTATGAAGACCTGCTGGATTTGGATGTTACACCGGTTGATTACCTTGATAAAACAGGAGATAAAGAAGAGCGTACAAGAATTAGAACATACCTTGGTTCACTTAAATACACACCAGATGAAATGGAGCATCCGATTCGGGAGTTATCAGGCGGACAAAAGGCGAAAGTGCTTCTCTTGAGGATGAGCTTAAGTGGTGCAAATGTTCTTATTCTGGATGAACCGACAAGAAATTTTTCACCATTGTCCGGTCCGGTAATAAGAAAAATGCTCCGAGAATTTCCGGGGGCTGTCATTAGCATTTCTCACGATAGAAAGTATATTGAAGAGGTGTGCGATAAAATATATCAGCTAAATCCTAATGGATTACAGCTAATTGGTGATTGATAACAAAAAGGATGAAAGACTGACAAATTTCAGGCTTTTAGTGAGTTGGAAAGCATACAAAGATTTGAATTTGGAGGATAGATTATGGTACGTACAGAAGATGCATGTGAAATTATAAAATATGCTTTGCAAAACGAAATTAAAGTATATTTAGATGGCGGATGGGGTGTTGATGCACTTCTTAAAAGAGAATCAAGAATACACAATGATATTGATTTGTTTGTTGAACTGAAACATTATCATGATTATATTTATGTGATTAAGCAGCATGGATTTGAGGAAGTAAATACTGATTATACAACGGATGGTCATACTGTCTGGAAAGATGATAAACAAAGAATCATTGATTTACATTGTTTTGAATTTACAGATGACGGAATTGTTTATGAGGGAGATATATTTCCATCAAAAACTTTTTCCGGTATTGGAAAAGTTGGAGATATAACTGTTTCTTGTATTGAACCATTGAGTCAGGTAATGCTTCATTTGGGATATGAACACGATAAAAATGATGTGCATGATGTGATGCTGTTGTGTGAAACATTTCAAATAGCAATACCAGATGAATATAAGGAAAAGTAAAATTTCAGTTTTGTGTTGAATCTCTAAGCAAAATAGCTTATAATTTGACATGCTACATATAGTTATTATCCACAGTTATCGAGTAGGTGTTATCAATGCCGATAACAAAATGATAACATTAGCTCGTATAGGCAGGATAATATGGATATATCAAATAATCAAAAGAACGAGAAACATTACAGAGAATAATTCCTAAACAAAAAGCGTTAGTCTTTGTAGAGTTTGAATAGTTGGAGCAGAGCTTCAAAGCCTTTATTTTCAAGGGTTTTGAGGCTCTTTTCTTTTAGAATTGCATTTTGATTGCATTTTTTTATTCAACTGCTCTGTGATAGATTGCTGTATGCTGATTGCTGGTGTAATCGGCAACACTGGTTGTTGCCGGAGTATAAGTGAGAACGCCAGTTAATTTTTTGGCAACTTCCACGTTGGTGTTGGGATATAAATGTCCATAGGTTCCTAACGTGGTCTGTATCTTTTCATGCCCCAGACGTTCTTTAATCAATAAAGGATTTTCTCCCATACTGATGAGCAGGGAAGCATGGGAATGTCTGAGTGCATGAATTTTGATACGGTGTACGCCTGCCAATCCAGCAAGTTTTTCTAATGCCCGTGGGAGGGTGTGCTTACTGGTGGGAATCCCATTATAGCTTAGTACAAGGTCACAGTCCTTTAAAACCTTTTGCTGTACTTCCTGCCATGCTTTTAATTCTTTAATGGTATCTGTGTCAATATAGATAGTGCGAATACTGGCTTGTGTCTTTGGTTCCACAAATTTGTATTCGTCTATTGTTTTATAGTACAGCGTTTTCGTTATACTTAAAAGTCCGGTTTCAAAGTTGATATCCGACCATTGCAGGGCTGCGGCTTCTCCGATTCTCATTCCAGTCATAAACAGGAGCCAGTATGAAATGAAAAGGTAATGTTCGTAATAATCGCCCTTGTAGAGTAGGGAAATTACCTTTTGAAATTCATCCAGTGTCCAAAAATCCACTTTTGTTTTCTTGCTCTTGATGTTTCCTATCATTCGTGACGGATTTTTCTTTGCAAGACCGAGAACAACTGCTCTGTCAAAGGCAATGGAGAGCATACCCTGTACAATACGGATATAGTTTGGACTAAATTCTTTTGCGAGTTCAAGCTGCCAGTTTTGGACGTTAATGGGTTCTATCTCATCCACCGTCATTTTGTAAAAGTATGAAAAATGTTTCTGAATGGTAGAACGGCGGTTCAGATAGGTACTTTCCTTTACCTGTGTTTTATACCAAGGTAGGTAAGTCTCTTCAATGAACTGCTGAAAGGATAGCTGCTGTTTCTTTTCTGTCAATTCCTCTGTGGATGTAAGCATAAGCTTTGAATATGCTTCTCTGGCTTCCTTTTTTGTCTTGAATCCGCTTTTGTATTTCTGAATCTGTTTTCCGGTAATCGGGTGGAAACCTAAGTTTGCTCTAAAATAATAAGTTCCGTTTTCTGCTTTCTTAATAGGGTCTTTTGCCATGATTTCACTCCTTACATAAATGTGCAAGAAGTACAATCAGTTTGATTTATCAGTAAAAGTAATCCCTAACAATTCTTCCACAGCTTCTCTGGGAACCCTGTCCAGTTTGCGTGACTGATAGTAGGTATGCCCTTTTGAAATCATAAGTTTTTTTGCTTCTCTTATGATGTCTGCTGCGAATGAAGTCCCATAACCCAGTTCTATTAAGTCTTTTTTTGTTACTGTAATCATGTTCCTCCTTTCCATAGACCAGATATGGAACCCTCAATATCTGTCTATATTATATCAGATTTTGTGGCAAAAGTAATATTAAGATTGTATTTCCTGCGAATAGTTATTTGATTTTGAATGAAAAATTCTAATTCAAAATAGTATATAAGCAAGCCGAGCAGCTTTCGCTAAAGCTCATGGGAATCTCACCCCTGCATGGTTCTCATCCAGCCGTACCCTTTGCCAGCGGTGCTACATCATCACACGGACTAAGGCTGTACGGAAGTATCATTATCACAATAGAAAGGTCATGGCGGCAGCTCTGCGGTAAGCTGCTTATGGAACGCTGGCAGGAATCGCTATCCGGTTTCATCCCTCCTTTGGTGGGTCACGGCGTGCCAGCCCAACGGCTCTCTTTCTATCGAAACGTATTCGGCTGCTTTATGCTGCGTTGATTAGACGCTTTCTTTTTCAAGGAACAATCCGGCTTTGTCAGCCTGTTAAAATGCACTGGTGATAATGCACTTTAATAGGCTGGCAAGCTCTGTCTGGGAAGCATGGGCTTGTCCATGCTTCCACAGGAGAGCGTTATTTTTACTTTGGTTCCCTGATTTCAAAAGATAAAATCTTTGCAATCAGACGTGTTTCCATCCGGCGGCGTAGGGTTTCATCTACAACCATGTGAGTATTGTCATATTCGTCTTTCATGGGACGCATGGAACGGCTGGCAATAAAACCGCTGTAATGGCGTACAATCTGGTTGACTGCTTCAATATCACCGTCCGCAGCCCTTACAATTACAGGAAACGGAATCATAGGGTGCTTTGATGTCATGCTTCTTCCTCCATAAATTTTTTGATAAATTCCAGTCCGGCGTGTCTTCTTCTCTGGATGGTAGAACGGTTGACTTCCAGAATTTTTGAAATTTCCGTATCGTCAAATCCGAGAAAATAATATCTCAGGATAACGTCACGTTTCTTTTCATCCAGATTTTCTAATGCTTCTGCTAATAGGCTGTTTTCAATGCGGACAGTAAATCCATCCATTTCAAAAGTATGGAAATGGGAGGGATAGGTGTCTTCGGAAGAAAACAGATTGACGGTGTAATCGTCCATATCACAGAACAGGGTTTCCCGTTTACACTGTCTGGACAACGCTTTGAGATAGTCTTTGCGTTCATCCTCCATAGCGACTTTACAGATATAATCAAACTGGTTCTCTATGGTTGTCTGAAATTCAGATGGCTTCATCATTGCTCACCCCCTTTCCAGCCTTGAAAGGGAGCGAGTTGATAGGAATTTTTGCTTCTTTCCCCCTTTTCGCTCTTAGTCCCGACAGGACAGGGGGTGCAGTTGCGTTTTGAGAAGAAAAATTTAAAAACTTTTTCTTCCAACTAAAAAAGCACGCAAACAGACGATATTTCTGCTTGTGTGCTTCGATAGTTCTTACTATGTATTGTGAAAAACCATATTGCAGGTCAGACTTTTCTAGCGTAGGTGGATGGCTTTTTTTAACGGTTTACCGAATGTAGATATATTTAAGAAAATATTTTGCATAGCGGCTTCCTCCTGTAAGCCGCCGGAGCCTAAAAAAAGCTGACTTTAATACAACCTCCATGTGTTCTGGAAAAAAGAAAGACGGCGGCTTTTATTAAACCGTCGTCTGGAAAGGCTTATGTGATTTTGACGCAAGAAAAGTGTACTGCCAAATAACGGTTTTTTTTATTTCCGTTTCAGCAGCATAGTTTTATCTTTGGTACACATAATAGGAACTGTACAACTGTACAATACGTTTTTCTATACCTGTCACTATTATAACAGGAACAGTAAAATGTACAGAGGTGGTGTATTATGCGTAAAAAAGAAGATAAATATGATTTCAGGGCTTTGGGGCTTGCCATAAAAGAAGCCCGTAAAAAACAGGGTTTGACCCGTGAACAGGTGGGAGCAATGATTGAGATTGACCCACGTTATTTAACCAATATTGAGAACAAAGGGCAGCATCCCAGCTTACAGGTGCTTTACGACCTTGTATCTCTGCTGAATGTATCAGTGGATGAGTTTTTCTTGCCTGCCAGCAGTCGGGTGAAAAGTACCAAACGCAGGCAGTTAGAAAACAAAATAGACAATTTCACAGACGCTGACCTTGTTATTATGGAAAGCGTCGCAGATGGTATTGTCAAATCTAAGGAAGTGGGGGAAATGTAAATCCTCCACTTTTGTTTATAATTGCAGTGATATTAGAATTGATACTCTGCAATATTTTTGAAATCATTGTTCAACACATAATATACCTTATTTTTAGCAACGGAATATACAAAAGAAACTCTGGTTGCCCAAAGTCCTTCCTGACGTACTGACCTAAGTACATCAAAGGCGTTGGAAATAGAGAAGTTTTCTCCATATCCTTGCAGTAAATCCTTTGCCTTTTCATATCTGTTATCCCCAGATAAAACATATGGATTAGTCAATTCTGGTTTTAGAATGGAGTAATTTGTTATTAAGGAATATTTTTCTTTTTCCAAACGATACCCAATCCCCGGTTCAATAATGAGAACACGCCCAGTTCTATCCGAAAACATAGCCTGCATAGTAGTGTCAGGAGCATAAGTAATTTTCTTTTTTTTCACTATTTCCAATGAATCATCAAAAGAGAGGTTGCCTTTTATAAAATTTTCTGTCAAATCAGCTATTGTATAGCATGATTCATTACCGCAAAATTGTGCATTGTCATTTCCATGTACATACAACAATGTGCCAACATTCCCATTTCTATTGATTCCGTGAAAAGAGTGATACTTATTATCGGACATTTTTATCCCTATAAAAAAACGGTCTTTTTCAGCAATTACGGTATGTTCCCATTCAGAAAGGTCAATATCAAAATTGAACCCAACAATGGTTTCTTTCCCATTATACACAAATCTTGTACACATATTTGTAGTTCCTTTCATAAACTAATTATAGTAGTATCAAAACTAATTATATTAGTAATATTAAATATTATAATACAATTTGTCAATATAAAAGTTCTTTTTTTCTAACCTAATTATTGACTTCGCTAATTTAATTACTTAAAATGAGGTAAATGATGTGAAGAAAGAGGAAAATGAATATGCGAGTTACAAGAGCCGAAGTTATAAAAACAGCGTCTGATATGGCTGATAGAAATGGACTTCATAATGTTTCTTTGAAAGCTATTGCTGAAAATTTAGGGATTCGTACCCCCTCCTTATATAATCATATAGGAAGTTTGGATGAACTTCTTAGGGAGATAGCACATAGTGGTATGCGTACTATGAATGAAAAAATGATTCGTGCAGCAATCGGTAAGACAGGGGATTCAGCGTTAAAATTAGTGGCAGTTGAATATCTTAATTATATGATTGAACATCCCGGTGTGTATGAAATAATTCAATGGGCTAGTTGGAATGGAACAGAGGAAACAGCAATCATTTTTAATGATTATCTATCTTTACTTAAAACACTTATTTGCTCATGTGGCTTTAATCCAGATAAGACCACTGAAATTTTGAGCATGGTAACAGGTATGCTTCATGGTTATACAACATTACAATTAAGATATGCCTTTTCAAATCCTGATAAAGTAAGAAAAGAATTATCCGAAGCAATTGATACACTACTGCTGGGAGCTAATCAAAAATATAAAGATTAAACGAAAATTTCTTTTAAATACTTTGTAAGAGAAACGTGCAAATCTCCAAATGAGAAATGCACGTTTCTCTATAACTATTTCACAATTTTCCAGTTTTCCCCGTTCTTTTCCAGCACAAGGTAAAACTGCGATACCTGTGTTGTCATGGTCTGGTTATCCAGATATTTTACTGCAAGGGAAGCTGTCACCTGATTTCCGTTTCGGTTGTAGACAGGATTTACCAGTTCCGAGAAGATATATTCTTTCCCCACAGGTTTCAGCACGCCCTCATTCACATAATAGGTCAGCTCTTTTGCGGTTGCCGTAGGGTACAGCTTGAAAAAGGTAGTGAGAAATTCGTTGATTTCCTCCGTGGTGATGGAATCCACCGTACCGTCACTTTGTACCGCTTTTGGGGTGTAACCGGATTTTACAGGAACGCTGGTGATGGTTGGGTTCTGGATAATCGTCAGGTTTCCAGAGCCGTCCACATAGACCGTCACCTGATAGGCGGAACGGACGGTTTTACTGGATTCTCCCTCTGTGATACGCTGTTCCACTGTATAGGTCACTTGATAATGCTGCTCCTTTTCTTTTGTAATTTCCCATATCTGAAAATCGGTCAGGGCAGACGATACGGGGATGTCCTTTCGGACAGTATCTACATTCAGGGCTTGCAGCTCTCCGGTGAGATACCCTTTTAAAGCGTTTGTCCGGTTGTCAATGGAAGTGGCGGACTGTTCCCATGAATAGTAGACTTCTGCGAAATTCTCCACAAAGTTTTCTATCTTGTGAGTGTCGAGGATGGTTTCCTCAATCACTTTGGTTTCATGGACAGTATGAATGTCTATCGCCGTGAAATTCTTATAGACGGCAAACAGGAAGCTCATTGCCAGCAGCACCCACAGGGCAATCACGGTTTTTTTGTGGGTATTGACTTTGTAAACTTTCAGTTTCTTTTCTTTCTGCTTTTTCTGGTTATCCTCTTTTCTAATCTGAATCATATCGGTTCATCCTTTCTTATTGTTTGATTCGTCCGGCTCCGGCAAGGTGCTGTTGCCAGTAGGAGCCTGTCAGGTCTGCGTAACCAATGGGATTTCCGGCATGGTACATCCGGTTATTTCCCACATACAGCCCCACATGGGTGATGTAGGTTCCGGCGTTGTAGGTGGAGTGGAAAAAGACCAAATCCCCTGCTTTTGCTTCGGACAGGGGGATGTGCTGCGTCACATTATACTGTTCCTGTGCTGTCCGTGGCAGGGCGATTCCTGCCTTGCCATAGCACCACTGCACCAGTCCCGAACAGTCAAAGGAAGTGGAGGGGGAATCGCCCCCGTACACATACGTCCAGCCCTCATACTTTAAGGCTTCCTCCATGATAGCCTGTACCGTTTCATCATCAAACTGTGCCACAGTCAGGTATTGCGATACCAAGAGGACATAGAACATATTCCCGTAGGAATACCGCCAGCCCCCGTTTTTCTCTACGGCAACAGGGTTGGTGTAGGTAACTTTCTTTCCGCCGGATTTGTCCCTTGCGAAGCTCTCTGCCAGTTCAAAGGTGTACGTTTTCCCGTGTCCTGCTACATAATCTAAAAAACCGCCGCCGTAGTTATAGGACTGAATCACGCTGTTTAAGTCACAGCCCTTTGTTTCTGCTGCTGCGAGCAGTTCCGAGAAATACTTGCAGCCCTGTTTGATGGATTCCTCTGTACTAAGGGAGTTCGGAGGAAGCCCCAGAGATTCCGAGGACTGCATAACGTCTTCCAGCGTGCCGCCGGATTCCACCTGAATGATGGCGAGCAGCACATTTAAGTATTCTTCTATGCCATATTCCTTTGCATACTTTTCCAGCATAGGTTTATGGGCGAGGACTTCCTGTGATACGCTCACGCCCCCATAGATAAGGTTTCCGCCGCTTCCGCCGTCTTCCTCATCCGAGAAGACAATTACCACCAAAAGGAGCAGGGAGAACATCATCACGAACACGCCGGAACAGGCAAAGAAAAGGTGTCTTAACTTCATGGTTTCTCCCCTTGCTTTTGTTTGGCAGCCGCTTTTACCGTTTTTGTCCACTCCTTTCTGGCGGTGGTACGCCGGATGGTAAAGTTCGATTCTTTTACCACAGGGGCAGCCCGTTTTCTTTCCGGTATCACAGGAGCCGTATCATTCTGGACAGGTCTTGCCGGATGGGGAGCAGCAGGGGTGATGGTGGGACTTGTCTTTTGTCTTTCCTCTGGTTTGTCTGGGGAAACCGGAGGGAGTATCTGGCGTTCCGTCCTTACTGGCGGTGTTTGCTCATGGTGGATGGAAGCTGCTTTTACCACCGGAACCGAAGCCCGTTCCGCCACAGTTCCCCCATAAGAAACCTGTCCCCGTTCCCTGATGGATGGGGAAGCTGGCTGCATGGCTGGTTTTCCTGCATGATGTCGGAAATCTTCTGGCTGCTTTGCAGTAACAGGGCGTTCATGGACAGGAGCCGCCCCTTTGGGTGCTTCGGAAGCTGTCTTTTGCGGCTGTTTTGCCTGTTCCAGTTCCGCCCTGCGTTCTGCAATGGTCTGTCTGCGGCTTTCTGCCTGTGCGTTTCGCTGTTCGGCTCTGGCAGTTCGGGTCTGGGTCACGCTGGAAGTAAAATCCCGTACTCCCTCTGATACCTGTGTTTTCCCGTGGTAAAGGGCGTACTTTGCATTGACAGGCAAATCCTTTGTCTGCTCCCGAAGCTGTCCGGCAGTATCGGCTATCTTATCTTTGGTATCTGCCACCGCACCTACCGCAGAGCCAGCCCGTTTCCATGCGGATTCCTTTTCCGGTGCTGCCTGTCCGTCTGGTCTGCTGTGGTCTGCCTGCGTCCGTTTGGAAGAGCCGGAGCTGGAAGCAGTTCTCTGGTCTGAGCCAGCCTGTTTTCCTGCATGGTAGGCAGCCGTACCAGCCCCAAGAGCCGCCACAGAACGTCCTAACTTATGCTGTAAACGGTGCATATGGGCGTGCATGAGCATACGGGGTCTTCGCATGATACGGCTCCCCATGCTTTGGGAATCCCCACTCTGTAAGGAGAACATCCCCATCAAATCCCCCAGCTTGAAATAAATTCCGGCAAAGGTCACTATCTGCAAGAACGCCGTCAGGAAGAACGGATATTCCCCAGACAGGTTGTAGAGCATGGTGGAAATACTGAACGCTACCGTGATAATCAGGGTGATTCCGGCTCTGGTAAGGATGGTGTTGAACAGTTTTGTAATGGCACGTTTTGACATCCCCTCAAAAGAGGGAACCATGCTAAGGAGAAAGCTCACAGGCAGGAACATGGCGTAGATGATAAAAAGCACCTGTGAGAAAATCATTATCCCTGTGAGCAGGAATACAAAAATGGAGATACCCATATTGAACATGAACAGGAAGAAGACGGTTCCCAAGCGGTTGATGGTCTTTGTGATGGTAAGGTTGGTGTTTTCCCTGTCTTCGATTTCCTCCACTACGATTTCTTCCCTGTCCTGCCCATTGTTTTCGTTTGGGCTGGTTGAGAGCAGGTTTTCCACACGGTCAGCCCCAATGCTTTCCACATCCGAGTTGCCGTATTGCAGCAGGAGCCACGGCTGCTTTACCTGTATGGAAAACAGGCTGTCCCGTATCAAATCCACGCTGTCTTTTCCTTGACTTTCCGAGTTCGGCAGCACAATCTTTGTACCAAGGGTCAGGCTGGCATTGCTGATGTCTGCGGAAAATTCATTGATTTTCCCGATATAATCAGGGGCATAGGCGATAAAGGCAGCGGACAGCACGAACACCATCACGAAATTGACAACGGCATGGATGGCTTTTGTGGTTTCCCGTTTGATAAGCCCTGTGTAGGCAACGTAAATCCCCACCACCAGAATGAGAATCAGCAGGAACCCGATATAAAATCCCTCCGAGGACAAGCCGCCTGTGGTAACGCCTGCCAAGGTCTGCATATTTTTTCCAATGGAATCCGCCGTAGAGGAAATGAAGTCCAGCGAGTAGGCTTCCTGAATCAGATACCCCGTGGCGTTGGAAAGGTACAGGCTGATTGTCCAGATAAAATTTGTGATGGCATATAGCCCGTACATCACCTGTTTTCCGATACCGTCCAGCCAGTTCCACGGGAGCCAGTCCCATCCGCTGTCCACATAAAAATCAAGCTGGTAGTTGTCCAGAGGATATTTGCTGTATTCGTTGGCAGCGTCCACCGTATCATCCACCAGTCCGGCAGCGTGGGCGGCTGTGCCGAAGACTGCAAACAGCAGGAGGATGAAAAGGAGTGCCAGAAGCACTTTTCCTGCTATACTCCCGATTTTTTTAAAAGAGTTTTCTCCCTTTGTCCGGCAAGGGACAAGAGCTGTCCCCTGCTGGATGGGCTTTCTTATCTTCATTCCTCCACCTCTTTTCTTACGGGCGGTCTGGTATCAAAGGCATGGAACAGGTCTTCAAAGATAGGATGGAACTGTATGACTCCCACACGCCCGTATAAATCACTGATAAGGCACTGTCCGTTTTCCAAGTCACGGAGCCGCTTCTGGTTGTTTTCATCTTCGGAATCCACCCCGAAAAAGGCAAGGGTCTTCTTGATTTCGTTGATGTCTGTGGAACGGAACGCAAATTTCAAGCCCAGATTGTTTTTCAGCTTTTCATCCAGCAAATCGTCCGTGTTCTGGGTGACAAAGTAAACGCCTGCGTTCATGGCACGTCCGGCACGAACCAGCTTCATGGAGAGTGTCTTGCCCTGTGCCACCTGTAAGAAGCTCCATGCTTCATCCAAATCCACAATCTTAAACACGCTGCGGTCGGTATGGATGAAGTCGAGGGCAAAGGTGCTGATTACAATGAGCATTGCCACGGAAAGTAGCTCCATTGTGGTGTATTCTTCAAACGAGGTTTCCTTATCCGGCAGCACCAAATCCGCCACTTGAATGATGTTGAGTTGCTTTTCAAGGCTGATGGACTGTGTGACATCCCCATCCGAAAAGAGCAGGTGTGCAAAGTCATAGTCCGTAAAGGATTCGATATGGTCGGCTATGCTGGTGCTGATGGTGGTTCCCTCCGCCCGAAGTTCTTCAATCACCTTGAAAAGCCCCCGTTCCTCACTGTTTGTTACCGCACGGATGGCTTTCCGAAGAACAGGGAACTTCTCTCCGTCACGGCTGGAAATGCCTGTTAAAAAAGTCAGGATGTCGATTGCCAGTGATTCGGAATCCTTTGGGTTCTCCATAATCACATACGGGTCAAGTAAGCCCCTGTTCTGTTCCTCCGAAGTCAGGTTTACGATATTGATTTCATGGGCGATTTCCGGCAGGGTTTCTTTCCACCGTCCCCGTTCTGCTTTCGGGTCAACAATGAGAGCCTGTGCCCCAAATAATACGGAATAATAGACAATCATGTTGTTGCTGAATGATTTTCCACCGCCGAGGGAGCCGACAAAAGCGGCAGCAAGGGCGTTGGTGACGGAGCCTTTTACTCCTTGACTGGCAAGGGCAGGCTTTAAGTACACGTTTCTTCCCGTATCAAGGCTGTACCCGATATAAATGCCCTCCGGTTCCCCCAACATCTGGGTTGCCCCGAAGCCAAGACCAGCGAGGAAGTCGCTGGTGACATACTGGATGTAATCGTTCAGATACCGCTTGCTGGCAGGGAGAAATTCCCCATGCAGCCCCAGCATATCTCCAAAGGGGCGAACCAGCTTCACGTTCAAATCGTCATAAAAATCTTTCACCTCATTGCAGCGGCGTTTCAGTTCTTCCAAGTCGGGAGCCGTCACACGCACTACATAGGACAGTTTGTACATGGATTCCTTGCTCTGGTCTAAGGTGGATTCCAGTTCATTTACGCTGTCTAAAGCGTCCACCACGTTTGTACTGGTTTCACTGTCATTCTGCCATGCGTGGTTGTCCAAATCTTTCAGCTCTTTTTTCTTGTTCCGCACCGTAGAGAGGGCTTTCCGGTTTGTGACAATCTCCACATTCATAGAGGTATCAATGGGAAAAGTAAATTGCTGCTGCTGATAGTAAAAGATTTCCGAGGATGGGAAGTCCAGTTCCCCCACAATGCTGTTGATAGTAAAGTAGGCGGCATAGACCGTCCCGTCTTCCTGTTCGATTTTCAGATACCGCTGGTTTTCCTCTATCAGACAACGGGTGGGTTTGATGAGGTCATAGTATTTCACCAGCGTTTCTTCCTGAAACCGCTTCTTCGGAAGATAATACTCATAATCTTCGTAGGCAGTTCCGGTCTGTCCGTATAAATGCTCAATCAGATAGCCAAAATCGTCCTTGTTAAGCCGCCGGACTTTGAAGCGGCGTGAGATTTTATTCTCCAACAGTTTTTCCATCTTCTGAAACCGCCAGATTTCCTCATTGCTCATGGAAACAAAATCCCCCATGAGTTTGTGGTTGACTTCATGGAGGAAATCGGAAACGGCGGTCTTTGCTTCCCTGCGAAATTGCTTCATGGTGACTTCCTGCTCATTGACAAGCAGCTTGAAGCCGATAAAAAAGCGGTAGTCCACCTGATTTTCCCCTATCATGGAAATGAGGGCTTCGGTCTGTGCGTCAATCTTTGCACAGGCAACGTCCTTTAACTTGCCCGTCACTTCCTGTTTGGAGCGTTCCTGTGCTGCCCGTATGCTGGATTCGGTGCTGATTTGCAGGGCGTGAATCTTCCCGTCCCTGTTCTGGGCGATAAGCTGCCGGAAGGAATCGTGTACCTGATATTTCTGTTCAGGGCTTAAAAAAGAATAGTTGTAGGGAAGCAGCTCATAGTAAGCGAAGCACTCCCCGTCATGGTTGAATACAAGGTTATTTTCGATATACTTAATCGGATATGCCATAAATATCACTCCTTACTGCCGTGATGGGTTGTGCCGGATATTCCTTTTCCAGCTTCACGGGCTTTCCTGCATAGGTCAGTTTCGGGCGTACCAGATATGCCAGTACGGATTTCAGGAAGCCGTAAGGCTTCTTCCCGTCAAAGGTCTTCTGGCACATGAACCAAGTGAGGGCAAAGGGTACGCCGAAGTATTTCAAAAATGCTCCGTCAATGAACGAAAGAGGAGGGAGGTTCCCCAAGAGCATAACCGCAAACACCGACACCACGAACCACGCCATCTGTGTGAACGTGATGGGGAATGGCAGTTTAAAATCATTGATGGAATAGAGTACCTTTTCCACCGACCAGATACTGGTATAGCTTCGTATTTTTTTCATGTTATCCGTCCTTTCTAAAAGATGGGGCAGCAAAAGCCACCCCTGAATCAAAAAATCCGCCTGTATTTCCTGAAAGAGATACAGACGGGTCTACCGTAAGATTTCATATACGCCGTGGTTTGTGACAACAAAGGTTCCCTCCAATTCCATGTCACGCCCATAGGCGGCATAGTCGATATAGTTTTGTAAGTGTGCCGGAAGTTCCCCAAGTTGTCCGCTTTCTTCCAGATAGCAGCGAGCCACATCCGCCATATCGTCACAGCCGGAATGGTAGATAATATCGTCTTCATGCTCACAGAGTTCTTCGATACTGCCAAAGTAGGATTGCAGCTCCGATAGTTCCTCCTGAATATATTCCGGTAAGTCCTCCACCATCTCACACAGGCGGTTGACTTCCTCAATGGGGGTATATTCGTCAATCGCAAAGGGCAGCTCATAATCATGGATGGCGTATTCCTCATACTCATCATTCAAGCCGATACGTTCCTTGACTTCCTCAAAGCCCACAGGTGGCGTGAACCATGCCCCTACCAGTTCGCCCTCATTGTATTTGCCTAAGTTGGCAATGTAAATCCGCATTTCCTCCAAGTTCCTCCACCTCCTTTTAGCGGTAATAAAAGATACCATTGTCCGTAAACAGGTAGTGTTCACTGTTTTCCAGTTCCCGACCAATGGCAGCGTAGTCGATATGGTTCAACAGGTCTGGATGTACTTCTCCAAATAGCTGTACCTCCTGCACCAGATAACGGGCGAGAGCTTCCCCGTCCTGCACCGGATAGCAGCGTATCTGGTCTTTGTGGTCGATAAATTCTGTAAAGCTGGGAAACCACCGCTTTTGTACCACATCCATTTCATAATAGAGGGGCGTTCCCTGCATTTCCTGTACCATCCGGCAAAGGGCGTTGATTTCCCAGAGCCTTGTGTTGCCCTCCAATGGAAACGGCAGCTCATAGTCTTCAATTTCGATTTCTTCCTCACTCTGAACGCCAAGACGTTCCCTGATTTCTTCAAAATCCACAGGACAGGAAAACCATGCCCCAGGGTATTCCTCAAAATCCTCATGGTAAAACCGTGTGGTGTTCAGGATGTAGATTCTCATTTCCTCAATCAGTATCACGTCCTTTCTTAGAACAAAAAATGGCAACTAACTTTGTTTGTCAGTTGCCATTTTTCTAATAAAATATTCGCTTTAATTCTTCATCACTATTGATTTTTTTAATTACCCAAGGTTGTAAAAAATAATTGATTTGTGGGTCTAACATACTTACTAAATGAGTTTGTCCGGCAGGGGTTAATATTTGTAAATGTTGAAGTTCTATTACTAATCCATTGTTCATGGGTAATGGCAGGGTGTGAGTTGGTTCATGTAAAAACTCCCGAATGATTGTCACCTGTTCTGGTGTCATATTTTTCAAATATTTAATCTGAGCAGTTCCTAATTTCTTTGAAGCATACTTGTCATAAAAGAAATGAAAAATTTTAGATAGTAATAAAACTATTAGTAAGGCTGTGGAAATCACAAAAACAATGCCTATTGTAAAACCATATTTTTCCCGAAAATTTATAATATAAAACTTTTGGGCTAACTTTTGAGGCAATAATAATAATGTACCACTGGCAATAGATAAAGCTCCTAAAATGTTCGGTGGTAATTTCAAAAAATCAATAAAATCCTTCATACATTTCCTCCACTTTCAATTACTATATAAAGAAATTATACCACCATTCTTAGTTTATCTCAATTATCATACACTATCATATTACATCTTCTTTCTTTTGGGGAGTTACGCTCCCCAAGCCCCTAGTGGACTTCCGCCATGAAGCAATCAGAGCTTGTTCCATAACGGAAGTGTAACAAGGGTTTCCTATGCACCGATAATCTTATTGAACAGTTCCAGTAAGATGTCCTTTACACCGTCCGCATTGAAGACCAGCCCAACCGCTACAAGGGAAACTACCAGAAAACCGATAAGTTTGGAAAATTCCCTCTTAAATCCGAGGTACAGTCCAATTACCACGATTGCCAGCAGCACAAGGGACTGGGCGTTGGATAAAAACCAGTTGTAAAGATTCTGTCCGAAATTCATAAAAGCTCCTTTCTTTCCTGTAAGAGTTCTTAGGTTCCAAAATTGCCGCCGTTAAAGCACCACCTCCTTTGCAGCGGCGGCTTGCTGCTTCAGGATTTTTTCGTGCTTCTCCGTCAGCTTTGCATGGGTGATGATGTCATGGACAATCTGGGTGTGGTTCATCTTATCCAGACGGAGAGCCAGCTTTAATGTGGGTGCTACCTGATGGGAGAGCCAGTGCAGGGTGCGTTCAAAGGAATAGGGTTCCGGTTTGGTTGTCAGTTTCAGGCTTCCCCTGTGTTCCCCAATGAACCACGCCCATTCCTCACTGATACGCCAGTCAGAACGGGGTTTCGTATCGTCCTTGTCCACGAACCGGACATAGCGGTTGATGATTTGAAAGGCTGTCCGTTCTGGATTGTCATGTTCTAACAGGTCACGGATGGCGTAAAAGGCACGCTCATTTTTCAGCCGGATTTCAAAGCGGTTCTTTACCTCTGCGTCCGCAATGGGAATATTATGCTTTTTGTACTGCTCATAGTCCTTTTCGTAAATGCAGAAGTACACCTCACTTTGGAGGGAACCGATATACAGGGTGTTCCCCATACATTCTTTTTCCTCACGCCGTACCAGTTCGCCGCTGCGGTAGCTTTTGAAGCTGCGGAAGACTGAGATACATTCCTCATTCCGGCACTTCTCTGTCAGATGGGGAATGTTCAGGATTCCCGTTTTGTCATTGATGGCGAGGTCAAGCCGCTTCATCACGCCGTCCTCCATGAGAACATCCATGAAAAACTCATACCAGCTCCGTTCCTGTGCCAGCAGATAGCTTTCAAACTGGCGGCAGCCACGCCCTTTCAGTTCCAGCAGCACCCCTTTTTCCAGTTCCGGTGATACCAGAACGAAAATATCCCCCAGATAGTAATGCTCTGTGTAAGAGTAGAAACCGTAGTCTTCATGGATAAAGTAGGGGAGCTTTAGCCGCAGCACGTCTTCCACGATATGCTTCACATCCGTAGTGGGAAAGCGAATCCGCACATAGTCAAAGAGCATTTCAAGGGGAGCGTCTGGATTGAAGCGTTCCAGAGCTTCCGTGATGGCTTCCTGTAATGCTTCGGACGGGTGAGCCTTGCCCGTTTCAATATCGCTCAGGTACGGACGGGTGATTCCGGCAGCTAGGGCAAGTTTCTGTTGTGAGATACCGTAAACTTCCCGTTTCTCTTTGATGTCCCGTACCCATGTTTTTTCATTCAGTGAAAATCCCTCCTGTCTAAAAAAGCGTATGTCAACTTTCAGAGCTTTGTTGACACACGCCGGATATGGGGAAAATCCCTTGTGTACCGTGGGATTCTGCCCTGTTGTTTGATTGTTGCCTGTCGATTTGTACCCCTCTGTTAGATACGAGGGGTTTATGCTGGCGTGCCTTACGGCACACCAGCTACAGCAGGTCAGTCCGTTTCTGCGGCTTTTGCTTCGCACGCCGCCTGCACTCCCTGCCTGCTGTCTATGAGCTTTTTAATTTCTTTGAGGAAATCGTGTCCTTTTGGGACAAGGGGCGTGTAAAACTCCGAGATAACGCTGGTTCCCACATCCACATAGCCACGCCCTTTTATCTGCTTTAGGAAGAAGTCCTTTGTGGTTTCCCCGAACATCATCCCATAGCCCATTTCCGACATCCGCCCCAGAGCCACACGGAAATTGAACTGGTCACGGATTCCGTCCCCCAGATACTTTGCGTCCGGACGCTGGCAGGCGAGAATCAGGAAGAAGCCAGCCTGCCGCCCAAGCATAACGATTTGTTTTAATTTGTTGAGGACAGCGGCATTTTCTTTTGTGCCGAGCATTTCCATAAATGCCACATATTCATCAAAGATAAGGAAATTTGACGGAAGTCCCAAGTAAGCGTAGTTTTCCCCTGTCCGGTAATTCTCCATGAGCTTCATGTCTTCGCTGCGTTTCATCATTTCCTCATAGAAACGGTCAATGCAGGAGAGCATATCTTCCTTTTTGTAGTACACATCCGGCATAACCGCCTGTAAATCCGCAAGGTCGGCGTTCTTTGGGTCTAAGACGAACAGGACGGCATTGGTGCGGAGCAGGGCTTCAATGAGAGTCAGGATAAAGTAGGTCTTTCCGCCGCCGGTTCCTCCGGCAATGAGCATATGGGGCAGCTTGTCATACTCCCACCAGACATTTTTCATAAGCCGGAGCCTGCCGTTCTTTGCCTGTACGTCCTCAATGGAGATACGGTTGGCAATGGTATCATAGAGCAGGGTGTACTCCACATAGGAATCCTTTAATTCCCTATCCGTCAGCTCACAGTACAAGCCGCTTTCCAGCTTTTTCTCCAAGTTTAAGAGCTGTTCTTGATATTTCCCCAAGGTGATTTCTACACGGATATGGAGCAAGCCCTGTTTCATCCGGTAGTAGATTTTGGGAAAGTAAGTGATGGTTTCTTTGGAACGGCTGGAAGACAAGTCCTTGAAAAAAGCGTCTTCCTTTCTCTGTTCAGATTCATACCACTTGTTTTCCAACACCATTCTTGCCAGCTTTTGGCGGTGGATGAGCTGCTTTACTTCATCCCTGCGGTATCGCCAGAACAGAAGAACGGCTGTAAGGCACACCATTCCTGCCACGCCCATGCTGAATAGCAGATAAGGGAGATTTACATCCTGTGTTATCTGGGAGAGGGACACTTCCTGCCAGTTGGTTCCGGCAATTTGCCGGATATGAAACAGCAGGACAACCAGCAGGAAGACAGGGAACAGGGCGGCAAGGGAAGTATGGAACACAAGGTCTTTATCCGTGGGACGGATACGTTTTCCACGGGGGAAAAATGGTTTCATACTGAAATCCTCCTTTTCATAAATTAAATTTTTAATCTTGACAAAAAGAATGAATAAGTGTTATACAATAAATATAACTAGATGATACCGGCATGAAAGTAGATTCATGTTGCTAACCTCAAACAGCTAAGGAGGATTGTTATGAAAAAAATTAAACATTCTACTACTTTTTCTTTTCATCGAGAGAAAACAGATACAAAAACAGAGTTATTGTTATCTCTAACAACGTCATCAACGTCTAAATCAACTTTTGATTCATCGAACATGTCAGCAATACCCAAAATCGGTAAGCAACTAATATCTTTTATTCTTACTAACTATAATAAGATTTTACCGTTCTGTTCCACTATACAAGATAGTTTGCTTATTGATTTAGTTATATTTTTATTGATTGAAAACTTTTTATAATAACTTATGAAAGGTGTAGCCGAACTACTCGCTGTATGAGTAATTCGGCTACTAAAGGTTTTGGATGCTATGCAAAAAATCTTGACCTATGTTATTTATATTCAGTAACCATGTCTATTCCTATTTTCTAACTACTTCATCTTTTTTCGGCTGCTGCGGATTCATGGCAGCCCCTTTTTTCAGGACAATATCCTCCGCCTTGATGTACCAGTCCACCTCTGCTCCCTGAAAGGTAGCCGTTGCTACGGTATCCGCCACAGGATTGATAATTTCTACCTCTGCGTTGTAATCGAACTCCTTTAACGGCACGCTGGCAGGGATGGAAACCTGAATCATACGCCCCTGCCCTCTGGATTTTAAGTCATAGGTACGTTCTTTGATTTCTTTTGATACCGAGCCGTCTTCATTCTGGAGGTGAACCTCACGGCGGAGGGCAGAAAACTTCAATGCCCCGAATGTTGCTTCCTTGTCAATCACGATTCCGTTTGCTAATCTCATAGTCTGATGTCCTCCTTTTCCTTACGCTTTTACCATATCGTCAGCGTGTAAAATGTAGTTGGTAAAGCCCCTTGTGCCGATTTTATAGCCCTCTGCGGTGATACGAGGATTGACGAGCTTCACACGTTCCTCAAAGTCAAAATGTTTCTCTCCTGCTTCAGCAGGGAGGATAACCACAATATCATCTGCCCTCTGTACGTCTGAATAAAGATTGAAGCTGCGAGAGAGTACCGCCATGCGTCCGTTGATTCTTCTCTGTTCTGTTTTGTCTTCTCCGGCAAACTCCAAGTTGCCAAATGTTTTTTCCATGTTGGGGATAACGAATTTTAATTCCATATAGATGTATCTGTCCTTTCTGAATGTTGTGTTTGTTGGTTTTGGGTTCTGGTCTGGAAGCGGAGGGGAACGCTCCAGCGGTGGTGAGTTCTTCGTAGTATCACATCCTTTCTGGGGCTATTGAAGAAATTACAGGGTTGTGATATTATCTAAGTGTTAAAAATTAAATGGTCATGGTTAGGATTGTTAGCTTGTATTTTCTCATGCAGCTCTGTCATGTACTCCCAACAACTTAAAAGTAGATTTCAGTGGAGATTTATAATATCAGGAGGTACGGTTATGACAATAATAACGACTGTAAAAAGCATTATGGTGGGCAACGGAATTTCTGGGAATTTTTGCTAAAGTGTGCAGGGGCAGTGGGAAAAATTACGGCTGGCATGACATGAAGAATCCGGGAGGGTCAAATCTCCAATTCCCATCGGGGCTGTTTTCAGCCCCATTTAATTTTGAAACAAAAAATAGACGCTCATTCTTGAACGTCTATTTTGGGATGATATTGAGGTTTGCTGGTCTATCTTATAAAATCTGAATGTACTTCGATTGCATTTTTATTGCATTTTTTATTTTTTTTCATATAAATTTTAGTGGTTGATAGTTCCTGAAAATGCCTTAAAATCAATGATTTTCACTTATATAGCATACTGTCTGTCTGGAGTTTGAATAGTAAACAGAGAGCCGGGAAGCCGCATAAACAGCGGACTTCCCGGCTCTTAGTGTGTAGCGTGATACCTTTTTGATACCTATTTAGCTTTTCCTTGACTAACATTTAGTCCTTCACGGTATATAAATGGTATTTTCCACGAATTATTTTTTTCTTCTAAGAATCCAATTTCTTTTAGCTTTTCGGTTCTACTCTTCCAGTTTCTTCCTAATATTCTGGCTAGAGATTCTGCTGTATGTTCAGCCTTTTGATCTTTAAAAGACTCAATCCATTTTCGGCATTTAGGGTATTCTGCAAAAAGTTGTGTTTCTAGTTTCTCCTTTGATGTTTCTGCAAAAGCCAAACGAAGCGCGTTTGATGAAATAAGGTATGATTCGGATATATCTTTTTCATTTTTCTCATTTAATTGATTCAATTGAAACGCCCGTGCCTTATCTAATATATTAATAATATCACGGGGAGTATAAATACCATTGCCATCCTTAACATGGTTTATCATCCATCCAATGGAATCGGGATTTTTTGATCCAACATCAATTTGTGGCTTAATAAAAAGAAATAAAATCTTTAAGCGTTCAGATGGAGTTAGTTTTTTACAGGTTGTTGGATATCCTTGAGCTTTAACATAATCAGCAAAAGATGCATTATATAATAATCGTTCAACTAATAATTGTTCAATTATGTCACGTTCCCATTTGATAGAATTCATAGTTTTTGCTGATATATGCGTTAAGGAAGTAAAACCTTTATCAAGTGTTATGGTTTTAAATATATCGTCACGAATAAAGATTTTTATTTTGAATCCAGAATATCCACAAATATCTTTATATGCATAGAAAAGAGATTTTAAAATAAGTGTGTCTGTTGATGTATTATCAGGAAAAGCATCATCCAATCTATCAATCATAACCCAAAAACAAGATGAATTATTTATGATTAACTCATTTAAGGAACTGAAAATACTATTAAAATCGACTAAAGTGTTAGCATTATCATTTGGTGTTTGTGATTCATTAAAGTCACTAGGAGTGACCTCAACGGTTTGGATTGTTTTGCCATCTGGTGAAAATGTATTGGTAAATGAAAATTTTACTCTTTTTAATGAGTAAATAAGATTATCCAATATGCCTTTTTTTCCGGATAAAAGGCCAGCTTTTTTTAATTGAGATTCAAGATTTTCATAATTGGAAAAAAGTTCTTTACATTCTTTCCATATAACATTAATGAGATAAATTTTCCATGCATCTATAAGTTTTTGGATATCACTTGTTTTGATAGATACAGTAGAAAAAGCACGTTTAAAATCAGGGTCCCCTTTAAGTTGAATTGCTTTTATTAGCAATTTATTTTCTAATTGGGGATAGAGTGATTGATTATCACATATTGCAATTAACATAGCGGTTTTGCCAGAACCTTTAACGCCTTTTATTATATCATATCGGTCATTGATTAAATCTAACGTAGATTGAGTGGTTATATAATATTGTGATATATTTTCATCATATTCTGCAATTGAATTTCCTAAATCAATTTTTTGCAAAACTTCTTTTTTATTCATAAAAAAATCCTCCGCAATTTAAATTAAAGTTAAGCATATAAGATGTGATTAATTAGACTTCCATTGATAGGAATTGTTACAGTTATCATTCCCCTTTTCATCAACACTACTACTGGAAGCAGGCCAGTTGATTTTCCATTCAAAATATTCGTCCTCTGAAATTTCTCTGCTTTTTAGCTGTTCTTTCCGTAAACACCATTCACGCAGAAATTCATTTACCAGACCATAATCAATCCACATACCGACAGGAGCATGAGCGGGCCATTCGTCACCGTCATTGTACCGAACGGATTTATCATCAGAAGCGTTGCACTTGCTGGGATTACGGACAAGCTGGAACAGATGAAAGGTGTTACGGTTATCCTCGTCAAGCCAGAAAAAAGTCTGCATAATGTCCTCGGCGCAGCCGGGGGCTTCAGTAATGAAATTGATATAATTGACATTTAAAATCCTGGCAATTTCCATAAGAGTATCTTTTTTAGGAACACGATAGCCGGATTCATATTGTGCTATACGAACATCGGCATTTCGTTCTTCATATCCTAATTTCAGGCCTAATTCCCGTTGTGTCAATCCCCGAAATGTGCGGATTCTCTTAATTCGTTCTCCCAGTATCATAGTTCTGTGTCCTTTCTCTAATTTACAAATTGCATATCATAATCCATTCTTCTTCGTTTTCCCGTACAATATCAAAACCGATTTTTCGATACATTTCAGCCGCATAATTAGCCTTTTGAACGGACAGCGAAACACGTTTATAATTATGTGTTTTCAACAAAGACAGCATTTCTTTCATCATTTCGGTTCCTATCCCCCGTCCTCGGTATTCTTTGTAGAGGGATATTGCAAGAGAGGGAGTTTCATCATCAATATGTCCATAATCGTACATGATGCGTATCCAAACAGCACCAATGATTTTTCCCTCAATTTCTGCAACTAATGCAAAATCATCTTTTAATGATCCGAATCGGTCAATATAAACCTGCAATTCGGGAGAACAAATAATATTTCTCGACGGTGGCTTTATATCGTCTGGAATAAAAATAGCTTCATATAGAAAATCGCTCAACAACGGATATTCCGGCACTGTCATTTCCCGTATCGCATATTCCATAAATCCCTCCTGTGAAAATGGCTATCCCGTTTCCTACATTGTAGCATACCTCAAATAATATGACAACAAAAACTTATCAGAAATGCTAAATTTAATAAAAAAGATAAATTTAACAAAAAAGCTATTGACAATAACAGAAATGTTAAGTATACTAAAAATGCAAAACTTAACAAAAAAGTTAAAAAGAAAAAGGAGGACGTGTATTTGAAAAATGTTTTATTTGTAACAGCCGGAGAAGTGGCGCAAGACTTAGGTGTTTCCAAACCATTTGCTTATAAGCTGATTCGGCAGATGAATGAAGAACTGGAAGCGAAAGGATTTATTACAATCGCCGGACGAGTAAGCAGAAAATACTATGAAGAAAAATTTTATGGTATGGCGCAGGGTGTGAGAACAAGTTCTCACACTCCTGTGGCAGTCGCCAAATGAATATGCAAGCGTATTCACTTGGCTCGTTGCTACGGAAATTGAAAGGAGTGAGATTATGGCGGCGTATAAAGACGAACAGAGGGGAACGTGGTATGTGTCCTTTCACTACTATGACTGGACTGGTAAGAATTGCCGGAAAGTCAAGAGGGGATTTAAGACCAAACGGGAAGCGACAGAGTGGGAGCGGCATTTTCGCATGAAAGAAGCGGCTGACTTGGATATGACTTTTGAGGAATTTGTTCAGGCGTACACAAGAGATATGAAGCCGAAGCTGAAACACAATACATGGCTGACAAAAGAGCATATTTTGAGGACAAAGCTACTGCCTTATTTCAAAGATAAGAAAATGCGTGATATTCGTCCGAAAGATATTATCCAGTGGCAGAATGAGCAGATTTCTTATCGTGATGAAAAAGGAAAGCCCTATGCTCCGACTTATTTGAAAACTCTGCAATCAGAATTGAGTGTATTGTTCAATCATGCGGTACGATTCTATGAACTGAAAAGCAATCCTGTTGTAAAGGCAGGGCCACTGGGAAAAGGAAAAGCGGAGGAAATGCTGTTCTGGACAAAAGAGGAATATCTGAAATTCATTGAAGCGGTAAAGGACAAACCATATTCCTACCATGCGTTTCAGATATTGTACTGGTGCGGTTTACGGGTGGGCGAACTGTTAGCCCTCACGCCGCAGGATATAGATTTTGATAACAAAGTCATTCGGATAACAAAATCTTATCAGCGGTTGGAGGGTAAAGATGTAATTACAGATCCAAAGACACCGAAAAGCAAACGGAATGTGAGTATGCCGGATTTCTTATGCGAAGAGCTGAAAGATTATATCGGTAGGTTGTACGGGATTCTTCCCACTGACCGTATCTTTCATCTGACAAAAAGTTTTCTGCACCATGAAATGACGAGAGGAGCGGAGAAAGCAGGAGTAAAACGCATTAGAATCCACGATTTGAGACATTCTCATGTATCGCTGCTTATCAATATGGGATTTTCGGCGGTATCAATCGGAAACAGGGTGGGGCATGAAAGCGTGGATATTACTTATCGCTATGCTCATATGTTCCCGACAGAGCAGACACAAATGGCAAAATTGCTGAATAAAGAATTTAAGGAGGGCGCAGAGGAATGAGCGGCACACACAAATATCCAACAATCAGTTTCCGTATCTCTCCCAGAGAGCGGGAAGAAATCGAGGCAAAGATTTTCGCAAGCGGTATGAAGAAAAAAGATTATTTTGTCCGTTCCTGCATTTATAACAGGGTGTGCGTGGTAGGCAAGAAAGAAACAGTCTATCAGATTGTGGAACGGTTACAAGAAATGGAGAATCGTCTGGTGGAACTGGCGGAGCAAATTGATAGCAAAGAGCCAGAGATTACTTCCGAAGAAATCAGAAATTTGCGGGAAGCCTATGAAGATATGCTGAAAGCAATTCTTTGGATGTTGGACGGTGCAAGGTATCTGTGGCAAGGCGAAGAAAAAAGCCCTGACAGCGGCAACTGTTAGGGCTGTGATAACTGGAAAACCTCTGTTATCAACAATCACAATTCAAGTATAGCAGAGGTTTCTTCCAGTGACAACGAAATTTTTCAGAAATGGAGGTCTTTATGGAAGAAACAAGAACAGAATTACAGATGATTAAAATGTCGGAGATACAGTCGCAGGAGGTAGCGTGGCTGTGGTATCCGTTTATCTCCTATGGGAAGCTGACGATTGTGCAGGGCGATCCGGGGGACGGTAAGACAACGCTAGTGCTGAATATAGCGGCGAAGCTGTCAAAGGGCGAGGGTATAGACAGTGAGATGAAGCTGACGGAGTCGCTGGCTGTGATTTACCAGAGTGCAGAGGACGGGCTTGCCGATACAGTAAAGCCCCGGCTGGAAGCGGCAGGAGCAAACTGTGAAAATATTTCCGTCATTGACGAGAGCGTAAAATCACTTTCCATGATGGATGAACGTCTGGAAGAAGCGGTCATAAGGACAAAGGCGAAGCTGCTGATCTTAGACCCGATACAGGCATATCTCGGCGGCGGTATGGATATGAACCGGGCGAACGAAGCAAGGGATATGACAAAGAAGCTGGCGGCTCTGGCGGAGAAATATCAATGTGCTATTGTGCTTGTAGGACATATGAACAAAGCAGCGGGAAATAAGGCGGCGTACCGGGGCATGGGTTCCATTGATTTCTTTGCAGTGGCAAGGAGCGTCCTGCTGGTCGGCAGAGTGGAGGGCGAAGCGAATATAAGGGCGGTAGTCCAGATAAAAAATAATCTTGCGGCGTTCGGACACCCGAAAGCCTTTGAATTATCAGAGGACGGTTTTCAATGGCTCGGAGATTATGAGATTACCGCAGATGAAGTGCTGGGCGGTATTGCTCCGAAAGAGAATAAGCTGGAACAGGCGAAGCGTCTGCTCCGGGAAGTGGCGGAAACAAATAATGCCATGCAGAGCAATGAGATTTTCAATCTGGCGGAGGAACAGGGCATATCCAGACGGACGCTTGAAAATGCGAAAAAGGAATTGGGTATTAGAGCAAAGCGGATAAACAACTCATGGTATTGGGAACTGGATAAAATCAAACTGGAATAAGGCAACAGCGCAACAATGCAGAGTATATAGAATTTGCGGGCTTGGTGTCTGCAAGGTTGCAAAAGATATAGACCTTGCGTTGTTGCAGTCTTAAAAAGGAGGGCGAATATGATACGACAGCCGGAATGGGGAACAAGAAACGTGAACAGATATTTTTATGAGAGCGAAGCCCGGAGGATTGCCGCACTCAATGAAATATTTGGGAATGTGGAACTGACTGCGGAAGAAATGCAGACGCTGGTATGGCTGTGCGGGTGGGAGGCATGTACGGTAGAAAATGTACTTTCGGTTATCCGAAAAGCTATGGCGGCGGAAGCAAAGCGGCGGGAACAGCCGCTCCGTCCGTAGGACGGAAAAGCCCTCGGCAGAGCGCAAAGGCAGCTTTTGATAGAGCGGAGCCTGTCAAAAGTGCTTTTGCGTTTACTTTCGGTTACTTTCGGCGAAAGTAACAAAGCCTATGCGCCGTATCCGGCGCTGATTACCCGGACAGGGAGAAAGGATATTGATTGAAGCGAACTATCAGCTTTATGACAGGAAAAGGCTCTGTCAACCATAATAGCAGAAAATTCCATGCAAAGAATACTGACCCGGAGCGAAGCTGTCTGAACGTGGAATACTGCAATGAAAATGTTAAGGACGTATATCACGAATTATTTGATGAAGCACTCGCCTGGTACAATGAGAAGCAGACCAGAAGTGACCGCCGGATTGACGATTATTATGAGAAAATCCGTTCCGGCAAGCAGGAAAAGCCATTCCATGAAATTATTTTGCAAATCGGGGATAAGGACAACATGGGGGCAAAGACAGAGAACGGACAGCTTGCGGCAAAGGTGCTGGATAAATATATGCGGGATTTCCAGCGGCGAAATCCTACGTTAAGAGTATTTAGTGCCTATCTTCATATGGACGAAGCAACGCCCCACTTGCATATAGATTTTGTACCGTATACGACAGGAAGCAAGCGGGGACTTGATACAAGAGTTTCTTTGAAACAGGCGTTATCTGCTCTCGGATTTAAAGGCGGTACAAGGCGGGAAACGGAATTAAATCAGTGGGTGGCTTATGAGAAAGAACAGCTTGCCGCCGTTATGCTGGAACATGGGATTGAGTGGGAGAAGAAAGGCACACATGAAAAGCATTTATCTGTTTTGGACTTTGAGAAAAAGGAGCGGGCAAAGGAAGTCGCAGAATTGGAGCAATCTATTTCTGACGGAAAAGAGCGATTATCAGATATTCAGATTCAGCATAGAAAAGCAGTGCAGGAAACAGAGCAGATACGGCAGAAGGGCGAAGCAATCCGGCAGGAAGTGTCGGAACTTTCGGAAACAAGTGATTTGCTGAAGGAGCAGGCGACAACGCTGGCAGAGGACAAGAAAAAGCTGCTGTCTGATAATGTGAAATTGGAGAAGCAACAGAAGAAATTGCAACAAGATATTGAGAAAATGGTTCAGTCTAAGGCGGTCATGGAACGGAACATACACGCTTATGACGAGGACGAGAAGTGGCAGTTGCCTGAACCGGCGGCGTTGATGTCTGCAAAGGCTTATAAGGATAAAAAAGCCTCTCCACTTGTGGAGAAATTGAAAGAGACGATAAAAGCACTGACGATTAAATGCGTTCAGCTTGCGGAACAGGGAAAGAAACTGAAAGATAAAGTTACCCGGCAGGAGCAGCAGATCAGTCGCTTGACAGATAAGGTCATGGAGCAGAGCGACATTATTGACCGATTGCAGGAGAAAATGGAAGATTTGGAGCGTTTGGAACGCTATTTCGGCAGAGAACAGGTGCAGTCGATAGTTGAGCGGTCTAAGGCTCTGGAATGGGCAGAAAAGGAAAATAAACGTCCGAAACGTGTATTTGATATGAGCAGATAGGGGGATTGATAGAATGACAGATATGGAGAAAAAAGTTATGGTTCGGCTGTGTGCGAAAATCCTTTCAGAAACAGATTTGTATGATACAGATATAGAAGTACGCAATCTAATTGACTGGATGTGTGTGTCGGAGCAGATAAAATCAAACAATAACGAGATACGAAGTATAACCGGGGAATATAAGCGGATAGAGCCGGATTGCCGGGAGGGAGTGCGGACGCAGTTGGAGCACATGAAGTCACTCTGTAAAGAACGTGAGAGCTTGTATGAGAAGCAGAATGATTTGAAAGGGCAGAAGCAGAAAATCGAGAGAGAATTGGAACGGTAGGAATTTGGGGCATGGCGGCGGCTGTGCCCCTTATTTCTTGTGGCAAAATTGCTGATAATATGCTAAAATCAAAGAGCAGAGATAAAAACACAACGTAAGGGATAACATCTCTTATAGAGCCGGTAGGTAGTCCGGCCGCACCGTTTTGGTGTAAGTAGCCCTCCCTCCTTGGGTCGTCCGTTCTTTGTTCAGTACAATTTTTAAGGAGGAATTGTCATGGACAAAGTATCATGCAGATTGACAGTATTTTTTGAGGAACCATTCTGGATAGGGGTGTTTGAACGCATATCGGAGGGGAAATTATCTGTATGCAAGGTTACGTTTGGGGCGGAGCCGAAAGATTATGAGGTATACGATTTTGTTTTGAGAAATTACTATCGACTGAAATTTAGTCCGGCTGTGGCAACTGATGTAAAAGAAGCTGTTCGCAATCCGAAACGGGTACAGAGAGAAGTGCGGAAACAGGTACAGAATACCGGGATCGGCACGAAGTCGCAACAGGCTTTGAAATTACAGCAGGAGCAGTTGAAAACTGAACGCAAGACTGTGAGCCGGGAACAGCGGGAAGCAGAGAAACAGAGACAGTTTGAACTGAAACAGCAGAAAAGAAAAGAGAAGCATAGGGGCAGGTAATATCTGTCCCGGATTTCCCTTAGGTGTAGTATTTACATGGTGCTAGCACCATGTTGTATTTATGAACAAGGAGGTCAAATGAAAAATTTATTAAATATATTTGGGAAAAAGGATGATTCAGAGATTGTTAGCAAACCGGGAATTTTAAATAAACCGGGAGACAGATTAGAAGCACGCGTTACTGATTCTAATCGACGGGTAGTTAAAGTGCAAACAGATAATGGAAATTCTAAATATAGTGCAACACAATATCCAAATGGAACTATTGTGGAAACAAAAGTAACGAAACGAAAATAATTATATTAGATTTATTCGCTCTTATTCGTGATACCCGTATGATACCTGCTTGATCGGAAACTATGAATACGGCGTGAAATTTTGATATTATAAATATAAAAATCAACAAAAGACGAATGAATATTTAACAATTATGTTATAGTTGCAGGGAGTTTGAATAGTTGAAGCTAAGTAGCAAAGCCCGTAAAATCAAGGGTTTTGCGGCTTTTTCTCTTTTTCATTGCATTATGATTGCATCTTTTATTCTAATTCTCTATGATAGTTTGCTGTGAATTGATTGCTGGTGTAATCTGCGATACTCTGTGTTGCCGGAGTATAATGCAGTACGCCAGTTAATTTATGGGCAACTTCAAGATTGGTGTTCGGATATAAATGTCCGTATGTTCCTAACGTGGTCTGTATCTTCTCATGTCCCAGACGTTCCTTGATCAGTAAAGGGTTTTCGCCCATGCTGATTAGCAGGGAAGCGTGAGAATGTCTTAGAGCGTGAATTTTGATACGGTGTACGCCAGCAAGCCAGGCAAGTTTTTCCAAAGCCCGTGGTAATGTATGTTTGCTGGTTGGAATACCGCTATAACTTAATATAAAACCGCAGCCTTTTAATACCTTTTGCTGTACCGCTCTCCATGCTTTCAGCTCCCGGATAGTGTCGGCGTCTATGTAAATAGTGCGGACGCTGGCTTGTGTCTTAGGATCAACAAATTTGTACTCGTCCATTGACTTATAGTACAGGGTCTTATTGATATTCAAAAGCCCTGTTTCAAAATCAATATCAGACCATTGCAAAGCTGCCGCTTCTCCTATTCTCATTCCTGTCATAAATAATAACCAGAAAGAGATAAACAGGTAATGTTCGTAGTAATCGCCCTTATAGAGCAGGGAGATCACTTTCTGAAATTCCTCCAACGTCCAAAAGTCTACTTTCGTCTTTTTGCTTTTGATGTTGCCAACCATTCGTGACGGGTTCTTTTTTGCGATACCCAGAACAATAGCCCTGTCAAATGCAATCGAAAGCATACCCTGTACGATACGGATATAGTTAGGGCTAAATTCCTTTGCAAGCTCTAACTGCCAATTCTGAACATTGATAGGCTCTATCTCGTCCGTTGCCATTTTGTAGAAGTAGGAAAAATGCTTCTGAATGGTAGAACGGCGGTTTAAGTAGGTGCTTTCTTTTACCTGTGTTTTGTACCACGGGAGATAGGTTTCCTCAATAAACTGCTGGAAAGAAATTGTTTTCTTTTTCTCGGTAAGCTCTGCTGTGGAAGTCAATACCAGCTTGGAATATTCTTCCCTTGCTTCTTTCTTTGTCTGAAAGCCGCTGCGATATTTCTGTATCTGTTTTCCTGTAATCGGGTTATAACCTAAATTTGCTCTAAAATAATAAGTTCCGTTATCAGCTTTTTTGATTGGGTCTTTTGCCATGATTTCACTCCTTACATATCATGCAAGAAGTACAATCAGTTTTGCCTGTCTGGAATGGTAATTCCCAATATTTCCTCTACGGCTTCCTTTGGTACTCTGTCAAGTTTTCTGGACTGATAGTAGGTGTGTCCTTTGGAAATCATTAGTTTTTTTGCTTCCCTTATGATGTTTGCCGCAAAAGATGTTCCATATCCTAGTGCGATTAAATCGCTCTTGGTTACTGTAACCATTATCCTCCTTTCCATAGACCAGATACGAAAACCTCAATATCTTGTCTACGATCATATCAGATTTTCAGTAAAAGTGAAATGATTATTTTCTTGCAAATGTTGATTTAAGGTTTTATGAGCTTTCGGACGGCTTGGCAGCTCCACGGGACTTGCACCCCTCTCATTCTTGTGAGTAGCCGTGTCATACGGGTGTATCATTATCCCTGTATACGGGTCATGGCGTACCAGCCCGCAGGCTCGCCGTATACAGAACGTATCCGATTGCCCTATGCTGCGTGATACGCTTTCTTTGTCAAAGTACAGGGGTTTGTCAGCCCGCAAAAGCACACAGGGAAAGATATGCTTTTGTGGAATGATAAGCACAAAAAAAGCCCACGCCGGGGAAGTGGAAAGGGGAGTTGTCACATTCCCCCCTTGTGGGCTTTTATTAGGCTGCCTTAAAGGTCAAAATCTTGGTAATCAATTTTGTTTCCAAACGGCGGCGCAGTTCTTCATCAACGCACAAATGTGGGTTGCCTGCTTCGTCATACATGGTTCGTGTAGACAATTTGGCTATGTAGCCCTCATAGTGCTTCAAGACTTTGTTGATAGCGTCCACGTTGCCGGAAACAGCCGCCGCAATTACAGGGTAGGGAAGTAAGCCCTTACCGCCGTTTTTGCTTTGCTTTTTCATCATGGATTTATTCATCAGCTTGTCCCTCCATAAATTTTTTGAGTGCCTGTAAAGAGCTTGTCCGGCGGTAGGCTACCGTCCGGCGCACAAGGTTGAGCTGGTCGGCAATTTCCGGGTCAGACATACCTAAGAAATAAGATAGCAGGACGATTTCTAATCTGTCCTGTGGCAAAGTCTGTAAGGCTTCCGCTAACAGTTCATCAGCTATCGCTATCTCTAAGCCCATGACCTCAGCCGCACGGGTGGCGGGTGTCCCTAAGCCTTTACGTTCTGCTTCTTCGGTTATATCCTCATTTCCGGCACGCTCCATAGCCGACAGCAGAGTATCTTCCGTGTAAGGTTTGGGCGGGGTGCTGTCATGTTCGGAAAGCTTCGCCGTCATTGCAGGAAAGGTCTGTCCTTCACTAAGCTCCGGCAGGTAAACGTCCTTATTTTTCTTATCCTCTGTCTGCTCCTTTAAGGTGGAGCGGAAACGGCGTTCTAACTCTTTGTAGCCCTCTTTCTTAACAGTTTTTCCCTTTGCCGCAAAAGTCATTCCACCGCAGGAAAAAGAAGCGGTCACGGTTTCATATTCAAAGGGCTGTGCAACTGCCATAAGCAACTTTGCCGCAATTAAAAACAGGATATTTCTTTCACTTTCCGGCAGGGCGGCAGGGGCGGTCTTTATGGCTTCGGCGGTGGGAATGATAGCGTGGTGGTCTGATACCTTTTTGCTGTTTAAGATACGGGGAATATCCGGGGGAAGGTCAATCCCCTTTGCAAAGGTCAGCACATCAAACAATCCCGATATTAAATTTTCCACGGTAGGGAGCATATCGTCCGTTAAATATTGGCTGTCGGTTCTGGGATAGGTGCAGAGCTTTTTCTCATAGAGTGATTGGGTATAATCAAGGGTCTGCTTTGCTGTATATCCGTAAAGTCTGTTTGCTTCCCTTTGAAGTGAAGTAAGGTCAAACAATTTAGGCGGGTTCTCGGTTTTATTTTCCTTCTGATATGACGTACAGGTTGCCGTCTGCCCGTCACAAGCAGCCCGCAGCTTTTCCGCTTCGGCTTTTTCTGTGTACGGCGGGCTTACGGCTTCCAGATTTCCGTTCCCAATATGTACCACATAATATTTTTTCTTTTCAAAGCTCTGGATAGCGTTGTCACGTTCCACCAAAAGGGAGAGGGTAGGGGTCTGTACCCGTCCCACATTCAAGGTATGATTGTAAAGGACAGAGAAAAGACGGGTCGCATTGATACCGATTAGCCAGTCAGCCTTTGCCCGGCATAATGCCGATTGGTAAAGGTTGTCGTAATCATGCCCGGCTCTCAAATCTTCAAATCCTTTCTTGATTGCGCTTTCCTCCATGCTGCTGATCCACAACCGATAGAACGGTTTTTGACACCCTGTTTTTTCATAGACAAAGCGGAAGATAAGTTCTCCCTCACGTCCTGCGTCCGTGGCGCAAACAAGCTCGGTCACGTCCTCACGCTCCATAAGGTTTTTCAGCGTGTCAAAGGGTTCTTTTTTGTCCGGGGCAATTACGGTCTGCCATGTTTCCGGCAGGATAGGTAAATTCTCATAACGCCATTTTTTATAGTCCCCGTAATGGGAAGCGTCTGCAAGCCCGGCTAAGTGTCCCACGCACCAGCCTACTAGATAACCGTTGCCCTCCATATAGCCGTCCTGTCTTTTGTCAGCACCTAAGACAGCGGCAATACTCATAGCCACATTTGGCTTTTCTGCAATTACTAACTGCATATTAAAATCTCCTTTATAATTTAGTTGATTGATGATACAATGAAACAAATTTATGAAAGGTGGGATTATTACGAAAGTAAAAAACATATTTAGTTATGCCTTGTTTGGTGTTGTTTGTTTACTAGCTTTGATAAATACCTTTTATACAACAGAGTATGTTTCTAATATTGCAAAAGCGGCAATAGTACCACTATTTTTAATCGGTATTATTGATTTTATGTATAAAATAAAGGATAAGGCAGAGCAAATTCTTTTAGAAAAAATCAGCGCTTCCCATGCAGATTACCGTGAAGCTAAAGCCATATATGATAGTATTGTCCCTTTTGAAGATGTTGATACGGACGGTAAGGTTCAAGCGTGGAAAGAAGAAATGGAAAGAAAAAGTGAAATATGTGTAAAAAATCATTTATTATCTATTCAAGTAGAAAAAATGTTTAAATGGTATTTACCTGTGTATACTATCTTTTCACTGCTTCTATTTCTATCAATGCTGTTTGCACAAGCGCATAACTGGATTTTATTTTTAGCTGCATTTAATAGTGATACAATTACACTGTGGACTTTTGCAATTCTTTTATTAGATGTTTCGTTTACAGATTTTTTTGCAAATAGACTAATTTCCTTTGTTGACAGGAAAATGGAAACAACATCTACTAAAGGTTCTTCGTAATATTTTGCACCTTTCTAATACAATACCCCACGCAAGGGCTATTCCTCTTATAGGCGCAGCCCTTACAAGCTGGAGCATGAGAAACGGACGGTGCATTTTCACGCCGCCCGTTAGGTCTTTGGGTCATCATTTTTTCAAAGGGGCTGTCTGTAAACCACGTCATACATTTTCCTCCGCAGGGTCAGTTTCCCCGGTGTCTGCGTCCTCTGGGGCTTCGGTGTCTGTTTCGTCCTCATATTCGGTTTCTTCGTCCTCGTCCTCAAAGTCAAAATCGGAAAAATCTGTGCTTCCCTTTGTAGTGTCCTTTGGTTTAATAAACTTGAAATAATAGAACGCCCCACCGCCTGCAAACAGGGTTAAAAGGAATAGCAGGCAGATACTTTTTAGCGGACTTTTTCCGGCAGGCTGCTCCGTTTCCGGCTCTGTACTTTCTTCCTGTACTATCTCTTTCCCGGTGCAGGCAGAAAGATTGTTAAGGCAGACCGGGCAGCTCTCGTTGACGCTCCCGGCTTCGCATTTATCGGTACAGATACAGCTCTGGGGCATTATGGTAGTTTCTTCCGCAGTTTCGGTTTCCTCCATAAGTGCCATAAGGTCAGCTTCATCTACTTTGTTAAGGAAATGCACGGTATTTTCTCCATCGGCGGCTCGGTCAATCAGGATATAGAAATAGTTGCCCGATTTGGTTGTTACCGTGATAAGCTGCTTATTCTCTCCGTAAATATCATCAACAAGGGTAGCGTTGCCCTCCGGGGTCAGAGGGTCGCTGGGTTCTGTGGTTTCCTCCGGCTCTGTGGCAGGTGTAGGTTCGGTTATTTTGTATTCCTCTCCGCCGCCTGCATAGGCAGTCATGGAAAAGCCGCCCGTAAGGATAAGGGCGGCAGCAAGTGTCATAAAGGTATGTAAGATTTTTTTACTCATTCTCGGTGTCCTCCTGTCTGGTAAATGTGTTTGTGGTGGAAGCAGCAGGGGCAGCCTTTAAAGGGCTTTCCTGTTTGCCGTTTAAAAAGGTGGAAAGCTCTGCCGGGGTCATGCGTAACGCACGCACCATTTGAACGATCTGCAAATTCTCTACCTCGGTTTTCTGGGCTTCCAGTTCTCTAAGCCTTGTCTGTTGTTTGGAAATTGTTTCTTTGGTCTTTGCAATTTCCGCTTCAATTCTTTCTAACTTCATCATGTGAAAAACTCCTTTCTTTGTGTTATGGCAACCGCCCATAAGCATAAAAATGTTGCTGCCAATAAGGGGTATTGACGGACGCATAGGAAATCGGGTTGCCGCAATGTATCATCATGCCGTTACCAACATAAATTCCTACATGGCTTACCGCACTTCCGCTGTCATATGTCCCGGTAAAAAAGATAATATCCCCCGGCTTAGCTTCGCTTGGTGCGATTGGCGTTGTGTAGTTGAAAATACCTTGTGCGGTAGTTCGCCCCACATTTCCCACGCCGGACTGATTGATTACCCAGCACACAAAGCCGGAACAATCAAAGCTGGTACTCGGAGAGCTGCCGCCCCACACATAAGGGTAGCCTAAATATTTTTCTGCTTCCGCAATCATGGCGGCAAAGCGTTCATCAGATAGAGCGTCCGGCGGTATCTCATAATCGGTATACTGCCCGCCGCCCGGTGTCCCGGCATAGATATTTTCTCCGAACACGTCCGGCTTATTGCCTTTGGTTTCCATGTAAATATCAAACATTTCCTTTTGCTGTGAGGTAAGAAGCTCCCCGGCAAGGGTAGAGATGTTTTTGTTTGTTAGGGTCACATGGAGAATGCAATAGTCGTAGGGGACTTCCTCGGTGGTTGTTTCCCCGGTTTCCGGGTCGGTGGTGGTTTCCGTGCGGTAGCGTGTCTGTACTTCTTCCCGCAGGGTAAGGGTATATTGCTTTTCAAACAGGGCTTGTATTTCTGCCTGTGCTTCCGCTCTGGTGTAGTCATGCAGCTTTGCGGTCAGATAAGAAGCCGATTCAAAAGGGTTATGCCCGATTTCGTCTAAGTGGTATTGGTATTCGTCATAGTCCGGGTAATCGGTTTCAATATTTTCGATTTTCTCCCGCAGCTCACTTTCCAATGCCTTATAGTCAGCTTCCACTTCCCGGATAGCTTCATCTTCGGCGGTGTAGGACGTGCCAATAATGGAAGTCAAACCGCCCTCAAACATGGCAGAGCAGGAAGTCAGCCCCGCAGAGAGCAGGGCAAAGAGCAGCAAAAAAGCAAGGATAAGTAAAATCAGTTTCCACTGCTTCACAAAAAAATCTGTGGTATTCTTTGCACTATTAGCGGCTTCCTTTGCCGTCTTTTTGGCGGCTTTTGCTGTTTTTCCGGCTGCACCAGCGGTTTTCTGTTTTGCCCGTAAGTCCCTTGCATATTGCAGCTTGATTTTCTGTTTTTGGTAAAAGTGGGAGAGGGAGTTGTCTGCAATATCCGGGTGTTCTTTGAGGGTCTTTTGGTACAGGTAGTTTATATCTGCCTTTTGGCTTTTCGCTTGCGCTTTTTCAAGTTTCCGGTAGGGCTTTAGCTTATGGCTTCTGATACCCTCCCTTATTTTGCGTCTGGCTGTGCCTGCCGCCCGTTCTGCTAAAAGCTCCGTCTTATGTGCGCCCTCCACGCCGGAGTTATCTTTTTCTACCTCGTGTACTTTGCCGTGTATGAAAGAGGTCACTTCCCGAATAGGTCGTTCTGCCGGATTGTGCTTGAACTTCCCGTTTGGCGGTTTGTCCCGTTCTTCAAAGTACAGGCGGGTCTTTGCCCGCCCGGTTGCTTCATCAAAGCGTCTGGCGGCTTTAATGCGTTTCTGTTTGGGGATATTCGCCTTTGCCGTATCCAGCCTGTCCGCTGCCTTTTCTGATTTACGGATTGCCTTTTGCAAATCCGGGTCGGCACGTTCTTCCTCGGAAAAATGCAGACGGGGATTTTCACGGTTAAGGGCTTTTTCAGCCTGCTTGTTTTCCTTTGTGGCTTTCTTTGCCTGTTTCCCGGCTTTCCGTTTCCCTGCGCTATAACTTGATTTGTCAATGACTTTTTCTGCGGTAGATTTTTCGGTATAATCGGTTTCCGCTTCCCGGCTGCTGGTTCTTGTCTGCTCCCCGGTAGCCTTATTGGTTTCCACAACACCGTCACGGGTCATTTTCTGCGTGATTTTGTCCTTTGCCTTAAACTGCTGCAAGCTCACACCTCCTTGTCTGTCCCGTAGCTTTGCGGGTTATATTGGCACACGTCCCGGTTAAAGGTGGGTTGTGCAATCTGGATATATTGTCTTTCGCCTGTCCGTCTGGCAAAAAATAAATCTTTTTCTTTGGGATAGTGCAAGCCTTGATACTGTGGGTAGCTGTCTAAGATTTTTCGTGCCTGTTTCTGTAACGGGTAGATATATCGGAACATTCTCCCGTTAATTTTTTCAATTCCTTTTGCGGCGCAAAATTCATGGGATAACCAGCATTTTTTTTGAACGCCCTCTAGGGCAGCGTTTTCTTTTAGGAGCTGTCCGGCACTCCGGGGGTGTATCTTTTCCCCGGTAGCCATACAGCGGTAAACGCTTGTAGTAAAGCACCCTAAGTAGCGGAAATTAGCAGCTTGGTATACATAGCCGCATTTTCCCATAATGCCGTCTGCAAGGGTATATAAAAATAAGCAGCCCGTATTCTCCCGTAGCCACTTTGCAAGTGTTGAGAGGGCAAGGCTGCCAAAATACCCGTTATGATTTTCAGAGGGTAGAAAACACATTTTCCCGATTTCCAGATAGGACGCAGTTACAAGGTCATGCTTTGGAAATATCTTTTTTATGGTCTGTAAGGGCTGTGTTCCCCAGCCTAACGTGACTACCCCTAAGAGCTGTTCGTCTGCATAAAAGCCCAAATAATACTTGATAAGGCGGGGCAGTACCTTTGAATAGTGGTAGCTCCGAATAAACGCAACCGCTTCCGTCTGCGGCAGCTCCCTTATCTCCAACAAAAGATGATTGTTACGCTCCATTGGCAAGTTCCTCCGGGCGTGTTGTCATTATGTGGTACAGCTCCGTATCGGTAGGGAAGCGGTCAACAAAGGGAACGCTTCCAGATTTCCACGGAGTAGGCGGCTGTTTGTTCCTCCTTTAACAGCAAGTGAAATTCATCACAATAAAACCATGTATTTGCGTGCAGCTCCCGGTTCTCGGTCACACGTCCCCAGACCTGATCCTGTATAATCAGCATACCCAGCTTTTTAAGCTGCTTCCCCAGCTCCTTAATGTCAAAGCACACAAGGCGGTTATGTATGTCTATGTTGGTGCGGTGGTTGAACACGTTAAGGCTGCCATGCACATATAGTTCCAATGCGGCGGCTACCCTCTGGGCTTCCGCTTCCGGCTGTTCCTTTAAGGCGTTATATAAGTCCTCCAATCGGTATGCTTCGCCCACTTTCATAAACAGCCATACAAAGAACAGGTACGGCAGATTAAGGATAAGCAGCTTTTTTACATTTGGTTTCATAGCTCACGCCCCCTGTCCTTGTTTTTTACTTTATCCCGGCTATTGTTAAGCTCCTTTGCCTTTTCTTTAAAGGCAGCAAGGACTTTACGGATAGACGGCTTTTTTTGGCGGTTAAGCTGGGTAGCGGTAAACTCCCGAAACGCTTCGGTCATAACGTCTATGTCCCGTCCCTTAAAGAAAACCAGATACCGGGGCGGGTTCTCGTCCTTGATTTTCTTTAAGCTGTAATCAAGCCCGTGCTTTCTGGCGATTGGCTCAAAGGCTTTGATGTTTTCGTCTGCGATTTCAATGTTTGATACGCCTGTATTCTGCTTTATAAGCTGCTTTAGGGTCTGTTTTCCCTGGTACTGCTTGGGTTGCTTATTTTTCTGGGCTTGCAGGAATTTTTTAAGAGCTGCCTGCAAAACGGAAGCGGTCAGTTTGGCGGTTTTTATGGATAGGGCAACGGTTTTTTCGTTGACTTGTTCCTGCATGATTTTCCTCCTTTCGTGGGATTGGGTGATTTAGGTGGTGGTCGGGCATGAAAAAAGGGACATACCGTTTCTGCGGCTGTCCCTGTATTATCTCTTTGCATTTCTCCGTACCCGTAAGCCCTCTAAATTGTCGGTGTCGATACCCACCAGATACCAGTTCCGGCACATATCCATTTCGATACGGGTAGGCTTCCAATGCTTCCCGTCAAAGACTTCAAAGCTCTGTCCGCAATGTAAGCCCCCGTAATACTCGTTTAAGCCGGAGCGTATGTCATAGCGTCCGCTTTCCTTGTCATAAACCAGCGTTCCCGGTTTGATTGTCATGTGTTGTCCTCCTTTCAAGCACCGCCGTACATATCGTGGTTGACTAGGGCGGTGTAATAGCTGTCAATGGTGTTTGGTGCGTTGAACAGTACCGCAAGCAGATACTTTTTGATATTGCGTATCTTGGTGGTGTTCTGGTGCATACAGTCCAGCACAAAACGGATATGACTGCTGTTTAGCTTCATAAATTTGCTTTTTACCAGCTCTGCCGGATAATCGTCTCCGGCAATCCGTATCATCTTGCGGCGGGTACAGACGGTTTCCAGCATAAGGGAAACAATCTCGTCCAGCATACCTTTGTCAACGGACTTGTCCTGTATCAGATAGGGGTATTCGATATTGTCTTTAATGACTTCCTCATAAGCCCTTACTGCGTCCATGTTGGTATATCCGTTTCCTTTCCGTTCCGGCGGTGCAGCCGCTTCTTTCTGGAAAGGAATGGAATAGGTACTTGATACATCTGTATTTAATAAATCTTTGGTTGATCTATCTTTATTTAATTGCGTTGGATTTTCCGATACCGGGATTTCCGTTGTCGGGTTATCCGATATTGGATTTTCCGATACCGGGATTTTGGGCTTCGGCGGCTGGGGAAATTCATATATTGTGTATTCAATAGCAGTCATTTTCCCTTTTTCATCTCGTCCCTGTCTGCGGGTAATGTACCCGGCTTTTTCCAGCTCCCATACAGCGGTGCGGATAGCGTCAACATTTTCCCGGCAGATACAGGACAGCCCTTTTAAGGTGTAGTCCCAATTTTCGGGAAGTGAGAGCATAAGAGAAAGAAGTCCCTTTGCCTTTAGGGTTAAATCTGGGTTGCGTAGGTGGTGGTTCGACATAACGGTGTAGCTACTTGTCTTTTCCACTCGGAATACAGGCATGGTGTATCAGCTCCTTTCTGGTTTTGGGGTAAAAAAATAGACGCTCATTGCTGAACGTCTACTTGGATTGAAATTATAAAATTGTGGCTTTGTCAATGTTATTTAAAATTTCTGATTGTAGTAAAGATAACGTTTCAAATATCTTTGTATATTCTGCTTGATAATCTTTGGTTTTAATAGCTTGGTTTAGTATGTTAGCAAATTTGCCGATATTCTCATATTCAAAGTCAAGAACATCTAAACCTAATTGTTGTTCGGGGGCTAAACCAAATTCCTCTCTTTGTTTGCACCCCTCTTTTATTTGATACCATACATCAAAATAAAAATCATCAGAGGAATAGGACATATCGGTTGAAAAGGTGTTTGAAAGGTCGTAATCGCCTCTGATAAAGTCAACATTTACTACTTGTCCATGCCAAACGATACCGTTGTGTGTTAATAGAGCAGTTTTTATTTCCTGCGGCAAAGTCTTTTTGATAGTTATTGCACAATCGGTACAGTTGTTGTTGATATAGACTGAAAAATTGTGAAGCATAGAATAGTAATGTTTGCGGAAATCTTTTATGAGAGATTGAACATCATTATCTACTGCATTTTCAAAATCCTGTATGTTCTTTTCTAATAAGCTCAATATGTTTCTGGTTCTTTCATAAAAGAAAACTCTTTTATCTGCTTGAAGATATTTTAATAATTCAGCAGTTTGTAGTTCGCAACTATTTTCTCCTTGAAAGCTAACGTAACAGTTTTCATCTTTTGTTAATGCTGCAATTTTCTTTTGCAAATTTGAGATTGCCATAGAGCAAGGTATCCAATATTCATCTCTTGCTTTAGTTTGTGCATTAACCTTTATCTCATTTTTTTTGCTAAGTACCGTAACATAGTATGTTATGAAAGCACCTAGAAGTGTGGATAGTAGCGGTAATATCTTGTCGATAAGTGTAAAAAACGGAATTTCGATTCTCACAAAGAGAGAGGCTTAAACGCAGTAAGATACGGGCTAACCGAAATAAATGGTTGAAAATGCCATTCACGTAAAATTCGGTTTCCTCAATAAGTGGTTGAAAGGAGGCAACGTATGATTCTTAATCGGGCCATCAGGATGCGGATCTATCCAGACGATGAGCAGCGCCATAAGATAGATGTGACACTCAGTCATTGCCGATACATCTACAACAAGATGCTTGAACGAAATACGGTGATCTACAATCGTCGCAAGGAACATCTTAATTACTATGCCATGCAGAATCTCCTTCCAGAAATGAAGAACTATCTTCCATGGCTTAAGGAAGCAGACTCAAAGGCATTACAGTATGCTTGCCGTCAGCTGAATGCAGCGTTTGATCGATTTTTTCATAAACAGGGTAGTTATCCAAGGTTTCACAGCAAGCGTGGAAAACAATCTTATACGACTACGCATGCAAGCGTCATATGTGTTGAACCGCATAGAGTAAAGCTTCCATGTCTCGGATGGGTCCGGACACCGGAAACGAGAATCCCGGATGGCAGTATCTGTTACGTCACGGTCAGTCTGGAAGCAGACAATCGATATTATGTAAGCATCACGTATAAGAAAGAAGTGCCGGATATCACTCCTGTTGTACTGAAGCCGGAAAACGTCCTTGGACTTGATTATAAGTCCGATGGACTGTATACGGATTCAAATGGGCATACGGAGGATATACCACATTTCTATCGGGAGGCGCAGCGCAAGCGAACAAAGCTGCAACGCAGGCTCTCGAAGAAGCAGGGTTCCCGTAAGGGTGAACGAAAGTCTAAGAACTTTATGAAACAGCTCCGCCTGGTAAACCGCCAGGAAAGCCACATTGCGAATCAGCGAAAGGACTGTATGCATAAGCTTAGTACCGAGATAGCCAATCGGTATGATGCTGTATGTGTGGAAGACCTCGATATGCGCGCAATGTCCAATAAGGGCTTTGGCAAAGGCCATTGGAAAGGGAAAGAAGCTTGTACAGGATATTTCTGCAGTCTACAATGGAGAAGTAACGCTTCCGGAAACAGAAGGCTATATCTGGAAGTGCGAATATGCGGAGAAGATCCCGGAGTCACAGCAGACCGTTTACACAATGGCGGTAGATGTAAGCTACGAGCAGGCAAACGCAGTCGCCACAAAAACAAGCTTCTTAGATAAGCTTGCAGCGATGGCACTTGGCGTTATCACTGCTGTGTATACTGCACTCGCTACATCCTTTAAAGAGCATCCGGTCGCAACAAGTATTCCGTTTGTCGTATTTGCAGGACTCATCGCCTTCCTTATCACAAGAAAGGTACGGAATCGCTGCATGTACGATAAAATGATAAAGTGCCCATATAAGAAGCACGGAACAGAAAATTGTAAAACCTGTCAATACTTTTATAAGAGAGGTGTAGCATCGGAAGATAAGAAGGGCTTCGAGAAATTTAAAGAAGAGAAATAACGAAAAATGCCGGGTAAGATAATAATTCTTATCCGGTGTTTTTATATATGTTTTTTCCGTCCTCTTTCTTTTTTACTAAAAATGTGAGACAATAAAAGAAAACAGAAGTTCTAAATAAAGGCGGGAGGCATTTATGAAAAAAAGATTAAAACTTCCGGTGGGAATCGAAAACTTTGAAGAGATTCGAAGAAACCAGTATTACTATATCGATAAAACGAAACTGATTGAACAGCTGTTTGACAGTCTAGGCAAGGTGAGTCTGTTCACGCGTCCGCGTCGCTTTGGTAAGACCCTGAATATGAGTATGCTGAAGAGCTTTTTTGAAATCGGAACGGATACATCGCTGTTTGATGGGCTCTATATTTCTGAGAATAAGGAACTGTGCGAACAGCATCAGGGACAGTATCCGGTTATCTTTCTTTCTTTAAAGGACGTGGAGGGCTTAAGCTTTTCGGAAGCAAAACGTAGATGTATTCAACTGATCAAACGGGAAGCTGAAAGATTTTATGGTTTGAAAAACAGCGAGCGACTTCTGGATATAGATAAAAAGAATTATTGCCGACTTTTAGATATGACAGTCCAGGAAGAAGATTCCGACATTGTATCTTCGTCTATGAAAATGCTATCGGCTCTTTTATATAAGCATTATGGTAAAAAAACAGTCATTCTCATCGATGAGTACGATGTCCCGCTTGATAAAGCATTTCAGCATGGATATTACAAAGAAATGGTTCACTTTATTCGCGGACTGTTAGGTGAAGCATTAAAAACGAATGACTCGCTTGCGTTCGCGGTATTGACCGGCTGTCTTCGCGTTTCGAAGGAAAGTATTTTTACTGGTCTCAACAACTTTAAAATTCTATCGATCACAGATACACGCTTCGATGAACAATTTGGATTTACAGATACGGAGGTACGGACGTTACTTTCTGATTATCAGATGGAAGATCGTTTTGCAGAAGTGAAGGAGTGGTACGATGGATACAGATTCGGAAATGCAGATGTATACTGTCCATGGGATGTAATAAATTTTGTGGACCGCGCGAAGGATGACAAAGAGGCAAAGCCGGAAGCGTACTGGATCAACACGAGCGGAAATGACCTCGTAAAGCGTTTTATCGATAAAGCAAATAAAACGACGAAGAATGAAATTGAGCGTCTGGTCAACGGGGAGGCCATCGAAAAGGAGCTTCGCCTGGATCTCACGTATGAAGAGGTCGATCAGAGCATCGAAAATCTCTGGAGCGTTCTTTTTACAACCGGGTATTTGACGCAGAGTGGAAGAAATGAAGACGGAGCTTATCGGTTGATTATTCCAAACCGGGAAGTACGAGAAGTCTTTCGTCTTCAAATTAACGAGTGGTTTAAAAAATCGATCTTCAGTAACACGGAGCGCCTCACCACATTCTGGAAGGCGTTTGAGGAAGGTGATACCGAAGGCGTCGAGCAGTATTTAAACCGCGTACTCAGTAATTCCATTAGCGTATTTGATACAAAGGCAAGAAAAGAAGAAAAAGAAAGCTCTTATCACAATCTTCTCGTCGGGATCCTTACCGGAAACGCAGACTGGCTTGTAAAGTCAAACGTCGAAGCTGGAGAAGGATTTGCGGATATCATCGTAGAAACGGATGATCCGGATGCGGGGATCGTCGTCGAGCTAAAATATACGAAAAACTTTGACGATATGAAGATGACTTGTCAAAAGGCTATCGATCAGATCAGGGATCGCCGTTATCAGGAATATCTTCTGAATGATGATCGGAAGGATATCCGGCTGTATGGTATTACATTCTGTAAGAAACGGTGCTGTGCAATCAGTGAAAAGCTGTGAGGTATTGAGACGAAAGGAGGCGCAGAAATGAAAAAAATGAATATTCCTGTTGGGGTTTCAGACTTTGAAGAAATTCGTAAAAACGGGTATTACTACATCGATAAATCGGGACTGATCGGAGAACTGCTCAGTAGAACCGGAACGAAAGTGACACTGATTACCCGTCCTCGGCGCTTTGGAAAAACGCTCGGCATGAGTATGCTGGAAAGCTTCTTCGATATCCGAAAGGACAGCAAAGCGTTATTTGAAGGGCTGGAGATTGCAGATAATCAGGCGCTGTGCGATGAGTGGATGAATCAGTATCCGACGATTTTTGTTTCGTTCCGACAGGTAGATGGCCTCGACTTCACCGGAGCATACGATATGCTCACATGGGTTATCTCAGAACTATATAAAGAGCATCGCTATCTGCTGGACAGCGACAGAATCGACACCAGTGATAAGGAGATCGCGAAACAGCTGGAATGGGGGCAGGCTTCCATGAAGAACATGAAAGGAAGTTTGATGTTGCTTACCAGAATGATGCAGCAACATTATGGAAAGCCTGTCATTCTTCTTATAGATGAGTACGATGTTCCCGTCGCGAAAGCGAACAACAACGGTTACTATAATGAAATGCTTGATGTTATGAAGGGATTGATGCAGGCCCTGAAAGACAATCCGGCACTTCGTTTTGCGGTCGTGACAGGCTGTTTAAAGATCGCGAAAGAGAGCATCTTTACGGGAACAAATAATTTCGTATCGGATACGATTACAAATTCTCGTCTCAACGAGTATTTCGGCTTCGTACAGAGCGAGGTTAATGAGCTGCTGAAAGCTGCTGATATGACAGAACAGGCAGAGAACATGAAGAAATGGTACGATGGCTACCATTTCGGGGATTTCGATGTCTACTGTCCGTGGGATGTCATGAATTATATGCTGGAGCTTCAGCGCAATCCGAAGGCAAAGCCGATCAGCTACTGGAAAAACACAAGTGACAATGCCATCATCCGTTCCTTTATCGATTATGCGGGCAGTACGATCACAAAGAAGCTTGAGACACTGATGGCGGGCGGCTGCATCGTCCAACGTGTGGATGAAAACCTGACCTATGATTATCTCCATTCATCAGAAGATAACCTCTGGAGTACACTATATCTGACGGGATATTTAACACGGGCGCGGGAAGAGGATTATAAAGGTGAAGTTCCAGACGGTATGGTAGCTCTCATGATTCCGAATGCAGAAATTAACGAGATTTTCGAAACAACAGTCATCAAATGGTTTGATGACAGCGCGAAGAAGTGGAATCGAAATGCGCTGTTTGATGCCGTCTTTAGTGGTGACAGTGAAGGCATAAATAGGGAAATGAATGCCCTGCTCCGACGCACCATCAGCTACCATGACTATCGGGAGGATTTCTACCACGCATTTCTCGCGGGCATTTTTACAGGCGCTGGATATATGGTGGACTCCAATAAGGAGCATGGAGAAGGGCGAAGCGATGTGGTCGTTTATGATCCCATCAATGCGTGCGTTGCGATTTTCGAAGCGAAATATACGAAGACCCTGGGAAACCTGGAGAAGGACTGCGATACGGCTTTGCAGCAGATCGACAATCGGATGTATGCGAAGGAATATGAGGATGATTACGATAAGATTCTCTGCTACGGTATCTCGTTTTTCAAGAAACGCTGCATGGTAAAGGGAAAAGGTTGATTTTCACAAAAATACGTATCTGAAAAACAGATTACCCTTTAAACCATTATCCGCTTGTGAGATAATAAGATCATAAGAAAAACAAAATATTCAAAAAAGGAGAGAGGAATATGAAGATAAAAAAGAAGCTAATCGCATCTGCAATGATTGTAGCCATGATGATGGGCACAGCAACGACTGCACTTGCCGGTCAGTGGCAGCAGAATTCAAAAGGCTGGTGGTGGCAGGAGGATAATGGCGCTTACCCGAAGTCACAGTGGCAGTGGATCGATAGCAATAAAGATGGCATTGCAGAATGCTATTACTTTGATGGCAGCGGCTATATGCTTTCAAATGCCACAACTCCGGATGGATACGTAGTAAACGGTGATGGGGCATGGACGGAAGGAGGAGCCGTAAAGACGAAGAACGTAAGCACAGAACCCGTGCTGTCGAATACATCAAACGGAACGGCCACAAATTCACAGGCTCCGGCAACCGATATCTATAGCGGAACCTATGCATACAATATTGGCACTTACTCGTTTTCAATGAAGATCGTGTATGATCCGGCAACCAAGACGCTGACAGATACCGAATGGCTTCCTGGATTTGGCGGAGTCACGGATACGTACCATTATGCAGGTGTAAATGAGATGGGCTACACCGTGTTTAAATGCACAAGTTCGAATAGAACCGCCATCAGTAGTGATTCATATATTTATTTCTCAGCACCTGGTATAATGGTCGCAGAGACTGAGAATGGCTATGAGAACGTAAAGAAGCAGTAAAAAGGAGAAATCGATGAAGTTACGAAAGAAGTTAATCGCGTTATCTGCGCTTACATTATCACTCATCATGGTTGTTCCGGTGTTTGCGGATAACCCGATCGGATGGCAGAAGAATGAAACAGGATGGTGGTACGGAACAAATGCCACAGGAACAACCTGGTATCACGATGGCTGGCAGTGGATTGATGGAAACAAGGATGCAATTCAGAGTGCTACTATTTCGCTCCGAACGGATACATCGTAACAAATGGGAAGACCCCGGATGGATATTATGTAAATAAGCGGGGCGTACTCGAAATTGACGGACGTGAGGTAACGCACTGTGAAGAATGCATGTACATTGCAAGCAGCATCAATGTTCCGGATAAAAATCATGTGGATTTAAGTAAATATAACGATTGGGAAATCGGCATCGGTCATTGTTGGTCAATGACAGCATATCCGTTTGGAAAACTCGTATATAACCATGTTACTGGAATGGATAGAGAACAGGGTGGCATCGACTCCAACATTGTAAGCCATAATGATTTCGGCGTTTGCGCGGTAGGGAACGCAGAAAATTCGTATAAGCACACGAAAAAATAAATAGATTTTAAAGCAGCGGGAGGAATCCTGCTGCTTTTTTTGTGCTGATAGAAAAACACCAGATTTTCACGAGACAAAGGAAGATACGCATGAATTTCGCCAAAAACACGATTTACACAACATATGCATGGTACTCTTTTACCCTCAAACCAGATGTCAAATATCTACAAAATAGAAGTGTAATCCCCCATAACCGTAAAGGTGCGACAGCCTTTGCGGTTTTTCTTTTGTCGCTTTTTGTCAGCGGGCAGGACAAGCCTGCTTCTGGCGTTAGGTGTCGTTCCCCACCTGTCAGTCTGAATTTTCACTCAAAAAATTCAGATTGGAGGTAAAGGACGTGGCGTACAATCACGGACGGGAAGAAAGGAAATGGCGGCTCTGGAAAGAAGCCGAGGAAAAGATTTTAAGGAAGTATGGTGTTGATGAAAGCACGATTGAAGAAATCCGCATTTACGACAGGGCGGAGTTTAATTCCAACAGGCGGTTTTACCGCTACATGAATGATGTTGCGGAGTATCTGGAAGAAATGGCGGATACCGAGCCGCAGGCGGAGGTACATTCCGTTGAAGATTTGTTAAACGAAATCGACAGCGAAGCACTGTATCGGGCATTGCTCAAGGATTTCGCTTTTATTTTTGGTAGTCTGCATTTTTAAGTCTCTAAAATGTCGATAAAAAACCTGAAAAACCCAAAAACAGTATAGAATAATTGGAATAATTGTGCTATATATAGAAAATAAAATTTGAATAGATACAAGATATAGATGCGAATATAGAGTTTGAATAATTTTTAAAAGCTCGCAAAGCCTAGTAAAATGGGCATTTGCGAGCTTGTTTTTTGCCTTGTGGTACTAAAATGGTACTAAAGTGAGCTGTGCAGGAATAGTTTCATTTACGCCTGAGGCCATGTTATTTTCCACTCAAAATATTCATTAGGAGAAATCTCTTCATTATTTAATTTCGTTTTCATTTCACACCATTCCGAAAGGAAATCATTTACCAATCCTTATTCAAAAGTTAATGCGAGAACTGTACTTCAGCGATATCGATAAGTTGCAGAGAAGCCTTGATGAAATCAAAAGTTTATTCGGGGAGGTGCTGGAAACATGGCGATTACAAAGATCCTGAATATTAAGGAATCAAAAGGCAGAAAACCGGCATCGCATTTGAAAAATGCTTTGCAATATATCCAAAATCCAGACAAGACAGAAGAATGTGTTTTGGTGGGCAGTATCAACTGCCTGCCGGATACAGCATTTGAGCAAATGGTAGAAACAAAGAATATATTTCACAAGACAGGTAACAGACAGGGATATCATGTGATTATTTCTTTTTCGCCCGAGGAGAGGGTTTCGGCAGAACAGGTGATGTACGTGCTGGAACATTTTGCGAAGGATGTACTCGGGGATGATTATGAAGCTGTATTTACAGTTCATACAGACAGGGAACACATGCATGGTCATTTAATATGGAACAGTGTAAGTGTAACAACCGGGAAAAAGTATAATTCGCCGAAAGGAAACTGGAAGAATCATTTGCAACCGATTACCAATAAGTATTGCAAAGAGCTTGGACTTGGTATTATACCTGCGGAATATAGTAAAAACCCAAAGAACATCAGCAGAGATAAATGGGAAAAAGAAATGTCAATTCGTATGCAGATTATCATGTCAGTACTGATGAGGAGAAGGTACGAGTGGTAGGTGTTAATGGAAACGATGATGTACTGGCAGTATATGAGAAACTTAATAGCTTCTTTAAGCAAATTGGCCACGAAGCTGATTTTGACAGGCTTTATGAGGAATCAAAGCGTTTAGTAGATGTTGTTAAAAAGAATGTTGTGGCAGATAAGGCAGAAAAGGTAGCAAGAGAACTTTTGGCTTGTGGTCCATATAAGTACCTGAAAACATCAGTGAAAGCAAATGCTTTTAAGTTCGATTTAAGTGATGCTAGTGGTAATTTGAAACTATTTATGAGTGTGCTGGATAAATTGGGTGTGAAACTTGATGGGGATCAACTGTACGAGGAGTATCAGAAGATTTATGAGGAGACTGTCAGCAAGAATGATGTGCATGAAAAGGAACAGGAAAAGCAGTGGAATATAGGTAAAGGGAGATAGTTCCTCTGTCTATTTCATGAACTATTATGACGGTTTTGGATTACATTATTGAAGAGAAAGAAGAGGTACAAAAAGCAATCCATAGAAAAATAGACATACTTAGTAATACTCTATGTTTCGAGAACGCTGACTTGAAATTTTAAATTCCAGTGCAGTGGTAAATTCCACCGGACATTAAAATTCCTTGATTTTATTGAATTATAATGAGCAAAATCTTTTGTATTTTGAAAAAGATGACGAAAAGATTTTTGTTATTGTGGAAGTTATGAAAGGGCAGCAGACACCATACTATTATGAAGGTGATGGACAACTCATTGCATTTATGCGTATAGGAAATGAAAGTGTTCCGGCAACTCCTTCACAGCTAAGAGAATTGGTGCTTCGTGGCAGCGGTGAAAGTTACGATAGTCTGAAATCAAGATATGATTTTGATAATATGTCCTTTACAAAATTAAAATCAGTATATAAACAGAGAACGGGGAATATATTTGAAGATACAGATTATGAATCTTTCGGACTGATTGATGAAAAAGGAAATCTAACGAATGCTGGAGCACTTCTGGCAGATGAATCACCGGTACGTCATTCCAGATTGTTTTGTACAAGATGGAATGGACTTACTAAAGCCTCAGGAATAGTGGATGCACTTGATGATAAGGAATATACTGGTAGCCTTGTCACATTGTTGCAGGCAGGAACTGATTTTGTGAGAAATAATTCCAAGAAAGCATGGCGTAAGGTTGGTGACGGAAGAATTGAAATGCCTGATTATCCGGATAGAGCAGTGCTTGAAGGTGTAGTAAATGCATTGATTCATAGAAACTATATGGAGATAGGTAGTGAAGTCCATATAGATATGTTTGATGATAGAATTGAAATATATTCACCTGGCGGAATGGTAAGTGGGATATCTCTAGAAGGAAAAGATTTGTTGAAAATCCCGTCAAAGCGAAGAAATCCGATATTAGCTGATATATTCAGCCGTTTAAAATATATGGAGCGTAGAGGTAGTGGATTTAAGAAGATATTGGCAGATTATGAGGGACAAGTAGAATTTGATGAAACCAAGATGCCGGTCTTTGAGGCAGATAATGATGATTTTACATTGACTTTGTATAATTTGAATTATGGTTCTAATTATGCAATACATGCAAACGAAGAGAAAATTCAAGGTGATACCCAAGATGATACTCAAGGTGATACCCAAGATGATACTGAAGAAAAAATCATCAAAATGATAAAGGATAATCCGCAAGTATCAACGGCAGATATGGCAAAGGAATTGAAAATTGGAATTGCAACAGTAAAACGAAAAATCAAAAAAATGTCTAATGTATCATATGTCGGAAGTGGTTACAGTGGACACTGGGAGATTAACGGATAGAAAGTGCATTATATTTGTAATCCTGTGGGGAAAACGTAACTATTCCCTTAGTTTTTTGGGAAATTGTGAACCCTTAAAGGCTCTTAAAAACCTTTAAAAAATCGAAAAAACCCTTATTTTATGCGGTTTTCTCCTTAAAAGTTTTTAAAATAGCGTAATTGCTGACTAAGGAACCAAAACGTAACTGAACCGCATTTTTACACTGACTAAGGAACTGAATAAAAAATGTTAAAAAGTCCGAAAAACATGTTTAAATCGTAAGCGCTTAAATTCTGGGTAACTTTTCACCAGATAGTTTGTAGTTCATAATGATGATAGTAAATAGATTTTTACTCCACTCCGCTGATAGGCGATAAAAATTCACTACACATGGAGGTTTCATTATGACTGGTAAACGTGCCCCAGGGCGTTCCTTAGATGAATGGATGGAACTGGTAACTGAGTGTCGGCAAAGCGGCCTGACGGATGCAGCATGGTGCAATGAACGCGGGATTTCTTCAAGCTGTTTTTACAATGCAGTTTCCCGTCTTCGTAAGAAAGCCTGCCAGGTACCAGATCCGGTTAGAAAAGCCAGCAATTTTGATCTTACATCCCATAAACAGGATGTGGTCCAGATCGCCATAGAGCCGAAGAATTCTCCAGTAGAGATGTTTCCGAATACGGAAAATAGTTCTATGTACTTTGACAATTCACATACGATTGAAATTGAAACAAAAGGACTGTTGATTGTCCGGCGGCACACTGTGGTAGGCGCAAACCGCATATTATTTTTCCGCGAATCGCCTGCCCGATCATGCCGTGCCGGGAATTGCCGCACGTTTTTCCCGGCTTGGCGGTACATTGTCGTAGCCTTGTTTGAGGAGCAGCGTTGCTGCTTTTGAAACAAGGCTATGACCTCAAAGTCATAGCGTAAACGCTCCATAGGTTCTTTCCGGGCTTAGTTGACTTTATTGCAACGAATTAATATAATATAACCATCGGAGGATGGTTATGGATTTTATTGTCAAAGATCTGGATAGCAATTATAGATTAGATGCATTTCGTAATAAAGCAGATAAAATTATTTTTGAAATATCAAGTGCAATATCAACGGCTAATTGTCCTTATTGTGGAAAAGAATCTAAAAGAATTCATTCTAGATATCAAAGAGAAGTACAGGATCTTCCCATACAAGGAAAGAAGGTTGTTTTACTTGTTTTAACAAGAAAGTTCTTTTGTGATAATAATACGTGTTGCAAACAGACATTTTCTGAACGGCATCCATTTGTTGATGCAAATGGAAAGAGAACCAAACGTTTAGAAAAAAATATTTTATTTACCTCGAGCCAGCTGAGTTCAATCAATGCTTCAAAAGTCTTGAAAAATAGTAATGTCGATATATCTAAAAGCAGTATCTGCGTTCTGCTTAAAAAAAATGCCATCGATTGTTGATAACTTGTCCGTGAGAAAAGTTTGTGTGGATGACTTTGCAATTAGAAAAAGATTTTCTTACGGAACGGTAATGGTTGATTTAGAGACGCATAGAATAATTGATTTGATTCCGACAAGAAATACAGAGGAAGTAAGAGCATGGCTTGCTACATACCCAAATATTGAAGTGATTTCAAGAGATGGTGCTCAGATTTATGCTAATGCTTCTGAAAAATCCCATCCCGGTATAGTGCAGGTAAGTGACAGATTTCACATGATAAAAGGCCTCACGGAGGCAATGACAAAATATATAATCAGAGAGTTTCCGGCTCGACTTGAAATACCAGCAGTCAGTACAAATAGCGAAGAACATGTGAAACTTATTAATCAACGGAATCATGTTGACAGAGTTCGATTTGCACAAACAAAGAAAGCTGAAGGGATGACGGTAAATGAAATTGCATTGCTATTACATTCTTCTGTAAAGACAATTCAAAAGTATTTGAAACTCGATACAGATAAAATCGAGGATAAAGTTATTGCGAGGGAGGCTAATCACCGGCTTGCATTACAACAAAAACAAGAAGAGGTAAATACCGCAAGAAAAATGGCTTGCGATGGTATTCCTATTGAGCAAATTGCTAAAGAGATGCATCATACATTTAAAACGATTCAAAACTATTTGAATCCCAGTTACTCTGTAGAAAACAAGCATTACCATGCACGTATTCCAGGAAAGTTGGCACCCTATGAAGCTGAAGTCATTAAGTTGCGGTGCGAAGGCATGACATACCCCTGTATACACAAAATAATCAGCGAAAAAGGGTATGAGGGATCAGTTGCTTCTTTAAGAATGTTTATTCAAAAAGAAAGAATTCGTTGCGTGTCTTCTCAAAAAGAAGAAGCTTGTTCTGATTACCAGCCGAAGGAATACGTACAACGCCGATCACTAACGCAATTAATATATAAAGGGTTGGACGATGTGAAAACAATCAGTCAAGAACAGTATGAACAAGTTTTAAAATTATACCCAATGATTGCCGATCTTTATGTGACCATAAAGGAATTTTATGAAATTATATATTCAAAGCATGAAGAAAAGCTTGACGCATGGCTTGTTAAACTGGAAAAATTTAATATTCCTGAGTTGCAAACATATGTGAATGGTATAAGACAAGATATTGTTGCTGTAAAAAATGGAATTGCCATGCAATATAATAATGGTTTGGCAGAGGGAAGCGTTAATAAACTCAAAGTAATAAAACGTATTATGTATGGCAGAAATAGTTTTGAATTATTGAAAGCAAAGGTACTACTTCATGAGCAATTTTGCTGTGAAATCAACTAAGTGTGGAAAAAACCGCTCCATAGCAAGTACCTTGCCAACAAAAAGCCGCTTTCGCGGCTTCGCTTAATTGTTCTTCTTTGGTTTTCAAATGTTCTCTGGTAGTTTTTCCGGCCACGGAAGCAGATCATCCAAGAAAGATCGGTCTGTATCATCCATGTGCTTTGGAATCTCTGTCAGAAGATATTCAAAGTACTCGTATGGTTTTAAGTTATTCGCTTTTGCTGTTTCTGCGATGCTGTAAATAATCGCGGATGATTTTGCACCATTGATGGTGTCGATCATCTGCCAGTTCTTACGGTTATGTTCTATAGAGCATAACCGTAAGAACTGGCTCTTCTGTGATACTCCTAACGGAGCACAGGCCAGTGCCATTGTATACTCAATGGTAGAAATGGCAAAGGCGAATGGAGTAAATGTCTATCACTATCTTACCTATCTGCTTGAGAAAATGCCTACAGATAGGATGAGTGATGAGGAATTGGAACTTCTGGCACCATGGAATGAAAATGTCAAAGCGGAAATACAACGCCGTATAAATGATACAAATCAATCAGATGTGAATTGTCAAAGTGCTCCGGCTACTGAAAAGTAGCCGGGTAATTTTTACTATGGCTGAAATTTAAGCGCTTACCGTTGTTCTTTTACATTGTGAGTGTAGAAGGGCAATCCTTTTACAGAATAATTATCATAATCTGGATAAGCTATACTATATCAGGAGAAGATGAATTAGTAGATATGGATGAAGACGATATTGTTACATTCGATGAGAATACTTTTTAGGATGTAGTACATCACAAATCAGAATGATCCGTGATGAGATTGCCTGCTATTGTTTTAATTATTTTCATTTGCCGAATTCTATATTGTAAATGTTGTAAAAATGTTTGATTAACACTCATAATAGGGTACAATACAATTAGCTAAATAAAATACTGCACTGATGATGCGAGAAATGATGAAAAAATGGCAAGGGATACATTGTTTTCCGTTGAATCAAAAAATGTTGAATACAAAATCACTTTACCAGATAAAAGCGAAAAGTACATGAAAACTATTGTAGCTTTTGCTAATACTCAGGGTGGAAAGCTGATTGTAGGTATAGATGATAAAACACACGAGATTGTTGGCGTGGAAAATGAGATATTATTTCAGGTAATGGATGGAATTGCCAATTTTAATGCTGCGAAAGAATATGGACTTTTAGAACCAAAATTTCAAGAATTCAATAACATATTTCGGGTAGAATTGTTCCGTGATTCTTTACCGATGACCTTAGAAAACAAAAACATCGGAGAAGCATCGGAGAAGCATCGGAGAAGCATCGGAGAAACATCGGAGAAACATCGGAGAAACAAGAGACAGTTGATTTTAACAGTACGCAGCTGGAAATATTAAATTGCTTATGGAGAACAATCGGTTATCAGCGGTAAAATTAGCAGAAAAGATTGGCGTTGCTAGTCGAAATATAGAAAACAATATTAAGAAATTAAAAGAATTTGACCTTTACCTTTCCTCTTTGCGATTGTTAAAATGTAAGCACAAAGAAAGTATACTCCTTCGCCGCAAGGCGGAGGATTTTTCTGTAATGAGGACAGGCAAATGAAGAAAACGGGATTTTATATTATCAAAGATAAATTCTTTGAAGATATACCAGATCCGTATCTCAAAGAAAATAAGGCAGGAAACAGACCGCATTATTATTGTTTTAAAGATGCGAGTATCGGGATATACTGGATGACAGCCGGGAGAGTGCATTTCTGATACAGGATATGTTTCCGATTACAGAGGAATACATAGAACGAGAATATACAATCGCTGGAAATCATCTGATGCTGACGAGTGAGCACACCGCCAGAGAGATCGAGCAGAAAGCAAGAAAAGTTATGGGGATGTTGAAGCGTGGTGTCAAGTTCACGCCAATGCAGCCGGATGTCATGACAATATTGGAGAAACAATATATGGATACTACAAAAAGAAAAGGAACGATCAGTGTTACAATTACATACATCTGCTGGGGATTACTCACCGTATTTTGGAATCTTCTTGCAGAGGTAAATTCCGCTTATGTACTGGCCCAGAGAGTGGTCTGGTCCATGATTTTTATGTTTGGACATCTGACCGTGACCGGGCGGATGGGAGATATCAGAAAGATCTTTCATGATAAAAAGATAGTGTTCTGCTGCATGGTCAGTGGTGTGCTGGTGTGTATTAACTGGGGCGTATATATTTTCGCCATCAATTCGGGACATGTGCTGGATGCCAGCCTGGGATATTTTCTGGAGCCGATTTTTGTCACAGGCATCGGCGTGTTTTTCTTTCATGAAAGGATGAGCCGGTTAGAGCAGATGACGGCACTGTTTTCCCTGATTGGAGTGGGGTATCTGATTGGTGTGTACCGGATGGTTCCGGTTATGGCTATGGTGATCGGGTTGAGCTTTGCTTTTTACGGAGCTGTGAAAAAGAGTGTGCATTTAGATGCAGGACTTTCCCTGTTTGCGGAAACGTTGTTTGTGACGCCGATCGCGCTTCTTTTCTGTATTTACAGCGAAATGAATGGTCATGGAAGCCTGGGAGTCTTTCATGGAATGCAGTTTCTGCTTTTTCCAATAGCAGGAGTGATTACTTCTGTGCCGCTTTTGTTATTTAACAGGGGTGTCCGCATGATTCCTTATTATTTAACGGGGATTTTGATGTATGTGAATCCTACGATTCAGTTTCTTATGGGACTCTTTTATTTCCATGAATCGCTGGAGGTTCACCGCCTGATCGCGTTTTGCTTTATCTGGGTGGGCGTCGGATTTACGGTATGGCATAATGTAAAAGAAATGAAGAAATAAGATAAAACGGGAGATATGTTATGAACGAAAATTACAATCCATTAGACAAAGAATTAAACAGCCTGGTACAGGTTATTGCCCGTCTTCGCGCGGAGGACGGATGCCCCTGGGACCGGGAGCAGACCCATGGTTCCCTGAAAGCAGCCTGTGTGGAGGAGGCTGCGGAGGTGGTTGGCGGCATCAACATTCTGGAGCAGACGGGAAATGCAGAGAACTTAAAAGAAGAGCTGGGCGACCTGCTTTTGCAGGTGGTCATGCATGCGCAGATTGCAAAGGAAGAAGGCTTATTTACGCTGGAGGATGTCATGCGTGGAATCACGGATAAAATGATTCGCCGGCACCCGCATGTGTTTGGTACCACAGCGGTTTCCGGCTCGGATGAAGTTCTGGTGAACTGGGCTGAAATCAAGAAACAGGAAAAAGAGGGAAAAGAGTGGATGGAAAGCTATTTGCCCGGCGCGTTTGATGAGGCAGAAGAACTGATCGGAGCGGTAAGAAAACGAAAAGGGTTTCAGTAATTATAGTGCTTTTTTGTTTTTCCAGGGCCACCCTGTGTTGTAGCCATGCTCCTGCCAGTAAGCATCATCGACTGTGCTCATTTTCTTGTGCTTATGCAGAAAACGATAGAGGGTGAACTCGCACCATACTTTCGGCGACGGAGTCAGGTGTCTGGCACAGTGCCGGACATTCCGGGCGGTACGTGTTACCTTACGTTGAATGGATTTCCGGAAAGATTCCGGCAGATCATTCCAGGTGTAATCCCATACGCTTTGGGAAATACAGTGGGTTCTCGCAAATCCTAGGTTTTCTGTACTGTCTTTGATATCGCGGACGGTGGAACGCATACCGCCGCCTGCAGCTGTGTTAATGATGACTGCCTGCTTTTTCATGAAGGAAAGATCAGGGCGGTGAACCATCCAGCGGTATGCGAGGTGGTCAAGCAGGGATTTCATCTGTCCAGGAACATGATATACATAAGTGGGCGCACAGAACAGAATCAGCCCGGACTGTTCGATAGCCTTAAGGATGGGCGCCATGGCGGCAGCACCTCCGCAGGCCTGCTCTTTTCCAAGGATGCAGGCGCGGCATCCGGTACAGATGTGAGGCATGTCATCCGGGAGAAAGAAGGAAAAACAGGTTCCATCTTCCAGGAGTTCTTTGATGAGCATCTGTGCGATCTGGTAAGTGCTTGATCTGATTTTTCGGCCGGAAGCGTAAATTACCGTGATATTCATAGGCAGCTCCTCTAAAAGCAGATATAGATTCCGGGGCAGGAAATGCAGTGCCCCGGTACCTGTATTATAATAATGGAATGGCCGTCTGTCGAGAAAAATGTCTGAATTACGCCATTCTTACGCTTTTCTAAAAATTATATACTTGACATTTCTCAGTTCCATTGCTATCATTGCTTTAAACCATTGAAGAGGAAGTTGTACCATATAAGCAGTCTCACAGAGAGTCCGGGGTGGTGGAATCCGGGCAGAGTGTCATGGTAAGTGGGCCTCAGAGGGCAAGGTGAAAAAGAATGGTCAGGAAAACAGACCAGACTTTAGTAGCTACGACGCAACGGTCAGCGTTAACGGACCAGGAATGTAATGGCATTCTGCAAAGAGTGGGTGCTTGGCACCAAACAAGGTGGTACCGCAGGTATATAACAGCCTGTCCTTGAACGTAGTTCAGGGGCGGGCTTTTTTGTTGCATAGGGAACAAGAGAAAGGAAGGAAAAAGGTATGAGTGAGGAGAGAAAACTTCAGTTTCGGGGCGGAATCGGGATGTCGCTGATTCCAGTGGCAATTTATGTGTTCTTCTGTATGGTGCTTTTTATTGGATTTAAGGCGTTCAATATGGAGGCGCTTGCAGTAGGCGGTTTTCTGGCACTTCTGATCGGCGGCGTTTTTTGTAGCAGCTACAGTGATTTCTGGGAGAGTGCCATCAAGGGTATTTCCTCAATCACATCCGTATCGGTTGTTGTGATTTTGTTACTGGTCGGCATGTTCAGCGCGCTGATTAAACTGTGTGGTCTTTCTGGTGGTTTTGTGTGGATCGCGAATGCGGTTGGCATGAAGGGCGGCATCTTTGTTGCATTTACGTTTATTGCCACCTGCATTGTTTCTACGGCGACCGGTTCCTCGATCGGAACTATGTTTATCGCGTTTCCAATCTTTTATCCGGCGGGCATTATGCTGGGCGCGAATGAGATGATGATGGCAGGCTGTATTGTGTCTGGCGCAATTTTCGGTGATAATCTGGCTCCGATATCAGATACGACCATTGCTTCCGCATCGACTCAGCAGTTTAAAAACGGAAAGCCGGCAGACATCGGCGGTGTTGTTTCCAGCCGTATTAAATATTCCGCAGTGGCGGGCCTGATCACGATTGTGATCTTTGCGGTCTTCGGCGGCATGGGCGGTGTATATGAGGGCGGTTCCATTGACGCGGCAGCCAATCCGGTTTCTCTGGTGATGCTGATCCCGGTTGTTCTGATGCTAACTATTTCAACAAAAACGAGAAATATTTACGAAGGTATTTTAGTGGGTCTGGTAACGGGTACCGTGGTTGGTCTGGCTGCAGGACTTTTCACTCCGGCCCAGGTGTTTTCTAATGACGCGGCAAACAATGCGGCAGTAGGATTTTTGATTGACGGCATTAACAATATTTTACCGACCTGCGCGCTGGTCATTTCCGTGTTTGGCATCATGGGTGTTCTGAGTGATGCGGGTATGCTGAATCTGATTGCCGAGAAGATTCTGGACAGCCGGATGGCTGGCACCACCCAGGGAGCAGAGCTGGTCTGCATGATGGGCATCGCGTTTACGACGATTCTCTTAGGCGGTGTGACCAGTGCTTCCATTCTGACGTTTGGACCTATTTTAAATAAGATCGGAGCGGCAAGAAATATTCATCCATACCGCAGGGCAAATCTGTTAGATGGTACGGCCAACAGTCTCCCGGCCATCATTCCGTTTATGAGTGTGTTTGTATTTATCGGATCTGCCCTGACCGGACTTTCTCCTGTTGTTGTAGCAGGCGGAACTATTTATGGCTTTGTATTATTTGCTGTATTTTTGGGGGCAGTACTGACTGGCTGGGGATGTCAGAAAGAAGAATAAAAAGGAGCAGACAGAATGGATGATACATTTACTTTATATGATTTAAAAGTGGAAGTGATAGCCACAGACCGGCCGATGGTGTGCAGCCACAAGGCGGGAGATTATTTTCTAGTACAGGGGGAAAATCTGGTGTTCCCGAAGGATACATCCTTTTCCATGTATTCCTTAAGTGCCCTTCTTCCGGTGCTTCCGGCAAAGCAGCGGCCACTGGATCCCAATGACTGGATGCTTTCGGATACGGAGATTGCCTGTCCGGATCCGAACTGTGGAGCCAGATTTAAAATCACAAGAGTGGGAAAACGGATTCAGAGTCATGGGCAGTGTACCGTGGTGCCGATCCGGAAACCGGAGAGAGAAAACGAAGTCTAAGAAAAGAGGAAATCTATCATGCGGAAAAAATGTCAATTTAAGAATGGATATACCTTTAACCGAGTCATCAATGGGTGCTGGCAGCTGTCTGCGGAGCATTGTCTGCAGGGACATCTGGACTACGATGATGCCATTCGCGCGTTCCATGAGCTGGTGGAGCAGGGCTTTACAACCTTTGACTGCGCGGATATTTATACGGGGGCAGAGGAAGTGCTGGGCCGGTTTGTTATGGACTTAAAGGGCAGCGGACATTATCAGGAGGAGGATATTCAGATTCACACCAAATTTGTGCCGGATAAAGATGTGCTTCCGGTCATCAACATGAAGTACACGGAAGGCATCGTGGACCGTTCTTTGAAGAGAATGCACCGGGAGGCTCTGGATCTGGTTCAGTTCCATTGGTGGGATTTTGATGTTCCGGGTATGATGGAGACCGCCTTTGATCTGGTGAAGCTGCAGGAGAAAGGAAAGATCCGCAACATCGGCATGTGCAACATGGACACTAATGCGTTAAAACAGATGGTGGATGCGGGAATTCCGGTGGTATCCAATCAGGCACAGTATTCTGTATTTGACCGCCGTCCGGAACGCACACTTCTGGATTACAGCGCGGAGCATGGTATTTATACCTTTGCGTATGGCACGCTGGCAGGGGGATTTCTGGCGGAGCGCTACATGGGAAAAGAATATGAGGCACCGGAAACCCGTTCCCAGGTTAAGTATATGCAGATCATTGAGGATTCGTTGGGCTGGGATGGCATGCAGAAGCTGCTTCCGGTACTGAAGGCCATTGCGGATCATCATGGAGTGACGATTGCCAATGTGGCAACCCAGTATATCTTAAATCAGAAGAGCGTAGGGGCGGTTATGGTTGGAACGAGAAACTCCAAACATGTGAAGTCCAATCTTCAGACACTGGAATTTGATCTGACAGAAGACGAAATGAAACAGATCCGTGATTTCGTGGACCAGTATCCGACACCGGAGGGAGAGTGCTATGAATTAGAGCGGACCTCTCCAAGATATAAGGGAATTATCCTGACAGATCGAAATCATGTGGAATAACCAGGAGGAGCGAAACGAGTGAAGCTGGAAAATTATGAGGTTCATTTACCAAACTATTCAATCGGAGATAAGATTTATGATAAAATCGGTCCAGTCTGCGAATCTTATGGAAAAAAGGTTCTGATCATTGGCGGCAGGCGAGCACTGAACGCTGCGGAAGACAAAATCCGGGCCTATGTGGCGAAAACCAATCTGGAGATCATCGGAACAAAGATTTATGGAACAGACTGTACTTACGCGACAGTAGAGAAGCTGCGTGGACTGCCGGAATACGAAGAAGCAGATATGGTATTTGGCGTGGGTGGCGGAAAGGCATTAGATACCGTAAAATGCTTATGCATCACGGATGACAAGCCGGTATTCGCTTTTCCGACCATTGCCTCTAACTGCGCGGCATGTACGTCGGTGTCTATCATGTACAATGAAGACGGCACTTTCTTAAAGCCGAATTTCTTTGTGCGCCCGGTGATGCACTCCTTTATTGATACGGAAATCATCGCGAAAGCTCCGAGCCAGTATATGTGGGCTGGCATTGGTGATACCTATGCAAAATACTATGAGGCAGCCATTTCTTCACGGGATGAGCGGCTGGAGCATTTTACATCCCTTGGCGTGGCAACCAGCCATATGTGCCGTGACCCGCTGCTCATGTATGGCGCTAAGGCGCTGGAGGATCATAAAAAGGGACTTTGCACCTACGAGGTGGAGCAGGTCGTTCTTGCAATCGTGGTTACCACCGGAATCGCGTCCATTTTCCTGACCAAGGATTTCACACCGGATTACAACAGCGGCCTTGCCCATGCGGTGTTCTACGCGCTGACTTCCTATCCGGTCATTGAGGAGAAGCATTTGCACGGAGAAGTAGTTGGCTTCGGCGTACTTTTGCTGTTGCTTGTGGACGGACAGATGGACGAATTCGAAAAGATCTATCAGTTAAACAAAGACTTAAAGCTTCCGGTTTCCCTGGAAGACATTGAGATTACAGAAGAACAGTGGAAAGAGAGCCTGACCCGGATTCCGGATATGTCCGATATCCGGCATTATCCGTACAGAGTGACACCGGAAATGCTGGAAAAGGCAATGAAAATCCTGCGGAAACGAAACCGCTCCTGAACGTCAGAAAACCCTGCGGCCTTATGCGAAGGCCTGCAGGGTTTTCTGACGTTTCTGGAATAAAAGTCCGATGATGAGTCCTATGATGGCGGGCAGGATCCAGCCAAGATTCAGACCGAAAAATGGCAGAAACCGTTCCGCAAATTCTACAGCCGCATCCAGGTGGAACAGTGACTGTAATTCTTCTGGAAGTGCTTTGAAAAAGTCAAACAGAGAAGCGCTCCAGGTGAACACTGTAACCCAGAAATAAACCTTGCGGTCATGGTTAAAATGCCTTTCGAACAGTGCCAGCAGGATCAGGGCGATGGCCGGAGGGTAGATCAGCATCAGCACCGGCACGGAATAGCGGATGATGGTGGAAAGTCCTGCGTTTGAGATCAGGAAAGAAAACGCGGTGAACAGCACAGCCCAGGCGGTATAGGAAAGCCGGTGCGGAAACATTTTTTCGAAGGTTTCCGCGCAGCTGATTACCAGGCCGATGGAGGTCTTTAAGCAGGCAAAGGTGATGGTGACAGCCAGGATTAGGATTCCGGCCCGCCCCAGGTAGTGGCTGGAAATCTGGGACAGGGCAATGCCGCCGTTTTCCGATGCGGTAAACAGGCCGAGAGACTGGGCGCCTATAAGGATGGTCAGCATGTAAATAAGGGCCATTAAAATACCAGCCAGAATTCCGGAGTGGAGTACTTCACCGGCAATGACCTCATCATTCTGCACACCCATCTGCCGGATCACGTTGATGACTATGATGCCGAAAGCAAGGCCCGCAATGGCATCCATGGTGCCGTAGCCTTCGGAGAGTGCCTGAAACAGGGCACCGCTTTGGTAGGAAGCATCCGGAATGGTGGCCGATGCCGGAGCACCCGGGTGCAGCAGGGCAGATACGATCAGGATTCCCAGGAAAAATAAAAACAGCGGGTTGATGATTTTACCAATCCAGAGTGTAATATTTCCCGGCCGCAGGGAGAAAAGCAGCACCAGGGCGAAGAATACGGCAGAAAAAAGAAACAGTGTCATACGTTCGGAAACCGCGTTTCCCAGCATTGGGGCAATGCCGGTGGTAAAGGATGTGGTAGCACACCGCGGAATGGCAAAGCACGGGCCGATGGTTAAGTAGAGCAGGCAGGTAAAAAAGCAGCCGTAGCGCCCGCCAACTTTGGAGGCCAGTGCCTGCAGACCGTCAGAGTGCGTGTTTCCGATGGCGGCAACGCCAAGAATCGGAATGCCAACAGCAGTCAGGATAAAGCCAACTGTGGCGGGAACCAGGTTGTGTCCGGCCAGCTGGCCTAAATGCACCGGGAAGATCAGGTTTCCGGCGCCAAAAAACATGCCAAATAAGGTGGCAGCCACCAGCAGGCGTTGTTTCAGGAAAAGATGTTTGCCTTTCATGATAAAATTCACCTCAAATCTTGAATATAGGCTTATTGTAATGCCAGCCTTGCGGTTTGTGAAATCCATGTTTATAATAGAAGTATGACAAAGTGTAATATTCTGTTTATAAAGCAGACTGATAGAACACTATGGTATGCAGGTGAAGCATGGGTTTGAGAAGAGGGGAGAAATGGGATGGACGCAAAGAAACTGGAAATTTTAATGACGGCGGTGGATCTTGGGAGCTTTTCCAGGGCGTCTGAGGTGGTGGGCTACACGCAGTCCGGCCTGACCCATCTGGTGAACAGCCTGGAGAGGGAAATTGGTTTTCCACTGATCATCCGGAGCCACAATGGCATTGCCCTGACGGAGGAAGGGCGGGAACTGATGCCGGCCATCCGCCAGTTTTTACAAGCAAACGCGAACCTGGAAAATCAGATCCAGACCATCACGGAAAAGCAGACTGAGACCATCCGCATTGCGGCCTACGCCAGCATTGCCATGTTCTGGATGCCGGAGATTTTATACCGCTTTAAGCGCATCTGTCCCAATGTAGATGTGGACCTGCGTATGGTGGATCACGCGCTGGAGCCTTTTGAACTCTTGCAGGACGGCAAGACCGATGTGATCTTCGCCAGCAGGCAGAATTACGGAAAGTGCGAGTGGACGCCTCTTTACCATGAACTGCTGTACGCGATTCTGCCGAAAAACTATCCGTTAAACAGCCGCACGGAATTTCCGTTAAAAGAATTTGAGGGAAAAGATTTTCTGATGCCTTACGGCCGGTTTGATATCGATGTGCACGCGGCTTTTGAAAAAGCGGGAGTAAAAGCGAAAGAGCAGACCGTGTATGTAGACGATGAGACCGTGATCCGCATGGTGGGAAAAGGGCTTGGCATTTCCATGATGTCGGAACTGATGATCCGGGGCAACACCGATGATGTCTGCTGCGTTCCGGTTGCGCCCAAAAGCATCAGAGAGCTGGGCATGGGAACGGAGAAGGGCGTGGAACTGCCGGAGAGTGTGCGGAAGCTGAAGGAGTGCGTGGTAGAGTATACGAAAGGCTTCCAGGGCAGAAAATTTTAAGAAATTACAGGCTGCGGTTTGTGGGTTGCGCGGGCAAAAAGGCAGGTTTTTCATGGAGGCAGGAGGAATGTCCGGGAAAAAATCCTTGACTTTTCCGGCAGAACTGACTAGAATGTTCAATAGATTATGACTGTCCGTTTCGGGCAGACATACCTGCAATCACAAATTACAAAACTAAAAGCTGAGATCGTGTTTTTAAGATACTGTTTCCGGTCAGAGAGAAGAGGTCGGCGGCTGTGAGCCTCTTTCCGTTCAGACAGATATCCGAATTTCCCACGGGAGCTGCATTGCTGAAAGCCTGAAGCGGGCGCGCATGATGCAAAGACGCGCAAACACTTCAACCAGAGTAGGCATTGCCGTCTGGTATACGTTACATATCGGAAAGTGTCTGTGAATGTTTTATTCGCAGGAAGCTGGGTGGTACCGCGGTATATTATCGTCCCTTTGCGCATTGGCGTGAAGGGACTTTTTTGTTACCTTCACAATATGTGCGGATTGCAAATCAGAGGTTTCATATTTATAAAGGAGAAAAATCATGCAGGATTTAAAAGAGCTGAATGAAGTGATCACTGCGATCAAAGAAGAGATCCGTCAGGGCGCAGATGCTCTGACTACTTCCAGAAGTGTCTATGAGTTCAAGAAGACCTTCCTGGATAACAAGCAGGGCCGCATTGGTCTGCTGATGAAGGAAATGCGCAATGTACCGAATGACCAGAAGGCAGAGTTTGGTAAGACTATCAACGGCGCAAAGGAGTGGGCAAACCAGTTCTTTGATGAGCTGGACCAGAAATTAAAAGAGAAAGAGCAGCAGCAGCGCTATGAATCCGAGAAAATTGATATTTCCATGCCGCCGGTGAAAATCCGCTACGGCAATCTGCATCCGGTAACTACCGTGCGCAATCAGCTGACGGACATCTTCGCGTCTATGGGATTTGAAGTGTATGAGGGTACCGAGATCGAGACTGACTACTACAACTTCACTGCCCTGAACACCCCGCAGGATCATCCGGCCCGGGATATGCAGGATACCTTCTACCTGTCTCCGGAGTTCTTACTGCGTACCCAGACTTCCGCCGGTCAGGTTCATGTCATGGAAGCCAAGAAGCCGCCGATCAAGGTCGTTTCCCCAGGTAAGGTATTCCGTTCCGATGACGACGCAACTCACTCTCCGATGTTCAGCCAGATGGAGGGCCTGGTTGTAGACGAGGGTATCACCCTCTGCGACTTAAAGGGCATGCTGGACATGTTCGTTCAGAGAATCTTTGGCGAGAGCACCCGCACAAGACTTCGTCCGTCCTACTTCCCGTTCACGGAGCCGTCTGTTGAGGTGGATGTCAGCTGCTTCCAGTGTGGAGGCAAAGGCTGCAGACTGTGCAAGGGAACCGGATGGATCGAGGTTCTGGGCGCAGGCGTGGTAAACAAGAAAGTGCTGGAGAACTGCGGCATCGATTCCGAGAAGTACAGCGGATTTGCTTTCGGCCTTGGTCTGGAGCGTATCGCAATGCTGAAATATGGCATCAACAATATCAAGATGCTTTTTGAGTCTGATCTGCGCGTGTTAGATCAGATTGATGACTGATCAGGACAGGAGGATTAGAAATGCTTGTACCATTAAGTTGGTTAAATGACTATGTAGATATTAATGTTTCCGCAGATGAACTGGAGACCAAACTCTTCGACTGTGGATTTGAAGTAGAAGAAAAATGGCAGGTGGGTAAGGACATCAGTGGAATCGTCGTTGGTTACGTAGAGTCCTGCGAGCCGATCCCGGAGACCCATCTTCATGTATGCCAGGTCAACGTAGGCGGACCGGAGCTGTTACAGATCTGCTGCGGCGCTGACAATGTCAAGGCAGGCGGTAAATATCCGGTAGCCATGGTTGGCGCACAGGTATACGCAACCGCAAAGGACCACGTTACCATTGAGGGTGTGGCAACCATCAAAAAAGGCAAATTGAGAGGCTATGAGTCCTATGGTATGCTCTGCTCCGGAACGGAGCTTGGCTTAAACGAAGACCTGTATCCGGGCGCCGGCTATAATGGCCTTCTGGTACTGCCGGAGGATGCTGAGATTGGTGCCGATGTCAAAGAACTCACCGGTTTAAATGACTGGATCTTCGACGTTTCCATCACCGCGAACCGCCCGGACTGCCAGAGCATCTTCGGTCTGGCAAGAGAGGTGGCAGCAGCACTGGGCCAGCCGCTTAAAACACCGGCTCTGGACTACACCGAGACCGAGGTGGAAAAAGAGGGCTTTGAGGTAACCGTGGACGCGCAGGATCTGTGCCCGCGCTATATTGCCCACTATGTATACGATGTGAAACTGGGCCAGTCACCGGCATGGATGAAAAGACGACTGGCTTTAGTCGGCAATAACTCCATCTCCAATATCGTGGACATCACCAACTACATCATGCGTGAGCTGGGCCAGCCGCTCCACGCATTTGACTGCAATTTCCTGGAAGGCAATGCGATCCAGGTAAGACGCGCAAACGAGGGCGAAAAGATCGTTACCTTGGATGAGAAGGAGTTCACCTTAAACCCGAACAACCTGGTGATCTGTGACGGAAAGAAGCCGGTTGCGTTGGCTGGTATTATGGGCGGTTTAAACTCTGAGATCCGCGATACCACCACTGAGGTGATGTTTGAGTCTGCAAAGTTTGCCCGCGACAACATCCGCAGAAGCTCCCGTGCCCTGGGTCAGTCCTCTGACGCAAGCCAGAGATACTCCAAGGGTGTCGACGAGTATGCAACCGAGATGGCCATGAAGCGTGCCCTGCATCTGGTGGAGGAACTGGGTGTTGGTAAAGTTTCCAAAACCCATAAAAATGTCAACACCGGAAATTCCTTAGAGCCGGTTACCTTCAAGACCAGCATTAAGAAGGTCAACGGTGTTCTGGGTATTACCGTTCCGGACGAGGATATCTTACGCATCCTGACCGGCTTAAACTTCCAGCCGGAAATTAACGGCGACGAGCTGACCATGCACTTCCCGGCATACCGTGAGGATATGGAGGATTACCCGGATGTAGCAGAGGAAGTCATCCGTATGTACGGCTATGAGCACATCAACTCTACCTTCCTTCCGACAGCAAAGGTAACCATCGGCGGAAGCAATCTGCGTCAGAAGACCATCCTGAAGGTCAAGAAAGCCCTGTGCAGCGTCGGCGCATTTGAGGGAATCCATTATTCCTTCTTCTCCCCGTCTGATTTAGACCAGATGGGCTTTGCAGAGGATGCCATGGAACGTAAGGCAATCCGCATCATGAATCCGATCAACGAGGATCTGTCCCTGATGAGAACCACCCTGGCTCCGCAGATGATTCACGCCATGGGACGCAACCAGAAGAGAGGCATCTTCGAGGGACGCATCTTCGAAATCGGAAATGCGTTCATTCCGAAGTCCCTGCCGCTTACCGAGTATCCGGACGAGCGCGAGACTCTTTGTATCGGTGTATTCGGCAAGAATGAGTCTTTCTTCACATTAAAGGGCATGGCTGAGACCGTTGCGGATGTTCTGCACGTTTCCTTCACCTATGAGAAGGCAGAAAAGCCGTTCCTGCATCCGTACCAGACCGCGGCAATCTTCTGCGAGGGCGAGGAAATTGGTTACCTCGGTAAAGTAAAATACGAGATCATGAAGGATGAGGCGATGCGTGAGGATGCCTACGTTCTGGAGATCAGCATGAAGGCTCTGGAAAAATGGTATGGCAAGGCTCCGGTATTCGAGCCGCTTCCGAAGTTCGCGGAGGAGAAGCGTGACCTGGCGCTGGTTATGGACAAAGATATCACCTGTGGTCAGGTAGAGGACTGCATCCGCGAGGCATGCGCTTTCGTCAAAGAGGTTACCCTGTTCGATGTCTATGAAGGAAAGCAGATCGCTGAGGACAAGAAGTCCATGGCCTTCACCGTTTTGTTCACTCCGAAGGAGGAAGCATTCGGCGCAGATACTGTAGACGGATATGTCAAGAAGATCCTCAAACAGCTTGGAAAAACCTACGGAATCGAACTGAGAAGCTAAAACCACTTGTGTTTTCAGTTATCCTATGATAAAATGTCAGTGTTTGACTATTAGGAGGTGCATTTCAATGCTGAAAACGATTTTATCCGTGATCTTCGTTCTTATATGTCTGGCTTTGACCGTGATCGTATTACTTCAGGAGGGCAAGTCTCAGGGCCTTGGCGCTATCGGCGGTATGGCAGAGACCTACTGGGGAAAGAATAAAGGACGTTCCATGGAAGGTACCCTGGAAAAGTTCACGACATTTGCTGCAGTAGCATTTATGGTACTGGCAATCGTATTAAACTTAGTGTAAGCGTAAGATAAAGCACTCTTGGAAACAAGGGTGCTTTTCGTGTAAAAGAGAACTTTTGAGAGAGGACTTATGACAGAAGAATTATTAAAAGAAAGAAAAGAAGCAATGCTGGCTCTGATCAATGATCCGACCTATGTGCCTATGAAGATCAAAGAACTGGCCATGCTGTTAGATGTTCCGCGGGAGAAGCGGGATGAGTTAAAGGAGGTTCTGGATGCCCTGGTGGCAGAAGGAAAGGTTGGAATTTCCAAACGCGGCAAGTATGGAAAGCCGGAGGCCTTCACTCTGACCGGAACATTCTGCGGTCATGCAAAGGGCTTTGGTTTTGTGACTGTAGAAGGCATGGACCAGGATGTGTTTATTCCGGCGGAGAAGACAAAGGACGCCATGCATGGTGACACCGTGCAGATCACGGCAAGTCCGGCTTCCAGGGGGAAACGTCCGGAAGGGGCGGTCATCAAGGTGATCGAGCGTGCCAATCAGACTATCGTTGGCTTTTACCAGAAAAACAAGAATTTTGGTTTTGTGGTGCCGGATAACCAGAAGATCAATGCCGATGTGTTCATCCCCCAGGGCAGGGACATGGGCGCGGTGACCGGTCATAAGGTTGTAGTGCGTATGACGGATTTTGGCGGCGAGCGCAAGAATCCGGAGGGTGTCATCACCGAGATTATCGGTCATGTGAACGATCCGGGAACCGATATTTTATCCATCGTGAAGGCTTATGGCATTCCGGACGAGTATCCGCCGGAGGTTATGAAGCAGGTGAGCCGCATCCCGGATGAGGTGGCGAAGGAAGACATGGCAGGCCGGAAGGATATCCGCGACTGGCAGACCGTCACCATCGACGGTGAGGATGCCAAGGATTTGGATGATGCCATCACCATCAGCCGGGAAAGCTACGGCTACAAGCTGGGCGTGCACATTGCGGATGTCAGCCATTATGTGACGGAGGGCAGCCCCCTGGACGAGGAAGCCTTAAACCGCGGCACCAGCGTGTATCTGGTAGACCGTGTGATCCCGATGCTGCCGCACAAGCTTTCCAACGGTATCTGCTCCCTGAACGCAGGAACAGACCGTCTGGCCCTCAGCTGTATCATGGAGATTGATCCACAGGGACGCGTGCTGGGCCATGAGATCGCGGAAACTGTGATCCGGGTGGACCGCCGCATGACCTATACGGCGGTGAATGCCATTGTGACGGACCGCGATGAAAAGACCATGGAAGAGTACGCGGACTTCGTGGACATGTTTGATCTTATGAAAGAGCTGGCGGACATCCTGCGGGAGAAGCGGTGCCAGCGCGGTTCCATTGATTTTGATTTCCCGGAGTCCAAGATCATTCTGGATGAAAAAGGACGTCCGGTGGACATTAAGCCGTATGAGCGCAACGCAGCTACGAAAATCATTGAGGACTTTATGCTGATGGCCAACGAGACCATTGCGGAAGATTATTTCTGGCAGGATATCCCATTTGTGTACCGTACCCACGATAACCCGGACCCGGAGAAGATGAAGCGCCTGGGTGTGTTCATTAACAACTTTGGCTACACCATCCGCACTCACGACGGTGAAGTGCATCCGAAGGAGCTGCAGAAGCTGCTCAAAAAGATTGAGGGAACGGAAGAGGAGGCGCTCATCAGCCGCCTGACCCTGCGTTCCATGAAGCAGGCAAAATATATGCCGGTCTGCAGCGGGCATTTTGGCCTGGCAGCAAAATATTACACTCATTTCACATCTCCGATTCGCCGTTATCCGGATCTGCAGATCCATCGCATCATCAAGGAAAATCTGCGGGGCGGCTTAAGTGAGAAGCGCATTGCCCACTACGACAAGATTCTGACCGGCGTGACCATCCAGTGTTCCGCCACCGAGCGTCGCGCGGAAGAGGCGGAGCGCGAGACCATCAAGCTTAAGAAGTGTGAGTACATGTCAAAGCGCATCGGCGAGATCTTTGATGGTGTTATCTCTGGTGTGACCAACTGGGGCTTTTATGTGGAGCTTCCGAATACGGTGGAGGGCCTGGTGCATGTGAATGAACTTCATGGTGACTATTATGTATTTAACGAGGAGCGCATGGAGCTTAAGGGCGAAATGAGCGGAAAAACCTACAAGCTTGGACAGAAGATCCAGGTGGTGGTAACCGGAACGGACCGGCTTACCAAGACAATCGATTTTATCCCGGCAAAGAATCTGGAGCTTCCGGAGGAGTAAGATTTTAACCGGGGAAAAGACAGGAGGTTTTATTTTGAAAGAAGCAATCAAGCTGGTAGCTAACAACAAGAAGGCTTACCATGACTATTTTATCGATGAGAAATTTGAGTGCGGCATTGAGCTGTTTGGAACGGAAGTCAAATCCATCCGTATGGGAAAATGCAGCGTCAAGGAAGCCTTCGTGCGGATCGACAAGAACGAGGTCTATATCTATGGTATGCACATCAATCCCTACGAGAAGGGCAACATCTTCAACAAAGACCCGCTCCGGGCAAGAAAACTGCTGATGCACCGCAGCGAGATCAACAAGCTGGAGGGCAAGATCCGCGAGAAGGGCCTGACCCTGGTGCCGCTGCAGGTGTACTTTAAGGGCAGCCTGGTGAAGGTGGAGATTGGTCTGGCGCGAGGCAAGAAGCTCTACGATAAGCGGGATGATATTGCCAAAAAGGATCAGCGCCGTGAGGTGGAGCGGGATTACAAGCAGAAGCTGAGATAGCCATTGCGGTTATGAAAAAGAGTGACATGATAGATTTGGGTTATACCTGGCATGAAGCACATGTATAGGGAAATTGAAAATCAACCATTGATTTTCAGAACAGTCGGGTCTATAATGTTCATTAATCAATCGATTACAAATCTTCCCGCGGATGACAAAACGGCAAATGCATCAGGATACCGCATCGGGGTCCATGGGAAACCAGAGATGGAGGATAAGACAATGGAAAAGAAAAATCTTGACTGGGCTAATATCGGATTCAGTTATGTGACAACCGATTACCGCTATGTATCAAACTATAAAGACGGAAAGTGGGATGAGGGTACTCTCACCGAGGATCCGAACGTAGTCATCAACGAGTGTGCAGGCATCCTGCAGTACTGCCAGGAGTGCTTTGAGGGCTTAAAGGCATACACCACCGAGGACGGCAGCATCGTAACCTTCCGCCCGGACTTAAACGCAGAGCGTATGATGGACTCCTGCGCAAGACTGGAGATGCCGCAGTTCCCGAAGGACCGCTGGATTGATGCTCTGGATAAGGTCGTAAAGGCAAATGAAGCATGGGTTCCGCCGTATGGCAGCGGAGCCACTCTTTACATCCGCCCGTACATGTTTGCTTCAGGCCCGGTTATCGGTGTAAAACCGTCTAACGAGTATCAGTTCCGTATCCTGGTAACTCCGGTAGGCCCGTACTTCAAGGGCGGCGCAAAGCCGATCACCATCTGTGTCAGTGATTTCGACCGTGCGGCACCTCACGGAACCGGTCATGTAAAAGCTGGTTTAAACTATGCAATGAGTCTGCATGCACATGAGGTTGCGCATGACAACGGATTCGATGAGAATATGTTCCTGGATCCGGCAACCAGAACCTATGTAGAGGAGACCGGTGGCGCGAACTTCCTGTTCGTAACCAAAGACGGTGAGCTTGTAACTCCGAAGTCTGACTCCATTCTGCCGTCCATCACCAGACGTTCTCTGGTATACGTTGCGGAGCATTACCTTGGCATGAAGGTAACCCAGCGTCCGGTAAAACTGTCCGAGCTTGGCGACTTCGCAGAGTGCGGACTGTGCGGAACCGCAGCAGTTATCTCCCCAGTAGGCAAGGTTGTAGACCACGGCAAAGAAATCTGCTTCCCGAGCGGCATGGAGAAGATGGGTCCGGTTATGCAGAAGCTGTATGATACCTTAACCGGCATCCAGATGGGCAAGATTGAAGCTCCGGAAGGATGGATCCATAAGATCAAATAATTGGGAAACAAAAGAAAATAACTGGTTTTAAACCAGTGGTTAAAAACACCCGGACTGCGTTGACAAAACTGCGTCCGGGTGTTACAATATCACAAGCCTGAAGGTGCTGAAATCATACTCTGGCAGAAATTCAGGCGTTAAGAATCGCCGGTGAGTCACGGCGGGCCAGTAAGGGGTTGTACTGGTTTCGACGGGGATCATGCAGCTGGTGAAGCTATCCGCATGCGGTGCGTCAAACGGCAAAATTAAAATTAAACGCTGAAGATAATTTAGCATACGCAGCCTAATGGCTGCTGTCAGCCTTAGTGCACTCACACATTAAGAATCTGGCATCGACTATGTGAGAAACGACATGCATTAAGCTTTGCGTGCATGGGCGTATCATGAAGCTACTGAAACCGCAAGAGTGTCTGTTCCCGTGCGGCAGAGGGAATGTCAAATAGCAGACTATGATAGTAGAAGAACAGGGAATTGGTTTTCGGACAGGGGTTCGATTCCCCTCAGCTCCACTCGAAAGACCGCGTATTTACGCGGTCTTTTCTTTTTCATGCTGCATATTTCAGAAGAAATGAGGGAGAAGCTATGAATTATAATGAATTTAAAGCCGAATTTATGAAGCGTCTTGCGGAAAAAGCAGTACAGTCTGACCTGATCGGAACATATCAGAGGTTCTTGACCGGCTGAAGCAGATGAACCGTTACATAAACAGGAAAGAGGAGATCCTGAGCAGAAAGGTTTACCGGTATCGGGCAGAGAACGGAGAATTGACGCCTCTGGATCTGTAAGAAATTACGGTTTCCGGAGAAAATCAGAACAAAATACGATGGAAATGACAGCGGGAGAATGACACCATGAGCAGAAAAAAGAATGTGTATAATCAGGTAAAGCGCGGAGCAAAACGCTATAAAAAGGCAAAGGCAGGGAAAAAAGGCAGAGTGGCGGTATTTGCTGCTGTGGCCATAATTCTGGCGGCCATAGGCGTCAGTCAGAAAGACATTGGACGTCTGGAACAGGCAGCAGACAAAGTACTGGATGCTTATGAAACTGTGCTGGATGCCGGAACTTCCCGGGAGGGAGCAGAGAATTCTGTATCAGAAACTTCGGAAAGTGGAACAGCCGGTGCGACTGGCACCGGCGCCAATGTTTACGTGGATCTTGCGGCTATTCCGGCCTACTCTGGAGAACCGTATGCAGTTGTAAACGGCAACATCCCTTATTTTACAGACTCTGATATGACCAGTGAATCTTTTGAATATTACAGTGACCTGGATGAACTTGGCCGCTGTGGTACAGCGTATTCCAGTGTTGGAACGGACCTGATGCCGACAGAAAAGCGCGGCTCCATCAGCAAGGTGAAGCCATCTGGCTGGCAGGTGTCCAAATATGATTTCGTAGATGGAAAATATCTGTACAACCGCTGCCACCTGATCGGCTATCAGCTGACCGCCGAGAATGCCAATGAGAAAAACCTGATCACAGGCACCCGCTATTTGAATGTCGATGGTATGCTGCCCTTTGAGAATCTGGTGGCGGACTATGTAAAAGAAACGGAAAACCATGTGCTCTACCGGGTGACGCCGGTCTTTGAGGGTAATAACCTGGTTGCGTCCGGTGTGCTGATGGAGGCGGAATCCGTGGAGGACGCGGGAGATGGCGTGGAGTACTGTGTGTATGTGTATAATGTCCAGCCGGGCGTTGAAATTGATTACGCGACGGGAGAAAATCACACATCCAATTAATGGTGCCTGGTTTCCCATTGTTGCTGTTTGCAAGATCAGGGAACTACATTGACGAAGCATGGAAAGCTGTGATAGAATAAAATTCAGTTTGCTGTATCAATAGCGTGATCATGCCCGACATAAAATAACAGGTACAGCACAGCAAAAGAAAAATGTTACGCAAAGGCAGCAGAAGTGTAACGGGAAATCGGCGGGGTTACATATGAAGATGAAAAAACTGGTCCGTGCAGCTGGAGCAGGTATCACAGCAGCAGTGGTGGCACTATCCCTGACAGTATCGGGAATCCGGAGTGAGGCGGCACCTTCTTACCTGAAAGCGGCAACTTATGTGTCGGATGCATGGGTGAGCAATTTCTGGAACTCAGAGAGCGACCATATGGATGAGGAACTGGCACAGATTGCGGCAGATGGGTTCAACAGCATTGTGCTGGTGGTTCCGTGGCGGGAATTTCAGCCTGGGGTACTCCCGGTTTCCTACAACCGTTACGCGTTTCAGAAACTCGACAAGGTTATGAATGCCGCAAATGCCCACGGGCTTATGGTGGAACTGCGGGTTGGTTATGTGTGGGACTATTATAACGATGATGTGGTAACAGGGCGTTTTCGGGATCTGCTAAAGGATCCGTCCACCCGCGCTGCATGGCTGGCATATGCAAAGCAGATCTACCGGACCGCATCAGCGCACTCCAATTTTTATGGCGGATTCATGACCTGGGAGGATTTTTGGAACTATGTGGAGGACGCGGCGAATCTGGGAAAGGGTGCCAACAGCCGGAATGCTGCTAAGGAATGCGGCTATCAGACATGGCTGAAAAAACATTATTCCCTGAAACAGGTAAATGAATATTACCAGCCGGCAGAAAAATTTACCAGCTATGACAATGTCTATATCCCGGCAAGGAAGGAATATGCCTACAAGCTGTTTTATGAATTTTATGATGATTTTTTAAATGATCTTCTGGAAGATACCCAGAAGGTGTTCCCAAATCTGTCTATGGAGGTCCGGCTTGATGTAGACCCGGTCGACGCGCAGGATGGAAACGGGCAGGTGGGCGCGTCGCATTATGGCACGTTTCCGTGTGCGGACGCAGGGTACACATCTCTTATGTACAGCGTGTCCATGGGACATGGGTTTGGTGACGTGCTTTCCACCCAGGAGGCAATCAAAACCATGAATGAACAGCTTTCCCTTGTCCGGGCTAATAATGGCGGAAAGCCGGTATTCATTGACCAGCTTCTTTACATGGATGCGACGGAAGGTTTTGAACAGAACGCGAGACTGGCGGAAAGCCACAGGGGAGCTTTCCTCACCGGCATCCCGGATACGCTGCGCGCGCACACCAATGGTTACGCGGTCTGGACTTACCGGAATTACACCAACAACCCGGTTTACAATCACCAGTTTGCGCTGGGAACCAGGGGCTGGAATGTAACAAACGGCAGCGTGATGGAGCGAAATGGCAGCAGCCAGCTCCTTTTACAGAGCGGAGGAAGCCTTGCCCAGAAAGTAGGGCACCGCATTGGAGGACGCACGACCCATGATGGACATGTCCGCTTTACGGCAGACAGTGATGAGCCTGCAGTACTGACCGTAAAGCTTGGTTCCATGAGCCAGACAGTGGAGGTTAACGGGCCGAAACAGTATGATCTGAATCTGGGCCGGAAAGGCTTTTATGAAGTGAGCTTTGAAACCGATGGCGATGTTTATCTGGATAATATCCATGTATACAATTTCGTCCAGGATGGACAGCTTCGCGACATAGACGGAAATGAGCTGAGCTGTATGGGAGCCATGCGTACCCTGAATGCAAGCATGAATTAAGACGAAATTAAGACGAAATCAGATTTTTAATGCTTGACATATTTATCTTCCGTGCTATAATCAGTTGAAGATATGAGAGAAATTTTCATATGTTAACACGTTGATGAGCAGAGTACTCTGGCAGAACCATTCAGAGAGAGATGCATGTGGTGCGAGTATCTTATGAGGAAGTCAGCAGGAAAACCGGCTCGGAGTGGTCCTTAATCGGATCCGGTGATTCCGTTACCATCAGAATGAAGCGGCTGTCTGATTTCAGGCGGCAAACAGGGTGGAACCGCGATAAAAGAATTGTCGTCCCTTGTCCGGTGCGCAAAGCGCATCAGGCAGGGGACTTTTTATTTTATTAAATCCTTATCGTCCCTTGTATCATCATTTTAACAAAGAATACCAGGAGGAAAAAGGCATGATCATCACATTAAAAGATGGAAGCAAAAAAGAGTACGCACAGGCTATGCCCATTATTGACATTGCCCGTGACATCAGCGAAGGGCTGGCACGGGTAGCCTGTGTCGGTGAGGTAGACGGACAGGTAGAAGACCTGCGCACCGTACTGGACAAGGACTGCGAGTTAAACATCCTGACTGCAAAGGATGAGGCAGGTCTGGCAGCACTGCGCCACACCGCAAGCCACGTTATGGCACAGGCTATCAAGAGACTGTATCCGAGCGCGAAGCTGGCGATCGGCCCGTCTATCGCAGATGGATTCTACTATGATATCGACTTCGAGACCCCGATCACCGCAGACGATCTGGAGAAGATCGAGGCTGAGATGAAGAAGATCATCAAAGAGGCGCTGCCGTTAGAGCGTTTCACCCTTCCGAGAGAAGAGGCGCTGGCTCTGATGAAAGAAAAAGAGGAGCCGTACAAGGTAGAGCTTATCGAGGACCTTCCAGAGGGTGAGGAGATCAGCTTCTACAAGCAGGGGGAGTTTACTGACCTTTGCGCAGGCCCGCACTTAATGAATACCAAGGAAGTTGGAAAGGCTTACAAGCTGACCAGCATTGCAGGCGCTTACTGGAGAGGCAACGAGCATAACAAGATGCTGACCCGTATCTACGCAACTGCGTTCGCAAAGAAAGAAGAACTGGAAGCATATGTTACCATGATGGAAGAGGCAAAGAAGCGTGACCACAGAAAACTGGGCAAAGAGCTTGGCCTGTTCATGATGCACGAGGCTGGCCCGGGATTCCCGTTCTTCCTGCCGAAGGGCATGGTTCTGAAAAACACCCTGTTAGAGTACTGGAGAGAGATCCACAAAAAGGCAGGTTATGTAGAGATTTCCACCCCGATCATCTTAAACAGAAGCCTGTGGGAGACCTCCGGCCACTGGGATCACTACAAAGACAACATGTACACCACCGTCATTGACGAGCAGGACTACGCAATCAAACCAATGAACTGCCCGGGCGGCGTTCTGGTTTATGCTTCCGAGCCGCGTTCCTACCGCGACCTGCCGCTGCGCATGGGTGAGCTTGGTATCGTTCACCGTCATGAGAAATCCGGCCAGCTGCACGGCCTGATGCGTGTGCGCTGCTTCACCCAGGATGATGCGCACATCTTCATGACCCCGGATCAGATCAAAGACGAGATCAAAGGCGTTGCGCAGCTCATCGACAGCGTTTACAAGCTGTTCGGCTTTAAATATCATGTAGAGCTTTCCACCCGTCCGGAAGACAGCATGGGAAGTGATGCAGACTGGGAGATGGCTACCGACGGTTTAAGAAGCGCTCTGGATGAGATGGGTCTGGATTACGTTGTAAACGAGGGCGACGGCGCGTTCTACGGACCGAAGATCGACTTCCATCTGGTCGATGCCATCGGAAGAACCTGGCAGTGCGGTACTATTCAGCTTGACTTCCAGCTTCCGCAGCGTTTTGAGCTGGAGTACATCGGCGCAGATGGCGAGAAGCATCGTCCGATCATGATCCATCGTGTTGCTTTCGGCTCCATCGAGCGTTTCATCGGTATCCTGATCGAGCATTTTGCAGGCGCATTCCCGACCTGGCTGGCTCCGGTACAGGTAAAGGTACTGCCGATCTCCGACAAGTACATGGACTATGCGGAGAAAGTAAAAGCTGCCCTGGATGCAGAGAATATCCGTGCAGAGGTAGATACCCGTTCTGAGAAGATCGGCTACAAGATCCGTGAGGCTCAGAAGAACAAGATTCCGTACATGCTGGTAGTAGGCCAGAAGGAAGAGGAAGAGGGCGTGGTATCTGTCCGCAGCCGTTTCAAAGGCGACGAGGGACAGGCATCCTTAGAAAGCTTTATCGAGAACATCAAAAAGGAAATTGTTTCCAGAGAAGCACGTGCTGTTGAGGTGAAGGCAGAGCAGAAGTGAGTTTTTTGCATAGATTTCCGAAAAGAAACCCATACTAGACCTGTGAAATAAATATTAACCAACAGGAGGTATGGGTTCCATGACGAAATTAGAGTGCAACGTAACAAATTGTCTTCACAATGCCGATCATTGCTGCTGCAAGCAGTCCATTTTGGTAGACGGACATGACGCGAAAGAAAAAGAACAGACCTGCTGCGGAAGCTTCGATGAAAACAAGGGCGGTCTCTTTAAGAACGTTTTTAAAACACCGGAGAGCAGCTTGTCTGTAGACTGTGAGGCAGTACAGTGTATCTACAACGATAACCGCCATTGTGCGGCTGCGAAGATCGGCATTGCCGGGGACGGGGCAAGCAGGGCGGAACAGACACTCTGCACCACCTTTCAGATGTCCTGAAAAATAGCGAAATAAAAAATATGAAAAATCCCCGGAAAAGTGCTTGACTTTCCCGGGGATTCATAGTATAGTAACAGAAGTTGTGAGAACAACGCAGGAAAGTAGGTATCCACCTCACCTCGGCACGAGCAAGTGACCCTGGTTTATAGCAAAGAATGCGTATATGCGGCGGCATCAACGTCCTATGCGATGCTTTTGAGGGTGGGTAGAATATTCTATCTACTTTTTTTATGCAGAAAAACAGACATGCAGAATTCTATGATGGGGGTGCACGACTATTAGCGAGTTAATGATTAACGAACAGATCAGAGACAAAGAAGTTCGATTGATTGGTGAAGACGGCGAGCAGCTGGGTATCATGTCCGCGAAGGAAGCCTACAAACTGGCTCAGGACGCGGAACTGGATCTCGTAAAGATTGCTCCGACGGCAAAGCCACCGGTTTGTAAGATTATCGATTACGGTAAATATCGTTACGAGCTGGCAAGAAAAGAAAAAGAAGCTAGAAAAAAACAGAAGGTAATCGAGGTTAAAGAAGTGCGGTTGTCTCCGAACATTGACACCAACGATTTGAACACAAAAACGGGCGCAGCACGAAAGTTCCTGGAAAAGGGCGATAAAGTCAAAGTTACCTTACGTTTCCGTGGTCGTGAGATGGCGCACATGTCCAAGTCCAAGTATATCCTGGATGACTTTGCAGAGAGCTTAAAGGATATCGCAACCATTGACAAGCCTTCCAAAGTGGAAGGAAGAAGCATGGTTATGTTTTTGACTGCCAAGAAGTAAAAGCAAAGAGAAAGATTAAGGAGGAAGTTATAATGCCTAAATTAAAAACAAGCAGAGCAGCTGCAAAACGTTTCAAAAAGACCGGTACCGGTAAGCTGGTAAGAAATAAAGCATACAAATCTCACATCTTAACTAAGAAGTCTACCAAGAGAAAAAGAAATCTTAGAAAAGATATCGTTACCGATGCTACCAACGCAAAGGTAATGAAGAAGATTTTACCATATCTGTAATAGACTGATTAGATTAAGAAGGAGGAAAAACCGATGGCAAGAATTAAAGGCGGTATGAACGCAAAGAAGAAACACAATAGAGTGCTGAAGATGGCTAAAGGCTACAGAGGAGCACGTTCTAAACAGTATAGAGTAGCAAAGCAGTCTGTAATGAGAGCTCTGACCAGCTCCTACGCAGGCCGCAAGCAGAGAAAGAGACAGTTCCGTCAGCTGTGGATCGCTCGTATCAACGCAGCAGCACGTATCAACGGTCTGTCCTACAGCAAGTTCATGTATGGCTTAAAGCTGGCTGGCGTTGAGATGAACCGTAAGGTCCTGTCTGACATGGCTATCAACGATGCTGAGGGCTTTGCTAAACTGGCTGAGCTGGCTAAAGCAAAATTAGCTTAATTCAGAATCTGAACGAAAATTTAACATAGTGGCAGAGCTGATTCTGCCGTGGACCCGTCTGGCTTTTTTAGAAAAAACCGGACGGGTTTTGTCGTTCTAATGGGTAACCGGAGTATAAAAACAGAATCCGGCGCGACGGATTTGCAAAACGAAAGGAGTGGATCTTTGAATCAGATTATTCTGCTTGTGGGTGTGGTGATCATGATCTGCGTCCTGATGGGACGCGTAACCTCCAGACTGGCTGTGCCGTCCCTGCTGATCTTTATCGGCCTGGGAATGCTGTTTGGGGAAGATGGGATCTTCCGGATCGTATTTGATGATTATGGAGTGACGGAGACGATCTGTTCTGTCAGCCTGATCTTTATCATCTTTTACGGAGGTTTTGGGACAAATGTGAAGGAAGCAAAGAGTGTGGCGGCAAAGGCACTGCTTTTGTCCACACTGGGCGTGGCGCTGACCACCGGATTTGTAGGCGTGTTCGTACATCTGGCGCTGCGCCTGCCGTGGTTGGAGAGCTTTCTGGTTGGATCCGTGATCGCATCTACGGACGCAGCGTCTGTATTTAATATCCTGCGTACGAAAAAGCTGGATCTGAAATATCATACGGCATCGCTTCTGGAACTGGAATCCGGTTCAAATGACCCGGTATCTTATATGCTGACGGTGGTATTCATCGCCATGATGAGCGGAAAAGCAGTTTCCCTGCCGCTGATGCTGGCACAACAGATCGGATTTGGTCTTGCGTGCGGTGCAGTGGCCGGGCGTCTGGCTGTCTGGGCAATGGACCGCTTCTCGTTTCAGATCGAGGAAGGCAATACGATCTTTGCGGTGGCCGCTATGCTGGTAAGCTACGCGCTGCCGCAGGTAATTGGCGGAAACGGTTATCTGGCAGTGTATCTTTGCGGCATCATCATGGGAAATTCTCGGATTCCGGAAAAACGGAATCTGATGCATGTGTTTGACACGGTCACGGGCATCGCGCAGATGATGATCTTCTTTCTGCTTGGGCTTCTGGCAACACCCAGCGAGCTTCCGGCGGTTTTGCTTCCGGCCGCTCTGATTATGCTGTTTATGACGGTGATCGCACGTCCGGCGGCTGTGGCAGCCATTCTTCTGCCGTTCCGGTCCCACATCCGTCAGATTGGCGTGGTGTCCTGGGCGGGACTGCGCGGTGCTGCCTCCATTGTGTTTGCGATCATGGCTGTTTTGAGCAAAGTGCCGATGCACTATAATCTTTACAATCTGGTGTTCTGCGTGGTGCTTCTTTCCATTGCAGTGCAAGGGACTTTTCTGCCGCTGGTATCCGAAAAGCTTCGGATGATCGACCGGAATATGGATGTGCGCCGTACCTTTAATGATTATGAGAAGGAGAGCAGCATCCATTTTGTAAAGACACATATTCAGGAAGGTCATCTGTTTTGCGGCAAAAGGGTAAGGGACATCAGCCTCCCGCCGGAAATGCTGATCGTAATGATCCTCCGGGGAGAAGAAAAGCGTATCCCAAATGGAGATACGCTGCTTCTGGCCGGCGATCTTCTGATCCTTGCTGCCCCGGAGTTCACCGAAGGAGAAAATCTGATCCTGCGGGAGAGAACTACGGTCAGGGGAGACAAGTGGACCGGAAAAACCCTGAAGGAAGTCCCTCTCTCGAAAGGGACTCTGGTAGTATCTGTCAGGAGAGGGGAAGAAACCCTCATCCCGACCGGAAATACCAGGATTCAGGAAGGCGATATTCTGATCATAGCCAAATATTAAGCCTTTTCATAGACGGAGAAGTTATTGCGTCCTCCGCGCTTTGTCTGATACAGTGCCTTATCTGCATTGCGGTACAGGTCATCAAATCGGGTTCCCTGCTCTGGGCTGAAGGCGACGCCCACACTGAAGGTGATGGCCTGTCCGTTCATTTCTGCATGCTTTACGGAGCGGATGTGCTCCAGCATGCTCCGGACACGGGAAAGGGCAGCATCCCGGGAGGAAACCTGCTTCATGAGTATCACGAATTCATCTCCGCCCACGCGCCCGATGATATCATCGTCCCGAAACTGATTTTTTAAGAATTCGCCCACGCGCTGCAGGACTTTGTCCCCGACAGCGTGTCCGTAGGTATCATTGACGTTCTTGAACTTGTCGATGTCCAGGATGAGAAATGCATGAAGCGCATCCGGACGGCTCGTTCGCAGAAATTCATCAATGGCGGGCTGCGTATGTTCCTTATTATATACAGCAGTCAGACCATCGATCTGTGCGGTATGTACCAGCTCGTTGTAGTCTCTGGTGTGGACGGATACAATGCGTCCGATCAGAAGAATGATCAGGAGTATGAAATAGACATTCAGGATCAGCTCGTAATTGTGAATGAAACTGTAATTCGCGTTTGCAACGGACACCGGAATCACATAGCATATCATCCAGTTATTTAAAAGAATCGGAGCATAGGCAACATAGCGGCTGGATTTTTGAATTCCCGGCTGAGACAGTTTGAGCAGGCCATGCGTCTTTGCCTGAAATGCATCGCGGATTGTCTGCAGAGAATCTTTTCCGCAGACAGTCCACTGACTGTAAAAGTCGAAAAAGTTGTCACCATAGCTGATGATCTGGTGTGTGGAATTGCCGTCCAGTGTGATGATGTCTCCGTCTTCATTAATAATAATACAAAAGCCTTCGCCCCCAAACAGATCATCGAAGATCAGATGGTTTAGCTCGGTTACATTGTAGGACGCACTGAGAAGACCGATGATTGCATTGTCATGGAGAACGGGCACGCTGAGAATGACACGGGTTTCATGGTCAATGCTGCTTTGAACGGGATCGCGCAGTGTCCGCTTTCCGGTTATGCCCTCCTGGAAATAGCTGCGGTGGGAGACATTCTTTATATCACCGTTTTCATAGTGGGAGGTGCCGTCCGGCTCAATGAGGGCTACATGGTCGATAGACGTGGTGGACTGGATGGCTGAAAGCATGTTTTTGTTTTTTTCAGAGATGAGTTCGCCCTCTGCTCCGATCTGTGCGGCAACACCGTCCAGAAACTGGTAGTTGACATTCAGAATCTCTTCAAAATGGATGCTCTGCCTGGAAATATTCGAGGTAAGCTTTTTCTGGGCCAGCTGATCTGCGGCATGATGGGATGCGATGGAAAATACAAGGATGCCCATAGCTGTGGCAATGATAAAAGCCACTATACTGGATAGGTAACCCTGCAAGGGTGTCTCTGTCTTTTTCTTCATAGGCATACTCCCTCGGATTTTACTTATTATAGTTAATATTATATCAAATTATGCCGGAAATTCTACAGAATGCGGATTGAAAATTTGACAAAATGGATAAAAAATGTGTCAAAACGGGAAAATTGGAAGAAGAAAATACAAGAAGAAAAAAACTTGAAAAATAAAGAAAAAGTACTTGCCAGAACCAGGAAACTATGATATATTATTAAACGTTCGCGGGAGTGCTGGAATTGGCAGACAGGCTAGACTAAGGATCTAGTGGCAGTTATGTCGTGTGGGTTCAAGTCCCATCTCCCGCAGTATCTTCCAAAAAGATACGGGAACATTCCTCGATAGCTCAGTCGGTAGAGCACGCGGCTGTTAACCGCGCTGTCGTAGGTTCAAGTCCTACTCGGGGAGCTTTGCAGAAGTGGCGGAATTGGCAGACGCGCACGGTTCAGGTCCGTGTGGTAGCAATACCTTGTGGGTTCGACTCCCATCTTCTGCATCAGCAGGGCGGAGAACGAAAGTTCTTCGCCTTTTTACTATGTTAAAAT
>NZ_QUFI01000001.1:152406-302146 GCF_003478505.1 Clostridium sp. AF27-2AA
CAGCAGGGCGGAGAACGAAAGTTCTTCGCCTTTTTACTATGTTAAAATTGTCATTGTTTTATATGTTTTCGCGGAAACATAAATTTTTAAAAAAAATAAAAAAGTGGTTGACAAATCAGATTGTGTTGGATATAATATACGTGTTGGTTCAGTGAGTGAGTCACTGAGTTGACGGTTCGCAGAAGTGGCGGAATTGGCAGACGCGCACGGTTCAGGTCCGTGTGGTAGCAATACCTTGTGGGTTCGACTCCCATCTTCTGCACTGGCGAAAGCGGAGAATGTAAATTCTCCGCTTTTTTCGTATACCCAGAGCCGGAAAATAGTATGAAAATTTCAGAAATTATGCTATACTTATTATAATTTATGCGAAGTAATAAGACGGGAAGGGGCACGCATTTTATGAATATCAGGGAGATGAGAGAGGCCTGGGAGGCAGACTATCTGAGCCCGTATGCTTCTTTGAGCAGGAACACAAAGGGCCGTGACCGTGAGGAAGCACCGTGTGATATCCGAACGGTATACCAGCGTGACCGTGACCGCATTTTACACTGCAAATCGTTTCGCCGGCTGAAACACAAGACTCAGGTATTTCTGGCCCCGGAGGGAGACCATTACCGGACCCGCCTGACCCATACGCTGGAGGTGGCGCAGATTGCCCGCACGATTTCCCGGGCGTTGCAGTTGAATGAGGACCTGACGGAAGCCATTGCGCTGGGGCATGACCTGGGGCACACTCCTTTTGGCCATTCGGGAGAGCGGATCCTGGATGAACTCTGTCCTTATGGCTTTGCGCATTACAAGCAGAGTGTGCGGGTTGTGGAAGTACTGGAGAAAGACGGAAAAGGCTTAAACCTTACCAGGGAAGTCCGCGACGGCATTCTGAACCACCGTACCAGCGGGCATCCATCCACACTGGAGGGCTGTGTGGTACGCCTGTCAGATAAGATTGCCTACATCAACCATGATATTGATGATGCCATTCGGGCCAGAATTTTTACCGAGGAGCAGCTTCCGGCAAAGTACACGGATGTACTTGGGCACAGCGTACGGGAACGGCTGAACCTGCTGATCCATGACATTATCCTGCAGAGCATGGACCGGCCGGAAATTATCATGTCTTCCCATGTTGAGGAGGCTATGCAGGGGCTTCGCAGCTGGATGTTTGAAAATGTTTACGAGAATAAGGTGCCGAAGGCAGAAGAGGGAAGAGCCCAGCAGCTTCTGGTCTTTTTATATCAGTATTATCTGGAGCACACGACAGAACTCCCGGAGGAGTATCTGCTTATGATTGAAAAAAGGGGAGAACCAAAAGAGCGGGTAGTCTGCGATTATATTGCAGGCATGAGTGACAGCTATTCCATTGATAAATTCGAGGAACTGTTCATCCCAAAGTCATGGAAAGTGCATTAGAGCCAGACAAATGGAAAGGAGTATTTCATGTATTATCCGGAAGATGTCGTAGAAGAAGTACGGACAAGGAATGACATTGTAGATGTGATCTCTGGATATGTAAAGCTTCAGAAGAAAGGGGCAAACTATTTCGGACTTTGTCCGTTCCATAATGAAAAATCCCCTTCGTTTTCCGTGTCGCCTCAGAAGCAGATGTATTACTGTTTTGGCTGCGGTGCAGGAGGCAATGCGATCACTTTTATTATGGAGTATGAAAATTATACGTTTCCAGAAGCATTGAAGGTGCTGGCAGACCGGGCCGGGGTGCATCTGCCGGAGATAGAATACTCCAGAGAAGAACGGGCGAAGGCAGATAAGCGGTCTACACTCCTGGAAATCAACAAGCTGGCAGCCAACTATTTTTACTATCAGCTGCATCAGCCCCAGGGAAAGCTCGGTTACGATTATTTTCGCAAGCGGGAATTGTCCGACGAGACAATCCGGCGGTTTGGTCTTGGGTTTGCCAATAAAACCAGCAATGACCTGTATCAGTATCTGCGCTCCAAAGGCTATACTGATGAAATCTTAAGGGACAGTGGACTGGTAACCATGGAAGAGCGCGGAACCTACGACAAATTCTGGAACCGCGTTATGTTTCCGATTATGGATGTGAATAACCGTGTCATTGGCTTTGGCGGACGCGTGATGGGAGATGGAACTCCCAAATACCTGAATTCCCCGGAAACCATGATCTTTGATAAGAGCCGTAATCTGTACGGCCTGAATTATGCCCGTACCAGCCGGGAAAAATATATGCTGGCCTGTGAGGGATATATGGATGTGATTGCCATGCATCAGGCCGGCTTTACCAATGCGGTGGCATCTCTGGGAACTGCATTTACCACCCAGCACGCGGTGCTGCTGAAACGCTACACCGATACGGTCATTCTGACCTACGACAGTGATGGAGCCGGTGTAAAGGCCGCGCTCCGCGCCATCCCGATTTTGAAAGAAGTAGGCATTTCCACGAAGGTGCTGAACTTAAAACCTTACAAAGATCCGGATGAATTCATTAAAAATATGGGAGCAGATGCGTTCCGGGAGCGTATCGCAAATGCGCAGAATAGTTTTCTGTATGAGATTGATGTGTTGAAACGCGAATATGACCTGGACGATCCGGAACAGAAGACGAAATTTTACAATGCGGCAGCCAGAAAGCTGCTGGAATTCAGTGAGGCACTGGAACGGGACAATTATACCAGAGCAGTAGCCCAGGCACAGTTTATTCCTTACGAGGACTTAAGGCGGCTGGTGAACCGGCTTGGAAGTCAGCTGGGTACGGTACCGGTGAGACGCCGGGACGAAGACCGGGCAGAACCGCGGGAGCGCAAAAAGAAAACAGAGAAGGATGACGGCATCCGTCGGTCCCAGCGTCTGCTTCTGACCTGGCTTATTGAGCGACCGCAGTTATTTGAAAAGATTGAGGGGATCATCGGCCCGGATGATTTTAAAGAACCGCTCTATCATGAGGTGGCGCAGATGGTATTTGACAGCCACCGGGAAGGCGGCGTCAATCCGGCGGGCATTCTGAATCACTTTATCAACGATGAAGAACAATACAAGCAGGTGGCGGCGCTGTTCAACGCAAGCCTGAATGATTCTTTAAATAATGAAGAGCAGAGAAAAGCATTTTCCGAGACTGTGCTGAAGGTAAAGAAAAACAGCCTGGATGAGGCCAGCCGGAGCGCGGTGGACATTGCGGCGCTTCAGGAAATTATAAAGCAGCAGGCAGCACTGAAAACGCTTCAGATATCCATTGACTAGAAATAGAACCGGGAGAATCCAAGCCTTCCGGTAGTCTGCAATTGAGAAAGGGCGGATTAATATGGAAGAACGTACACAGACTTTTGATGAGAAACTGGAATTGCTTTTGGAAGAGGCTAAAAAGAAAAAGAATGTGCTGGAAAATCGGGAAATTCTGAATTTCTTCAAAGGAGAGATTCTGGATCCGGAAAAGCTGGACCGCATTTATGACTTTCTGGACAATCATCATGTGGATGTGCTTCGCACGGAAGAGGAAGATGACATCGACCCAGAATTGTTTCTGGATGAAGATTCCGAGGAAGAGGAAGAAGCAGAGCTGGAGCAGCTGGATCTTTCCGTACCGGAAGGTGTGGGTGTGGAAGATCCGGTCCGTATGTACCTGAAGGAAATCGGCAAGATTCCGCTGCTTACCACGGACCAGGAAATTGAGCTGGCAAAGCGCATGGAGCTGGGCGACCAGCAGGCAAAAAAGCGCCTGGCGGAGGCAAATCTCCGTCTGGTGGTCAGCATTGCGAAAAAATATGTGGGCCGTGGCATGCAGTTTCTCGATCTGATCCAGGAAGGCAATCTGGGACTGATCAAGGCTGTGGAGAAGTTTGATTATCGCAAGGGTTATAAGTTTTCCACTTATGCTACCTGGTGGATTCGTCAGGCTATTACCCGGGCCATCGCAGATCAGGCACGTACCATTCGCATTCCGGTGCACATGGTAGAGACCATCAATCGTCTGATTCGTACCTCCAGACAGCTTGTGCAGGAGCTTGGACGAGAACCAACGGCGGAAGAAATTGCGGAGAAAATGGATATTCCTGTGGAGCGGGTGCGGGAAATCCGCAAGATTTCCCAGGATCCGGTATCGCTGGAGACCCCGATCGGAGAGGAAGAGGACAGCCATCTTGGGGATTTCATCCAGGATGAGCATGTGGCAGTTCCGGCAGACCAGGCCACGTTTACACTGCTGCATGAGCAGCTCATGGAGGCGCTCTCTACGCTGACAGAGCGGGAACAGGAGGTGCTGCGCCAGAGGTTTGGCCTGGATGACGGCAAGCCGAAAACGCTGGAGGAGGTAGGAAGGCAGTTTCATGTGACCAGGGAACGCATCCGCCAGATTGAGGCAAAGGCTCTGCGTAAATTGCGCCATCCGAGCCGCAGCAGAAAGTTAAAGGATTATCTGGACTAGCGCCGGAAAGGATAGAAAAGAAAAAGGAACAAAATCAGATGAAGTTATCAGACAGACTGGAACGGATTGCCGCAAAAGCGGCCGGAGTAACAGAAGGATATGCGGCAGACGTGGGGACGGATCATGGATTCGTCCCGATCCGTCTTATAGAAAGCGGAAAAGTTAAGCATGTAGTCGCCATGGATGTGCGGAAGGGTCCGCTTGAGAGAGCCTGTGAGCATGTAGGGGAATATCATATGGAAGATCAGATCGAAACGCGTTTAAGTGACGGTCTGAAGGAGCTAAAGCCTGGGGAGGCTGACACGGTGATCATTGCCGGAATGGGCGGTGAGCTGATGCTGCGTATTCTTCGGGATGGAGCCCATGTGAGAAACAGTGTAAAGCATTATATTCTTTCCCCTCAGTCGGAGCTTTCTGTGTTCCGGCACGGACTGGAAGAGCTGGGATTTTCCATTGTAGAAGAAGAGATGCTTCTGGATGAAGGAAAATATTACGTGATCTTACACGTAAGCCCGGGAACCATGCACTACGAACGCGAATACGAGTACCGGTACGGTGCGGATCTGATCCGGAAACAGGATCCGGTGTTAAAGGAGTTTCTGGAGCGGGAGCTGGCACAGGGAGAAGAACTTCTGGCGCATCTGGGCAGGAGTGGAACAGACGGCGCGAGAAAACGCGCGGAGAGTCTGATAAATGAACTGGAAGAGACTAAGGAGGCATACCATGCTTTGCAGGGAATTGATTGAAAAATTGGAAGAACTGGCTCCGAAGAGTCTGGCCTGCGACTGGGATAATCCTGGTTTTCTGGCCGGACGGGGAGACAAGGAAATCAAAAAGGTGCTGGTTGCCCTGGACGCCACCGACCGGGTGGTGGAACAGGCGGTACGGGAACAGGCAGATCTTCTGCTGACCCATCATCCGCTGATCTTCCGGGCCTTGAAACAGGTCAATGACACGAATTTTATCAGCCGCCGTATCGTAACGTTATTACAGGCAGATATTTCTTATTTCGCCATGCATACCAATTTTGACGCGGCACCAGGCTGTATGGCAGACCTGGCAGCAAAACGTCTGGGAATCCGGGACGGATATCCGCTGGAGGTGACTGGAGAAGTAAGCGGGGTACCGGTGGGAATCGGAAAGACCGGTGCTCTGACAGAGCCGGTCACGCTGGATGCGCTGGCAGAACTGGTGAAGCAGGCCTTTGGCCTTCCGTTTGTGCTTGCTTATGGAAGCAATGCGGTAAGAGAACCGGTCAGCCGCATAGCAGTATCACCCGGAGCCGGTGGCAGCATGATCCGTTATGCACTGGAACAGAAAGCGCAGGTACTGATTACCGGAGATATCGGTCACCATGATGCCATTGATGCGGCTGCTCAGGGCATGGTGATCATCGACGCGGGACATTATGGACTGGAACATATCTTTATCCCGTTTATGGCGGAGTATGTGGCACGAGTTTCCGAAGGTGCTATTGAGGTGATTCAGGCAGAACCGGATTTTCCGGCCCGGGTGCTTTAAGTGAAACCGGCGGAGCATGCCGGAATCGAAGGAAAGGAGAACGCGTATGGTTCATGTATGTGTATTGGGAGAAAACAGACAGTACAGTGAGGATACTTTGTTAAAGGATGTGGCAAAGGAAGTGCAGGCCAGTTTCTCTCATGAGATTCTGCTGGCCACGGTGGACGGAAAACTGCAGGAGCTTCACAAGAAGGTGAAAGAAGGTACCAGAGTGGAGTTTTTGACGGCGGCTGACAAACCGGGAATCCAGACTTACCGGCGCAGTGTGATTCTGATCCTCTTAAAGGCCTTCTATGAGGTCGTGGGGGCAGAGCATATCCGCAAGGTATCTGTGGAGTATGCGATTGCCAATGGCCTGTTTATTGAGTCGGACGGAGATTTTGAGAAAACGCAGGAGCTGGTGGACCGGATCAAAGCAAAAATGCAGGAGTATGTGGCAGCACAGATTCCTATCATGAAGCGGAATGTGACGACCGACGAAGCCATTGAGATATTCCGGCGCCACCGCATGTATGAGAAAGAGCGTTTGTTCCATTACCGCAGAGTATCCAGAGTAAACCTCTACAGCATCGGTGGTTTTGAAGATTATTACTATGGCTATATGGTGCAGAACACTGGCTATCTGAAATATTTTGATCTGATTTTGTACCGGGATGGCATGATGCTGCTTCTGCCGGATCAGAAAGATCCGGAGCATGTGGCAGAGTTCCGCGACCGGGAGAAATTGGCCGTGGTGCTGGATGAGACGGAATGCTGGGGGAGACAGCTGGAGGTACCAACGGTAGGCGCTCTGGATGATGTGATCTGTCACGGAAAGATCAGTGAGCTGATCCTGATGCAGGAGGCGCTGATGGAGAAAAAAATCGGTGATATCGCGGAGCAGATTGCCAGCCGTCCAGACAAGAAAATCGTGATGATTGCCGGTCCGTCTTCCTCTGGAAAGACTACCTTTTCCCATCGTCTTTCCATTCAGTTGAAGGCGAAGGGTTTAAAACCGCATCCAATCGCGGTGGACAATTATTTTGTGAACCGGGTAGACAGTCCGCGGGATGAAAATGGCAACTACAATTATGAGGTGCTGGAATGCCTGGATGTGGAGCTGTTCAATCAGAATATGACGGACCTTCTGGCGGGAAAAACAGTAGAAATGCCGGAATATAACTTCATTAAAGGTGAACGGGAGTATCACGGAGATTATCTGACGCTGGGTGCGGATGATGTGTTAGTGATCGAGGGAATTCACTGCCTGAATGAAAAGCTTTCCTATGCGCTTCCGAGAAAGAATAAATTCAAGATTTACATCAGCGCCCTGACTCAGTTAAACATTGATGAGCACAACCGCATTCCCACCACAGATGGGCGCCTGCTGCGCCGGATCGTGCGGGATGCAAGAACCAGAGGCGCTTCTGCCCAGGATACCATTCGCATGTGGCCATCGGTGCGCCGTGGGGAGGAAGAGAACATTTTCCCATACCAGGAGGATGCAGATGTCATGTTCAACTCAGCTCTGGTATATGAGCTTTCTGTATTGAAACAGTATGCGGAGCCGGTGCTGTTTTCTGTGCCGCGGGACAGTGCTGAGTATGTTGAGGCAAAACGCCTGCTGAAATTCCTGGATTATTTCCTGGGTGTCAGCAGTGAGGAAATTCCCCATAATTCCCTGATCCGGGAGTTTATTGGCGGAAGCTGTTTTAAGGTCTGAACTTGACAGTGCAGGGGAATAATGATAGAATAAGGAACATTGAGTAAGACAAATGGTCGCTGCCGCAGAAACGAAAGGCTGCGGGAGAGGAAAGTCCGGGCTTCACAGGGCAGAGTGCCAGATAACGTCTGGCGGAGGTGACTCCAGGGACAGTGCAACAGAAATATACCGCCGGCTTTGCCGGTAAGGGTGGAAGGGCAGTGTAAGAGACTACCGCCCGTCTGGTAACAGACGGGGCACATGTAAACCCCATTCGAAGCAAGACCGAACAGAAAGCATAAGGCGGCCCGTCTGCTTTCGGGTAGGTCGCTTGAACCAGGTGGTGACATCTGGTCTAGATAGATGACCATTCAACGACATAACCCGGCTTATCGTCTTGCTCATAAAAAGACTTCAGAAGGGGGACGCTTTCGGGCGCCCCTCTTTTTCTATATTTCTTTCCATAGAACAAACGGAAGGGGGAACATCATGACGCGATTTCAGACAGCCTTTTTATTGTCTGGTTTTCTGCTTCTTTTTTCCTGTCCTGCTTTTGGAATGGATGCTCCGGGAAACGGAGGCAAAAACTGGAATTACGGAAAAGATCACCACTGGACTTATCAGGAGGCAGATGGCAGTCTTCATACGGGCTGGCTGTATGATAAAGGGGAGTGGTACTGGTTTGATGAGCGCGGCTGGCTTCAGACCGGCGGCCAGCGTGACATAGACGGAGTCCGCTATTTCTTTTTCAGCAACGGTCATATGGCATACAACCAGTATGTGGATCTGAAATTTCTGGGGGAAAACGGTCAGGAAGAGAAGGAACACGCGATCCGTGTGATCGGCACAGAGCGGCCGGATTCGATGGATAAAGATCTTATTACCGATTATCTGTACGAGGTTCCGCGTGGGTGGCAGAAACAGTTTGTGGAAGATGGATGGGAGTTTCTTTTTTATAAGAAGAAACAGTATTTTTCCGCGCCTTCTACGTCCTCTGGCATTTACTATGTGCGCTACAGTACGGACCGGCGCTATAAGAAAGTAAAGTTCTGCGACGCGGATTCTGTTTTGCAGGCTTTTGGGGAGTATGTGGGCTACCGAGCCGGGTGTTACCGGGAAAACAGTACCATGATGCTGGAGTACTGGAAAGCCGGATCGGTTTTGCAGGATATTCTGGAAATTCCGGATTATTACGCAGAAAACACGGCGTTCTGTTTTGGAAAGCTGTTTTCAGATTACGTAAGTGGTGAGAAAACAGAAGAGCTTGCCCGGAAATTTCCGGAAGTATGTGAGGAACTGGAGAAGATTCTACATCAGAAAGATGGAAATTAACAGGTATTGACAAATCTGGCGGAGTCAGTGATAATAAACCCATCAAACAGATAGGAGATACAAAAGAGCATATGGAAAGAGAGATTGAGACAAAGTGTATTCATCTGGAAGAAGATGAGGCTTCCATTCAGCATTTCGGATCTATCAGCTATCCGATCTACCAGACTGCGACCTACGCGCATCCCGCAGTGGGACAGAGCACCGGTTTTGATTACAGCAGGCTGCAGAACCCGACCAGAGAGCATCTGGAGAAGGTGGTTGCATCCCTTGAGAATGGCGTGGACGCGCTGGCATTTTCCAGCGGTATGGCGGCTATTACCATGCTGATGGAGCTGTTTGCGCCGGGGGACCATCTCATTATTGATTCCGATCTCTACGGAGGCAGCATTCGTCTTTTTGATCATGTATCCACCAAAAATGGCATCTGCTTTTCCAGAATTGACTGCGCGAAAGAAGATGTGGAAGCGTTTGTTCAGGAAAATACAAAGGCTATTTATGTGGAGACCCCGACGAATCCGATGATGAATGTGGTGGACATTGCCGCCCTTTCTGCCATCGCGAAGCGCCATGGCCTTCTTCTCATAGTGGATAATACGTTCTTATCTCCATACTTACAGAATCCGCTGGATCTGGGCGCCGACATTGTAGTACACAGCGGTACCAAATATCTCGGCGGTCACAACGATACACTGGCAGGTTTTCTGGTGACCGGACGCACCGATATCAGCGAGAAGCTCCGGTTCCTGATCAAAACCACCGGAGCAGGGCTTGCGCCGTTTGACTGCTGGCTAGTGCTGCGGGGAATCAAGACTCTGGGCATTCGTATGGACCGTTCCCAGGAGAATGCCATGGAGATCGCGAAATGGCGAGAGCACAGAAGCATGTGACAAAGGTCATCTATCCGGGCTTTGAAGACCATCCGGGTCATGAGATCATGAAACGCCAGAGCCGCGGATACGGCGCAATGCTGACCTTCCAGGTGGAAAATAAAAACTTTGCCCTGGGCATTCTCGGCAAAGTGCGCATGATCCGCTTTGCCGAGAGCCTTGGCGGCGTGGAGACCCTTCTGACCTATCCGACGACCCAGACCCATGCAGATGTTCCGAAGGAGATTCAGGAGAAAAACGGCCTGACCGACGCAACCCTGCGCATGTCTGTAGGTATTGAGAATGTGAAGGATCTGATCGCGGAGCTGGATCGTGTGTTCCGTGAGATTGAGAATGAGCAGTAGCAGCACAGAAAAAAGAGCCGGCAGGTTATTCTGCCAGCTCCTCCCAGGTTTCATAGAGTTCTTCCAGTTTTTTCTGGAGGGACTCTTTTTCGTTATTGAGTTCTACGAGACGGGCTACATCTGTATATATTTCTTCCTGTGAAAGAAGCTCATCAATTTCACCGTCTCGGGTTTCCAATTTATGGATTTCGTCTTCAACCTTTTTTAAGTCATTCTGGCGTTTGCGGATGCGGGCCTGTTCTTCTTTCTGGGCCTTCCAGTCCAGCTTGACCTCGGTTTCAGCGGCAGATTTTGCCATGACAGGCACGCCGGTGGCCTTTAAGCTGCCATTGGCTGCCGCGGTTCCGATGGCGCGGTCACGCTCGGTGTGTTGGGAATCTACATAGAGCTCTTTCATGAGATCTTTCTTCTCCAGATAGTAGTCGTAGTTTCCGATGTAATTTAAGAAGGTCTGTCCGGTCAGCTCCAGTATGCGGGTGGCTGTCTGGTTGATGAAGTAACGGTCGTGGGAGACATAGAGCACGGTTCCTGTGTAGTTCTTTAACGCATTCTCCAGAATTTCCTTGGAGGTGATATCCAGATGGTTGGTCGGCTCATCAAGGATCAGGAAATTGGCCTCGGAGAGCATGAGCTTGGCCAGGGAGACACGTCCCCGCTCGCCTCCGCTTAAGTCGGAAATGCGCTTGAATACATCATCTCCGGTGAAGAGGAAGGCGGCCAGAATGTTGCGGACCTGGGTGTTAGTCAGATTCGGATAGGCATCCTGGACTTCCTCAAACACGGTCTTTTCCATGTGGAGGACATGGTGCTCCTGATCGTAATAACCAATATGGACTTTGGAACCCAGGGTGATGGTGCCGGAATCTGCCGGAAGCATGCTGTTGATGATTTTTAAGATGGTGGTCTTTCCGGTTCCATTATTGCCGATGATGGCTACCCGCTCGCCGCGCTTGACTTCCATGTCCACATGGGAGAACAGATGCGTGGTACCAAAGGATTTGCTTAAGTCCCGGATGGTAAGCACATCATTGCCGCTGACGATGTTGGGCTCGAGACGGATGCGCATTTCATCCTGAATCTCAGCCGGCTTGTCTAACACCTGGATCTTGGAGAGCATTTTCTCACGGCTTTCCGCCCGCTTGATGGACTTCTCGCGGTTGAAGGATTTTAACTTGGTGATGACCTCTTCCTGATGTTTGATTTCCTGCTGCTGGCTTAACCAGGCTTTCATCTGGGCAGCGCGGATCATGGCCTTCTTTTCACTGTAGGCAGTATAATTGCCAAGGTAAACAGATGCATGCCCCTGTTCCAGTTCTACTACTTTGGTAACCACGCGGTTTAGGAAATACCGGTCATGGGCCACGATGATCACGGCTCCGTTGTAATTTAACAGATAGGTTTCCAGCCAGGCAATGGATTCCATGTCCAGATGGTTGGTCGGCTCATCTAAAAGGATGATGTCCGGGCGGGAGAGCAGAAGCTTACCTAAGGACACGCGGGTCTTCTGGCCGCCGGAGAGGGTAGAAACAGTTTTGTCAAATTCCTCTTCGGTAAAACCAAGGCCTTTTAATACGCCGGTCAGCTCACTTTTCCACGCATAGCCGTTCTCCAGCTCAAAGGTGTGGCTTAAACGGCTGTAGGCAGAAAGCATCTGCTCCAGTTCTTCCCCGGAGGCGTTCTGCATATTGACTTCCAGCTCGCGGATCTGCTGTTCCATATCGATGATGGGCTGCTTGACTTCTTTTAATTCTTCGTAGATGGTGCGGCTGCTGTCTAAGTCCTGGTGCTGCGCCAGGTAGCCTAGTGTCTTGCCTTTTGCCAGAACGACTTCTCCGGAATCAGCGGCAAGCTCTCCTACAATGATCTTTAACAGGGTGGACTTTCCGGCTCCGTTGATGCCGACAATGGCGGCCTTTTCCTGATCTTCTATATGAAAGGATACTTCGGACAGGATCTCATCTGTGCCGAAGGCTTTGTTTATGTGATTGCATGATAAAATCATAGATAACTCCATTTCGTTACGTTTTCTACTATAAGACTTATCAAGTATAATATAGGAATTTGGCACTTGTAAAGAGCTTTCTGCGTGTTTTTTGTTCAGGAATGGTTTGAACATTGACATAGATTTCGCAAGCGGTTATAATAGACTACAATAGTTTACGTATAGGAGATGTGCAGCATGGAAAACAGAGAGATATCCAAAGCAGTTATTACAAGGCTTCCGCGGTATTACCGTTATCTCGGGGAGCTTTTGGAATCAGGTGTAGAGCGTATCTCATCCAATGAACTGAGTACCCGGATGAAGGTGACTGCTTCCCAGATTCGTCAGGATTTAAATAATTTCGGAGGATTCGGTCAGCAGGGCTATGGCTATAACGTAAAATACCTGTACACAGAAATTGGCAAGATCCTTGGAATTGACCGTCAGCATAACCTGATCATCATTGGTGCCGGAAACCTGGGACAGGCCATTGCAAATTATGCAAATTTTGAAAAGCGCGGTTTTATGATCAAAGGCATGTTTGACATTAACCCGAGACTGATCGGGCTTGTGGTACGCGGAATTGAGATCCGCGGAGTGGATGATCTGGAGCAGTTTATCAAAGATAATGATGTTCAGATGGCAGCACTGACCATTCCGAAAACAAAAGCTCCGGAGCTGGCTGACCGACTGGTCAATGCGGGAATTAAAGGAATCTGGAACTTTGCCCATCTGGATCTGAATGTTCCGGAGGATGTTGTGGTAGAGAATGTTCATCTTTCCGAGAGTCTTATGCGCCTGTCTTATCGGGTATGCAGCATGCAGGACCGGAAAGAGGAAGAGGAAAAGAAAGCTCAGAGAGAGTCCTAGAGACAGAGCGTAACAGAGGTAAAAGCCGACAGGCGGGGATACGATCAGTTCTCCTGCCTGCCGGTTTTTTGAGTTTCCATCCATCCTTTACAGGAGAGCGGACGGATTCGGAGAGGAGACAGAACATGGATTACGCTGTAACGGCACAGCAGATGAAGGCGATCGATCAGAACACCATAAACGGGGTCGGCATTCCATCCATGGTACTTATGGAGCGGGCAGCCCTGGCTGTGGCAGAGGCCGCAGAGCGTATGGCGGCAGAACGGAAGCTGGGAAAGAAAGCCCGGATTCTGGCTGTGTGCGGTACCGGAAATAACGGGGCGGACGGTGTGGCCGCGGGACGTATCCTGCAGGGACGCGGATATGAGACAGTCCTTTTATTTGCCGGAAATCCGGAACATGATTCAGAAGAGATGAAGGCGCAGAAACGGATTGCGGCAAATCTGAATCTTGCGCAGAGTAAGGTGTCAGAATACAGGGAAGCGCCGTGTGACATCATACTGGATGCGGTGTTTGGAATTGGCCTTGGCCGGGAAATCGGCGGAGAATACCGGAAGGTACTGGAAATGCTTGAGTCCATGCGGGAGCAGTATGGAGCCGGAATCATTGCGGTGGACACACCATCCGGCATTCACGGCACTACCGGCGAAATCATGGGGATTGCCCTGGAGGCCGATGTTACGGTGACGTTTGGTTACGCAAAGACCGGACTGCTTCTTTACCCGGGCAAACAGTATGCGGGGAAGCTTGTGGTGGCTGATATCGGATTCCCGGAAGCCAGTCTGCTTAAGAGCGGCTGGGACGCAAAGCTAATCACGCCAAAGGATCTGACCTGGCTTCCAAGGCGCCGTCCGGAGGGCAATAAAGGCACCTTCGGCAAAGTTCTGGTCATTGCGGGCAGCCGTGGTATGAGCGGGGCAGCGTATTTTTCTGCCCTTGGGGCTTACCGCACCGGAGCCGGTCTGGTAAAAATCCTGACGGTACCGGAGAACCGGCAGGTTCTGCAGACTCAGCTTCCGGAGGCCATTGTGAGCTGCTATGACCCGGAAGACGAGGAAGCTATGCAGAATATTCTGGAGCAGGAATGTGCCTGGGCTGATGTGATCGTGATTGGACCGGGACTGGGACAGGAATCCTACACGGAATATCTGCTGGAGACGGTGTTGTCAGATGCCTACGTTCCGGTTGTGCTGGACGCGGACGGCTTAAACTGTGTGGCAGCCCACCCGTATCTGACCCGGTATTTTACAGAGAATATCATCATTACACCGCATATGGGCGAGATGAGCCGCCTGACTTCTATTCCTATTGTGGATCTGAAGAAGGATCCGCTGGGAGAGGCAAGAGCCTACAGTGCCCGCTATGGGACGGTCTGTGTGCTGAAGGATGCAGTCACGGTAGTGACCGATAAGGACGGAGCTGCCTGGATCAACCAGAGTGGCTGCAGTGCCATGGCAAAGGGAGGTTCCGGAGATGTGCTCACCGGCGTGATCGCAGGGCTTCTGGCCCGCGGCATGGAATGCACAGAGGCAGCAGCCTTCGGTGTGTATGTGCATGGGCGTGCCGGACAGTATGCGGCAGCAGCGTATGGAGAGAACAGTGTGCTGGCCACAGATGTGGCAGACAGCATTTTAAAAGAACTATGAAAATGGTAAAAAAGATAGAAACGAGGAACAGAGTAAAATTATGAATCACATGCAGTATACGCGGGTTTACGCACCGGTGGATCTGGACGCCATCGCATTTAACATGGAGTCCATGCGCAAAAATATTGATCAGAAAACAGGAATGATCGGCGTGATCAAGACGGATGCTTATGGACATGGATCCGTTCCGGTGGCAGAGGCCATTGAGGATTACGTGGACGGCTATGCAGTAGCAACGGCTGATGAGGCTGTGCTGCTGCGCCGCAATGACATCAAAAAGATGATTTTAATTCTGGGCGTGACCCATCCATCCCGTTATCAGGAACTCATTGAGGAAGAAATCCGCCCGACCATCTTCACCATGGAGCAGGCAAAGCCACTGTCTGACATGGCAGTAAGACTGAAGAAAACCGCGAAGATCCATCTGGCGCTGGATACCGGAATGCGCCGCATTGGCATGGAGGCCGATGAAGCTGGAGCGGACCTTGCGGCGGCAATTAACAGTCTCCCGGGCATTGAAATCGAGGGGCTGTTTACTCATTTTTCAAGGGCCGATGAGAAAGAAAAAACTTCCGCTATGAGCCAGCTTGGCCGTTACCTGCATTTTGTGGAACTTTTGAAAGAACGCGGGATCGAGATTCCCATGAAGCACTGCTCTAACAGCGCGGGTATCATTGATCTGCCTGAGGCTAATTTAAATTACGTCCGGGCAGGCATCACCATTTACGGTATGTATCCGTCAGATGAGGTAGAGAAAGAGCGTGTGCCGTTAAAGCCGGCACTGGGGTTGAAATCCTTTGTTACTTATGTAAAAGAAATCGGAGCGGGAGAGGAAATCAGCTACGGCGGAACTTATGTGACGGAGCGTACCATGCGCATTGCTACCGTTCCGGTAGGCTATGGAGACGGTTATCCGAGAAGCTTATCCAACCGTGGTTATGTGCTGATCTGCGGAAAGCGCGCGCCGATCCTCGGCCGTGTCTGCATGGATCAGTTTATGGTAGACGTAACTGATATTTCGGATGTCTGTGTGGATACACCGGTGACCCTCATCGGAAAAGACGGGGATGAAGAAATTACCATGGAGCGCCTGGCAGAGCTTTGCGGCGGTTTCCATTATGAGATGGTCTGTGACATCGGCAAACGCGTACCGCGTGTTTATTACCGCGGCGGCAAGGTCGTGGGAACCATGGACTGTTTCGCTGAATAAGATAATCATAGAAAAACGGGCAGCCGTGTATACGCCGCCTGGCAGAGGGGAATAATACCTTTGAAAACCAGTGACGGAGTGTGAGACTGTGATTATCAGACGAGGAGACATTTATTACGCGGATCTGCGGCCGGTGGTAGGCTCGGAGCAGGGAGGCGTGCGGCCGGTGCTCATCATTCAGAATGATGTGGGAAACCGGCACAGCCCCACTGTGATCTGTGCTGCCATCACTTCCCGCATGAACAAGGCAAAATTGCCGACCCATGTGGAGCTGTCCGCGCGAAAAAGTGACATGATCAAGGATTCTGTGATCCTGTTGGAGCAGCTGCGTACCATTGACAAGCAGCGTCTCAAAGAGCGGATCTGCCATATTGACGATGAACTGTTAGAACAGGTGAACCAGGCCCTTCGGGTGAGTCTGGAGCTGACTACATAGTTCGATGCGATGACAGAACATCCCTTGCACGAGGAAAATGGCGCAAATGCGTTGTTTTCTCTTGACGAAGCCGCAGAAGTTTCGTACAATCAAAAATGTATGGTGTATACAGAATGAGAAAAGAAGGAGATAACAAGATCAGTATGGACGATGGCTATTCGCGCCTGATCCTTTTGGCAGGCGTGGTTTTGTTTTTCCTGGCAGCAGGCGTTGCAATCTGGAGGTTTATAAAATCCAGGCAGGAAAATGTAACCGAAGAAGATATTATGGATATGGTGAATGAGGGGCATGAGCAGGGTGTGCTGGAGTCCAGCGAGGCCGAGATGATCACCAATATCTTCGAATTTGATGACAAAGAAGCCGGTGATATCATGACCCACCGCAAGAACATTGTGGCTCTGGACGGTTCCATGTCCTTAAGAGAAGCAGCCCATTTTGTTTTGAAAGAGGCAAAAAATTCCAGATATCCGGTCTACGGAAAAGATCTGGATGACATCATCGGTACTGTACATATGCGGGACGTGTTGTTCCATGCGGAAAATCTGCAGGAATCCAGGATGGAGATCGCCAATGTACCGGGAGTTCTGCGGCCGGCGCATTTCATTCCGGAGACTCGAAACATCAACTCTTTATTCAAGGAGATGCAGTCACAGAAGATCCATATGGAGATTGTCATTGATGAGTACGGCCAGACCGCCGGAATCGTTACCATGGAGGACATTCTGGAGGAAATTGTGGGCAATATTCTGGATGAATATGATGTGGATGAGCAGTATATTGTCCGGGGAGAGGGAGATGCCCTGATCATGAGCGGCATGACACCTCTTGAGGAAGCACAGGAAGAGCTTGGCATCAGCTTTCCGGAGGAAGACCTGGAGAATTACGATACCATCAATGGCCTTCTGATTTCACGCCTTGACCGAATTCCGGGAGATGATGAACAGCCGGAAATCCAGTATCTTGGTTACCGTTTCTGCGTACTGAAGGTGGAGAACAAGATGATTCATTCAGTTCGGGTAACGAAATTGCCGCAGGCTCTTGCAAGCGAAGAAAAATAGTGTTAAAATAGAAAAGATGTTTTTCAGGACGAAAAGAGAAAGTATAAAGTAAGGAGCGTTATTTTATGTCAGGACATTCTAAATTTGCCAATATCAAACACAAAAAAGAAAAAAATGATGCAGCAAAGGGAAAAATCTTTACCGTTATCGGCCGTGAGCTGGCCGTAGCAGTAAAAGAGGGCGGTCCGGATCCGGCAAACAACAGTAAGCTTCGTGATGTGATCGCGAAGGCAAAAGCAAACAACATGCCGAACGACACCATCGACCGTGGTATTAAGAAGGCAGCAGGTGATGCAAACTCCGTAAACTACGAAGTACTGACCTACGAGGGTTACGGCCCGAGCGGCGTTGCAGTTATTGTTGATACCTTAACTGACAACAAGAACCGTACCGCAGCAAACGTAAGAAGCGCATTTACCAAGGGCAACGGCAACATCGGAACTCAGGGCAGCGTATCCTTCATGTTCGACAAGAAGGGTCAGATCATCATTGACAAGGAAGAGTGCGACCTTGATGCGGACGAGTTAATGATGATGGCTTTAGACGCAGGCGCAGAGGACTTCTCCGAGGAGGAGGACAGCTTCGAGATCATCACCGATCCGGACGACTTCAGTGCCGTTCGTGAGACCCTGGAGAAAGAGGGCATCCCGATGATGGAGGCTGATGTTACCATGATCCCGCAGACCTGGGTTGAACTGACTGACGAGAACGATATCAAGTACATGAACCGTCTGTTAGATCTTCTGGATGATGACGATGATGTACAGGCTGTATACCACAACTGGGATACGGACGAGAGATAATCGAATACTGAAACGGTCAAAAGGGCTGGAGCAAATAAAACGCTCCGGCCTTTTTTCTGTCCGGATGGAAAACAAAAGGGGCGCGCCGGTGAAGGCATGCCCCTTAAAATTACTGATAGATTAAATTTACATTCCTGAAGGTTACATCCGCGCTGCGTGCCACGAACATGCCAACATAGACACGGTCAGAATCGACTGCAGTAAGCGGGAAGTCAAAGCCTGCGGATACCGGCGCGTTGTCACCGAATACACAGGTGTAGCCGTCCGGTCCCTTGCGGATTTCTACATGAACGGTCTCACCGGCTTTGTAGACGCGGGAAGCGGTACCGCCGGAAGTAAGCTGACCATTCTTTCTGGCGAAGCAGTTCCAAGGGGAAGCAGAGGAGAGCTGAAGCTGTCCGGCTGCCACGTAGTCGCCCAGTGTATCGTTGACTACGGTATCTAAGTAGATGTCATCACGAACCATCAGTCCGAAGGAATTTAAGACGGATGCGTTGTAGGCATTGATGGTAATATCTGCGGATAAGGTAAAGTTCGCGGAAGCCGGTACCTCGCGGTAGAACATTGCGATACCGTCGCTGCCCTGTTCGATGCCGCCCGCCTGCTGTGCTCTGGTGGCACCGGAGTTGGTGCCGACTGCCATATGGAAGGAATTGTCACCGCCGCCCTGGAGGCAGAAGTACATATTGTTTAAGTACTCGTATCCGTCAATGTTTCCGAATACGGTTGGCTTCCAGTCCCCGGCGGGAGAGAAAATGCTGCTTGTGCCTGCCGGAGGAGTAAAGCTCTGAGCATGGTAATTTGCGTTTAATGAGTTATTGTCATACTGCGGAACCTGTGGATTGGGAATTACATAATTTTTCAGGCCGGAGTTTGATTTTAACAGCTCGTCCGCGATGAACCAGGCATTACACTGGGCACCGTAGAGATTGGTGTGGGTGTTGTCGATGCTCACATCCCGGTTGGAGGTCTGCGCATGGCGGTTCTTTACGCCATCAGCACCCAGACGCTCGTAAACATCTTTGGTGCGGGCGGTTAAGTCCAGAACCGGAACGCTCTTGCCGACACCAAGCTGGCGGATGGCTTTGGCGTAATCACCGCCCTGGAAGGTGCCCTCCTCGTTCTTTTTGGTGTTGGTGATGTGTCCGTCCTCACCGGTGTAGTTGCTGGCTACGTTGCGGCGTACGATCGGAGTTACCAGGATTGGGTTTGCCTGTTTGCTCTTTACCGGTTTGATGTACTTCTCATAAAGATTGTACTGGAAAGAACCGCTGGTGGAAACGGAACCGGTTGGGTTTGAGTAGCGGCCCTGCTCCGTACGTTCATCGTTATGGCCAAATCCGATCAGCACATAGTCACCAGCCTGCACACTCTGAAGCAGAGTCTGGTACTGGTCAGTGTCGGAGTAGGATTTGGAACTGGTGCCGGAGATGGCAAGATTTCGGATGTTAACGCCCTGCAGGTAAAGGCCAAGCTGGGTACCCCAGCCGTAACGTGGGGAGTAATAGGTGGTGTCGCTGAATGCGGCTGCGGTGGAGTCACCTACAACCCAGACGGTGGGCGGTGCGGACGGCTTGTCTACGGAAATTTCGCCGGACTGCTGTTCGTTATAGGTTCCGGGCGCTGCGGTGCGGGCCGGATCGTTTGTGGATGAGGAACCACCTGCAACAACGGTAGCAGCAGAGGCTGGCACGGCAGACAGGGCTGTCGTCACCGCACAGATGCAGCCGAGAAGCAGGGCTTTCATGCGTGTTTTCTTCATGAGTCAGATATCTCCTAAGTTAGAAATTTGAAAGGGCCTTCTGCAGGGCAGAAAATGCCCGATGCTGTTCATTATAGACCATTGGGAAAAAGATGCCAAGGACTTTAAAAAGGTTGTAAGAGAATCTTAAAAAAGAAAGGGACGCCTGTTCACAGGCGTCCCGGTCCCGTATAATTAATGAGCGAGTTTTTCCAAGTCCTGGTAAAAATCCGGATAGGAGATGTTGACGCATTCGGCACCGAGAATCTCGGTTTCGCCGTCGGCCAGGGCGGCAGTGATGGCGAAGGTCATGGCAATCCGGTGGTCTAAGTGGCTGTCGATGACGGCACCGTGGAGAGGTCTGCCGCCGTGGATGATCATGCCATCTTTGGTTTCCTCCACGTCAGCGCCCATGGCACTTAGATTTTCGACCATGACGGCAATGCGGTTGGATTCCTTGACCTTTAATTCGGCAGCATCGCGGATGATGGTGTCACCCTCTGCAAAGCAGGCCATGGCCGCGATCATGGGGAGCTCATCGATCAGGGTCGGGATGATATCACCGTGGATGTCGGTGCCATGCAGGCTGCTGGCGCGAACCAGAATGTCGGCTACCGATTCACCGGTCTCGCGGATATTTAAGAGGGTCAGGTCACCGCCCATGGCCTGGCAGACACGGATCATGCCGTCACGGGTCGGATTGATCCCCACGTTTTTGATCAGAATTTCCGAGTTCGGGATGATCAGCCCTGCGGCCAGGAAGAAAGCAGCAGAAGAGATATCGCCCGGAACTGCAATGTCTTTGGCAAAGAGTTCGCCAGCCGGTTTGATGATGGCGGTGGTGCCTTCCGTGCAGACATCCGCGCCGAATTCCTTTAACATCAGTTCTGTGTGGTTGCGGGAGAGGGACGGTTCTGTCACCTTTGTTTCCCCTTCTGCGTAAAGACCAGCCAGAAGAATGGAGGATTTGACCTGGGCGGATGCCACCGGAGACTGGTAATGGATGCCGTGAAGTTTCTGCCCGTGAATGAGAAGCGGCGCGCAGCCGTTGCCGTTTACGCTTGTAATGTCAGCGCCCATCTGGCTTAAAGGCTCCATGATCCGCTTCATTGGACGTTTCTGGATAGAGGCATCACCGGTGAGGGTTACAGAAAAATCCTGGGCGGAGAGAATGCCGGAAATCAGGCGGGTAGTAGTGCCGCTGTTGCCGCAGTCTAGAACCCGATCCGGTTTTTTTAAAGCGTGCAGGCCGTTTCCGTGTACCAGAACCGTATCCCCGAGATTTTCAATGGAAACACCCATTTTCTGGAAGCAGGAGATGGTGGAGAGACAGTCGGCACCCTGCAGAAAGCCTGTGATCCTTGTGGTGCCCTTGGCCAGGGAACCGAACATGACACTGCGGTGAGAGATGGATTTGTCACCAGGAATGGAGACTTCTCCGCGCAGACCATTGATTTTGTTAAATTTCATAAGAATATACTCCATTTCCCTGACAGAAGCCGGGAGTACCGGAATGTCGGACCTCCCTAGTGCTTCGGAATCAGTTCGTAATTGTATTTTTTCAGCTGCGCCCATGCCTGCTGCATGGAAGCTTCATCATAAAAGACGATCTTTAAGGCTCCTTCACCCTGCTCCCGGTTGTGGTTGATACCGATATTGCAGATGCTGATGCCGCGGGCGCTTAAGATGCAGGACAGAGTGGAAATCGCGCCAGGTTCGTCCACGATATCGACCGTGAACGCATACTCCGGTGTAACGGAACCGCGGCGGCTTTCCGAGATGGAATTGCGGTAGGTGCGGGAGGTCTCGAACAGCTCATAGATATCATGCCCCTGGCGCTCCTTTAAGGAATGCAGGATCTGCTTTAGGGAAGCAATGTAATCTTCCATCATGTCAATGATATTGCCGGTATTGGTCATGCAGATCTGCTCCCACATTTCCGGGGAAGAGGACGCAATGCGCGTGATGTCTTTAAAACCGCCGGCAGCTAGACGCTTCATGAGCTCGTCATGAGTGTCGGAATCCTTCACCAGGTTTACCAGACTGGAAGCGATCAGATGCGGCAGATGGCTGATGGCAGCCACGATCCGGTCATGCTCGTGATAGTCCAGAACGATGGGAATGGAACCGATGAGCTTTGCCACGGCCACAATCCGGTCTGCGTCTGTTTCAGACGAGAGGGCAGTGGGTGTTACAATATAATAGGCATTTTCTAAAAGATGGTCGGTAGCGTTCTCATATCCGGTCTTTTCAGAACCGGCCATAGGATGTCCGCCCACAAACACATCCTCCATACCAAGACTGGTAACAACGCGGTGGATATCCTCCTTGGTGGAACCGACATCTGAGATCAGGGCGCCTGGCCTTAAGAACGGACGGATCTGTGTCAGATACTGGGCATTGTATTCTACCGGGGTGCAAAGAAAGATGATGTCGCATTCCCGTAAAGGTTCTCCAATGCCGTCCAGGATTACGTCGACAATGCCGTCCGCCTGTGCCTGCTCCAGTTTTGCGCGGGTGCGCATATATGCCATGATCCGGGCATCCGGGCAGGCGCGCTTAATGCCTTTGGCAATGGAACCGCCGATCAGCCCCAGACCGATAAAACCAAATGTGGTGTCTTTCATATCAGAATTCTCCTGTCATAGGTTACTTTCAATGCTATCTGCTATTCTATGCTAATCTGAAAATGTTGTCAATGCTTTATTGCTTTAAACTGCGATAGTATAAATGCAAAAAAGCATTACCGAAAACATGGACGTATCAGACGATACGAAAAAATACAGAAAAATAATTTGTGCAAATCGTATATTCTACTTGAAATTTTCAAACTTTTTTAGTAGAATATCTTCATAGACTAAATTTGATGTACAGGAGGGAATTATATGAACGTTTATGGTACAAAACAGATCCGAAACGTCGTTTTACTTGGTCACGGCGGGGCCGGCAAGACGACGGTTGCAGAAGCGCTTGCCCTGGTAACCGGAGTCACCAAGCGCATGGGCAAGGTTGCTGACGGTAACACCATCAGTGACTATGACAAGGAAGAAATCAAACGTCAGTTTTCCATCTCCACGTCTCTGATCCCGTTAGAGTATCAGGGCGATGAAGGCATGATGAAGATCAATATCCTGGACACTCCGGGTTACTTTGACTTTGTCGGCGAAGTAGAAGAAGCAGTCAGTGTGGCGGACGCAGCGATCATCGTTGTAAACTGTAAGGCAGGCATCGAGGTCGGCACGGAAAAGGCATGGGAGCTGTGTGATAAGCTCAAACTGCCACGCGTTATTTTCGTCACCAACATGGACGATGACCATGCAAGCTTCCGAGAACTTGTACTGAAATTAGAAAGACGGTTCGGAAGAAGTATTGCTCCGTTCCAGCTCCCGATCCGTGAAAATGAAAAGTTTGTCGGATATGTAAACGTAGTCAAGATGGCCGGCAGACGTTTCACCAATCTGAGTGATTACGAAGAATGCGAGATTCCTGATTACTCCCAGAAAAACCTGGGTATTGCCAGAGACGCTCTCTTAGAGGCAGTGGCAGAGACCAGCGAGGAGTATATGGAGCGTTACTTCTCTGGTGAGGAGTTTACACTGGAAGAAATCCAGGGCGCTCTGCGGGAACATGTAATAGATGGTTCCATCGTTCCGGTCCTGATGGGTTCCGGCGTGAACTGCCAGGGCTTTAAGACCCTCTTACAGGTCATTGACCGTTACCTTCCGACTCCGGACAAATTCGAGTGTATCGGTGTTGATGTCTCCACCGGAGAGCGCTTCACCGCAAAATACAACGATCAGGTTTCCTTATCCGCAAGAGTATTCAAAACCATCGCAGATCCGTTCATCGGCAAATATTCCCTGATGAAGGTCTGCACCGGTATCTTAAAGCCGGACAGCACTATCTACAACGTCAATAAGGACACCGAAGAAAAAGTCGGCAAGCTGTATCTGCTTCGCGGCAAGGACACCATTGAGGTTCCGGAGCTGCGCGCGGGTGATATCGGCGCAGTTGCAAAACTTGGTGTGACCCAGACTGGTGATACCATTGCCCTGCGTTCCGCGCCGATCGTATACCACAAACCGCAGACCTCCACTCCGTATACATACATGCGTTACAAGACCGTAACCAAGGGCGATGAGGATAAGGTTTCCAGCGCGCTGGCAAAACTCATGGAAGAGGATTTAACCTTAAAGTCTGTCAATGATAAAGAGAATCGCCAGCTCCTGTTATACGGCATCGGTGACCAGCAGTTAGAGGTGGTAGTCAGCAAGCTTCTTGGCCGCTACAAAGTTGAGATTGAACTCAGCAAACCGAAATTTGCGTTCCGTGAGACCTTAAGAAAGAAAGTTGAGGTTCAGGGCAAATATAAGAAGCAGTCCGGCGGACATGGCCAGTACGGTGATGTTAAGATGATCTTTGAACCGTCCGGTGACCTGGAAAAACCGTATGTATTCGAGGAGAAAGTATTCGGCGGCGCAGTTCCGAAGAACTACTTCCCGGCAGTTGAAAAGGGCGTGGCAGAAAGCTGCGTAAAAGGTCCTCTGGCCGCATATCCGGTAGTTGGCGTAAAGGCAACTCTGGTAGATGGTTCTTATCATCCGGTAGATTCCTCCGAGATGGCATTCAAGACCGCTGCCATGATGGCATTTAAGAAGGGCTTTATGGATGCGAACCCGGTTCTCTTAGAGCCAATCGCTTCCTTAAAAGTAACAGTCCCGGATAAATTTACCGGTGATGTTATGGGTGACTTAAACCGCAGAAGAGGACGTGTTCTGGGTATGAATTCCGATCATCACGGCAAACAGGTGATCGAGGCTGATATCCCAATGTCTGAGCTGTTTGGCTATAATACTGACCTGCGCTCCATGACCGGCGGCATCGGCTTATACGAGTATGAGTTCAGCCGTTACGAGCAGGCTCCTGGCGACATCCAGAAGAAGGAAGTCGAGGCCAGAGCAGCCAAGGTTGACAAACTGGATGTATAATTTATGGATACCAGAAGACAGATTTCCAGGATATGCTGGGCCTATACCGCATTCCTGGCGGCTTCCACAGCAGCGCAGCTCCTTTTTGGAGCGCTGCTTGAGCTGTTTGTTCTGATCTTTGGGGAGAGCCGTGCGTTTACGCGTGCGGCTCTTCTGGTGTCAGAATTTGCTATGTACGGAATCGGATTTCCGTTGTTTGCCTGGCTGATGGGACGAATTCCGTCCTGTGAAATGAAAGAAAAAAAGAAAATCCGTGTGGGACAGTTTTTTGGAATGCTGGTTTTATGCTATGGACTCACCTATCTTGGGAATGTGATTGGCGGCCTTCTGATGGAAGCGGCCGGCCAACTTAAGGGGGCGGACTACAGCAATCCGGTATCGGATGTTATTGGACAGATGGATGTGGGCATGATCATTCTTACCTCGGTGATCATTGCCCCAGTCATGGAAGAACTGGTATTCCGAAAGTATCTGGTGGATCGCCTGGTACCGTACGGACAGAAAACTGCAGTTGTGCTTTCCGGTCTGTTTTTCGGACTTTTCCATGGAAATTTTTATCAGTTTTTTTATGCGGCAATCCTTGGCGCGGTCTTTGCCTGGATGTACAGCACGACCGGACGCATCCGCTACAATATTGCCATGCATATGCTGATCAATCTTCTGGGCGGAGTTTTGCCTGTGGTATTATCCAGAAGCTCAGATGCGGGAAATCTGTTCGCATTTCTTGGATATGGATGCCTGAACATTTTTGCCTATGTCAGCATGGTGATCGCGGTGATCATTCTTGCATCCCATTATCGCCAGATTCACTGGTTTTCCGGATGGGTCCGCCGGGAAGAAAACATGGTGCTGACCTGCCTGAAGGCGCCTGGTTTTTGGTTCTTTCTTGCGGGAAGCGTTCTGCTGTTTCTCATAGGATAGTTTAAAATCTTAAATTTATTTATTGACAAGCGGGCGATAAGAGGGTATGATACAGAATAAGATTAAGTGATGAGAGCAAAGGCGTTCGAACAACAGGTTCGGGCGCCTTTTTCATTGCTGTGTATATTGGAGCAGCGCCAGTGGCGCATCCACTGATTTTGAGAGGAGACATATGGTTATGGATGATATCGACAGAAAAATTTTAAAACTTTTACAGGATAATGCCCGGGTTTCATTAAAGACCATAGCGGAAAATACCTTCCTTTCTTCTCCGGCTGTATCAGCCCGCATTGAGAAGCTGGAGAAAGACGGCGTCATTGCCGGGTACCACGCGCAGGTTGACCCAATGAAGCTTGGTTATCATATCATTGCCTTTATCAATCTGGATGTAACACCGGAGGATAAGCCAAAGTTTTATGCTTACGCGGAGAGCATTCCGAATGTGCTGGAGTGCAACTGTGTGACGGGAGAGTATTCCATGCTGCTTAAGGTTGCGTTCCAGAGTACCATGGAACTGGATATTTTCATTGGGCAGCTGCAGAAATTCGGAAAGACCAGCACCCAGATCGTATTTTCCACCCATGTGGGTCCGCGTGGGGTGGATGTAGAAGAGTAGGTGGATGGATTCTGCCAGACACAGACAACACTTCCCTCTCATATTGTAGTAAGAGAGCAATATGGAAGGGAAGTTTTTGTTTTGGCGGAGACAAAGAAAGTGATTTTAGATGCCGGTCATGGTGGAACCACAGATCCGGGCGCTGTTTATCAGGGGCGCCAGGAGAAGAATGATAATTTGCGGATGGCATTGGCCGTAGGACAGATCCTGAATGATCATGGAGTTGATGTGGGGTATACCAGAGTGCAGGATGTGTATCAGAGTCCGCTCCAGAAGGCCCAGATGGCAAATAACTGGGACGCGGATTACTTTGTATCATTTCACAGAAATGCCATGCCAGTTCCCGGAACCGCTTCTGGAACAGAAAGCCTGATTTTTTCAAAAGGCGGGGAAGCAGAGCGTCTGGCTGCCAATATCAATACAGAGCTTGGGCAGGCCGGCTGGACTGATCTTGGCAGCATAGAGCGTCCGGGGCTGATTGTTCTTCGTGAAACGGAGATGCCGGCAGTTCTGGTGGAGGTGGGATTTCTGGACAATGAGGCAGATAATCAGCGGTTTGATGAGTGCTTTGAACACACAGCACAAGCCATTGCGGGAGGGATCCTGATGACGCTGCAAAGTCCGGAAGGGCAGCAGGAGTATTATCAGATCCAGGTAGGTGCATATGCAGAGAAAGATCTGGCCCAGGGACTGCTCAGCCAGCTGCAGGCCGCCGGCTATCCGGCATTTCTTGTTTACCAGGATGGCCTTTATAAGGTACGGGTAGGTGCCTACTTAAATCTGGATAATGCGGCCTGGATGGAAAAGACCTTGCGGGCTGCAGGTTATCCCACGCTGCTGGTGCAGGAGCCGGCGGTGTACTGATGGTTTTTGGACAGCGTTATCGCTGATGCGAAAGAAAAATCCGATGATGAAATATGAGGTAATGAAAAAAATATAGAATGACATTTTTCATAAATGATCTATATTTGCTGAGTTATCAGCCATCACTTTGAATGATGGTTGATAACTTAAAGATAATGTAAAAAAGATTGAAAAATTGTATTGACATATCCGGATTAATCTGATATTATAAAGACAACAAAGAAAGAGAAACAAAAAGGAGCAGAAAACTCCAGATCAGAAATCCGGGAACGAAACGGATTTCAAAAAATCTAAGAAAAGGAGGTACGGACCACCGAAATAGCTTAACAGTATTTAAAAAGTTTTCTGACAGACCAGAACGAAACCTGACAAACTTCATTTGAGAAACCTGTTAAAAACTGAAAAGAATTGTTTTAGCTGTATGACGAGAAAGTGCAGTTAGGGTGATAGATTTCAGAATCGGACAGGAAGAAAATAAGAAACAAACATCAGATAAGAAACAGTCAGAGGGTCAAAGAAAACAAAAACTGAATAAGAAAACCTATAAATTGAAAAGTGAGGTACAGTCCAGTGGACGAAGTGAATTAAAAGCGGATATCAAAGATGTAGACCTTTGGTATCCGCTTAAATTATGTGTGAAACAGCGTGTCTAGCAGCGCAGCTGCGCAGGATATTACAGACCTTCCAGATCAAAGGCCGGTGTATATTCTTCTTTGGCGCTGCTTTTTTTCTGCATAAATCCCTGTGTGAGTCCGAGATCCAGGGCGGCATCCACAACCTTCTGGTATTCGTAGCTGGTGATGCGGCGGTTCAGTTCCGGAAACTGCGGATTCTGTTCATAGGGGGTATACTGGCTCATAAGGCTGATGTAAAAGCTGTCCTTTGGCAGCTGCTCTGCCATCCAGTGCATCAGCCGGATGGAGTCCTCTTTGTTGCCGGGAAGCACCAGATGCCGGATGATGACTCCGCGGTCCATGACCGGAGCTACTTCTCCTGGTACCTCTTTGAGGTGCGGTTTCCCGGTCTGGCGTATCATCTGCGCAATTGCCTTCGCAGCAGCCTGGAAATAGAAAGGTGCCTGTGAGTAGCGCGCAGACAGTTCAGAGCTTTCGTATTTAAGATCCGGAAGCCAGATATCCACATAATCCTTCAGCGCCTCGATCGTTTCTGTCCGTTCATAACCGCCGCAGTTGTAGACAACAGGAATGCTCAGCCGGTCTTTGACAAGATCCAGTGCCGGGATGATCCAGGGCAGAAAATGGGTGGCGGTTACCAGACTTATATTGTTGGCACCCTGATCCTGAAGGCGCAAAAAGACATCGGCCAGCTCGCGTGCAGTCAGTGCTTTGCCGTATAGGTCGCGGCTGATCTTGTGATTCTGGCAGAAGCAGCAGCGCAGAGTACATCCGCTGAAAAATACAGTGCCGCTTCCCCGGGTGCCGCTGATGCAGGGTTCTTCCCAGTAGTGCAGTGCGGCTCTGGCAGCTACCGCACCGGACGGAGCCTGGCAGAAACCGCTCTGGATGCCGCGGTCAATGCCGCACATACGGGGACAGAGCTGGCAATGGTGAATCTGTTTCTGAAAATAGGATAAAGTCTGGTCTGACATGATGGTGCTCCAATCTTGGAAATGATATATGAATGTGGTTTTCAGTATACAAGAACCTGCGCGAAAAAGCAAGAAAACACAGATGAACTGGAAACTCAAGGATGTTTTGAAAAGGAACTTGAAAAAGGACACTACATGTTGTATAATCAGTTCAGAACAAACGAGACAGTAAGTAATTCCTGAAGTGTTCGACAACCTTACCCATTTTGAACCTACATTACTGACTAAGGGATTCCTATATCTGCCGGCAGATGTCAGGCCTCCATTGAGTGGAAGGCAGAAACCAGCGTGCGGTTGCCCACCTAGCTTTGCTAGGCGTCAATAAGTAAGAACGGCACATTCGGGATTACAAAAGAGAAAAGAGCAGCGGAGAACCCGCTGCTTTTATTATTATTATGCTTGTTTCTGTATCATTCGGTACAGTTTATTTTATCTTAACTTTATCTTTATGCCGTTGTGTGTTAAACTATAAATACCAATGCGGTGTTGCCGTTTTGTGGCAGATAAAAGGAAAATATGATTAGCGTCTGTTTTTTCAGGCAATACTGATTCCATGAAAGGAAACACAAATATGAAGAATGATAAGTACCGCACATACATATACTGGGGGGTGACCGCACTGGCGGTTCTGCTGCTTCTGGTTGCGGCGGTGTTTGTGGTTATACGCTGGTCACTGGTTGCGGCACTGGGCGCAAAAATCGCGCACATCCTTGCGCCGGTTATCTACGGAGCAGTGTTTGCCTATTTGCTGAATCCGGTTTACAACCGGGTACAGGCTGCGGTTATGAAGCTGACGAAGGACATCATTCCGGATGAGAAGGGCCGGAAGAGGCTGGGAGGCTTTCTTGGCACACTGGCAAGCATGTGCTTGCTGGTTGCCGTGGTGGTTGGCCTTATTTCCATGCTGATTCCGCAGCTCATCAGCAGCATCCGTGGTGTCATGGAGACCCTGCCATCCAGTATTAACAATCTGGAAATCTGGCTGGAAAAGATTCTGGCAGACAATCCGGACCTGGAGCAGCAGGTGATGCAGCATTACGGCGCGGCGGCAGATTATCTGCAGAACTGGCTGACGAATGTGGTAGTGCCGAATATTTACCGGATCATCGGCAGTGTGTCGAGCGGCGTGGTACTGGTGGTGCGGGCGGTGTTTGATATCCTCATTGGCCTCATTGTCATGGTTTATCTGCTGAATATGAAAGAAAAGCTGCTTGCTCAGGCCAAAATGATCATCTATGGGGTATTTCCGTTAAAAATCGCGAATAAAGTGATAGAGGAAGGACGGTATGTGCATCAGGTATTTGGCGGATTCATCATTGGCAAGCTGCTGGATTCCCTGATCATCGGCCTGATCTGCTTTGTGCTTCTTGGCTTTGCCAATATGCCATATGTCCTTTTGGTCAGCGTGATTGTCGGTGTGACCAATGTGATTCCATTTTTCGGACCGTTTATCGGTGCCATTCCAAGCGCATTCCTGATCCTGTTATCTGATCCGATGAAATGTCTGTATTTCCTGATCTTCGTTCTTTTGCTGCAGCAGTTTGACGGCAATATCCTCGGACCGAAGATCCTTGGAGATTCCACCGGGCTTTCCAGCTTCTGGGTATTGTTTTCTATCCTGCTGTTTGGCGGCCTGATGGGATTTGTGGGCATGATCATTGGTGTTCCGACTTTTGCGGTCATGTACCGTCTGGTGACGGAGTTCACCACCTGGCGGCTTGGAAAAAAGGCATTGTCGGGCAATCTTAACGAATACGACAGGCTGAATTATATTGACGAAACAGAACAGACTTATATTAAAAAATAGAGGATTTTATGAAAAAATGGAATATGATCCGGTGGATTCTTGGAATTCCGGTGATCGTCCTGACATTAATCCTGGTGATCTTAATCTGTGAACCAGAAAAATCAGGAATTACCAGGGCGGCGGCTGCAAAGTCAGTCGCCCTTGCTCTTTTGTCACCGGAAGAACTAAAAAACTGGGAAAAAGAATATGGAGCGTCGCATTTTGCAGCAGATGAGGTAGGAGAGTGGTATGTTCCCTATCTGGATTACCTGTATGAAAACGGGTATCTGGATGAAGCGGAGACTCCGGCGGACCGGGAACGTGCAGAGGGCCTCCTGACATACCGCGAGGCGGCCCGGATCGCAGAGCAGGCGTCTGGCAGTCTGAAACGGCTTGTGTCCGAAAATCGTCGCAATGGAACAAAGGCATATCCGGAGGAAGACTGGTGGCTTCTTTACGACTCCCTGCTAAAAGAGCTGGATCCGGAGAAAACGGTACATACAGAAAGCATCCGCATATACGGAACTCCGGAAAACATTCAGGGCTGTCCGGCCTGGACGGCGTATACCAGTCTTGGAACGCTTACCTTTTATGGCCTGTCTCTGGACTCCTATGTGGACCATGAGCTGACTGTCTGGGTGCGGGATACAGAACTGATCCATGTACAAAAGGATGAAGGGCAGAATACGCTGTACCGGAATGTATGGATTCTGGATGGAGACAATCAGGGCCTTATGGTATATATCGGAGATATTCAGCGAAAAATCCCGTTTCGCAAGAGCTATAAAAAAACAGAAGAGCTGATTGGTAACCTGGCAGATCTGACTATGGAACACGGAAAAATCGCAAAGGTGTCTGTGAAGAAAGAACGGATCAGCGGAAAGGTCCTTTCTGTACAGGATACGGCGATTGAACTGGAAGGTTACGGAAGCGTGCCGTTAGATGAGGAATACAAGGTATTAAAAACCTACGGTGATATTAAACGGCAGCAGCTTTCGGATATTCTGGTGGGAAGTGACAGCCAGGAATTCGTGGTAGCAAAGGGGAAAATCTGTGCGGTGATCAAAGAACGGGAGGATGCGGCTGATCAGATTCGTGTTCTGATCCTGGGAGATGGCTTTCAGAGCCGGTATCATGAGCGTATTGAGATCACCTGCCCGGGCAGTGTCAGGAAAGTACAGGGAGATTCGGAAACCATGCTAGATCCAGGGTCTGTGGTTTCTGTGACCAGTGGAGACGGAACCTGCAGCGCACAGCGTCTGATCCTGGAACCACAGGACGGAAGTGAGCTTACCGTGACCAGTTTAAACCGTGCCCAGGGACAGCCGTCTTATGCCGGCCGTCTGGAAATCCTGGATACGGATGATGGCCTGGTACTGGTGAATGAACTGGAACTGGAGGATTACTTAAAGAAGGTCATTCCCAGCGAGATGCCATCCAGCTATGAAAAAGAGGCTTTGAAGGCGCAGGCAGTCTGTGCCAGAACCTACGCGTTTATGCAGAGAAAGAGCAACACTTACAGTGCTTACGGTGCCCAGATTGATGACAGCACCCAGTTTCAGGTATACAACAACGTAGAACCGGATGAGAAAACGGCACAGGCAGTACAGGAAACCTATGGAAAAATGCTGTATTATGACGGAAATCCGATCACGGCTTACTACTTTTCCACTTCCTGCGGAACCACGACGAATGCGGCAATCTGGGACAGTGACCCGGAAGATACGCCCTATCTGCGCTGCTTAAGCCTGCAGACGGCCAGAAGCCGTCTGAGCTTTGCGGATGAGGAAGAATTTGCTTCCTTTATTAAAAATAAGGATTTTCCGGCATATGATGCCTCCTATCCGTTATACCGGTGGAATTTTAAAACCAATGGAACCATTATCGCCTCCCATGTGAGCGGTGTGGGAACAGTAACTGGAGTGTCCGTAACAGAACGTGGGCCTGGTGGCGTTGCCATGAAGCTTCTGGTAAAGGGAAGCGATGGCGAAACCATCATATCCGGGCAGAATGCCATTCGCAGTGCTCTGGGGGATTCCTCCCTGACGCTGAACCGCATGGATGGAAAAACCTCTGAGGGCTGGTCTTTGCTGCCAAGCGGGTTCCTTACCATAGAAGAGACAGGAACCGATGAAAACGGTGTGGCTCAGTTTCGCGTTTACGGCGGCGGCTATGGTCACGGTGTCGGCATGAGCCAGAATGGCGCCCAGGCCATGGCAAAGGCCGGTATGGGATACGAAGGAATTTTGAAATACTTTTACGATGGTGTAACGATCGAAGAAAAAGAATAAAATTTTTTCGGCAATGTATAAGAGCAGGACTGGAGGACATAATAAGAGTAGTACCAAAGAAAAGAGAAATACTTATCCTCCCCTTTTTAGTAAGCTCCGGCGCGAGAACGCGCTGGGGCTTATTTTTTGGCTTAAAATAAGGGGGTGTGGGGGATGGGGAAAATTGATGGAAGAGGAATCGTAAGTCTGTACCGAAGGCTATTTCGGGAATTAACGACTGTGGAGTGTACAAGAATCTGTGAGTAGCATATTACTTGTAATTGCCAAAACATACACATTTTCCATGATCATTCCCTCGTTCGTGGCGATAATCCTGTCATTTTCAGGAACTTCTGTCAGCGAATTATTTTTTTGACGAAAAGAAATAAGGTTGCAATCATCTTCAAATGTCCGTATAATAGGGAAACATATGAAACGAAATACCAGCAACCAGTTACAGATTGAGACAGAAATGAGGACAGATATGAAAAATCTATTAGTTGGACAGTCTGGCGGACCTACCGCTGTGATCAATGCAAGTCTTTACGGTGTCGTGAAGGCGGCACTCGCGTCATCTGAGATTGACCATGTATACGGCATGGTGAACGGCATCGAAGGCATGCTGCAGGATCATACGATCGATCTGGGCGAGAGCCTTTCCGAAGAAGAACTGGAACTTTTAAAGCTGACCCCGGCGGCATACCTGGGGTCCTGCCGTTACAAGCTTCCGGAGAGTCTGACGGATGCTTTCTATGAGACGATCTTTGAAAAATTCCGCCGGATGGAGATTGGCTATTTCCTGTACATCGGCGGCAATGATTCCATGGATACGGTCAGCAAGCTTTCCCGCTATGCGGCCCATCACGGAAGCGACATTCGGTTTATCGGTATTCCGAAGACCATTGATAATGACCTGATTCAGACCGATCACACGCCGGGCTACGGCAGTGCGGCGAAGTATGTGGCAGCTTCCGTACGGGAGATTGCGCTGGATGCGTCTGTGTACCAGCAAAAGGCGGTTACCATTGTGGAACTCATGGGACGCCATGCCGGATGGCTTACGGCAGCCAGCGCCCTGGCCCGCAAGTTTGAGGGGGATAATCCGGTACTCATCTATCTGCCGGAGGCAGATTTTGAACTGGAGCAGTTCGCAAAAGATTTAAAGGCGGCTCTGGAGAAGCGAAACAGCGTGGTGGTCTGTGTGTCAGAGGGAATTTCTGACGCTTCCGGGACTTTCATCTGCGAGTATGGTGATGAGGCCATGGTGGATAACTTTGGCCATAAGATGCTTACCGGCTGCGGCAAGGTGCTGGAGAACTTTATCCGTCACCGCTTTGGTGTGAAGGTGCGTTCCGTGGAACTGAATGTAAACCAGCGCTGCAGCGGAATGCTGGCATCGGAGACGGATATTCTGGAGGCGGCGATGGCCGGAAACGAAGGTGTAAATGCTGCCCTTGCGGGGGGGACTGGAAAGATGGTGGCCTTTGAACGCGTACAGGCAGAACCGTATCACATGGAATGCCGCCTGGTGGATGTAAATGAAGTCTGCAACCAGGAGAAAAAAGTACCTCTGGAGTGGATTACCAGACATGGCAGTGATGTAGGTCAGGACTTCCTCGATTACGCACGCCCGCTGATCAAAGGAGAGCCGAAACGCCCCATGGAGGACGGAATTCCGAAATATTTGTACCGGAAAGCCTGATTTATGGCATAAAAGATTTGCAAAAAGCAGAGAAATGTTATATACTTATCAGGAATATGCACGTGAAAGACTTAATGTGCGCACAGGATTATAGAAAAAGGAAGGATATACAATATGGCAACCTTATTAGAAAACTGGAGAAACCTTGCCTATGGCAACGGTCTGGATGATAAACAGAGAGAACAGCTGTGGACTGGCTATTTCACCATCGAGAAAGGAATCTACGAGCAGATCTTAACCAACCCGGCAGAGGTTGTTTCCGGCACTGTAAAAGAGCTGGCAGACAAGTACCAGACAGAGGTCCTGATCATGACCGGTTTCCTGGATGGCATCAATGAGAGCTTAAAGGGCTACGAGAACCCGATCGAGACCATGGATGAGAACACTCAGGTGAAGATCGAGATTGACCCGCAGAAGCTTTACTACAATATGGTAGAGGCAAAGGCAGAGTGGCTGTACACCCTCCCACAGTGGGATTCCATCTTAAATGAGGAGAAGAGAAAAGAGCTGTACAAGCAGCAGAAGGCTTCCGGAACCATCCGCAAGGAGAAGAAAATTTTCCCGAACGATCCGTGTCCGTGCGGAAGCGGCAAGAAGTACAAAAAGTGCTGTGGTAAGAACGCATAAGGAAATGAACGGTAAGCAGGAGTGTCTTTGGGACGTTCCTGCTTTTGTTTCTTACACAGGAAAGTTCGGAAGGAGGTTTCAAACGTGGAGGCATATACAGGTTTTGCGTCCGTGTACGATCTGTTCATGGATAACATCCCCTACAGGGCCTGGTGTGATTATGTGACAAGTCTTTTGAAAGAGTATGGTGTGGAGGACGGTCTGGTACTGGATCTTGGCTGCGGTACCGGAAAACTCACACGGCTGCTGGCCGGGGAAGGCTATGACATGATCGGTGTGGATCTTTCTGAAGAAATGCTGGAGGTAGCTCTGGAGCATGAAATGGAAGATCCAAAGCAGATCCTTTATTTACAGCAGGACATGCGCGAATTTGAACTGTATGGCACGGTCCGTGCTATTGTCAGCATCTGCGATTCCATGAATTATCTGGAAGACTATGAGGATCTGGTGCAGGTCTTAAAGCTGGCAAACAACTATCTGGATCCAAAGGGTGTTTTTGTTTTTGACATGAACACCGTGTATAAGTACCGGGAACAGCTGGGGGAGCAGACCATTGCGGAGAACCGGGAAGAGAGCAGCTTCATCTGGGAGAATTATTTTGATGAAAATGAAATGGTAAACGAATACGATCTCACCCTGTTCATCCGGGAAGAGGACGGCCGCTATTCTAAATATGAAGAGACCCATTACCAGAAGGCATTTGAAATCCGTGAAGTGCTGGAGGCTGTTAAAGAGGCCGGCATGGAACTGGTGGCGGTTTACGATGCGTTCACCAGAGAGCCGGTGAAGGAAACCAGCGACCGGGTTTATTTTATTGTGCGGGAGTGCGGCAAGTAAAACAAAAGGAGGAACGACAGTATGTCAGACTATATTATCAGAGCAACTGCGGCAGAGGGACAGATTCGTGCATTTGCCGCGATAACAAGAGAGTTGACTGAGTTTGCGCGTCAGGCGCACAACACCAGTCCGGTGGCAACGGCAGCCCTGGGACGTCTTCTGACGGCAGGCACTATGATGGGCGTCATGATGAAGGGCGCAGATGACATCCTCACCATCAAGATCGAAGGTGACGGCCCGATCGGAGGTTTAACCGTAACCGCTGATTCTAAAGGTGATGTCAAGGGCTATGCCTACAATCCGGAGGTTATGCTTCCTCCGAATGAGAAAGGAAAACTGGATGTCGGTGGTGCCCTTGGTATTGGCGTGTTAAGTGTCATCAAGGATATTGGTTTAAAGGAGCCGTATGTAGGCCAGACGATTCTCGTGACCAGTGAAATCGCGGAGGATTTAACCTACTATTTTGCAACCTCTGAGCAGACTCCTTCTAGCGTGGCCCTGGGCGTGCTGATGAATAAGGACAATACCGTACGCCAGGCAGGCGGATTTATTTTACAGCTGCTTCCGGGCGCTTCTGAGGAGGTTATTTCCACTTTGGAGAACCGCCTAAAAGAGATTACATCCATCACATCCCTGCTGGATGCGGGCAATACTCCGGAGATGATCTTAGAGCACATTCTGGGTGATTTCGATCTGGAAATTCTTGATAAGATCCCGACTCAGTTCGCCTGTAACTGCTCCAGAGAGCGCATCGAGAAGGCTCTGATCAGCATCGGAAAGAAAGAACTGCAGGAGATGATCAATGAAGGTAAGACCATCGAGATGAACTGCCATTTCTGTAATAAGCATTATCCGGTGACAGTGGAAGAACTGAAAGGGCTGCTGGAGAAAGCGGTACGATAAACAGAGGAAACGTTTATACGAGATATCAGGAGGTTTGGAAGGATGGAGCATAAGGCATGGCACCATTTTCTTACGATTACACAGCATAAGCTTCTGGTTATGCAGAATTGTTTCAGAGTAGGGCTGTTTAAACAGGGACTGCTGCATGATCTTTCCAAGTACAGTCCGGCAGAATTTATGACAGGAGTCCATTATTATCAGGGGGACCGCAGCCCAAATGCGGCAGAGCGGGAAGAAAAAGGATATTCTTCCGCATGGCTCCACCACAAGGGCCGGAACAAGCATCATTTCGAATACTGGATTGATTTTTCCAGAACCAGTCAGGGCATTGCCGGAGCAAAGATGCCGGTCAATTACCTGGTGGAGATGGTTATGGACCGCATTGCGGCCTGTAAGGTGTATCGGGGAAAAGATTACACCGATGCGTCAGCGTGGGAGTATTATCAGCGTGAACGCCCTTATCTGAACAGTGCCATGCATACTGAGACAAGGGCAGAACTGGAAAAGATCCTCATCATGTTGAAGCAGCGCGGAGAAAAGACAACGTTTTCTTATTTGCGGAAACTTTTGAAAAAAGGAAATTATTAGTCCGTATGGTTTATCATGATCCGTGAAAGATATCTGCAGGATAATGATAAATCTCAGCATAAGATTCCAGAACTTCGTCGGAATCGGTGCCGGAGGGAATCAGACCCGTACAGTCGGTAACGGATGCGGCCCGGACATCCAGCGTATCTGGATCATCGGTTCCATACGGGTCCTGCACGGGAATTTTTACGGGGCTGTCTGCCGGTCTGACCGGAGGCAGCTCCTTTTTTCGTACGATTTCAAGATTTTGCAGCATGTTGTTTTTCATGAAATTCATCTCCTTTGTCAGCAGTATGCGCAGGAATGGTGGATTCATACAGTGACTGACAAGGAAACAGAAAACAAAAATACCAGATTCCGGAAAAAACTCGGGATCTGGTATTTTTATGTATGTGGGTTAGTATAAATGTCAGCTTCTGGAAGAACCGGCTACAACGACATTCTGTCTGCCGTTTTCATCATCTGCAGCGCTTGCCTGGGAAGACTGCTGGTTCTGCTGGCTGCTGCTCTCAGAACCGGTAGTGTGGGACGGAATGCCGGAAAGGGTGGTGGTGCAGGTTCCATCTGCGTTGAAGGTATAGCTTACACCGCTGATGGTCTTGGTGGTGCCTGCTACCATAACACCGTTGGACGGATCAAAGTAGTAAGTTGCGCCGTTGACGTTGTGGAAACCGGTCTGCATCTTGCCGTCCTCACCGAAAAGGTACCAGTTGCCATCAACCGGCATAGCTACGTTCAGGGCACAAATGCCGGAAGTCGGATCAAAATAATATTTGGAACCATCAATGGTCTTCCAGCCGGTGCCAAGGGAGCCGTCGTTCTCCATGTGGTAGTAGCTGCCGTCCAGGTTCAGCCAGCCGATAACCAGAGTACCGTCAGACTGTGCGTAGTAGTATTTGTCGGTTGATACATCGTGGATCAGTCCGGTCAGCATAAGTCCGTCGGTATCAAAAAAGTATAATGCGTTGTTGATCTTTTTGATGCCGGTGCACATGATGCCAGTGGAAAGATCCATGTAGTAGTAGCCGTCATCCGTCTGGATCCAGCCCTTGTATAAAGAACCGTCGTTATCGTAGTACATATAGTTATTTCCGTTCTGCACCCAGCCGGTAGCTGCCAGGGAAGAAATTCCGGTAGCCAGGGTAACAGTTCCTAATACAGCTGCAGTCACAGCTGCAACAGCGTAGCGTTTTATTCTCATAGTAAAACATCCTTTCTTTGGTTCGTAATGAGCATACTATTTTTCTTCATTCAGTATAACCTTGTAAAAACGGGGATTCAAGTGTTTTTGATTATTATTCAGAAAAATGTAAGATACCGGCGGAAACTGCATCGGTATGAAAAAAGCACCACAGGATGTTAAAAACTTCCTGAGGTGCTTAAGCTGTTAGTTATGTTTTTCCTGATACTTCAGGGATGCTTCAATAAAGCCCTTGAACAGCGGATGCGGACGGTTCGGTCTGGATTTTAACTCCGGGTGAGCCTGGGTAGCCACGAACCATGGGTGATCCGGGAGCTCAATCATTTCGACGATACGGCCGTCCGGGGAAATGCCGGAGAGCATCATGCCATGTTCCTGCAGTACGGTGCGGTAATCGTTGTTGACCTCATAACGGTGGCGGTGGCGTTCATGGATGGTTTCTTCACCATAGAGCGCGTAAGCCTTGGATTCTTTGTTCAGAACACACGGATAGGAACCAAGCCGTAAGGTTCCGCCGATGTCCTCAATGCCATCCTGATCCGGCATTAAATGGATAACCGGATGCGCGGTGGACGGATCCAGCTCGGCACTGTGAGCGTCAGAGTATCCAACTACATCGCGGGCAAATTCCACGATGGAAAGCTGCATGCCAAGACACAGGCCCAGGAACGGAACCTGATGCTCACGCGCGTATTTGATAGCCTGAATCTTACCCTCAATACCGCGAGAGCCAAAGCCGCCCGGTACCAGGATGCCGCTGACATCACCGAGAAGCTCACCGACATTCTCAGCAGTTACAGTCTCAGAGTCGATCCATTTGATATTGACGCTGGCACGGCTTGCCACGCCGCCGTGTTTTAAGGATTCCACCACGGAGATGTAGGCATCGTGCAGCTGAATATATTTGCCGACCAGAGCCACGGTGACCTCTCTTTCAGGATGTTTCCAGGCATCGATCATGGCACGCCACTCAGCCAGATCTGGTTCCGGACAAGGAAGGTTTAAGCATTGGCAGGCAACCTCAGCCAGGTGCTCGTCCTCCATGGCAAGGGGTGCTTCGTAGAGAACCTCTACATCCAGGTTCTGGAGTACATGAGTCTTCGGAACGTTGCAGAAGAGGGCAATCTTGCTGCGCAGGCCGTCATCTAACGGATGCTCGCTGCGGCATACCAGGATATCCGGCCAGATTCCCATAGCCTGCAGGTCTTTTACGCTGGCCTGGGTCGGCTTGGTTTTCAATTCACCGGAAGCTTTTAAATAAGGAATGAGGGTGACATGGATGAGAATGGCATTCTCATGTCCTACTTCATGCTGGAACTGACGGATAGCCTCTAAAAATGGCTGGCTCTCGATATCGCCGACGGTTCCGCCTACCTCAATGATGGCAATCTCGGTATCGGTGGTGGAGTAGTTGCGGTGGAAGCGGCTCTTGATCTCGTTGGTGATGTGGGGGATCACCTGAACTGTGCCTCCGCCAAAGTCGCCGCGGCGCTCTTTCTGGAGCACGCTCCAGTATACCTTACCGGTGGTGACGTTGGAATTCTTGGTCAGGCTCTCATCGATGAAACGCTCATAGTGGCCAAGGTCCAGATCGGTCTCTGCGCCGTCATCGGTGACAAATACCTCGCCGTGTTGAACAGGGTTCATGGTACCCGGGTCAATATTGATGTAGGGGTCGAATTTCTGCATGGTTACTTTGTAACCGCGTGCTTTCAGCAGACGACCGAGGGATGCTGCGGTGATACCTTTACCGAGGCCGGAAACAACGCCGCCGGTAACGAAGACATACTTAACAGGCATGGTAAAACCTCCTTATATAATGTGGGGTGTGTAACATAATAACTCTCGAAAAAATAACGGAATTATTATACAGCGCAGCTATTCTAAAATCCAGATGTTTTTTCAAAACTTTATTTTTTTAAGTGGACTATTCTTGATTTATGGGAAAACTACCATTATAATGGTTCATAAATGCAAAAAACAGGAGAAAAGACCTTTTATGGATAACCAGCAGAATAACAATCAGCCGCAGGGCGGTGAGAACGGAAATCAGGGAAATAACGGCAAATTCCCAAAAAACCAGCTTTTCATCGTGCTGATCGCGGCCTTTATTACCTTTGCCATCGCGGGATTCATGCGGGGCTATATGACGGACAAGAGCCAGAAGGAAATTACCTACGATGAATTCGTATCTGAGGTAGAACATGGGGATGTAAAAGCCGTCACCATCAAAAATTCCCAGATTGACATTGAGTATAAGGAAGACTCTGAGAAGTTTAACCCGATCTTAAAAACTTATACGGTCCCGGTGGAACGGGACTACAAACTGGCAGACCGCCTGCTTGCGGGCGGTGTGGAAATCCGCAGGGAGCGCCAGGACAGCATGGCCATGATCGAGTCTCTGGTCAGCTTTGTGCTGCCGTTTATCCTGATCGTGATCATGATGAACTTCATGATGAAACGCGTGGGTGGTGTGGGAAAAAGCACCGCCAAGATGTATATGCAGAAAGAGACCGGTGTGACTTTCGCGGATGTAGCCGGTGAGGATGAGGCAAAGGAGTCCCTGGTAGAACTGGTGGATTTCCTGCACAATCCGGGAAAATATACCCACATCGGAGCAAAGCTTCCGAAGGGAGCCCTGCTTGTTGGCCCTCCTGGAACTGGTAAGACATTGCTTGCCAAGGCCGTAGCCGGAGAAGCGGAGGTACCATTCTTCTTCCTGTCCGGTTCCGATTTTATGGAAATGTATGTGGGTGTGGGCGCGTCCCGTGTCCGCAGTCTGTTCAAGCAGGCACAGCAGAATTCTCCATGCATCATCTTTATCGATGAGATCGACTCCATCGGCCGCAGCAGAAGTGGTGTCAGCGGAGGCGGAGAATCCGAACAGCAGCAGACCTTAAACCAGCTGCTTTCCGAGATGGATGGTATGGATACCTCCAAGGGCCTTCTGATTCTGGCGGCCACCAACCGCCCGGAGGTACTGGATCCGGCGCTTTTACGTCCGGGCCGTTTTGACCGCCGTGTCATTGTAGACCGTCCGGATCTGAAGGGACGCGTGGAAATTTTGAAGGTACACGCGAAGAATGTTGCTCTGGATGAGACGGTAGATTTACAGGCTATTGCGCTGGCAACCGCTGGTGCCGTTGGCTCCGACCTTGCGAATATGATCAACGAGGCTGCCATTTTGGCTGTTAAGAACGGCCGGAACGCCGTGAGCCAGAAGGATCTGTTTGAGGCAGTGGAAGTGGTTCTGGTGGGCAAAGAGAAGAAGGACCGGGTTCTCAGCAAAGAGGAGCGCAGTATTGTTTCTTACCATGAGGTGGGCCATGCCCTGGTCAGTGCCCTGCAAAAGGACGCAGAGCCGGTTCAGAAGATTACCATTGTGCCAAGAACCATGGGTGCCCTTGGCTATGTACTGAATGTGCCGGAAGAGGAAAAGTACTTAAATAGTAAGAAAGAACTGGAAACCCAGATTATTGTATTTCTGGCCGGACGTGCGGCAGAAGAAATTGTATTCCAGTCTGTGACAACCGGAGCCGCAAATGATATTGAGAAGGCAACCAGCATCGCCCGTGCCATGGTAACCCAGTATGGCATGTCTGATAAATTTGGGCTTATGGGACTGGCAACGCGCCAGGATCAGTACTTATCCGGCCGCACAGTAATGGACTGCGGTGAGGCAACAGCTGCCGCGGTAGATGAAGAGGTTATGCGGATCTTAAAGGATTCTTATGAGGAGGCAAAGCGCCTGCTCTCAGAAAACCGAGATGTGCTGGATCAGATTGCGGCTTTCCTGATTGAGAAGGAGACCATCACCGGAAAAGAGTTCATGAAGATCTTCCGCCGCTGCAAAGGAATTCCGGAGCCGGAGGAGGCAGATGCAGAAACTGTCCAGGATGTGGAGAAGGCTGGAGAACCAGAGACTGACATAGAATATGATACAGAGGAAAAAAAGAATCAGAATGAAGCATAAGGCTTTGAAAAAATCAGAAAGCTGCGCCTGCAGTCTGACCAGATGAGTGGTCAGGCTGTGGGCGCAGCTTTTTTCAGTGCTTTTTTCACAGCATTTAGAAGTACCTGGGAAGTATAGCGGGTTTCTTCCGGGTAGTTTAAGTTTTCCAGAGACTGGCTGCTTAAGATCTGATCGGTGAGATTGCTTAAGGATGGCTGCATGAGGGGGTACATGGTCTCCACGGCATCACTTAAAGGGGTCATGGTAATGGAAGTGATCCGGTCCGCGTCTACTGTCACCTCTACATTGACCTCCTGGGATCCCAGGCTGATGGAGGAGGTGTAGATACCCGGTATGTACTGCGTGTTTGCGGAGGCAGGCGTATCGCCTTTTCCTGGGCGGAACATAACCAGCAGAAGCAGGATCAGAAGGATCCCGAAGCCGATAAAGATTGCGGTGTAGATGATCTCTTTCATTCGCAGGACGACGATCTTGGTTTTGGAACTCATGGGAGACCTCCGGGGATGTTTGTTATAATCTATTCTCAGGGATTCTCTTTTATGCTATACTTAAGGGAACGTATTCAGAGCAGAACATGAGATACAGGAAAGGAATTACAATATGGCATTGCAGCTGATTTTGGGCGGTTCCGGTGCGGGAAAAACCACGTATCTGCACGATGAGGTGATCCGCCTTTCCATGGAACACCCACAGGAGCAGTACTTTCTGATCGTGCCGGAGCAGTTTACCATGCAGACCCAGAAAGACATTGTGACAAGACATCCAAACCACGGCACCATGAACATTGACATTGTAAGCTTTGCCCGTTTGGCTTACCGTATTTTTGAAGAACTGGCGGTGGAGAATCTCTCCGTACTGGATGATATGGGAAAATCCATGGTGCTGCGCAAGGTGGCAGCGGCTCAGAAACGGCAGATGGTGTTATTTGGCGGGCAGTTGAACAAGCCGGGGTTTGTGGGGCAGTTAAAATCCATGCTTTCCGAATTTTACCAGTACGGCATTACGCCGGAGAATCTTCGGGAGATGGCACCTTCCGCCAAATCTCCGCTGCTGCAGCAGAAACTAAACGATCTGGCACTGGTGGAGCAGAGCTTTCAGGAATACATTGAGGGGCACTATATTACGACTGAGCAGGTACTGGATGTGCTCTGCCGCTTAATACCGGAGTCAAAGCTGATCCGGAACAGCGTCATTGCCCTGGATGGCTATACGGGCTTTACGCCGGTTCAGTACCGTCTGGCTGAATTGTTTCTTGTTTACGCAAAACAGGTGTTTGTGACTGTGACGGCAGACGAGGCGGCGGGTGTGTACGGAAGAATGGGGATGCAGAATCTCTTTTATATGAGTCGCCAGATGGCAGTGCGCCTGTCTGAAATCGCGGAGAAAAACCAGATAAAAAAACTGCCGGACATTGTGCTGAACGATCAGAAAAACCGCCGTTTCGCACAGCATCCGGAACTTGCCTGGCTGGAACAGAATCTGTTCCGCTATGGAACGAAAAACACGTACAATGGGGAACAGACAGAAAGTATCTCCTTTTTTCAGGCATCGAATCCTTCTGGAGAGATCAGCCACATTGTCCGTGAGATCCAGAGACTGGTGCAGGAAGGAAGGGTTCGCTACCGCGAGATTGCCGTGATCACGGGAGATCTTCCGGGTTATGGAAAAGAAATCACCCATCAGTTTACCCAGAATCAGATTCCTCACTTCCTGGATGATAAGAAAAATGTGTTGGACAACTGTCTTGTGGAGCTGATCCGGGCTTCCCTGGAAGCGGTTCGGCAGGACTTTTCTTACGAGAGTGTCATGCGTTTTCTGCGTACCGGTCTGGTGAGCCAGGACCGCACCATGATGGACCGTCTGGAAAACTATATTCTTGCCATGGGAATCCGCGGCGGAAAGCGTTTTCGGGCGACCTGGGAGCAGACCTACCGGGGAGCCGGGGATTTGAATATAACAGAACTGAATGCTTTTAAGGAGCGGGCTCTGGCACCGCTTTTTGCCATGCAGGAGACCTTCCGACAGGAACATCTGACCATTGCAGGCATGACAGATGCCGTGCTGGCACTGCTCACAGACTGCCGGACCGAGGAGAAGCTTGGCAGCTATCAGGAGTATTTTGCAAGGATCGGGGAGCACCGTCTGGCAAAGGAATATGGACAGGTATACGGTCTTGTGACAGAACTGTTAAAACGGCTGTCCGATCTTCTGGGCGAAGAGTGCGTGAGCCGGAAAGAGTATCTGGAGATTCTGGATGCAGGTTTTGCGGAGCTGAAGGTGGGTGTGATCCCGGCGGTGGCAGACCGCGTTGTGGTGGGAGATATTACCCGAACCCGTCTGGCTCATATTAAGGTGCTTTTTTTTGCCGGGGTCAATGATGGAATTGTTCCGGCCAGAAAAGAAAAGGGAAGCCTGCTTTCGGACCGTGACCGGGAATTTTTAGGAGAGCATCACATGGAGCTGGCGCCTACCGCAAAGGAAGAAAGCTTCCAGCAGCGGTTCTATCTGTATCTGATGATGACGAAACCATCAAAGCAGCTGGTTTTGTCCTGGTGCCGTACTGGCGCGGATGGAAAGAGCCGCCGCCCGTCTTTCCTGATTGGAGAACTGCGGGCCATGTTCCCGAACGCGCTTCTGGCGGATCAGGAGACACAGGACGATTCGGAAATTTACTCGGTGGTAGAAGCGAAGCGGAAACTGTCTGCGGAGCTGGGAAGATACCGGGACGGACAGCTTGGCGTATCTGTGGAAGCAGACATTTCAGGTGGGAATTCGGACACTTCTGCTTCTAAAACACAGATTGGACTGGATGCGGGTGTTGCGCAGTTTCTGGAACTGTACCGCTGGTTTGCGTCCTCGAACGACTATCAGGAGACCCTGCGTCATCTGACGGACGCTGCCTTTTTTGTCTATGAGAAGCAGGGCATTTCCCATGCGGTGGCAAACGCATTATATGGAGAAATCTTAAGCGGCAGTGTGACCCGTCTGGAGCAGTATGCCGCCTGTGCCTACGGGCATTTTCTCAAATACGGTCTGGAGCTTCTGGAGCGGAAACGCTACGAGCTGGCTTCCTCTGACATAGGAACGCTGTTTCATGAGTCCATCGATCTGTGCTTCCGGCAGGCGAAGGAGAAGCAGTATGACTGGCACACCATGACTGATGAGACGCGGGATGCGCTGGTGGAGGAATGCGTGGCTGCGGTGGCAGAAAGTTATGGAAATACGATCCTTGGAAGTTCGGCACGAAACCGCTATCTGGCCCAGCGTGTTGGGCAGATTACCAAACGGACGATATGGGCCCTGCAGCAGCAGATCAAAAAAGGAGACTTTGTCCCGGCAGGCTTTGAGATATCTTTCTCTGCGGCCGATAACTTAAGTGCCATGAAGATCGCGCTGTCAGAAAAAGAAGCGCTCCATTTGCGGGGGCGGATTGACCGCATGGATGTCTGTGAGGATGGGGGAAGGGTCTATGTCAAGATTATAGATTATAAATCCGGCAGTACCTCCTTTGACCTGCTGGCTCTGTACTATGGCCTGCAGCTTCAGCTGGTGGTCTACATGGACGCGGTGTCAGAGATGGCACAGAACCATTATCCGGGAAAAGAAATCGTTCCGGCAGGCATTCTGTATTACAACATCGCAGACCCGCTGGCAGAGAAAAAAGGTGATCCGGATCCGGACCAGATTGATGCGGAAATCTTAAAGAAGCTTCGCATGAATGGCCTTGTGAACAGCGAACTGGAGGCGGTACGGCATCTGGACCGGACCATCGAGAAGGAATCTGACGTGATTCCGGTCGTCTTAAAGGACGGAGAGGTGCAGGCGGGAAGGTCTTCCGTGGCCAACCGGGAGCGGTTTGCGCGGTTAAGCCAGTTTGTGCACCGGAAATTAAAGGAAGCCGGACAGGAAATTCTGGATGGTGAGATTGGTGTGGAGCCATACAAAAACGGACAGCGCACCGCCTGCGATTACTGTCCGTACCATGCGGTGTGCGGGTTTGACCGGAAAACATCCGGATATGAATTCAGCAGGTGGAAGAACCGGAAAACAGAGGAAATCTGGGAGGAAATATGCAAAGAGCAGCAGTAAACTGGACCAGGGAGCAGAGCCAGGTCATTGAGAGCCGCGGAAAGAACCTGCTTGTCAGCGCGGCGGCAGGAAGCGGAAAAACAGCAGTTCTGGTAGAGCGCATCATCCGTATGGTGACGGAGGGAGAAAATCCGCCCGGAATCGATGAACTTCTGGTGATGACCTTCACCAATGCGGCCGCGGCAGAAATGCGGGAACGGATTGCCTCCGCAATTGAACAGAAATTAAAGGGAGATCCGCAAAACGAGCATCTTCAGATGCAGGCAACGCTGGTTCACCATGCCCAGATCACCACCATCGACAGCTTCTGTCTGAATGTGATCCGGGAACATTTTAACCAGCTGGACCTGGATCCGGCATTCCGGATCGGAGATGAGGGCGAGCTGCTTCTCATGCGGGCGGATGTTATGGCGGAGCTTTTAGAGGATTCCTATGCGTCCGGAGACAGCCGCTTTGAAAAGTTTGTGGAAACCTTTGCCCAGGGAAAGACTGATGCGGGAATCGAAGATTACATCATGCAGGTCTATCACTTTTCCCAGAGTAATCCATATCCGAACCAGTGGCTTGCAGACTGCCGCAGGGAACTGGCTGATGAACAGTCTGGCCCGTGGATGGAGTTTCTTTTGCAGGATTTGAAACGCCAGGCCGCAGAACTGCGTGTTCAGATGGAGGATGCCTGTGATACCTGCCGGAACGACGAGTTCCTCTGTGCCTATGAGCCGGCTTTTTCGGAGGATGTATTTCTGTTAAAACGGCTTTCGGAGGCGGAAGATTTTCCGGCCTTTTATAAGATTCTTGCTGGTGCCGGATTTGGCCGTCTGGCCACGGTGCGCAGCAAAGAGGTGGACCCGGAAAAGAAGGCCTATGTGACCGGCTGTCGTGACCGGGTCAAGACAGCTATCAAAAAAATGAAGGAACTGTACGCCTTTGACACGCTGGAGCACATGTTTGCTGATCTGGAGGGGACCCGGGAGGCAGCGGGGGTGCTGCTGGATCTGGCAGAGGGCTTTGCAGAGCGGTTTCAGGCGAAAAAGCGTGACAAGAATCTTGTGGACTTTAATGATCTGGAGCATGAGGCCTTAAAGGTGCTGATCCGTGTGGAAGAGGATGGAGCACGTGCCTATACAGATGCGGCGGATGAGCTGAGCATGCAGTACCGGGAGGTGCTGGTGGACGAGTACCAGGACAGCAATCTGGTGCAGGAGGAACTGTTAAAAGCGGTATCCCGAGAGCGCTTTGGCCAGCACAATGTGTTTATGGTGGGTGATGTAAAACAGAGCATTTATCGGTTCCGCCTGGCCAGACCGGAGCTGTTTCTGGAGAAATATCATGCCTACCCGTCTGAACCTGGGGAAGACGGACCGAATCTGAAAATCGAGCTTCATCAGAACTTCCGAAGCAGAGATACGGTTCTGACTGGCATTAACGATATCTTTTACCGGATTATGACGGAAAATCTTGGGAACATCCGCTACACGGAGGATGCGGCCCTGCATCCCGGCGCAGTCTTTGCGGAAGCAAAGGAGCCGGATCGGGTGGGCGGACTGCCGGAGCTTCTTATGGTAAATACCGGAGATGAGGCGCTGTCCGGACTGGATGAGGATGCTGCGGATTACACGGCAAAAGAACTGGAGGCAAAACTGATTGCGGCGAAGATCCGGGAGATGACCGACCCGGAATACGGCTTTCTTGTCTGGGATAAAAAACTGGGAGAGAGCGGCGGTTACCGCACGGCCCAGTACCGCGATATGGTCATCCTGCTGCGCAGCACTACCGGATGGACGGAGACGCTGCTGCAGATTCTGTTAAATGAAGGGATTCCGGCCTACGCGGAGTCCCGCATGGGATACTTCAATACACTGGAGGTGGAAACGGTCTTAAGCCTGCTGGCGGTGATCGACAATCCCATGCAGGATATTCCGCTGGCGGCGGTGTTAAAATCTCCGGTGGTGGGCATGAGTGACCGGGAGCTGGCTGAAATGATGGCAGATTACCGGAACTGCGCTGACAAAGGGCAGGACCGGGGAATTTATGCGGCTGCTGTGCGCTGGGAACATCTGAACCACTTTTTTGAGAAGCTGGACCGGTTCCGGCTGCTGGCTTCCTATCTTCCCATTCATGAACTGATCTATCGGCTTTACGAGGAAACCGGTTACTACGATTATGTCTCGGCCATGCCGGCAGGGGAGACCAGGCGGGCCAATCTGGATATGCTGGTTGAGAAGGCAGCAGAATATGAAAAGACGAGTTATAAGGGGCTGTTTCACTTCATTCGTTACATTGAGAACCTGAAAAAGTACAACTCCGATTTTGGCGAGGCTTCCACAGTGGGAGAGGAAGATAACACTGTGCGGATCATGAGTATCCATAAAAGTAAGGGCCTGGAATTCCCCATTGTTTTTCTGGCCGGAATGGGAAAGAAATTCAACAAACAGGATGTGTACGGAAAGGTGCTGATTGACCCGGAACTGGGCATTGCCACAGATTATCTGGATGCAGAACACCGGGTAAAGGCTTCTACCATCAAGAAAAACGTACTGCGCCGAAAGATGGAGCTGGACAGTCTTGGTGAGGAGCTGCGTGTGCTTTATGTTGCCATGACCCGTGCAAAAGAAAAGCTGATCATGACCGGAACGGATCGTAATCTTGGGAAAACCCTGGAAAAGTACAGTCAGATCCCGCTTGCGGGCGGGCAGATTCCCTACACCATTCTTTCCGGAGCAGCTTCCTATCTGGACTGGGTTCTTATGTGTACCGGACAGACCGGAAATGGCCTGCGAATTCAGGTAAAAGAAATTCCGGTTATGGAATTTATCGGGGAAGAACTGGGACGTCAGCTTCAGAAGAAGAGTGCGAAGGATACTCTGACGGAACTGGATCTGGATCAGGAATACGACAGCAGCTTTGGAAAACGTCTGAAAGAACATCTGGATTTTGTGTACCCTTATGCGGCAGACGTTACACTGCATAGCAAGATGTCGGTATCAGAACTGAAAAAAATGGGACAGCTTACCGATGATGGGGAGGCGGAAATGCCGTTTGAGTCAGTGCTTTTGTGGCCGGAAGAAACGGTGGACGCAAGTCCGGATGCTTTAGGAATAGACGCAGCAGAAAGCATCTGTGAGATGTGTGGCGGGCATGCGACAGAATCTGCGCAGGAAATGTCAGGTATGCCTGCAGATTCCGGTGCCGGAGCCGACCGCGGCACAGCATATCACCGCGCGCTGGAACTCCTTCCATTTGACCAGATTCGGAGCCGGTCCGATGTGGAAGCCTGGCTGGAGCGGTTTGTGGAGGAAAAGCAGTACACAGCGGAAAGTCTTAAGATGGTGGACAGTACTGTAATCTGGAACTTCCTTTGCTCAGAAACCGGGTACCGGATGGCAGCAGCTCAGGCAGAAGGAAGGCTTCACAAGGAACAGCAGTTTGTCATGGGGATTCCGGCGAGGGCGGTTGGTCCGGTGGACAGTGATGAACTGGTCGTGATCCAGGGTATCATTGACGCGTATTTTGAGGAAGACGGCGAACTGATTCTGGTAGACTATAAGACAGACCGGACCTGGAGCAGCCAGGTTCTCCTGGACCATTACAAACGCCAGCTGGATTATTACGAACGGGCGCTGAATCAGCTGACCGGAAAAAAAGTCCGGGAAAAATGGATCTATTCCCTGACGATGCAGCGGGCCATTCCGTGCTGAAAAGAAAAATCTGCATTGCATAATTCTTAAAAAAGTGGTAGCATTCTAAAGGCGCGGCACACCTGACAGGAAGCGTCGCCTCAGATTTTAAGGAATGTGAGGATAATCTATTATGATGAAAGACCTGACCGAGGGAAATCCGCAAATCCTTCTGTGGCGCTTTACGATTCCCATGTATTTCTGTTCTTATATAATGCTGGCAACCTTTTCCGACCTGATTCTGCGTGTAGTCCTTTCCTTCGTGTTTGCCTCTTTCCTGGGTGTGATCGGAGTCTGGCTGTCCTGGCCGTTTGGATGGAGTGTGGGAAGCGTCCTGTCATTATGGTGTAATCGCAATGTAACAAAGCGTTTGGAGAAGACCTTTGCGCGAAAGGAATAAAGATTCATGAAAAAGAAAAAGCAGCAGGGAAGCTGTGAAAGCTGTATGTACTATGAGTATGATGAGGATTATGAGTGCTATGTCTGCGAAGTCAATCTTGATGAGGATGAGATGGCGCGTTTTATGGAGGACCGTTTCTATGACTGTCCCTATTACCGGCTGGGCGATGAATACATGATCGTACGCAAACAGATGTAAGATGTCATGGAGGGCAACAAACGATGAAAAACAAAAATTTCTGGATTCTGCTTTTACTGCTTCTGGCAGGAATTGTGTTTGGCGGTTTTCTGGGGGAGGCGACCAAAAGCATCAGCCTGCTGTCCTGGCTGAATTTCGGACAGTCCTTCGGCTTAGACACTCCGCTCGTACTGAATCTCGGGGTACTGGTCATCACCTTTGGACTGACCATTCGCATTACCATGGCCAGTATTATTGGCGTGGCAATTGCGCTTTTGATTTATCGTTATCTGTAACCGGCTTATATGGAGGGGAATAGGAGAAGAATCATGGAGCAGACAGCAAAAAAAACGGGGAAAACCTATGAAATAGATATGTGCAACGGACCGCTTTTTCCAAAAATTGTAGCTTTTGCGGTTCCGCTGATTCTTTCCGGTATTCTGCAGCTGTTGTTTAACGCGGCAGATATCATTGTGGTGGGGCATTTTGCCGGCAGGGAATCCCTTGCGGCAGTGGGTTCTACCACAGCGCTCATCAATCTGATGATCAATGTGTTTGTGGGACTTTCCATTGGCGCGAATGTCCTGGTTGCCCAGTATTCCGGAGCGCAGAAGTGGAAGGATCTGGAAGAAACAGTCCATACGGCCATGATGATCGCGCTGGCCGGGGGCATTCTTCTGATCTTTGTGGGTGTGTTCTTTTCCGGTCCGATGTTGAGCCTGATGGGAACGCCGGATGATGTGCTGCCGTTGGCGGCACTGTACCTGAAGATTTATTTTGTCGGCATGCCGGCAACTTTGACGTACAACTTTGGTGCCGCGATTCTGCGGGCCGTTGGTGATACCAGAAGACCGCTGTATTTCCTGCTCTTTGCAGGTGCGGTCAATGTGGTGTTAAACCTTGTTTTTGTCATCGGTTTTTCCATGGGTGTAGCAGGTGTTGCAACGGCAACTGTGGTGTCAGAGTGCATTTCCGCGGTGCTGATCGTGCGTTGCCTGGCTTGTTCCAATTCTGCGTACCGGCTTTACAGGGAGAAGATGCATTTGACAGAGTCCAAGGTGAAGCTGATCATGAAGATCGGACTGCCGGCGGGATTTCAGGGTGCCATCTTTTCTGTGTCCAACGTGCTGATCCAGTCTTCTATCAATTCTTTTGGTTCCATTGCCATGGCAGGAAGCACAGCTTCAGCCAATGTGGAGGGTTTTGTATACAATGCCATGAACGCGGTTTACCAGACTGCCCTCAGCTTTACCAGCCAGAATTATGGCGCGGGAAAGATGAACCGTGTGACAAAAATTCTTTTGTACTGTCTTGGTCTGGTGGTCATGGTGGGTGCTGTGATGGGCGGCGGTGCGGTGCTGATCGGTCCGAAATTACTGCAGATTTATTCCTCTGACCCGGAGGTCATTTCCTATGGTATGATGCGTATGCGCATTATCAACGGAAGCTATTTCCTGTGCGGTATCATGGATACCATGGTAGGTGGTCTGCGCGGCCTGGGATATTCGGTTGTTCCCATGCTGGTATCCCTGACGGGCGCCTGCCTGTTCCGGGTGGTATGGATTTTTTCTGTATTCGCGATGCACCGGACACTGACAACGCTTTATATTTCTTACCCGGTGAGCTGGATCATTACATTTACAGCGCACATCATTTGCTATATCGTGATCCGGAAACGGATTGCGGCGCGCAGAAAGCCGCGGGATTAAATTGCAAAAAGAGACTGTCACAAAAGAAGGGGCTTTTGTGACAGTCTCTTTGCATTATAGCTTATTTGTCGTTCAGGTATCATGTTTTTTCAGTACAGAAAACAGCAAATGCAGCAGGGCGGCACCCAGGCAGATGGTGAACAGGTACAGTAAATTGGCCGGAAGAATGCCAATGACCAGCGCAATCTCATGAAAGACCGGCTGAGTGCTGGGGTAGTAGGGAGATATGTAGAACATATCGGCCTGCCCGTGCCCCGGAGCCAGAATATTGATGAGAAAAGCAATCATGCAGCTGCAGAAGAATACGGGGAGTGTCCTGAGATATCCCATCCGGCTTAAGTCGGAACGCCCTCCGGCAAAGACAAACAGTCCAATGAGCACCAGGAGCAGATGCCAGAGATAACCATGCAGGGTCAGGCTCCAGTGGATACCGCGAAAACCCTCAGATACGATGAGGGCGGCCACCCCGCCAAGCAGATTGAAATCCTGCAAAAAGGTGTAGATGGCGGTTTTACTGTGTCCGCGTTTTAAGAACGGAAGCAGAAGGCACAGATACATGGGAAGGCTGCATAGCTGAAAGGGAAAATACCACCAGTCGTAATGTTTCTGGTCAATGATAAAATATAAAAAGCATTGTTTATAGCTCTCCGTCAGGAGCAGGAAGAAACCGCAGAAAAAGAGGATCCGGTCATATGTCCTATCCGTAAGAGAACGAAAATGGTATAATAATTTCATGATGATTGTGACAAACACGATGCAGATATAAAAATGGTTTTCCGGTTGCGGAAAACAGTATAGCACGATGAGGGGGAAAGAACAAGGATGGAGCAGAAACAAATTACGGGTCCGGTGAAAGCGGAGCGCTGGAAACGGGAAACACAATCCTTTGAACATACAGAAGGCCTTCTGGAGTCGCTTGGGTTTGCGGACTGGACCGCTCTGCCGCGGATTATTTCCATTGTAGGAGCAGGCGGAAAGACCAGTACCATGTACGATCTGGCAGAAGAACTTGCGAAAAAGGGCGCACGGGTACTGATCACGACCAGTACACACATTGCGAAGCCGAAACAGTATGATCTGGCAGTGATGCCAAAGCTGGCAGATTTAGATGTATGGATGCGCAGTGGGAATAATACCTCGCCGGACAGGAATGTGGCAGAAGCCGGGGACTATGCAGATGGAAATTCAGGTGAGATCCGAAAGAATGGCGGCCGGATTCTGGCAGCCGGAAAACAGGCAGAGGGGCCGAACAGTACGTGGAAGCTTACCATGCCGGAGGATCTGGGTGAGCAAAGTGTGATGCAGAAACTGCTCAAACAGTTTGATGTGATTCTCATTGAGGCGGATGGTTCCAAACGTCTGCCGCTAAAGGTCCCGTCGGAAACGGAACCGGTACTGGTCCCGCAGACCGGGCTGATTATTGCCTGCGCGGGACTGACAGCGGCCGGAAATCAGTTTAGAGATACCTGTTTCCGGTTTTCTTCCCATGGAAGCTGGCTGCACCGGAATGTGGATGATGCGATTGGCGCGGAAGATATGGCACTAATCCTGATGGATGAGCGGGGAAGCCGGAAAGGTGTGAATGGCCGGTATTACCGGGTGCTGTTAAATCAGGCAGATACGGAAAAAGAAAAGAGACTGGCAGAAAAAATTGCTGGTATGCTGCCGCTTAATTTGCAGACGGGATGTGTGCGGACGACAAGAACGCGCTGACGGAGTTTGACACAGGAAGAATGCCTGGGCAGTGACAAAGAACAGAAATTGGAATATTGAGAGGGCAGAAACGAAAAATACAGACAGAAAAAGGAGAGGGATTACCATGAATCATATCGAAACAAATGTTGAAATAAAGCAGACGGAAGCAGCAGATGGCATGGGCCGTGTACTGATCAAAGGCTCAGGAGACCTGGCCAGCGGCATTGCGCTGCGCCTGCACCGGGCGGGATTCCGGATCCTGATGACGGACATCGCAGTGCCCACCACCGTGCGCCGCACAGTAGCATTTTCCCCGGCGGTTTACCAGGGCCGCATGCAGGTGGAAGATGTGACTGGGGTTCTGTGCGATTCTGTAAAAGTGGCGGAGACAGAGATCCAGAAAGGCAATATTGCCATCATGGTGGATGAAAAAGCAGAATGTATTCACGAATTTCAGCCGGATGTGGTGGTGGATGCCATTCTGGCAAAACGTAATCTTGGAACGAAGATTACCGATGCACCGTTTGTTGTAGGCGTTGGACCAGGCTTTACGGCTGGGGAAGACTGCCACTGCGTCGTAGAGACCAAGCGCGGTCATTATCTGGGACGTTGTATCTGGAAGGGCAGTGCTATCCCAAATACCGGGATTCCGGGCCTGATTGGCGGATACGGACTGGAACGTCTGATCAAGGCTCCGGTGGACGGTATTTTCAAAGGAGACGTGAAGATCGGCGCTGAGGTAAAAAAAGGCGATGTAGTGGGCCATGTGAACGGTGTTCCGGTTCTGGCACAGATTGACGGTGTTGTGCGCGGTCTTTTGCAGGATGGCGTGGAGGTGACTGCCGGTATGAAATCCGGTGATGTGGATCCGCGCTGCGATGTGGCTCATTGCTTTACCGTGTCCGATAAGGCATCCTCCATCGGTGGAGGCGTGCTGGAGGCAATCCTGAACCACCGCGTTCTGCCTCATGCCCATATGCCGGTGGCCATCGTGCTTCTGGCAGCGGGGGACAGTCGCCGTTTTGGAGAAAACAAGCTCCTCACAGAGGTGGATGGCCGCCTCATGTACCGCCATGTGGCAGATGAGGTAAATGCCATGCCGGAGGCCTGCTTCGCGAAAAAAATCGTAGTGAGCCAGTATGATGAGATTCTGAAAGATCTGGGAAAGGCCGGATTTGAGACGGTGAAAAACAACGACAGTGCTCTGGGCATTTCCCATTCCGTCCATCTTGCTCTGGACCAGATCCCGGAGCATTACGCGGTCTGCTTTTCCGTCAGTGACCAGCCATGGCTGACCCGCGAAACCATCCAGGGGCTTGTGACGGCATTCCGGAAAAACAACAAAGGCATGGCCTGCGTGACCTGCGACGGTGTGGACGGAAATCCGGTTGTTTTTGCACCGGAGTACCGGAATGAACTGCTTGCTTTGAGCGGAGACGTGGGCGGAAAGAAGGTTCTTCTGGCGCATCCGGAGGAAGTGACACGCTTTTTGGCGAAAAATCCTCAGGAACTGGCTGATGTTGACGAGAAATTCCAGCTTTGCTATAATCAGAACGATTGACCTGCGGCCAATCTGAGAAGTGGGCAGGTCACAGCGACTGTTTTGACATGTACCCATAAGGAAGGAATAGAACATGATTAAATTAGAACGTACCAGTGTCATGAATTTGGAAAATGCTATGCGCGGGGCCAGAAACCCCATGAACAGCTGGGACCGGATGGACAGCTTTTACGATGAGGATGGAAACTATGTACTTGGTCCGAATGATCTTGGACTGGCAAAACGCCTGCGCCGGGCCGGAAGCGACCACCGCAAATATATCCGCCAGGTATTTGTGTCTGCAGATATCACCGCGCCGATGTACTGGTGGAAGGAGTATGACACTTACAAAGTGGCAACGGTAGCCAACTCCACCAGCACCATGCACAAAATTCACAGCAAACCCTTTGAACTGGATGATTTCAGTCATGATCATCTGACGCCGGAGAGTGAAGCCTATATGCAGACCATCGTAGACCAGCTGGAGAAAATCCGTTTAAAATATGTGGAAACCAAAGATAAGGCATACTGGTACGATATGATCCAGCTTCTGCCTTCCAGCTACAACCAGATGCGCACCTGCACCTTAAATTATGAAACTCTGATCAATATTTATTTCGCAAGAAAGAACCACAAGCTGGATGAGTGGCACACCTTCTGTGACTGGATTAAGGGTCTGCCTTACGCAAAGGAACTGATCCTGGCAGAGGAAGAGGAAAATTAAATGAAACTGATTGCGGCAGTAGATAAAAACTGGGCCATCGGAAACAAAGGGCAGCTTCTGGTGTCCATTCCTCAGGATCAGAAAATGTTCCGGAACGAGACTATGGGAAAAGTTATTGTCATGGGACGAAAAACCCTGGAAGGCATGCCGGGCGCGCAGCCGCTTTATGGCCGGACCAACATTGTGCTTTCCGCCGACCCAGATTATAAAGTTAAGGGAGCCACTGTATGCGGCAGTGTGGAAGAGGTGATGGAGCTGCTGAAGGCTTATCATACGGACGATGTTTACATCATCGGAGGGGAAAGCGTGTACCGGCAGTTCCTGCCTTACTGTGACGAGGCACAGATCACCTGGATTGATTTTGCCTACGCGGCAGATACCCATTTCCCGAATCTGGACCAGGATGTGGCCTGGGAAATGGTCCAGGAGAGCGATGAACAGACATATTTTGATCTTTGTTACGAATATCGGCTGTACAAAAAGAAATAAAGCTGTATAATATATGTTATGTTATTAACAATAATGTATTGTCATTTAAACAAAGAAGTGCTAAAATACTTTCAGCATATCTAAAAAAGTTTTTTGATGGCATGCATAATTTGCAGATTGCAAAACAGGAGGAAGGAAATGTATAAGATTTTAAAAGCGGAAAAGCTTGCGGAGAAGATTTTCCTGATGGATGTAGAAGCTCCGAGAGTGGCAAGATCCTGCCAGCCAGGTGAATTTGTCATTGTAAAGATGGACGAGAAGGGAGAGCGTATCCCGCTTACTATCTGTGATTTTGATCGTGAGAAGGGCACCGTAACCATCGTGTTCCAGATTGTAGGCGCATCTACCTTAAAGATGTCTGAGTTACAGGCAGGTGACGCATTTCAGGACTTCGTAGGACCGCTTGGTCAGCCGTCCGAGTTCGTCAAGGAAGATTTCGAAGAGGTAAAGGGCCGCAAGTACTTATTCGTAGCAGGCGGTGTTGGTACTGCACCGGTTTACCCGCAGGTAAAGTGGATGAAACAGCACGGCATTGATGTGGATGTTATTGTAGGTGCAAAGAACAAAGACCTTTTGATCCTGGAAGACATGATGAAGGAGCAGGCTGGAAATCTTTACATTACCACTGATGACGGTTCCTATGTGCGCAAGGGCATGGTAACCGAAGTGATCAAAGACCTGGTAGAGAACCAGGGCAAACAGTACGATGTATGCGTAGCCATCGGACCGATGATCATGATGAAATTTGTATGCAAACTGACCAAAGAGCTGAATATCCCGACCATCGTCAGCATGAACCCGATCATGGTAGACGGAACCGGTATGTGCGGAGCATGCCGCTTAACCGTTGGTGATGAAGTGAAGTTCGCATGCGTAGACGGACCGGAGTTTGACGGCCATCTCGTAAACTTTGACGAGGCTATGAAGCGTCAGCAGATGTACAAGACCGAAGAGGGCAGAGCCATGTTAAAGGCTGTCGAGGGTGATACCCATCACGGCGGCTGCGGCCAGTGCAACGGTTAATCCGGGCTGCAGGTTCACTCATTTGGATTCATTAGGCAAGACAGCGGGAAGCTGTCTGTGATCGGAGGATAATTAAGAATGGACGTATTAAAGAAGACTCCTGTCAGAGAGCAGGACGCAAAGGTGCGCGCTACCAACTTTGAGGAAGTGTGCTATGGATATAACAAAGAAGAGGCTATGGAAGAGGCTTCCAGATGCTTGAAATGTAAGAACAACGCAAAATGTATGGGCGGATGCCCAGTTTCCATCAACATTCCGGGATTCATTAAAGAAGTAGAAGCCGGAAACTTCGAGGCTGCAGCGAATGTGATTGCTGAGTCTTCCGCACTTCCGGCAGTCTGCGGCCGTGTATGCCCGCAGGAGAGCCAGTGTGAGGGTAAGTGCATCCGCGGCATCAAGGGTGAGCCGATCTCCATCGGTAAGCTGGAGCGTTTCGTGGCTGACTGGTCCAGAGAGAACGGCTTTGTTCCGAAAGCAGCAGAAGAGAAGAATGGCAAGAAGGTTGCTGTGGTTGGTTCCGGCCCTGCAGGCCTGACCTGCGCAGGCGACCTGGCAAAGCTGGGTTACGACGTTACTATCTTCGAGGCACTTCATGAGCCAGGCGGAGTTTTAACCTACGGTATCCCGGAGTTCCGTCTCCCGAAAGAGACCGTTGTCCGCTCTGAGATTGAGAACGTGAAGAAGCTGGGCGTTAAGATTGAGACTGACGTGATCATCGGCAAGTCCGTTACCATCGACGAGCTGATGGATGAAGAGGGCTTTGAGGCAGTATTTATCGGTTCCGGCGCAGGCCTTCCGAAGTTCATGGGCATCCCGGGCGAGAACGCAAACGGCGTATTCTCCGCAAACGAGTACTTAACCAGAAACAACCTGATGAAAGCATTCCGCGAGGATTATGACACCCCGATCGTAGCAGGCAAGAAGGTTGCTGTAGTCGGCGGCGGAAACGTAGCTATGGATGCTGCAAGAACCGCACTGCGTCTCGGCGCTGAGGTACACATCGTGTACCGCCGAAGCGAGGCAGAGCTTCCGGCACGTGTGGAGGAAGTTCACCACGCAAAAGAAGAGGGCGTAATTTTCGATCTTCTGACCAACCCGGTAGAAATCCTGACCGATGAGAATGACTGGGTTAAGGGCATTAAGGTTGTGAAGATGGAGCTTGGCGAGCCGGATGCATCCGGAAGACGCCGCCCGGTAGAGATCGCAGGCTCCGAGTATGTGATGGATGTAGATACCGTCATCATGTCACTTGGTACCTCTCCGAACCCGCTTATTTCCTCTACCACGGAGGGACTTGAGATCAATAAGCGTAAATGCATCGTTGCGGAGCCGGAGAACGGACAGACCTCCCGTGCCGGAGTGTTCGCAGGCGGTGATGCCGTAACCGGTGCTGCAACCGTAATCCTGGCTATGGAAGCAGGAAAGCACGGTGCAAAGGGTATCCACGAGTACTTAAGTAATAAATAATCAAACATAAAATAATGAAAAAAAGAGCAGGTACCACATACATTTGAGGTATCTGCTCTTAAATTTCTACAAAAAAACTATGGACTATTTGTCACTTTTGTGAGAAAATGTAATCAAGTATGGTGTGATGTTTTTGACAATCTTTGATTTGCCGGGTACAGGGCTGGAAAAATTGCGGAAACATCGTGCAGCACGTACTTTCAGGACATTACATAGTTGAAAGGAGTTTTAACATGATTTATTCACATGAAGTAGAAGAGATGTGCACAGTTGCACAGGGCGTTCATCATGGCGCTGCTCCGATTCCGGAAGAAGCAAAATGGGTACAGTCCAAACAGGTTTCCGACATTTCCGGTTTGACCCATGGTGTGGGCTGGTGTGCTCCGCAGCAGGGTGCCTGCAAGCTTACTCTGAACGTAAAAGAGGGTATCATCCAGGAGGCCCTGGTTGAGACCATCGGCTGCTCCGGCATGACTCACTCCGCAGCAATGGCAGCAGAGATTCTTCCGGGATTAACCGTTCTGGAGGCTCTGAACACCGACCTGGTATGTGACGCAATCAACACCGCAATGAGAGAACTGTTCTTACAGATCGCATACGGCAGAACCCAGAGCGCATTCTCTGAGGATGGACTGCCGATCGGTGCCGGCCTGGAGGATCTTGGTAAGGGTCTTCGTTCCCAGGTTGGTACTATGTACGGAACCTTAAAGAAAGGTCCTCGTTACCTGGAGATGGCTGAGGGCTATGTAACTGGTATCGCTCTGGACGCAGACGATCAGATCATTGGTTATCAGTTCGTAAGCCTTGGCAAGATGACTGACTTCATCAAGAAGGGTGATGACCCGAACACCGCTTGGGAAAAGGCAAAAGGTCAGTACGGCCGTGTTGCTGATGCAGTTAAGATCATCGACCCGAGACAGGCGTAAAGAAGGAGGACTATAATCATGGCATTATTTGAATCATATGAGAGACGTATCAAACAGATCAATGAAGCATTAAACAGCTATGGCATCGCTTCCATTGAAGAGGCAGAGAAGATCACCAAAGACGCAGGTCTTGATGTATACAAGATGGTTGAGGGTATTCAGCCGATCTGCTTTGAGAACGCTAAATGGGCTTACACCGTAGGCGCAGCAATCGCAATCAAGAAAGGCTGCAGAAAAGCAGCAGAGGCAGCAGCAGCAATCGGTGAGGGCCTGCAGGCATTCTGTATCCCGGGTTCTGTTGCAGATACCCGTAAGGTAGGTCTTGGCCATGGTAACCTTGGCAAGATGCTTCTGGAAGAGGAGACCGAGTGCTTCGCATTCCTGGCTGGCCACGAGTCCTTCGCAGCAGCAGAGGGCGCAATCGGTATCGCTGAGAAAGCAAACAAAGTTCGTCAGAAACCGCTTCGCGTTATCTTAAACGGTCTTGGAAAAGACGCTGCCCAGATCATCGCACGTATCAATGGCTTCACCTACATCGAGACTGAGTATAATCCATACACCAACGAGGTTAAGGAAGTATTCCGCAAATCCTACTCCGAGGGTCTTCGCGCAAAAGTTAACTGCTACGGCGCAAACAGCGTTCCGGAAGGTGTTGCAATCATGTGGAAAGAGAATGTAGACGTTTCCATCACCGGTAACTCTACCAACCCGACCCGTTTCCAGCATCCGGTAGCAGGTACCTACAAGAAGGAGAGACTGGAAGCAGGCAAGAAGTACTTCTCCGTAGCTTCCGGCGGCGGTACCGGACGTACCCTGCATCCGGATAACATGGCAGCAGGCCCGGCTTCCTATGGTATGACCGATACCCTTGGCCGTATGCATTCCGATGCACAGTTCGCAGGTTCTTCTTCCGTTCCGGCTCACGTAGAGATGATGGGTCTGATCGGTGCAGGTAACAACCCGATGGTTGGTATGACTGTAGCTGTAGCTGTAGCTGTTGAGGAAGCAGCAACCGCTGGCAAATTCTAAAAAATGACGGTTTTAAGCCATTTTTCTTAATGGGTATTAACCAGAAAAGACAGGTAAAAACGGTACACTTGTCGATTAATTGTAGATTACTTGTATACCGTACTTGTATACCGAATGGTATTCAAAAAGGGGTCGATTTCGGCCCCTTTTTTCTATTGCATTTTTTCAAGATCACTTCTTAACCATTCTACGTCCCGGACCGTATAAACGGATTCGGTGATGTCCTGGATTGAGTGCCCGACCATTTCTTTTAGAGCGTATTCATCCACACCAGCTTTTTTGCAGCGTGTGATGAATGTTATGCGCGGATCGTGAGCGCGGTGCTTCGGGTTCAACTGGAGCTGAGCAATGACCTTAGCAAAGCGATTTGAGTATTTGTCATAGGTGAGTTTCCATGAACCTGCATGGGTCTGGCCTTTATCATTGAGTAGGTATTCACTTCCGATTGAGAGGGCAAAGTCATAATTTTTTTTAAGTAGATCGCGCACTTTGGTATGGATGGGAACTATGCGCTGTTTTCCGGCCGGAGTTTTCATGCCGGCTTGCATGTACCACTGCTCCAGATTGATTTCATCCAGGCGAAGCGTAGCAAGTTCCTGAGGACGCCAGCCCATATAACATTGCATCAGGATCCAGTCAACGAACTGGACCTTTCCAACATTCTCCCACAGTACTTTCATTTCATCTTCAGTGAAGATAATATGCGGAACCTTGGCTTCTTCTTTTTCTTTTACAATATCATCAGATATTTCAAAGGTTCTGGCATAGTTTTTCTCTACGATTTCATATTCCAGAGCATAATCCAACATGAGATTGAACATGGATTTCATCCGTGCCTTGGTTCCGGCCGTGGCAAAGACCTGCTGACCTTTTTGCTTTCCCCGGTCCTCAATTCGGAATCCTTCTTCCATACAGCCCTTAATATGGCGGGCCCGCAGATCTTTTGCACGCATGTTGTAGATGGAAGAGCAGTAGGCCCAGCAGGAAGTAATAGTGCGCTGGTAGGCATCTGAAACGTTTTCAAAATATTCTTCCGTCCATCGGTCATACAGCTGCTGAACGGTAATATCGTCGTCCAGATCATAAGGATTGCGGTTATAGTCCACAAGGGCCGTGTAGGCGTCATTGTAGGTGGGAAAATATGATTTTGGCTTTAGAGATTTGAGAATGAAATTGCCAAGCTCGTCCCGGCCAACACAAACGCGGGCCAGGAATGGGTTGCGAAGATTTTTGTTTTTTACTTCCGTAATGGACCCGAAGCCGTTCGGCAGGCGCATTCGTTTCTTTGTATTTCTGGTATTTTTCCGTACCGTGGATTTATCCAACGGATATCCGCAATGAGGGCAGGAAATGGCTTTATCACTTACCTGCAATTCACATTCTGGGCATTTTATCAGTGCCATAGGGCATCCTCCTTTAAAAATGAGTATAAAAATAACACCCTTGCCAGGATGCTCCAGAAATGATATAATTCAGGTGTCTAAGCTGATTAATCAATCCAGAGCAAATCTGGTAAGAGAAAATCTATGTAAAGCCGTTCGGTACGCCAATACCGGGCGGTTTTTCATTTCATGAGATTTTAGTAGTTTTCCAGTAAATCATTTATTTTGATTGTCAGTCCCGGATAGATTCCGACAGGAATATCCTGCGCAAAGGGATAGATTACCGGAGCTGCATCGTCTTCATAATGATAAACGGTAACACGCTCTTTGGCTGGGTCTACAATCCAATATTCACGGACACCAGCATCAGAATAGAGAGTATTTTTCCGGTTATAGTCCATTCTTCGGCTGGATGGAGACACGATTTCAAAGATAAGGTCCGGAGCTCCGGAGCAGCCGCGGTCAGTCAGCTTGTTAGGGTCGCAGATCACGGAAATATCCGGCTCTACCCAGTCTTTGTCATCCGCATCGAGGTTAACGGCAAATGGAGCAGGGTAAACCAGGCATTTTCCATGATTACTTTTAATGTAGTCCCGAACGCTTCCGGATAGTTCCATGACAAGCTGCTGATGGATTCGGCTCGGCGGTGCCATGTCGTATAATTTTCCATCAATCAGCTCAGCACGATCGCCCTCTGGCAGGTTCCAGTAATCTTCTGATGTATAATGATTTTTCAATAATGGCATGTGAACACTTCCTTTCTGCAATGGTGTTGCGCTTATGAAATCCGTTTCATTCTTAATTCAACCAATTCCTTTTCATATCCCAGAATACGTGCAAATTGGTCAATGGTATACCCATTTTCCATAGCTTCCAGAATAGCTTCGTCTGGGATCAGAAACTCCGCGGCAAAAGCATTTGCCTCCTGTTCGATTTTTGTATTTAGAAAGGTTTGGTTTCTTAAAAAATAGCAGTTCTCCTTCGGGTGCAATATGGCATGCCCAAGTTCATGGGCCATGACAAAGAGCCGCTCATTGCCCTCTAAGCATTCGTTTATCCATATACACTTAGATCGTTTCATATACATATAACACCCAAGTCTGGAGCCGATATCGCAGGTCATAACTTCGATACCGAGAAGATCGGCAAGTTTAAATGGGTCAGAGGTATCAAATTTTCTTTTATAATATAGAACTTTCTTTCTGACAAAATCATTCAAACCTACATCACCTACTTTTTGTTCTTATTCGGATTGTACTTCTCTTTGTTCTTAACTTTTACCCGGCGCAGCATTAAATCTACCTGACCGAGGAAAAGGTCAATGTCTTCATCTGGAATTTCCTGACCGTCATATGCCGCCGGACCAAATTCTTTGTTGGCCAGTTTCTCACGGAGAGAATCGAGGTCTTTCTTTATATCCCTTTCGTCTCTAACATTTAATTCCGGAGCTTTTTCTACTTCTGGTGCATTTTCTGTATCTGACAATATATAGCCTACAGTCACACCGAGGTAGTCTGCAATTTTTTTGAGATTGGACGCAGTAGGATTTGATTTATCCATTTTGCTGATATAACCTCTTCCAAATCCCAGTTGTAATTCTAACTCTTTACTGGTAATTCCCTTTTGTTTGCATAACGTTTGGATTCTGTCTTTTATACTCATATGGTTGCCTTTCAAAAAAAGTTGCGATTTAACGCAAAATCACACTTGACAATTGCCATATATCACGTATAATAAAGACATGAGTTGCGATAAAGAGCAATTATTGTGATTTGCGTTTATTAAATATTGTTGTGGTGACTTTATTTTACTATATATCGCAAAATAAATCAATATAAATTTGTTGTTTATCGCAAACTCATAAAATATGAAAGGAGAGCGAGAAATGGTTTACGAGAACTTAAAAGAAATTTGCAAGGAAAAGCATATTACGTTCCAGGAAATCGAAGTTGCTGCTGATTTGGGCGCTGGATGTATCAGCAGATGGAAAGACGGCAAGGTTAGCCCGAATGTTGATACGCTCAAAAAGATTGCTGGTGTAATGGGAATCAAAGTCGAAGATCTTGTAAAGGAGTAAAAGTTGAAAATCACAATTGATTTAAAGGAAGATGTTTCTCCTGCATTACCACCGAATTATGTATATCGTCGCCTGTTCATGGAACATTGGGAAAGGTTACAGAAGAAACATGATAACAAGCTCTGGGGACTTGCTAATGCGTGTGATATATCAGCAAGAGCACTTTATTCACATAAGACCGGACGCAGTCAAAATGTGAAAAATTTGATTCTTACATATACGGATGCGGAAGAATGTTTTGAATTGTTTAAGCAGTTCGCAGATGTATGGGTTAGAAATTGTTCCGGTTGAGTATTTCGCAGAAGAGCGGAAGGACGGGTGAGAAGATGAGAAAAATTAAAAATCTTGTGGTGGAGCACCAGAAATGCTTAAACGATGCTGTAAAGCTCAGTTTGAAGTTGTCCGTGTTTTCTACGGCTTTGTCACTGGTGGCCCTGTGGTTGGCTTTACGTTAGGAAGGATGTGAAGCGCATGGAAAACGAACTTCTTGAGTTTCTTAAAAAAGAGGGCATTACCCTGGAACGGTTAGCGGAAGGATCCGGGGTTTCCTATCCAGCGATTCACGCTTGCCTGGGGCCTCATCCAATAAGACGGTTAAGCCCGGAAGAGTTGTTCCTGATTGGCCAGTATATCGGGAAGCGTTCTCGGGGCAGACTGAACAAGATACTTCGTTTAAAGGGGGTGTGAACTATGGATAACAATGTAGTTGATCTTACCAGATCAAAAGAAATTGCGGAGCATGTGAGCCGGATCCTTATCGGTGCAGGCAGTATGCCGAACTTTCCGGCGGGAAGTGTTCCGGTTGCTACGGCTGCAAAGATCTTTGGAAAGAATCCTGGTTGGGTGCAGGCCGGAATCATTTCTGGATGGTTGCCTATCGGAAAGGCTACACAAGGGGATGAGCTGATGACTGATATGAAGCAGTTGGATCGGAATAAGAAGACAAATTATTACATCAGTCCGCGGCTCCTCTGGGAGTTGACAGGCTATGTATGGGAAGGGAAAGGTGAGAGTGATGATTAGAAGAAAGACGGCTATGTTTGGCATGGCAGTTTTCGGAAGTGGCCGTACGCTTTGCGCTTCATTAGCAAAGCTGATGCTTGCGAGGTGCTGATGATGGGCTGCCGGGATTGTTATTACTGGTATCGCTGTATGGAGCGGAGCCGGGATTATCCCTGTAGGGATTATAAAAAAATTCCCAAGTGGGTGGAGCCACAAGGGAATCGAGTTTGAGAATGATGTAAACATGTATGGTACTCAAACAATTGAAAAATAAATTTTCACCTCTAATTATATAGAGGTTCGGGAGGAAATGCAAGATGGCAAAGGAAATTAGAATTAAAAAAGCCAGATTCGAGAATTTTAAAAAGCTGAATAACATTGAAATTGAATTTGGCAGCCGGACAGAGATTTCGGCGCAGAACTGGACAGGAAAATCCAGTATCGCAGATGGCATCTTCTGGGTGCTGTTCGGAAAGTCCAGTACCGGGAAGAGTGAGGGCAAAGAGTTCCGTCCGAGACCGTACGATGCCGCAGGCATTGACATCGACCATATTGATGTTGTGGTGGAACTGACGATGGAGAATGACGGAACCGAGGTTGTTCTCCGCAAAGCACAGCGTCAGAACTGGGTGCGGAAGCGTGGCACTGAGACTGAGGTCCATGAAGGAGACCGAAACATCTATTCCTGGAACAACGTAGAAATTTCCGAGACAGAGTTCAAGGCCAGAATCGCTGATATCGTATCAGAGAAAAACTTCATGTTGATTACAGACCCGACCGCATTCTTCCGGCTGACCAAGGCCGAGAAACTGGATCTGATTATGTCTCTGGTGAATGGAATTTCCGAGGAAGAGATTCTGGAAAAGGCCAATACAGATAACAAGTATGGCAAACTTCTGGAGATGATCCGCGGCGGAAAGACGCTGGAAGAGATCCGGGCTACCTCCAAGCGCTCCATTACAGATATGACTAAGGAGCGTGACAAGATTTCGGCATCCATCGCAGAACGTCAGCGAGACATTGTTGAGGTTGATGTGGCTGAACTGGAACTGCAGCGCAACGATATAAAAAGAAATCTGGATGAGATTAATCAGAAGATGGAAAGCACCACCGCGGCGGTTGACGAGTATTCCGAGAAACAGCGTCATATTATGGAGTTAAAAGCGAAGCAGTCCACCATTGAGAATGCGGCCATCGAGACACTTAACAAACAGCGACGGGAAGCGCAGAAGCGCATTGACCTGGCAGAAGATGATTTCCGTACTGCAATGCAGGCACAGAAAGAATGCGAGTTAGAACTTGAGCGGCTGGACCGTGTTATCGCAGAAAGTAAAGCGCAGCGGGATAAGCTTATGGAGGAGTACAGCGAGGTAAAGGGGGCTCAGTTCCATGCATATGAGCCGTTGCCGGAATTAAAGGCAGATGATTTTGTTTGCCCGACATGCGGACAGCTGCTTCCGGCAGAAAAGAAGGAAGAATTGCTTGCAGGTCATGATGAGTCGGAAGCTGTTCACCGTGCCCAGTACGATTCTGGCAGAAAAGAATTTGAAGAATCAAAGAAGAAACGTATTTCAGATATTAATGCTACTGGCAGTGAATGTGCAGCCAAGATCAAGGAATACGAAGCCAACAAAGTTGAGGTTGCAACTAAGTTGGAAGCTGCTAAGAGTCGGAAGATTTCTGCCAATAAGGAAAAGACTGAGGCTATGGAAGCGCTTGAAAAGATTCCGGCGGAACCGGATTTATCTGAGAATCAGCTTTATGAAAAACTGGTTCTGGAGATCAAGACCTGTGAGGATGGCCTGAGATCTATGAATACTGGTGCTGATTACCGTGAGCAGCTGAAGGGCCAGAAAGTCAAATGGGAGCAGGAACTGGAAGAGGTGAACAAGAAATTTGCCGCTTACGATAAAGCTTCTGATGCGAAAGATCGTGTGGCAGATCTGGAAACTCAGTTTAAGGCTAAGGTACAGATGATTGCCAATGAAGAAAATATTCTGATTCAGTGCGAAGAATTCCAGACGCTGAAAGATTCCTACCTGACGGACGAAATCAACAAGCATTTCAAGACGGTCCGCTTTCAAATGTTCCGCAAGCAGAAGAATGGCGGTGTTGAGCGTGTCTGTGATGTTTATACGAAGAACGGCAGCCCATATGGTGAAAACACTACATCAAGCGCAGAGAAGCTTGTTATCGGCCTGGAAATCGTTAATGTGCTTTCCAACATCATTGGCGTTAAGGCTCCAGTGATTATCGACAACGGAGAGCGCGTCTCTGCGGGAAATATGCCGGAGCTGGATACCCAGATGATTATTTTGTCTGTATCCGATGACAAGGATTTTAGAACAGAGGTGAGATGATGCTTATTAAATGCAAATTTCTGAAAGAAAATGTACCGGCCGGACGTGAGTATACATATCGTTCGGATGTGCTTGTGAAGGTGGGAGACCTGGTGCAGATCAATTCCAGCGCGAAAGGTGTTGTCACGGCGGTTGATGTGCCGGAAGAGGAAGTGGCAGCTTTTGCGGATAAAATCAAGAACATCCAGGGCCTTATCGAATCTGATATCATTCTCAAAAACTGGTGTGTGGTCAATGCAGTAAGTCAGCAGATTCAGCCGCCGGAACTGCTTCCGAAATATTTCCGTGGAAGTGTTTACGGACACCCGGTTATCAAAGATGGATATTTGCGGACAACCAGTCCGACCGTAGAGATTCTGGACTACGGAGATTATAAGGTGATCGTTACGGTTACTGGATCTAGATATCGGATTCATCCAGAGGATGTAGCACTGGAAGCCGAAGTGGCTTATCCGGGATATTACAAGAGATTAAATATGGAGGGGAAATAAGATGATTAAATTTGAAGGCGATAAACTTGAAATGGCGGGAACAGTTGGACAGCTTGCGTGCGAAATGGAAAATGTTTTGCGTGCGTTTTATCAGATGCTTGTAAAGAACACAGATCAGGAAAACGCAACTGATTTTGTTGACAGAATTTGCGCAAATGCAAAGAAAACTCAGAAACAAAGTGTCTCGGATGATCTTGAGGAATTGGAGAAAATGGAGCCAGGATTGGCATCTATTCTTAAAAACTTTTCGAGGAGGATTAGAGGTATGGCAACAGCATTAAAACATAAACAGAGAAGCAGCAGAAGTTATCAGAAAAATCATAAGACTATGGGAGCAGCGATTCAGTCTATGGCGAATACATCCATTGCCAAGCAGACCAGTGGCAAAATGAGATTCAGCGTGGCCCAGATGATGAAAAATATGTTCCGTAAGAAAGGGGATAAGTAACTATGGCAGAGAAACAGGCAATTGCGACCGCAAGTCAGCAGGGTGCGGCGCTGATCGTAAATAACAAGTTCATTGATGAGCTTTCCAAACAGTTAAGACAGAAAGAAGAGTATGGCCTTTCTTTCCCAGCAGATTATAATCCAACCAATGCTCTTATGGGCGCATACCTGCAGCTGAAGGAGACCAATGATAAGAATGGCAAATGCGTTCTTGAAACCTGTTCTCAGGCCAGTATCGCAAACTGTCTGATGGACATGGTGACCAAGGGCCTGAATATGCAGAAAAAGCAGTGTTATCCAATTGCGTATGGCGGCAAACTTCAGTGCCAGGTCTCCTATCACGGCTGGAAAGCTATGGCTCACCGGTATGGTGTGAAGACCATTGATTCTGAGTGCATCTACGATGGTGATGTATTTCAGTACCATCTGGAGAATGGCCGGAAGATTCTGGACAAGCATGAACAGGATTTCACGAACATTGACACAGACAAGATCAAGGGCGCTTACTGCGTGATTACCCTGAATGATGGCAGCCGGTACATCGAGGTAATGAACATCAATCAGATTAAGACTTCCTGGCGCAAGGGATTTGGATACAAGGAAAATTCCGGTACCCATAAAGATTTCACAGATATGATGGCGAAGAAAACTGTGACCGCAAGGGCTTGCCGGCAGATAGTTCAGCAGTACGGTGATGCTATCGTGGTTGACAGCGTAGAAAAGGATGATGAGTTTGAGAATGTAGATGTTGTGGCTGAGAATGTTGCCTATGATATTCAGCAGAATGCAAACTCCGTGGATTTCGATGAAGCACCGGATCCGGCAGATGGTCATGTTGTTGACTACGAACCTGAGAAAGAAGCAGCAGAAACCGTTCAGACAGAGGAAGAACAGCCTGCATGGATGCAGTAGGAGGGGCTATGAAAAAGACAGCGAGAGTAATTGTTACATACGATTGCCCTAGAGACTGCCAGAACTGCTGTAACAAACATATCGGTGATGTTCCGCAGGTCAAGTTTGAGGACCTTCTGAAATATGAAGAGGTTGTGATTACCGGCGGTGAACCGATGCTGTTAGCACCGAGGGTGGTGGAGATGATCCACCGCCTGCGGGCGAATGGTTTTACTGGAAAAATCTGGTTGTATTCTTCTAGTGTGAAGGTTTCCAGATGGGCAGACAAGGCAGTGTTAAAAGAGGTGGACGGAGTCACTTACGCGGTTCATTTTAAGCCATCAGTAAATGATTTGAGAGATGCCAGAAAGCTGAGTGATTTCATTTTTGAGAATCTGGATAACCGGACTCATAAACGTTCTGATCGGCTTCTGATTGATTCAAGATGTTATCCAGAAGCATTGTTTTCCATTATCGGAGTGGGTTTCACAGATCATTGGAGCAAAGTCGAGAGCTTACAGTGGCGTGAGGATGAATGCCCGCTCCCAGAGAATGAAGAACTGGTCTTTTACGATTTGGCAAAGGAGTAGCAGATGAATAAGAAAGAGATTGCAGAGATTAAGCGGCAGTTCACCGCGGCAAACTGTTCCATCGCACGCATTTGCGGCTGTTATGTGGATGCGGAGAAGAACATCAAGGCAGATTTCCGGGAAGCGTTTTTATCATTGCCGGAAGATGAAATTTTCAAGTATTTTGAAATCTTCCGTAAAGGCCTGTCTGGAAAGGTTGGAAAGAATCTGTTCAACCTGGATTTCCGCGGTGGACAGTTTGCTGAAAATGGAGAGCAGATGTTTTTGCTGGAATTAAGAAACAGCCAGTTAAAAGATGATGACTTGCTGCAGGAGTTTTATTCCAAAGTTATTGAGAACTACGACTATGTGGGGAACTATCTGATTTTGCTTGTCTACGATGCATACGATGTTCCGGGGAAAGGATCTGACAATATCGAAATGGACGATGCTTCCGATGAGGTTTACAGATACATCATGTGCTGTATCTGCCCTGTAGAACTTTCTAAGCCTGGTCTCAGCTATGATGAGATGGCCGGAGAATTTCAGAACCGGATTCGTGACAGAGTGGTAGGAATGACGGATACAGCATTTTTGTTCCCGGCATTCAACGACAGATCCGCGGATGTACATGCGGCGTTAATGTATGCGAAGAAAGATTTGCGAGGGGGCTTTGTTGAGAAAGTTCTGGGCGCTGCGGTGCCGCTGCCTTCTGATTATCAGAAAGATGGTTTTTCGGAGTTGATCGAAAGCACTTTGGGCGAGGAATGCACCAGTGACATCATTAAAGCTATTCATGAAGAACTCCTGGATCTGGCAGAAGAAAGCAGAGATTTACCGGATATCAAGATGCTTGAACGTGAAGAGATTTTTGACATTATCAGTGAGCAGTCTGAGGGAGAACTGAATCAGAAGGAATTCGATGCAGTTTACGAGAACCTTTTTGGTGACGAGAATCTGATGCTTTCCAATCTGGTCGGTAATGGACTTCTGAATGTAGAATTGCCTGGAGTATCTGTTAAGGTTGATGAGACCTGTACCGGTGATGTTGAGGTCAAGATGGTTGATGGCAGAAAATGCCTGGTAATCGGTATATCCGGTGACTTTGAAATAAACGGAACAAAATGTGAAAGGTAGGATTTGAAAACATGAATCGAGTGATTTTGATGGGCCGCCTGGTGCGGGATCCAGAGATTCGCTACACCAGTGGCGAGCGTTCTATGGCCGTTGCGAGATACACTCTTGCAGTGGACCGTAGAGGGCGTGCCAGAGGAAAGGATAATGAGCCAGCCGCTGATTTTATTAACATCGTAGCATTCGACAAGGCCGGTGAGTTTGTAGAGAAGTATTTCCGTCAGGGCCTGCGTGTGTTGGTGTCTGGACGTATCCAGACTGGCAGTTACACAAATAAAGAGGGTCAGAAGGTTCACACCACGGATGTTATCGCAGAGGATCAGGAGTTTGCGGACGGCAAGAGTTCTGCAGGCGGAAATCAGCAGGATGGTAGACAGGCACCATCTGGCGCAATTGGTGATGGCTTCATGAATATCCCGGATGGTGTGGAAGACGAAGGACTGCCGTTTAACTAGGGGGTGATTGAGTGCTGATCTTAGAAGACACCCGGCAGCAAGAGCGACGGCATAATGCAAAGCATGATTATTTCCGCTCTGTAGGCGTTAGCTGGAATCGGACGGCGTTGTACTGCGGAGATTATACGCTGCCGACTGATCAGAGCGTTTGCATTGATACCAAAAAGGATATTTATGAACTAATCGGAGATATTCAGGTTAAGCAGATGTCGAAAACAGATATTAAGGCTGAGGTATTTGCCGTGGCAGAACAGGGCATTATCAGCGAAGCACTGGCAGATAAGATTTTTCACGCAGTCTGCGATGATGACGCTGATCGTTATGCGGAAAAAGAAATCAATGACCTGTGTTTCCAGAACAATGTGCCAGAGGGTCAGATAGCTGCTTTTCAGCAGCTTTACGTTAAGCGGCATGGGTTCTTCCACCGGGGCCTTAAGCGGGCCCAGAACAGCGGTGTGAAGCTGTATGTGCTGGTCGAGAATGATGATGGAGTCGAAAGTATCAATGACCTGTTTTATTGGAGAAATAAGCGTCTGGATTACTGGAAAACCACGAATGAAGTAATCGGGTACTATCGTACCGGCCGCCCAAAGTATAAGAGGGTACAGAAGTATCCAGATGCTATGAAGGGCCAGCAAATCGCCAAAGCCTGCTTAACAATGCAGACCAAATATGGTGTGACATTCCTTTTTTGTAAACCGGAAGAAGCCGGTGCAAAAATTTTAAAATTACTTGAAAAAGGCGAAGAATAGTGAATGGTTGGATAAAGATTCACAGAAAGATTCTTGACAACCGGGTTGTGTGTAAGGATGCGGATCACATGGCTGTTTGGATGTACCTATTGCTCAACGCTTCGCATAATGCCCATTCTCAGCTCTATGGTGGTAAAACCGTAGAGCTGCGTCCAGGGCAACTAATAACCGGGCGAAGGGTTATAGGTGAGAGATTAAACATCAACGAAATAAAGGTGAAACGTATTCTGAAGCTGTTTCAGGAAAATGGTCAGATTTCTATTGAGGGAGCAAAGGCAGGGAGCTTAATAAGTATTTTGGCATGGAAAGAGTATCAGTCGGAACGTGTGTTTGACCAGATAAATGACCAACAAAATGACCAAATAAATGACCAACCTCAAAAGTATGGAAATGCTGATAAAACAAAGGCTTGCGGGGCATCAAAAGAGCAAAGTGACCAAATAAATGACCAGATAAATGACCAAATAAATGACCACAACCAAGAAGGGTTTAACAAGAATAATATTAAAAAGAAAACTGTTCCTAACGGAACAGCAAAAGAAAAAGATTTCTTTTGCGACCCCGAGCTCAATGCAGCATTTATTGAGTTCATAAAATTTCGCAAACAGATCCGTTCGCCGATGACTGACAGGGCAATCGAGTTGGCTGTTAATAAGCTTAACAAACTTGCGCCGGATCCTCTAGTACAGCGGCAGATCATTGAGCAGTCCATTGTGAATGGTTGGAAGGGATTATTCCCGCTCCATGATGACGATGAAAAGCATAAGAGGCGCAAAAGCCAGCCGAACGATAAGTATTCGGCCATCAAAGAGTTTTTGGAAAAGGCGGGTGATAAAGAGTGACAGAACGCGAATTTGCGCAGTTGGCGGCGGCTATGAAAGCGGCATATCAGAGGAACGGATTTATGGCAGACTTGGAAACAGTGTCGGTCTGGTATGAGTTGTTGAAGGATATCCCATACAATCAGCTGGCAGCAGCTGTGAAGAAATATATTAAGTGCGAGACATTCCCGCCGACCATTGCGGATCTGCGGCGCTATGTCAATATCGCGGCTGGTAATGACTGGTCGGTAGCTTGGAACAAGTTGCAGAGCGGCGCCAAGCCGAAAGAAGTGGATTACGCTGGGCAGTATGCCTTTGTCACCATTGGACGGCAGGCATTTGAATCTGGTGATCTTCGGGTCATGACAGAATTTCAGAGGTTGTACCGGGAATTTAACTTGATGGACAAGAGCGTGAAGCAGGACTTGTTCCGATCGGGGATGCTTGTTTGGCGGGAAGAAGATAAGGCTGTGAGATTGGAGCAGAAGAATCATGACTGCAAGAGATTATCTGGTTCGGCGGAGTAAATGCTGCGATGATCATGGCAGACTGAATCTGCTGGCAGTCATTGAATTATGCGGAGGTAATGAACAACATGGGAGCATTGACAAGGGCAGAGCGCCGGCGCCAGGAAAAAGCGTTGGCACAGAAGCCGGTCTATTACCAGTATACGGCCAGCCAGATTGAGATGATGAAACGGCAGGCGGTAAAAGCGGAAGAAGACAGAATCAGAGAGCGGCTTAAGGATGAGATGGAGCAGCTTGTTAAAGAAAAGTGGGAGAGCCGCGAAGCAGAAGATGAAGACGAGCGCATGAAAAGAGCTCTTGCACTTCTGATGTCGGTACCAACGAGAATCCTGGTTGAAAAATTTCACTGGTAGCCTATCAAAGATGAAAATGACCGAAGGTCGAGACTGATGCAGTTTTGCGAGGCAGTTGTGAAAGAGGTTAATCGGGTCTGTGACGGCGAAGAGTCTGATTTAAAAAGATATGTGGAAGAAACTTATGGTTTATGCGGTGTGAGATATGTCGTTAAGAATGATGGAGCAAATAAGGACGGTGAGAATGATGATGAGACTGAGAAGTGATATTTCCATTATGCGTGTGCGGCTTAAATTCGCCCTGACCGGCGGCAAGCTGGTTTGCGGAGAAGTAATCGGCAGCTATGACGGAATATGCGGCGTGCTGATGGACAATGGTGAGTACAGAGATATCCCGGCACGGGATCTGGATGTGATGAGATTAGAGTAGGAGAGTTGGTGACAATCAATTTGAATCAGTATTGAGGTTACAGAAAGGAGCCGAGCCTCCGGCCGGGGTAACGATATATCAGGCTCCTGAGAATATGACATACAAAGAATTTTTGGAAACCAAAATTGAACTTGCAACAGAGAGCGGGACGGTGATAAATCCCGCAGAAGTAAATCCGGTGCTGAAACCGCACCAGAGAGATGCTGTGATGTGGGCGCTGAAGGGCGGCAGACGGGCACTGTTTGAAAGCTTTGGCCTTGGTAAGACGGTGCAGGAACTAGAATTTTGTCATCTGGCCGTGAAACACAATGGCGGCCGTGCGCTGATCGTGCTACCGCTGGGCGTAAAACAGGAGTTCACACGGGACGCGGTTGAGGTCCTGGGATATGAAAAGCCGGTCTACTGCCGGACAATGGATGAGGTGCATCAGAGCAGCAGCGAGATTGTCTTAACAAACTATGAGCGTGTCCGGGATGGAGATATTCAGCCGGAGTTTTTCACCGCGACATCCCTGGATGAAGCCAGCGTGTTGAGATCGTTTGGAAGCAAGACCTATCAGACGTTCTTGGATAAGTTCAAAAATGTCCCGTATAAGCTGGTGGCCACGGCCACACCGTCACCGAACCGGTACAAGGAACTGATCCATTATGCCGGATATCTGGAAGTGATGGATACAGGACAGGCGTTGACACGGTTCTTCCAGCGGGACAGCACCAAGGCCAATAACCTGACCCTGTATCCGAACATGGAAGATGAATTTTGGATGTGGGTGAGCAGCTGGGCGCTATTTATCACCAGGCCGTCAGATTTGAATTCGGATTATTCGGATAATGGCTATGATCTGCCACCGCTGGAAGTGAGGTGGCATGAGCTGCCGATTCACTACGGAGATACGGCAGACAAAAATGGCCAGATTCAGCTCTTCCAGGAAGCGGCGGAAGGACTGAAAGAAGCGGCAGCAGTTAAGCGGGACAGTATTGACAAGCGCGTGGAAGAGATGCGGAGGATTGTAGAAGCTTCGCCAGAAGATCATTTTCTTTTATGGCATGATCTGGAAAATGAGCGGCACGCCATTAAAAAGGCATTGCCGGATACGGTAGATATTTATGGTTCTATGGATCATGACCTGCGTGAGCAGCGGGTGATTGATTTCTCAAATGGCAAAACGAGATTGTTCGCGACAAAGAAATCATTATCCGGATCCGGCTGTAACTTCCAGAGATATTGCCACCGGGAGATTTTTCTGGGTATTGATTATGAATTTAATGATTTTATCCAGGCGGTGCATCGGTGTTATCGTTTCCTGCAGCAGGAGCCGGTTGTGATCGACATCATTTACATGGAGAATGAACGCCAGATCAAAGAGGCACTGATGGAAAAGTGGGACAATCATAACCATATGGTCCAGAAGATGGTCGAGATTGTAAAGAAATACGGATTGAACGATTCCAATAAGACAGAGAGGTTGAAAAGAAAAATGGGTGTGGACGGAAGCAGAGAAGAACGGACGGTAAAGGGAACTTATTACACCGCGGTATACGGTGACTGTGTGGAAGAGACGCGGGCAATGGAAAGCAACAGCGTGGATCTGATCCATACTTCCATTCCGTTCGGTAATCATTATGAGTACAGCGCCAATTATAACGACTTCGGCCATAACCAGAATACGGACCGGTTCTTTGAGCAGATGGACTATCTGACACCGGAGCTTCTGAGAGTGTTAAAGCCTGGCCGTATGGCGGCCATCCATGTGAAAGACCGTGTTTTGTTTGGCAATGCCACAGGGACCGGAATGCCGACCATCGAACCGTTCCATGCGCAATGCATCAGCCACTATATGAAACATGGTTTCCAGTATTTTGGCATGATCACGGTGGTGACAGATGTGGTCAGGGAAAACAACCAGACCTACCGACTGGGATGGACAGAGCAGTGCAAGGACGGTTCCAAGATGGGCGTAGGCTGCCCGGAATACATTCTGCTGTTCCGCAAGCTCCCAACGGACCGCTCCACGGCTTATGCGGATACTCCGGTGACCAAGAGCAAGGAAGATTACACCCGCGCCCAGTGGCAGATTGACGCGCATGGATACTGGAGATCATCAGGGGACCGGCTGGTCAGCAAGGAAGAACTGGAAAATATCTCTGTGGACAACCTTCAGGCAGTTTACCGGGAATATAGCCGGGAACATGTCTATGATTATGAGGAACATGTGGAACTGGCGAAAAAGCTGGATGAGAACGGAAAGCTTCCGGCTACCTTCATGGTGGTGGCTCCGGGCTCCTGGAACACTCTGGATGTGTGGGACGACATCAACCGTATGCGCACCCTCAACACCACACAGAGCCGCCGCCGGGCGCAGATGCACGTCTGTCCGTTGCAGCTGGATATCGTGGAGCGGATCATTAACCGGTACAGTAACAAGGGTGACCTGGTACTGGATCCGTTCGGCGGGCTGATGACTGTACCGATGACCGCGGTGAAGATGGGCCGGAAAGGTTACGGAATTGAACTGAATCCGGACTACTTCCGTGATGGTGTAGGGTATCTGCATGCAGCAGAAAATGAAATTTCGATGCCTACGCTGTTTGATTTTATGTAATTAGATTAGGAGACTAGTTATGGTGATGTTAGAAGCTATTGGCAAGGCAGCTATGTTGGAGCAATTTGCCGAAGAGGCCGCGGAACTTGCTCAGGCTGCCTTAAAGGCTGCCAGAATTGAGCGCGGCGAGAATCCTACTCCAGTAACAAAGGAAGAAGCTGAAAAGCACCTGATTGAGGGGTATACAGACGTTCGGCAGTGTGCAACAGAACTTGGATTGATGGTTGATTATGACCAGATTATGCGGAAAGAAAGACGGTTTTGTGACCGAATTTCGGCGTGGAATAGCTCTAAATTAAAGGAAAATATTTCCAGTGAAAACAAAGACATTCCGGAGGCTCAGAAACCGAAAAAGATTCTGCACAGAAAGCAGCGGTATGGTACGCCCTGGTTATGTCCGGTCTGTGAAGCTGATCAGGTGAAGGTTGAATTTTTTAACACAGACGGATCGCCAGTGAAAGAAAAATTTACATACTGCTGGAAGTGTGGGCAGAAATTGGATTGGGGAGATATTGTAAATTAGGGTTAATTAATGATGAGGATAAGCACGCAGCAGATGCCGTAATTGCATAAGGCGTGCATTCACAAATTAAGGATATGGGCAGTATAAATGGTAACCAATATACGGGGTACAGGATGGCCGATTGCTTAAACGAAATTGTGTCGGTGGCGTTACGGCGCATGGTTCGTCTCATTATCTGTATGCCCATAATTAGGATTTGGAGGGTTCTATGAGGTGCCCGTATTGCAACTACATTACGAATGCAACGAGCGGACCTGCGAGGGATGCGAGGTCTATGAGGACTTTCTGGATGATGTTGATGATTTTTATTAAGATTGGAGGATGCTATGAAAAGATTGACATTGGAAATTGACCTGTCAGAAAATGAAATTTTTGATGAGGAAGTAACCAAAGCTGTTAGAGCGAAGGCCAGAGAAGCTGTTAGAAATGTCTGTAACGAAGATATCGATAAAGAAGTGAGACGAGAAGTGGAGCGGTTATTTAACGGCGAATTGTGGGGATACAAAGGAAAACTTAATAACATCGTGAAAAGTGCTGTGTATTCTGCTATTGAAGAAGCAGTAAAAAATTTAGATCTTAAAGAAATCATCGAGCAAGCGGTTGACAATAAGATGGATGTTTATACGTCCCGTTATAAGGTGACAGAGCGGTGCGAAGAGGCATTAAATGTCAAGGTGCAGGGAGCGGTTGAGAAGAAGATAAAAGAACTTTTTAACTGAAATTAAGATTTGAAGGAGTCGATAACTATGTTAATGATTCAAGATGGAATAGAAGTTTACTGCTTACCGGGTGGCGCTTGTTGCGAGGTCGATGAGAATCACAGAAGCCCTCTGGACTTGGATGATTGCCCACTCGGATACGAAACATGCAACGGAAACTGCTTTTATTACGCAGAGTGATTTGAGATTTTTGAACACATAAGATCTGAGATTTTGACAAAATTGAATTAAGATTATCACATTAAGGAGAAAAATGACAATCACAGAATTAACAAAAAAGCATGGTATTTATGCCGAAGACGAAAATAAGAATCATTCGGCTGTGAATATTGAATTTGTCAACATTTATGGAGACAAAGACGAAGTACAGCTGAATACATCAAGATCTGCCCTGACGAACGAAGGGATCAAACAGCTGGAAGATGCATTTCGCGCATTGTGTCCGGAGCTCAATGCAAAACCGACATCTGTAACTTGCGTGTCTGTGGTGGCATCAGCAGACACAGAAGCGGAATTAATTGCATTAGGATATTAAGATTTGGAGGAGGGTGTCATGAGAAAAATATTTTGTGATATCTGTGGAAAAGAAATTGATCCGTGCAATGAGACTTGGAGACAGCAGTTGCAGGCAAATGGAGGAAATCCAAGGATATCATTTAACGAAAGTTTGGGCGAAATCTGTGAAGGATGTGCCACGAAAATTCATTGTTGTGTGTCGATGATGAAATTGCATGATTGGGAACCAGATTTTCATGAATTGGATGGAAAGCGAGAAACATCGGAAAATTAAGATTTGGAGAGGTAAAAATGTTCTTTGACAAGGCTTATCTTGTAGAAGTTATGAGTGGTTGCGCCACTGTTAAAAAATATTGTTCAAAATGCAAACAATCACTACCTCATAAAATCGGCACAAAATACTGTCCGTCATGCGGCAGAAAATTTGTAGATACAAAGGTAGAAAGATTAAACTGAAAGTAAGATTTGATGGAGGGAAAGAAGCTTGGAAAATCCAATAGGAGCATATGCGCTTTATATGTTTTTGAAAAACTTAATAGAAGATGGAAAACTAAAAGAAAATAGTGATGATTCAGAAGTATATTTTGTAGACGAAGATGGAATTGCGAATCCGATAACCGACTATTCTTTTGATGACGAGCACGACTTGATACTTTGGTAAACTGAAATTTGGAGGAGATTTTTATATGAACGCAGAATTTGATGTAATGGTGAAAAAGGTTAATTTTTCATCGCCCGAGAATATGCAAAAGCCATTTGATAGCGCTTGTTATTCTGACAGGGGGGCGTATATTGATATGGATTTAATTATGCCTGACGGTGTTCTGCATTTGTGTGGCAAGAATGACTGGGGATGCCTTATTGCAGATGCTTTAGTTCCGTTATTGCAGTATGCGCATGGCGTAGAGGAAAGAATAAGGTTGGAATATGATTCGCAACCAGAAAAACCGGATGTCATTTGTCTGGGCAAAAACGAATTCCGGGCTTTTGATATTTTACATAGGCTTCGTGGCATTGGAGAGCCATTGGCGATGTACAGAGGAATTCCGGTTGTGAGAATGACTAAAAATAATGGTATTAGGATGTATGGAAAGAAAACGGAATCCGAGAAGCCATTTAAATAAAAAATGAAAGGAGGCGGAAGCCCCGGCCGGGAAAAGATATCTGGCTTCCTTTCGAATTATGAGCAAGGTGAATGAAAAGATTAACGAGGGAATTCGAGTGAGCGAACTGGATGCCCTCAGAAGAAAAGTGAAACTGGGGGACAAAATCCGTATTCGTACAGTAAAAGCAAGTTCAAAGAACATCGGTGGTTCTTATGATGGAGTGCTGAGAACGGGCATTGTTGTCGCAAAGTACCCGAGACTGGCAGTGCTGGAGTTTTCAGGTGGAACCAGAGAGACAGTTACATGGCTGGATCTGTTGCTTGAAAAGAAAAATTCCAAGAGAGGTGCTAAAGCGTGAATTTACATGCAGAGAGGGCGGTTATAGGTTCTATTCTGATGGATCCGGATTCCATTGCTAAGGTGTCCGAAGATCTGCGAGCTGAAATGTTTGAGAACGAGGTGTACCGTCAGACTTATGCGGAAGCAGTTAAATCTTATGCCATTGGAGATCCAATCAATTTGGTTAGTTTGGCGCCGAAGCTGCATGTTGAGAATTTTGGTGATGATGATGTTTATCAGGAACTGAGAGATTGCTTTGAATCCACGGTTACATCGGTTGAGATTGTGAGCTACGCAAAGGTGCTGATCAATGAGTATAAATCGCGGGAGATGTATCGGCTGTTTAATAAATTCAAGGCGAAGCCGGATGATGTGGACAAGCAACTGGGGGAACTGATGACGGAGCTGGAAGCTTTGCAGCAGACGGGCAAGCATAGCAAGTTGAAGCCATTTGCCGAGGTGGTAGACGAACAGGAAAAGGAACATTTCGTGGACCGGCCTGACATTGGAATTAAATTTGGCATGGAGCTTCTGGATGATGCTCTGGTTCTGCTGGAGCCTGGAGATGTTATGGTTATCGGTGCCCGTCCGGCGGTCGGTAAGTCGGCATTCGTGACACAGATTATCAGTACGTTGTCAGCAGAGGGAAAGACTGGTGCGCTGTACAATCTGGAAATGTCAGAAAAGCAGGTGTATGAGCGTATGCTGTCCCGAACATCTGGTATTGAACTTAAACGTGTCAGAAAGGCCAAGGCTTATCTGAGTGATGAGCGGAAGCGTGTTGAATTGGCAAACAAGGAATTACGTGAGTACAATATGTACCTTCACAGTGGTCCGGTAAAGCCGTCTGAAATCAGAAGCGAGTGCAAATACCTTGGTCTGGATTACATAGTGATTGATTACCTGCAGCTTATGCAGTCAGATCAGTGGTACCCGAACAGGGTTAATGAAGTCGGTGCTATATCCAAGGCGGTAAAGGCTATTGCGATGGATTTGAAGGTTCCGATAATCCTGTTATCGCAGCTTAATCGTACCAGTGAAACGCGAACCACAAAGGAACCGGAATTACAGGATCTGCGAGAGTCTGGCGATATTGAGCAGGATGCTTCCTTCGTCATGTTCCTTTGGAACATGGACGAGGATGATGTTACTAGAAAAGGTTCCAAACTTGCAAAAAATCGCCAAGGCGAGCTTGTTAAGGTGGAACTTAGCTTTGATGGCGCGCGGATGACCTTTTCCGAAGTTGGCGGCGCTGGAAACTTTACGCAACATCATGAAGCAACACCATTTGACTAGGAGGTCTGCGGGACATGGAATGGATGAAGAAGTTCCAACGCGAAAGCGAGATGTGGCTCATGTTTACAGAGTATTGGAAACTTGTGCAGAAATATTGGAATGTGGAGGATGTGGATGAATACTGGGATTGTTTGATAAGGGATTGCGGACAGTTCCTTCACAAGTACCATGCAAGTTTCGCCGCAGGTCTTATCTGGGCATATATTGACGAGCAGGAGCGGAAACGTAAAGGTGCTCCAGGCTATAAAGAAAACAGGGGATGAAATAACATGGTTGAGTGCATAAGCACACTTGAAAAGGTAAGACGTGATATGGATGATAACATCTATAACTTCACCAAAGATGGAGAATGCACAGGCTGCGGCAGCTGCTGCAGCAATCTTCTTCCAATGAATGGCAAGGAGATCAAAGAAATTCGGAGATATATTCGTAAGCATGATATCAAAGAATGCAGACGGATGTTCCCGGCGGTAAAGCAGCCGCTGGATATGACTTGCCCGTTTTTGGATATCAGCAAGGGGAAAGATAAGTGCAGAATTTATCCGGTACGGCCGTTTGTGTGCCGAGAATTTATATGTGACAACGAACAGCGGGCAAAGGTGAAGCGTGAAGAGCTTCGCAAGAACAGACGAATCGTGGATGTGAGGAGGGAGTTTTTTGAGAGTAATTAGCCAGAATCAGAAGTATGATGTGCCGTATGAGCAGACAGCTTTTATCAGTGAAGGAATAATGATTTATGGGCTTTGGAATGGCGAACAATTGCTGTTTGCGGAGTATTCAACGCCAGATCGTGTGCTGAAAGCAATGGAAATGCTTAGAGGGTTTGGTGCGTTAGGGAATGTGGCAAGCTTTGTTTTACCGAAGGATGAGTTAATTGAGGGGGCATATGATGAAGCTAAAAGTCATTGGAAGTTCCAGTAAGGGCAATGGATACGCCTTGATTGCCGATGATGAGATTTTGCTGATTGAAGCCGGCTGTAAGCTGATTGAGGTCAAGAAAGCCATTGACTGGCAGATTGGCAAGGTGGTTGGCTGCCTGGTATCACATCGGCACGGCGATCACGCTGCTCATATCAAGGAGTATATGAAAAACGGTATCACTGTTTACGGTGGAGAAGATACGGCGGCAGACATCGAGGAATGCGGAGGCGAGCGGATTAAACCGCTCCCGCCGAAACATAAGACTGGAATCAGTCGGTTTGTTGTTCAGCCGTTTCCAGTAATCCATGACTGCCCGTGCAATGGGTTCTTAGTAACTCATCCCGATATGGGGCGGTTGGTGTTCGCCACGGATACCGAGTATGTGAAGTACAGATTCAGCGAGGTCAATCATATCCTGATCGAAGCCAACTACAGTAAGGAATATTTGGATGAATCGGAAGAGAGCGGCGAGAAGCGCCGGCATGTTTTACAGGGTCATATGAGTGTTGAAGCTGCGGAAGATTTTGTCCGGGCGAATACTTCGTACGATCTTCGCAATGTGGTTCTCATCCATCTGAGTGATCATAATGGGGATCCGGCTGGATTTCGAGAGAAGATTGCAGCAGTGATTGACTGCCCGGTAATGGTGGCGGAGCCAGGGCTTGAAGTTGAACTGAAAGCGGAGCCGTTTTAGGAAAGGAGCGTGAGGGTTATGAGGGTTTTGCCGATTCTGTTTAACGGAGACATGGTGCGGGTAATTCTGGATGGGCGAAAGACCTGCACTCGGCGAGTAGTGAAAACTAAGCGAAAAGATGCTTGCGGGTTCTATGTCACGAAAAATGCAGACGGATTATTTGCTGGTGTTTACGAGTACGATGAAGATGAGCGTATGCTTGAATATCCACTTATGCCGCCGGAGTTCTACACAGATGATGGGGCGTTTGATGAAATAATGTATGATAACCTGCAGTTCGGTGTTGAAACATTTGACGGCATCATGGCTATGCTTTATCGGCAGCTTTGGTCTAAGGCAGAGATGCGAGAGGTATTGCTGGATATATCAAAAATCTATGATATTACGGAGTTTATTTAAGGTTTGGAGGTGCAAACAGTGTGTAATTGCATTGCGGAAAAAGAAAAAGGTTTGGTTGAGAAATTTGGTTATAAAGCAGTTTTTTTAGATAGAGATGTTATTTCTGGAAGAATTGCCGTTGGATTTTTGGGAATAGACGAAAATGGAAAGTCATTTAATGGTAAGAAAATGCTTGTTTCATATTGCCCATTTTGTGGTAAGCCGTACAGCAAAGATTAATCGGTTAGATTGGGAGGACCTATGAGTTTAAGCAAAGAAATGTGGATAGATGTCTTAAAGGACATAGTGGATACGGTTATGTCTGGACATAAGGCAAAAGGAAAGCTTCCTGACATTCTTTTTGCGAACATGGAGCATTGTATTGGCTTGGATTACAAAAGACCTTATAAGAGAGCCGGACGAATTTTTTATAAGCCGTATCGTAACCATTACGATACTGGGGATGGAGATAGTCCAATGTGGAATGCGATGGTAGAAACCAATCTTGCCAGAAAGAATGCTATGTATCATCTCACGATTGCAGGGGTATGTCTGTTGGGGCGGCAAGAAGAAATTTATATCTACAATCCAGAGTCAGGTCATATGCGAAATCTCTTGTGGGATGGCAAAGAACTTTTTATTAATCATGGCGTGTATTGTGGGTATGGATGCTGGATTCCAACCACAAAGAAGGAGATTAAGCACTATTTACTTCTGACAGATAAAGATACGGATGCGCTTGTATCCATATTGGAAGATGAGGGATGGATTGTCAAGCAGACTTACGGAGGATGTACAGAGGATGGACAGCCTTTTTGTCATAAAGGTTGGGTGGCATCGCAGAAGTTGCGGGAAACTCCCGAGTGGAGCAAGGCACAGAAAGCCGAGTATGAACGCTTAGATGCAATAATGGCAGAAAACAGGAATGAAGCATTCAGCGAAGAGAAAATTGAAGAGGTGTGTATGAAGAAAAACTACGAATTGGAATTGTACAAGTTGATAATGCAGCCAGATGAAGATGATCCAGATATTTCATGGGTTGATGAATTTGGGTGGATCTGTGGCGAAGAATTTTGTGTCTGGGTCAATCTTCTGTTTTTTAAAGATTTCATGGAACGATTTAAGGAGATTTTTGGTTCAGAAGTATTTGACGAAGGGGGAATTCATGCCAAAATCCAGGATGATTGTGTTTATTTCGCCCTGGAAGATATCATGGAAGGGTATGGAGTGGAGCTGGAAAATGTATTTCCGAAAGACAAGTACAAGCACTGAACGAGGTGAATAATGTGAATGAATTAACTAGAACCACCATCACATCGATGGAAGCCGCAGAGTGGTGCGGAAAAGAACATGCGAAGTTGTTGCGTGATATTCGTAAATATACGGAGCAGTTAGGAGAAGCCAAAATTGGCTTTACCGATTTCTTTAAGGAATCTACATACGTTACCGATCAGAACAAAACGCTTCCGTGTTTTCTTGTTACGAAGAAGGGGTGCGAATTTATCGCCCACAAGATGACTGGTCAGAAGGGGGTAGAGTTTACAGCTCGCTATATCAACCGTTTTCACGAAATGGAGGATGAACCGCAGCGTTTGCTCACGGAACATCCGGGAGAGGTTGCAAAGCTGATCCAGGCGCTGGCAAGTAGGATGGATAAACAGGGCAGTGCTCCATATAAATCAGCTGAGATGGCAAAGATCATCTGCGAACAGTATGGAATCTGCCTTCCGGTAGACTTTGTGAAGGCTCCAGGGTATGAGCAACTTTCGTTGTTTGGTAATGATTTCTGAAAAGCTGATGAACAATCAGAGAATGGAGAAAGCAGTATGAACAAGATAACGATTAACGGAAAGACCATTCCTTGCACTGGAAACAGGGTACACATTAACAATGGTAAGGTTTTTGTTGATGGGCAGGTTATTCAGGAATGTGTTGGAGATATCAATATCATTATTGATGGTGATGTTAATGGAGTGGAATGCAACGGAAACGTAGAGGTACATGGCAATGCCTGGGATATTAAATGCGGTGGAAGTTGCAGTGTAAAAGGCAATGTCACTGGCTATATTGATGCCCGTGGTTCAGTTACCTGTGGTGATGTCACTGGTGATATTGATGCTACTGGTTCGGTTGCGTGCGGTGATGTTGGCGGAAATATTAATGTTGGCGGCAGTGTGATGTGCAAAGAATAAAGATGGAGAAAATTTTATGATTAGAGAACTTATTGAGCAGTGCATTGAAAAGTATTATCGGGAAGATGGTGAGTATTATTCCGAGTCCCGCGAAGACGAGGATGGGAACTACTGTTCAATGGAAGATGAACTTACGAAGATGCTGACTGATAAGCAAGTGAAATTTGGAATAGACAAGGAAGATGGCTTTGATTCTCCTGGATATGAGAATGGCTTCCTTGCTGTAGCATTTATCGAAGAAAATGGGGAACTTGACTTGGTAACGGTTTTACTTGAATCAATGTGAGGAAACTATGAAATCAATGATTAGAAGAAAGGAATAACGAATGCCCGGTAAACCGGGTTGGTGCGCAGTGAACGGCGGTGGCGTACCGAAAAATTCAACACCGTGGCCGAAAAGAGCTGTGCCGGAAACGACATGGCTGCAATCTGAGGGCAAACGAATGGTGATCCACGATACAGCATTTGTAGCGTGGTGTTATGACGAAAAAGAAGGTGTGCTGGATCAGCGCAGGAGTAAGCAGCTTTATGGCAGGATACTTAGCAGGAAATGTCGATGCGTGGATTTACATAGACATTAAGGACCAGCATCCAGATAGCATGAGATTTATTAAGGATTGCGAGGCGGCAATCGGACAGAAGATACAGGTTCTACGGTCGCAGGAATATAGCTGTGTTGAGGATTGTGTGAGGGCTTTTGGTGGTTTCAAAAATAATCGAAACGGGTTTGCCCCATGTACGAACTGGCTGAAAAAGCGAGTGCGAAAACAATGGGAAATGGAACATAAGGATTGCGAACTGACTTATGTCTGGGGATTTGACCGGGAAGAACAAAACAGGGCTGACATATTGGTGGGAGAAAATCCGCAGGCAGCCCATGAATTCCCTTTGATTGAAAAAGCTCTTTCTAAAGAAGATGTGCATGGATTATTTGAACGAACATTTTCTTTTGAAAGACCGACCATGTATGATCTTGGATATCCGAATAATAATTGCATCGGGTGCGTCAAAGGCGGCATGGGTTATTGGAACCGGATTCGCAAGGATTTCCCAGAGGTTTTTGAGAGCCGGGCAAGATTGGAGCGTCAGGTGGGCCATGCAATTTTGAAGGATAGCAAAGGGCAACCGGTGTATTTGGATGAACTGGATCCAGACCGCGGGAACATGAACACGGAGATATTTCCGGACTGCGGAATTATGTGCTATTTAAACTTAGAAAAAATTGATTGAGGAGATTCGATATGACAAAGAAAGAACTGGCTGAGAAGCTGAATGGAAGACAGTATGGAGATAGTTTTGAGGATGTGTTGGAAGATGCAAAGCAGAGCGGCCTTGTTATGGTGACAGGTGCTTCAGATGATCTGATGGAGTTTGCAGGAGCATTCCGAGATGAGGGTGGATGTTTTGATGGTGGCCGAGTATATTTTGATTGTGATGGCGTAGATCAGGAGGGCGAGGAACGTGCCAACTGGATTGATGCCAAGTGGTGTGACGGAACGAACCGTAATGGAATTCAGGCAACCTGGACTTATGAGACGGACATTCCGTGCGAGCGGTTTGATATTTATGAGCAACAGGATATCTATTGTGAGGGTCTGGTGTTTTCTATTGATGATTTGAGGTAATGTTATGACGAGCGCAAATGTACTGATCTTAATTCATATTGCAGCTATGGCCGTTTTAACGCTTTATGAGATTCTAATTCTATTTGAGCCAGTTGATGAAATGTACTCCAATAAGGATACATCAGCGCAGGACAAGAGAAGAATTGCTCTACTAATTATCTGGTTGGGCTTAATGATTTTGTTTTTCTATGGCGAGTACCGAAAAGATAGAGCCGAATGGACCATATCAGATAAGCCATACGCAGTGGAGCATATTGTTGCATTAGGTGACAGCAATATGATAAATGGAACTGTTTACATGCGGCGAGGATACATTGATGAAGATCTCTGGTATCAGTATATGGTAAAAGTTGATGGCGGAGGATTTGTGGCAAATAAGGTGAGGTCTGATAGTGCCGTATTATATTATTCTGATGGAGATTATAGGGTGGAGTGGTATGAAAAGCATCGTGGTTGGCTGTGGTTTACCAGTGATGCCAACTACTATAAAATTTACATTCCAGAGGGGACAATCGTAGATGATTTTACGGTTGATTTGAAGTAACTGAATAACAAAAATTTTGTGCCGGGGTAACACCCGGCATATAAAAAACCTTTCAACCGAACGTAAGTTCTTGATAAGGAGCGAAGGGAGAAGATAACATGGGTGGACAGGATACAAAAGTTAAGGTTAGAGATAGAATTTTGATTGCAATGAAAGAGCATTTGCCGATGGATGTGCTGGCAATTCTGGAAACTGTTCTGGCAAAGGAGTTTGCCGCCGTTAGTATGGAAGAAGTGAATTTGCTGCCAGTGGATGTCAGAAACAGCGTGGAAGAGCAGAACCGTCAGATTGTGGAGTTGTTCAAGTACAAGAAACGGAACCTCAAACCAGCTACGATCGACAATTACCTTCGGGCGGTCGGTCAAATCGCAACCATGACCGGGAAAGCACTGACGAGAATTGATGATATGGACATCTACAATTATCTGCAGTGGTATGAGAACCGAAACATGAGCATTACCGGCAAGCGCAATCAGAATAGCACCATCAATAACGAGAGACTTTACTTGTCCGCATTCTTCTCCTGGATGCGCAAGAATCGGTTGCGGACGGACAACCCGGTGGAAGTTACTGAGCGCCGCAAGGTTGTTCGGAAGCCGATTGACTATTTTAAGCGGGATGATATGGCAAAGCTGCGGGATGCCTGTCAGACAACGAGAGACCGCGCCCTGGTGGAAGTGCTGCGCAGTACCGGAGCGCGTGTGAATGAGATCACGGCCATTACCACAGATATGATTGACTGGCAGACCGGAGATATCGTGATTCAGAGTGAAAAGAGTGATAAGTACCGGACTATCTGGTTAGATGACGATGCGCGGCATTATTTGAGAAAATATCTGGATTCCAGAGCAGACAACGTACCGTATCTGTTCGTTCATAGCCGCGGGGCGCATGGGCAGCTGAAAGCAGGCGGAATTCGGACTATTCTGAAAGACTTGAAAAAGCGTTCTGAAATTAAAGGCAGGGCATATCCGCATAAGTTCCGCAAAACCCTTGGAATGGAGTTGAAGAACCGCGGCGCTGATATTGGCCTTATTCAGGAAATCATGGGGCACGCTTCGCCGGCGGTAACATCCATGTACTATGCAGAATCTACCCCTGAGTCACTTCGCATTGCGCGTCAGCGGTGCATGGCATAGTTTTGGAAAAAAATTTTCTGCCAGGAAACGTGATAGAAAATGAACCCCCCCGGGTAGCGCTTTTTACAGATGAAAAGTCCAGATTAAAAAACTGAAAATTTTTGAAATCTACCGTTTGGGGAAAATTCGAAATGAAAGCCGGAAATCGGGCGCGGATATTGCGCGGATACTGCGGAGATTTTACCTGGTTGGGTTGCCGGATGGCATACGAATAGCCGAAACGGTGCCGCCTGTGTGGATCCGGGCGCAGTGCGGGCGTATATCGTGCGCAACAGTTTCTATTTTGGAAACAGTTAGGCCCGTGACCCTCTGGGCACAGTATGAGCGCAGCAAAAATATATAGGCCGGAGCGGATCAGCAGCAGAAAAGCAGATAGAGCCGCCGGAATGGTACCGGGTGTCGCTGTAGTGTTCCCTGTTTGCCCTGCATCCATTTGGGCGCACTGATAGCGCAGATTTTGCGCGTTGGTATTGTTTTGCCTCATCATAGCACAACAACGCACAAGACGCAAGCCGTAAATATGCCTGTGACGCTCTGACGTGCCCGCTATGCCTGTTTTCGTGTTGCGGTGCGGAATCGCTCACCATAAACGGATTAAGCCGCCAAATAGCTGTTATATTGAATTGTAAATGTTCTGTGATACTTTGCGTGTGTCGTGCGCTTCCGGGTGCCGTTTGTTGTAATCTGGGGCGCACCGGCTCCAGGCGGCGCAGCTGTGACGGCCTGCGCTCTTGCCGTGCTTGCTATGGGTAGCAGCAGGAAACCGAACTTTTCCGCGTGTCTTGCGTGGGATCCTTTCCCGGATCACGTCACCCGCTGTTATTTACCGCTCGCGGTTCTCGGGGCGGCTATGGGCCGCCGATGTGCTTATATCTCTTGTGTGGCTGTCTGGATCATTCCGGGACGGTCTCCCGGCCTTATGCGCTACCGTATGAGCGTATGCACCGCGCACGACAAGCCGCCACGCCTGCCGGAATGCACACGGAAACCCCGTTGACGGAATCGAACCGCCGAAAATGTGCCACCGGGCACGGGAAAAAGGCAGCATGGAGCCGCCTATATTATACCCATCTTACGCGATGCCGAGACCGCGCAAGAAATCAGAGTTTACGTTCTGCCAGTCTGCCGGGATTAACTCGGAATATCCGCAGACGTTGCGCAGGTGGTACAGATGCCGCCGCAGATTGGACAGGGTACACCAAACGGAAGCGCTGCAGCCGGAGCCTTTAACCGGGATACTGTAAACAGTGCCGCAGTAGCTCCATAAATCCCAATTTCCAGAATGTGCGACAAACTCGCCCTTTTCTGTGATATCGCGGGCCTGATCTACCCAGATGCCGCCCATTTTGTCAAATTCATAGTTTTTCATCTTATTTTTCCCCTTTCATAATCTCAACAGCTACGCGGCACATATAGCCGCCAGCAAAAACGCAAACAATAATAAAAGCTGTCATTTGATTCCCTCTTTTCTTTTCCGGAAAACACCGCCGCCCGGTAACGGGCCGGGCTTGCATCCTCTGCGGCGGTTATGCCTGTAAAAGGCTTTTCAATTCGTTCCTTTTAGTATGTATGAGCTTTCTCGCAGCCTTTTCATCAATTTCCCCGCTGGTTATCTGCACGATGTATTTCGCCAGATCATCATAGGCGGCGAATTCGTTTTGATATGCACGATCGAAGATCTTTTCAAACTCCTCGTTTTCTGGCTCGCTGATATAGTCAGCCTCGGCGCGGTTGGCGAGCTCTTCGGCTCTTTCCAGTTTTTCCAGTTTTTCAAGTAAAATCTTCATACGTTCTCTTTCTTCCCTTTCACCCTGGGAGCCGGGGAGTTAATGCCGTCCCGGGAGTCGAACCCGGGCAAATCCAAACGGCCTAGAAATATAAATAAATCAGATCCATGATCTTTTTGAGCGATTCCCGGCGGTGTCTGTATTTCAAATGCTCGTCGCCGGAGGTGGTGCGCTCTGCCTGCGCTGCCTGATCTTTAAGGCGGCGGAAGTAGTCAATTTCCTCCTGAAGTTCCGGAAGCTGGAGAGATAAAATTTCGTCGATGGCTTCGGCTTCATCAGTCAGGAAGATGTTATTGAGTAAATATTTGATTTCGCTTCTTGCTTCGTTCTTTGTCATAGTGGTTTGTCCTTTCTTGGTGGTTGTCTGCTGTCCTTTATGATTGTATTATAACGCACATAGATATAAAAGTATAGATGGAATAATTGACAAAATAACGCACATATAAATGGACTGTAATTATGCAAAATATATAACGCACATATAAAATTGACAATATAACGCACATATGATATTATTTATATATAAATCAATATAGGAAGGTGTTGAAAATGGGAGATTTGAGAACGAGTGAAGCACAAAGAAAAGCAGTTAGAGAATATGAAAAAAACAACTACAGACTGAATATTGTCTTTCCAAAGGGAACAAAAGAAAGAATAGAGGCCCTAAAGCTTTCTAAAACTAATTCGGCTTTTATACGTGATACAGTTCTTTCTAAATTGGATGAATTGGAAAAAATACTAAAATAACGCACATATAATAGTTGACAATATAACGCACTTATATTATAATAGAAACTGTCAAGAGGTAGTAACCGAATGATAGTTACCGGGCAAGCGGAGAAAGGAGAAGCACATGAACGATATGGGAATGACTGATAAACAGTTTAATGGTTTTATTAGATTTCTGATTGATGATCTGAAAGAAGCCAAAGAGGAAAAGGACGTTGAAAAGAAAGATGCACGGATTCAGAAAGTTCTGGAGAACCTGCAGAGCACTTTAGAAGATTAAAAAAGAGCCTAGCGGCTCACAGAATCCAGAGGGGGGCGGAACTTGCCGCCGCCCTCCAGCAAGAAGAGTATAACAGCATTTGAGAAGGTTGTAAAGGGTCGGTATTATACCGGCTCTTTTTGTTGTGTCCAGATCTGGGAGAATGAGCTATAATAAAATCAATAACCGCCTGGGCGTTGGGGAACGGTGGCGGTTATCGGATCATAAGCGGTATAGGCTTTTTCTGCCCATATTTTAGCCGCTAGTCCGTATAATGTCAAGGAGCAGAGCAGGCAAGAAGATGAAACACGGCAACAAGAATTACATGCAGCTTTCCAGGCTGATCTTTACGGATCCATACAAGGACTTGTCAATCAATGCGAAGTGGCTTTTTGTGGTACTCAATGAGCTAGAGCAGCGTTATACATCCGCGGAATCAGACTATTTCTTTCGGTCAAATGAAGAACTTGCGAATGATTGCGGTTTTAGTCTGACAGTGCTTAAAAGGGCAAAAGCGGAGCTGTTGAAAACTGATTTGATTGAGTCTTACAGGGATCATTTGATAAATGCAAAGACAGGAAAGCAAAGCGAAATAAGAGTAAATTATTATCGTGTGAAAAAGTAGGGCTATGGGTCATATTTGGGCCGTAGGGCTACGGGTCATATTTGGGCCGTTATATATAAGAATTAGATTTTAAAACTAAGATTTTGTAAATAACAATTACAAAAAGAAAACTATCCCTAAAGGGATAGCAAAAGAAAAGTGCATTTTCTTTTGACTCCCTTTTTTGCTTCGCCCTGATTGTAAAACAGGCAATAGAAAGAATAAAAATTTATGCTTGACAATAATAAGCAAAATGTATATGATAATGGCAATTAATTTAATATCATTGTAGCGTGTGCGCATATGCGTACAGACCTGAAGCAAATAAACGTTTCAGAAGTGCAACCGAGCCAAGCAAAAGGCCCTGACGTTGTAGGATAGATAATATAAGTCTGTCTTACTTCGCCGGGGCTTTTTTATTTGCCCGTAAATCAATTTTTGATGGCTAGGTGAGAAAATCCCCACAGGATAACACGAAATGGCAGGAAACGGCAAATATGGACGTGAGAGAGGTATATAAACGACATGAGAGATAGAACGAGTAGAACAGAAAGAGAAAAACGGAGAAACGAACAGATCTGACATCTGGAGTATGTGCAGCGGATCACCTGGAGCAGATCCGGAACGCATCGCCCCAGATTAGTCACCCGGAAAAGCCCCATTTTGAGAATGATGTGAAAGAGTATGACACTTAAACAGAAAGGAGGTATAAACCATTATGGCATACAACAATAACAAAGACGATTATAAGGTTGATAATATTGTTATAGAGTTAGACACCGATGAAGATACAGAAGAAGCAGAGAAAGAGTATATAGCTAATATTACAGCTAAGATCATGACTATAACCAATGAGTTTATATCTCGTCATCCTAATATAGACTTATGTACTTCTCAAGGGTTAACAGAGTTATTAAAGGATATTAGGAGAAAGTATAAGGCTAATATTGATGATATTAAAGAATTAGGTATCTTATGGGATATATATACAGTTATATGTTGTACTTGTAGGATTAAACCCACTTTAATGAGATATAGCGTTATGACTGGCATAGATAATACTACTATTACAAGCTGGATTAATGGCGAATATGCGGGGCGGGTAAGCTCTGGACACTCCCAAACGGCGAAAAAGTGGAAATCGGAATGTGAATCAAGTCTATACGATGAGGTTATCCAGACCGGGAACATCGGTTGTATGTTTGCCCTAAAAGCAAACTACGGATACCGGGATAACATCCAGATCATACAGAGCGATGGTCGCGACCTGCTGCCGGAATACAGCCGGGAAGAGATCGCAGCGCGGGCCAAGGTGGTTGACCTGCTGCCAGATTCGCCCGATGATTTGCCAGATTAAGCCCCAGAGAGCCGCTGAAAACAAGCTATATTGTCAGACAATAGCGAGACCGTGCGCGAGACACAATTCAATACAATTCACAGCGAATTGCGTGAGGTCTGGAAAGTGGCTTATTTACTGGATTCTTGAGTGGTACAGTGCTTTTAACTATTCGCAAAACGGTAATTTAACGAATAGTTGAATGGTTCCGGGTAATACATAGGTGATTTAAGATAAACAATTAAAACTATTATCAGACAGTTTTCCTCAGGCTCAGATGAGGATGGGGGAGGGGGTCTGGTGGTGAGATCTTCCGAGGCCAGTTAGCTCCTCAAACTTCCGAAAAATAAAAAAGACCTCCCTCAATTACCATAAGACTTATATGTCCTGCCAGAAGAGGTAATATCCCTTATCAGATGGCAATAGACCTCTTCAAAAATTTTTTAAAAATAAAAAAGGCACTTCGGAGGCAAAGAAATGACTCATTGCGGAAGCTGTAGATTTTGTAAATTGGTCCAGGGCGAATGGACCTGCATCAATGAGGATAGTGAGAATTACGGCCTTGAGCTTGATTTCTTAGAGGGCTGTCAAGATGGCGAGAGGAAGGAACGGCACGATGAAAGAATGTGAAAAATGTCCTGCGGTCCGCAGATGTGATGGAAAATTAGTTTGCGGAAGTAGTAGCAGTGATAATTATGATCAGTACATTGAACAGATAGATAAGTGCGATGTGTACGGCTTTAACTGGCCTTATCGGTCCATTGATGATGTAGATATTCCGTTTGCACCAGAGAAGTGTGGAATGGAGAAACCGGAAGATGATCCGGTAAACCATCCTACTCATTACACCAATCGGCAGCATGAATGTATTGACGAGATGATTGCCATATTCGGTAAAGAAGCTGTGATTCATTTCTGCATCTGCAACGCTTGGAAGTACCGTTATCGTGCGGACAGCAAGGGAAAGCATGATGAGGACATGAAAAAGGCTGACTGGTATATCAACAGGGCTATGGAACTGAAAAATGAGTTACATTATGACTGGATTGAGGAACGGAGGTAATTATGATATTCATTGAGAAAACAGAGGTTGGCGGATGGGAAGCCGCCATCAGAGGCATGCGCAATCCGATGAACTCCTGGGATAAGAGTGATAGCCTTTTCTGGCCGGGCCATATGCAGATAGGCAAGGCGGATCTGGATCTTATGAAGCGTCTGGTTGCCTCAGGAACCGATCACTCCAAGTTCATGCGGTTTATCATTGTCACGGCTGATATTACGGCTCCGCTGTACTGGTACAAGGAGTATGAAACTTACAAGGTTGGCACTGTGAGCAACAGCTGTTCCACAATGCATAAGATTCAGGCTAAAGAATTTACCATTGATGATTTCTCGCATGAACATCTTCTTTCAGATGAACCAATTCCTACACGCATTTATTCAGCAGAAGGCATGATGGAAGCTACTGTGGAAAATCTGAATATGTTCCGTAAGCTATATCTTGAAACAAAAGACAAGTGCTATTGGTGGCAGATGATCCAGCTCCTTCCTTCCAGCTACAACCAGAAGCGTACAGTCCTTTTGAACTATGCGGTGCTGCGGAATATGTACCATGCGAGGAAAAACCATAAGCTGGACGAATGGCATCAGTTTTGTGCTTGGATTGAAACCTTGCCATTTTCAGAACTGATTACGGTGGAGGTGTGATATGCAGATTTTGAAAGGTGTAGCATATACGCTGAATGCAATCTTCGTGATTGCAGTAGCGGTGAGTTCCAGTGCTGAAAAGGATATGGCATCGAAAGTAGTAGCCAGTTTCGTGGCGGCTTTGCTGATTTTCAACACAGCACTGATTGCGATAGGAGTGTGATTCAATGAAGTTTCTGATTGTTCGTATGCGAAAGAATGGTATGTGTCGTTGCTGGAGCAATGGAGATCCGGTTGAGCGAACCACAATGGCTGGCGTAGCATTCAGTGATGGAATTGACCTCATGGCTCGGAAGGGCAAAAAGACATGGACAGAAGCGTTTCAGGAATTTAATGAGCGCATTATGGGGTTACCGAAAACAGACAAGAGGGGTGTCAGTAAATGAAAAAGTGGAAGTTGGTTCTACTGATCACGGCGGCAGTGGTATTTGTCGGAGCAGCAGGCGTGTACGGAGTGCAGAGTAGCCAGAATAAGGCAATCGCACTTGAACAGGCGGTTGAAATGGCAGAATCTGACATTCATGTGCAGGAGAAGCGGCGAATCGACCTGCTTCCGAATCTGGTGGATGCGGTTAAGCAATATGATAAGCATGAGGCAGAGGTTCTACAGGCAATCGTAGACGGTCGCGGCGGCGCAGCTGGAATCGAAAATGTGTCCACGGCCATTTCGGTGGTAGCAGAAGCCTATCCAGAGCTTAAGAGTAACGAGAACTACAGACAGTACATGACAGATCTGGCAACGACTGAAAATCTGATCGCACAATACCGGTCCAACTACAATAAGCAGGTCGGAGTATATAGGCGATATGTAAAAGGTTTTCCGGCCAGAATCTTCCTGGATTGGACTGGTTACGAGCGAATGGAATACGAGCTGCTTGACTATGATGCGCCTGTAGATTCTCCGACAAATTTGTTTGGAGATTGATTGATATGGAGATAACAAAACGAGAGATCCTAGCCAGCATCACAATCATTGCGGTTATGCTGATTTTGGGATTTGTAATTGCTGGTCGGATTGATGCTCACCAGATTCAAAAGAATTCTGAGTATTATAAGGCTGTCCAGATTACGGATTCTGAGCAATTTCGATATGGAATGGATACTTCGGTTGGCAATGCTTTTGTTTATGGCACTTTGGAAGCAGTGGATCCAGTAACATATCCGGAAATTGGCGGTCAGTACCTGTATGTGGAAAAAGTTGAGGAACATTACAACAAGCACACAAGGTCGGTTACGGAAAAAGACAGCAACGGTCATGAATATACTCGCATAGAAGAGTATTGGACTTGGGACTATGCGGGGGATGAGAGCATTCACGCTCAGAAAATCAAATTCCTTGATATAGAAATGGATTACAGAAAAATCCAAATGCCAACGAGCAGGTACATAGATACGATCTATAAATCAGGGTACGTCCGGTTTGATTATTATGGAGTTCCAACAGAAAATACAGGAACCGTATATACAGATTTGCGAGATGGAACTCTTTCCGATGATTCAAGTTTTTTTGCTGATACCGATATTGAATCGGCAGTGAAAAGCATGACAACATCCTGGACATGGTTGTTTTGGGGGGTATGGATACTGTTAACTGGTGCCGCGACGTTCGGATTTTACTATCTGGACAATGACTGGCTGAACAAATGAGGTAAAGAATGATTTTTACTTATTTCGGAATTATCCTGTTCCTTTCAGTGGAATGGGTTAAATTCATAGCTGACAGCCCGGTGAAAAGGGCAGAAAGGTCGTATAGATCTGGTAAGTGCGGGATTCCTTATCAGTGTTTACGATCGAGGCATCCAGAGTAGCGACAGCCTGGATGCGGAACTGTATTTGCGGTATTGAACGAATCCTGACGAGCAATGCAGGAAAGCATTGTGGGCCAATGGCAACGTGTTCATGCGGTAAGTTGCTGAGAGGGCCGCGCTATCTGAATGAAAATGTGAATATATGAACGATACGGCCGGCAGGCCGGAAGATGGATAGCTCAGTGGTAGAGTATTACGGTCGTGGGTTCGATCCCCACTCCATCTTTCCCGCACAGGCGCATATAACTGTGCGGCGCAATCTTATTTTTGTGTACCCCATGTGAACACCTCATAGCCAACAGGCTGTTAAGGCGGCTTACGACCGCCGTGAGGTTTGGCCCAACTACTGCTTGAGGGCTCATCCGAAATAAAAGAGCGGCGTGTAGATTGGCGGTAAAACGATATGAACCTTAAAAACCGCATAGTGCAGGGCATAGCACGAACAAATATATTGCTAACCGGCTGATGCCGGTTGAAGCGGGTTAGCTCATTGGGAAGAGCGGTCAGAAGCGCGCGATAATACAGCTGACAGGCGAATGGTTCGATTCCATTACCCGTTATTTAACTGTTCGGCAATTTCGAATGGTTGAACTTGTAAGGTTTCCTTACAGGTTGATAAGAATGGCATATAGTCCAGCAGGTAGAACGCATGACTGTTAATCATGATGTCGCCGGTTCGAGTCCGGCTATGCCAGTTCAAACATGATTATCTCGGTGCAGAAAGGTTTTTCAGCCTTGCCGAGATGCACAGTAATGAGATAGATAAATTCGGGATACTGGATTTATTGATTCTTTCATCAGCGGGTGATCCTGGTGGGAAGATGGAAACCATCAACAACGCTGTGCAGTGTATCATCATAGAGAAACCAAAAGCAGAATCCTTGTGGTCAGCGTACAATAGACGCCTGCGGTGTAGGAATAATCCATTGATGTGAGTGGTGTGAGAGACTACGGACTAAATGGAAATCTCAATAAGCTGATTTGCCTTGAACTGGAGAAATCTGGGTATAACACAAGAAATTTGTTAAAGTAGCGGTATGGCAGAATTGAAAATTTTGATCGAAAGTATAAGAGAAACTATCGAAAAACATTTAATCTGAAAGAACCGTGAAATTTACAGGTGAAATCCTGTATGTGCTTTGACCGCGGTAAGAAGCCAAGGGTCGCTCCCAAAAGCTCAGACTTATCGTCACATTGGCTGAATATGGTTGCATCTATGGTGGATAAGGGGAAGCCCTAATCATGTTTGTATAAGCAGTGGTCCCATAATGGTATTGGAGCAGATTGCTAATCTGTCAGTCGTTAATTCGGCTTACGGGTTCAAATCCCGTCCACTGCGTTTTGCCATGAGTCCGGTAGGTCGAGGAGGCGGTCTTGAAAACTTGCTGACCGTAATGGTTCTGGGGTTCGAATCCCTATCATGGCGTGTTGTTGGGTCGCTCCCAACTGATTTGAGCGTAGCGAAACACCTCAAAGAGAATGACAATGCCGGTATTTGGAGCAATGTATGTAGCAAGCGGTTATGCTAGCGGCTGTTTGCGACAATCGCACGTTGTTCTAAAGCCGGAATCGCTAAGGACCGTTAACTCAGTTGGTTAGAGAACCCGGCTCATAACCGGGCGGCCCAGGGTTCGAGTCCCTGACGGTCCATTACTTCCGCATTGCCCGCGGAAGAGTGTAAAGCGAGCAGGATGAGTGTAAGACCCACAGGGCGATTCATGAGCGGCTGCCTTGTAAGCAGTGGAGCGTGCGTTGGGCAATAACGACACGCCCTTTACATGCCGGCATAGCACAGTTGGTAGTGCGACTGACCTGTAATCAGTAGGTCGGGGGTTCAAGTCCCTCTGTCGGCTTTTAATGAAATGGAGGTGTAGGAATGGTTGATATGGATAAGGTCCGCAAGTGGCCCCGGGAACATTTGGAGAAACGGTTCCACGAATTAGATGCTCATATTGACGAGTTGGAAAGCAAGGTCAATGATCTGGAGGAGATGAAGAGTTGTCTGGAAGCTGAACGAGATGGATGCTCTCAGGACTGTAAAAGAACATATAAGCTTCTTACTAAGGAGCGGAATATAAATGCTGAGCTTACAAGCACAGTTCTGGTCCTGAGCCAGTTGCTGACGGAAGCGCGCCGTATCTGAGGGTATGGCATGATGGGCTATTGCCAAGCGGTAAGGCACAGGATTTTGACTCCTGGATGCGCCGGTTCGAATCCGACTGGCCCAGTTGCACGTTGATAATTGAATATTGATGGTTGGAGTGGTATAATTCCCCTATCACGTAAGATTGGGGAAAACAATGGATAAATTAGTTGAATTTTTAACAGCAAGAATATTTTATACGGTTGCGATAATAGGTGGTTTATTATTTCCGGGACTGATATTTGTGTTTGTTTGGGATAGGGATTTCTTTTCTAGTATATCATTTTTGTTGTTACTTGTGTTTTCAACTGCGGTTTCATTCATGGTATATATTGCGAACGTTTTATTTATGAGTTATGTGATGATGTTTGAGGACAAAATGAATAGTGAAAAAGAACCATCGGATATCCATGATCTATTAGGAATTCCGCTTATATTTTCGGTTATTGAAATGTCGGTAGCAATGATTGCTAAATTGTATAACAAAAATATTTCAATATTTATATGTGTAATCATTTTATTAATCGCATTGATTAGTTTTACCATTTCTAAATGTATATATTTAAAAGTGAAATCAGGCATGAACAATCGAAAAAAATAACATATTTTACCAACCATCAATATTTGGTGGTTGGTATTTTTTTGTCCGAAAAGAGGTGAATTTGATGATCGTTACGAAGCATGCGAAGCAGAGAATGAAGCAGCGCTGCGGCTTGAAAGAGAAATCTTCTGACCGGATTGCAAAGATTGCCTATGAGAAGGGGCTTCGGCATAGTGATTTGACCGGAAATCTGAAAAAGTGGGTGGATGGCCTGTATTTTCGGAATCATGCTGCTAATCAAATTCGACTCTATTCGGATAAGGCATACATATTTTCAGGTGAGAAGCTGATAACTGTCCTTCAGATACCGCATAACCTGGTGAAAGAGGTGGACAAGCTGAGGCGGAATAAGGAGTGATGGGGAATGAACATGGCTGATGTTATAAACAGCATAGAACAAGATGCGTTCCGGCGGTGCGTGAACCAGCCGGAAGATGGTTTCGACGGAATTGCAACTGTCAAAACCTTTCCAGATGGCAGCAGATGGGCGGTCTGTCCGTGGTGCGGAAAAAAGGCCGTGAAGATTTTGCCGGAGACGCGGATTTTCAAGATGCCGTATAAATGCAAGAACAGCAAGTGTCGGAGAGATTTTACAGTGCATGTGTGGGAGGTGTGAGATGAATATAGTATTTTGGGTGTTGGTGCTGCTTGTTGGAGTGGTAGCATGGTTCCTTTTGGCATTTGTATTTGTACCATTAGGGCGGATGGTTGCTTGTATTTGGTGTAATGCTATGAATCATATAAAAGAGGAGGAAAAGAAAGATGAGTAAGGGATTAGTAGGCGGCATTGCTGCAGGTGTAATCATTATTGCGGTGATTGCAGGCGGTGTTATTTGTACAAAGAAAGTTCCGGCTGGTTATGTTGGCATCGTTTACAACATGAATGGCGGAATTGATGGTGAAGTTCTTACGCAAGGCTGGCACTTGGTGGCACCGACAAAGAAAATCACTACATATTCTATCGGAATCGAACAGTCATATCTTACATCTGAGGACAAGGGGGATTCTCCAGAGGATGAGAGCCTGGACGCAGGAGGTTACCGCAAAGTATCCGGTGACGGATGTATTTGGTGATAAGCGGCAGGAACTTAACGAAGCACTGGATGTCTATTTGAAGCAGAAGTTTGAACCATATGGTATTGTGATCGACACAGTGAACTTTACTAATATCTCTACAGATAATGAGACTTCCGCAGCGATTCAAAAGAAGGTAACAGCTCAGCAGGAACTGGAACTTGCTAATATTGAAGCTAAGACCGCAAAGGTTCAGGCTGACAAGGATAAGCAGGTAGCGTTAATCGCCGCCGAACAGGAAAAGGAGAAAGCGGCTATTGTTGCGGAGCAGAAAAAAATCCAAGCAGAGGGCGAAGCAGAAGCGACAAGAATTAAGGCTGAAGCTGATGCCGAAGCGAATGCTAAGATCGCAGCGTCTCTCACTCCAGAACTGATTGAGAAACAGAAAATTGAAAAATGGAATGGTTCTGTTCCGCAGGTGCAGGGAGATACAACGCCAATAATTAAAATTGCAGAATAATTTTTGTTGATGTCGATTTAAACCAGAGCCTTTATGAGCCTTCGACCTTTGAATATCAGAGGAAGGAGGCTCTATTTTTATGGATTTTCAAGGCCATAGGGCAATCATAAATGGTCTGAAACGGCAACTGGAATCACCGCCATCGTATGAATCGCTGAGCTATTTACTGGCTGAATTGCGGTACACGATGGAAGATAACACAGATATCACGCTGGATGGTCGGGATTTTGTCATGGCCTATTCCGGATATATCAAAAAATGGGCAGTCAACAAATATTCCAGTACAAGAGATCGCCAGTGGGACAAGTTATATTGGGATACGATAAGGTTTGAAGCGCCATATATCTTCGATTCTTTCCTGATCTACATGGAGAGGAAACGGCGGGAAAAGAAAAAATTCTATATTCCGCGAAGGAAAACCTTGAAAATTGTCGTGGATGATCTGCAGGATCTGGAAGACCGGAAGATAGACTTCCTTGGCATTTCGCTGCCGCCACGAGTTGGAAAGTCTACCCTATGTATTTTCTTCATGGCATGGGTTATGGGTAAAAGGCCGGCTGGCCATAACGCTATGAGTGGACACAGCGGTATTTTGGCAGACCGTTTTTACCGCGATGCGTCAAAGCTGATAGAGAGTGAAGAGTACACATTCCGGGAAATATTCTCACAGGTCAGAATCGCGAACAGATCCGCAGAAAAGAATGAAATGTACCTTGATGCCGTTGAGAGTTTTGCTACACTAACTTGCCGCGGTATTGATGGTACATGGACCGGTGCGGTTGACATTTCGGATGATGGCTATTTATATGTTGATGACCTGATTCGTGACCGCCAAGAGAGCTTGAGCCCTACCAGACTGGAAAACAGATACCAGGATTATTTGAATATCTTAGTTGACCGTAAAAACGATGGATCTCGTGAATTGATGGTAGGAACCCGTTGGAATGTTATGGATCCATTGGGCCGTCTGGAAAAAGAACACAAGCATGATCCACGGTACAGATTCAGAAAGATACCGGCACTAGATGAAAATGATGAGTCTAATTTCCAGTATGAATATGGCGGTTTCTCTACGAAATATTACAGAGACATGCGTGAAAAGCTGGATCCTAATGAATGGTGGGCGAAGTTCATGCAAAAACCGTTTGTTCGTGAAGGGCTGCTTTTCCCTGAAAATGACTTGAGGTATTTTTACGGATTATTGCCGGAGGGCGGATTTGTTAGAACTGTTACGGCTTGTGATGTTGCTTGGGGTGGTGGAGATAGCCTTTCAATGCCGATAGGAGCTGAATATGAGAACGGAGACGTTTACGTGTTTGATTGGGTATTTAACAAGGGAGCGAAAGAGGTAACACTTCCAATTGTTCAGGGGAAAATTGTTGGAAACAAGATTCAACAAATAAATTTCGAGGCAAACAACGGCGGCGAAATGTATGCGAAATACATCAGCGATGATTTGGCTAGGCAGGGTTATCGCTGCTCAATAACTTCAACAAAAGCTCCAAACAAGATGGCTAAGATGACAAAAATCATTCAATACTCCGGTGATATTAAACGTCGGTTTGTTTTTCTCGCACCTAACAGCCTGATAGATGAAGCAGCAAAACATGATCCACCTGGAGTTCATCGTTACAGGCGAAGTCAAGAGTATGATGCTGCTATGGATGAAACGACAACATTCGTTCAACTTGGCCATAATGATCACGATGATGGGGCAGATTCACTGAGCCAGCTTGAACGTGCAATAGAGGGCGGTTTTAAGGCAGAAGTCAAAGTAATGCCGAGACTGTTTTAGAGAGGGGAGAATGCAATTATGATTAAAATTCTGACAAGAGAATACCTTGAAACCTATGCATATCTGGAATCAGAGATTAAACGGATCCAGCGCCGCCTTAAATATTACGAAGCGCACCCGGCTCAGGCTGCCTATGGCGTGGTAAAAGGATCTATGCAGCAGTTTCCGTTTGCAGAATGCCATTTTGTTGTTTCTGGCCCTACTATCAAAAGTACAGAGCAGCGGAGTAAGGCTGTCCGTCAGCTTGCAATTGATCTGAAAGGGAATCAGCAGCTTTTTGAGGATATGAAACTGGACATTGAAGCATTTCTGGAGTCCATACCGCCGGATGATGTAGAAATGAAGCATATTCTGGCTTTGAAGTATGTTGAGCGGAAAACGGATGAGGAAATTGGCAATGAGCTTGGATTTTCCCGCCGAGCCATCGGTGATAAGATCGACAGATTTTTGAAGAAACAGGTGGAGAAAGTAGAAGCGGTATAGGAAAGGAGTCGGCATTTTCCGGCTCTTTCTTTTGGATATAGTAATTTAACGAGCCATATATTCTATTACCCAGATGACACAGTTTCGTTACAATCTCGCAGCGGTAACATTGTTAGACGCTTACAGTTACAAGCCAATGAAGATACCGTAAGATATTTCAAAAGCACCGATGGCGGTGCTACATGGCCGCTGTGTGAACAACTTGTAAAAATTGCATCACCATACTATAGCGGTATTATTACGTTTACACCATCAACAGTAGGGGCTTGGTGTGCTGATACTGCTCATCCGCTTGTTTTTGCGGCAGGCGGGATTTATATTGGAGTGTTCAAAGTCGCAACAGTAAACAGAAATACCTCGCATTATATGGATGCCCATCTGCAAGATTTGGCAGGAAATATACCACTGTGGGAAAGCGAGGGTGTTTTACCGTTGCCACTTCCAGCCGGAGTTGTTTCATACAGAACCCTTAGTTTGCCGTTTATTTATGTAGCTCCCGCTTCTGGAATAACTCTCTATGCAGGATTCTTCCAGAGCGATAGTATCAGTGAAGTAACTTACGAAGTATCATGGATTCGCATGATTTAGTTATTGCAGCTCAATGTTGGCAATGATGAAAATTTCTGTATTTGCTGTGACGGCCGGATTTCCCAATGCTGTACGTATGAAAAAGTCTGTATAGCCATTTCGATAACTTCCGGCGTAGACATAACCAACCGTTTGAGTTCCTAAGAGCACAAATCCGATTGTATTTACAACATTGCCCTGAATTCGAAATAAAGCTGTATCAACGGCAATTGTAGAATTTATCGGAGAAAGTATCGTAATCGCAAGCGAAATCATTTTTCCTGATATCACCGATGAATTACGAGTCAATGTACCAACCAGTGCCGATATGCCAGAATAATGGGCTGGTTTCATATCGGTTAAATTACTATATGCTGTTAAGATTGCCACAAATGCCGTTTTTGATATGATAGAATGGTAGCATGAAATAGAATGGTTATCGGGACGACCCAGAATGGGCGTCTCTTTTTTTATGCGAGGTGGTGAGTTGTGGCAGCGTTTGAGGGTTGGCTTTTAAAAATCAATGGACAGGTATTTCCTAATGACCTGATAGCATTTGAATCCTATAAGTGCACTCCTGATCAGATTATGGACCTCGACCCATATCGAGATGGGAACGGTGAATTGCACAGAAATGCGCTTCCTCATACAGCCACTTCGGTTGAGTTTTCCACGCACAATATGTATCTCGCAGATGTGGAGCGTCTTAATCAATTTATTCAGCATGGAGCGCGGGTGCAGTGCGATGTTGAATACTGGAATCCGAATACATCCTCATATGTGTCCGGTAGGTTTTATATTGCGGATGTGCCATACGAGATCATAAACGTAGATGAGAAGCGGAAAACTATTCTGTACAAGCCAATAATCATAACAATCACAGAGTATTAAGAGGTGGTGAGATAGATGCTGGCGGTGCCAGAAGAGATAAAGAAAATATTTTGGCAGGACAATATCGGTGAAGAGACGCGGCGGAAATGGAAGCTGCGTTTTTTTGATTCCGCTATCCAGATGATCTATCCGGAAGAAGCCTTGTTTCCGTCCGAAGAACTGTTCCCGGCAGAACAGGAGCCGTCTTACATTATCGAGAACAGTCAGATGCAGACAGAATCAATAAAAATCACTGAGGGATTGTGCGAATCTGATGATTTGAAATTTGGTGAATGCAATGCGGCCCAGTTTGAGGTTACGGTTGCTGATGTGCAACAGGATCTGACCGGACTGGAATTCATGGTTACGCTAGAGGTTGATGGGTATGAGATGGCTATGGGAATTTACACCGTAGACAGCTTTGTTCGTCAGGCAGACCGTCGACTGAAAAAGATTACTGCCTATGACCGTATGCGAAAATTCAGCACCGATGTATCTGCGTGGTACCAGGTGTTGACGTTTCCGCTTACGCTGAAAGAGTTTCGAGATGGTTTATGTGAGTATATTGGCGTGAAGCAGATTGACACAGATCTTCCGCTAGATGATATGCCGGTAAGCAAAACTATTGATCCTGAGCAGCTGAGTGGCCTTGATGTATTGCAGGCCATCTGCGAGATTAATGGATGCTTTGGTCATATTGATAAGACTGGACGCTTGCGTTATCAGTTTTTAGGATGCGCAGGTCTTTACCCGTCAGAGACTCTTTTCCCGGATGATGATTTATTTCCGGGTGATTTGCTAGACGATGAAAATACGGAACAAATTCTGTTTTACAAGCAGTCAGATACTTCGTATGAAGATTATATTGTCACACCAATTGACCGCCTGCAGATACGGCAGGAGGAAGGTGACGTTGGTGTGCTTTACGGCAAAGGAAGCAATACCTACGTTATTGAGGGAAATTTTCTTGCCTATGGAAAATCCTCAGAGGAGTTGGAAGAGATAGCTGCAGCGGCTTTTGAAAATATTGCCGGCAGATCATATCGGCCATGTAAGATTGTGAGTCCTGGTTTACCGTGGATTGAGGTCGGAGATGGCCTTGTTTGTTATACATCAGATGATGTCATCGAAACGTACTGCTTGAAACGGACCATGACAGGCATTCAGGGCATGATGGATACGTTTGAAGCATCCGGCAGCATCGAGTATGAGGAGAACTTCGGAATCCAGAGCCAGATAATTCAGCTGGAAGGAAAATCTGCGGTTATTAAAAAATCCATTGAGCAGATTTCGGTCGATATGCGGAACCTGAAAGAAAACATGGAAACGCAGTTTAAGCAGACGGCAGAAGCTATTGCATTGGAAGCGAAGCGTGCGGGTGAAGCGGAGGCGGCACTGGGTGTCCGTGCTGATCAGATTGCGTTGTCTGTGAAAAATCTGAATGATTACACCGATGCGCAGATTAAATTGCTGTCAGATTCCATCACGATGAAGGTCAGCAAGGGAGATGTATCTTCTCAGCTGTCCATTGAAAGTGGTGGAATCTCCATCAAGGGTAATAGATTTAGCTGGGAGGCTGAGTTCTCGTCCCTCACGCCAGAGGGAAAATTGACCGTTATTGACGGGCTATTTAAAGGCGGCATCAACGTAGCAGACGGAATTTTTACGGTAGATGCTAAGACCGGTAAGGTGGTTGCCAAAAGCATTGAGATAGGCTCTACATCATCAACCAATACAGGTTATTTTTCCATACTCATTGCAAGCTCGCACACATGTGATAATTTGATTGTGCAGCAAGATGCCAATATTAATTCTTTAACTGTTGGCTATATAGATTGTAATAGCAGTATTCAGTGCAGCAGAATATACAGCTCTGTTGCCGGGGAATGGTGGAGTGATAAACGACTGAAACACGATATCAAGAAAATTCCAACCGAAAAGGCTTTGGATATCATATCTGAGCTTCGGCCTGTATCATTTCGGATGAATGATGGAGACATACCAGGAATAGGGTTTGTTGCTCAGGAAGTGAGAAAAATTTGTAAAAGGCATGATTGCGATATGCCGCTATATGGTCGACATGATGGGTATTATACGATTCCGTACACCAACTATATTCCGATATTGGTAGCGGCGGTGCAGGGCCAACAGAGAGAAATTGATCAGCTGAAACGGCTGGTCGGAAAGGAAGTTCAAGATGTATAAGTTATCGGAAGAACAAAGACAGCTGATTTTATTTTCTTTAGATAAAATTTCTGTGACGGGTCCTGATCAGGGAGCGTTGCTGTACAATGCAGCAAATATTATTCGCAACCTTCCGCAGGCTGACGATGAAGAGAAAGAAGGTGAAGCTTAATGGCATACGAAGCTTTTTATATCATAACTGACTGGCAGAACCTTCCATCGCAGCGGACGGCTTTAAGCCGAAAAAACCTTTTAAACATGGAAAATGGTATCAAGGAGGCAGATACTAGAATTGTTCAGCTGGATGCTTCTAAATTATCCATGGAAATTGCAAACACGCTCGTAAAATCCGTAAATGTAGATGCGAAGACTGGGGTTATTACCGTCACAAAACTGGGCGGCGGTATTGATACATACGATTTGGATATCGAACGAGTTGTTACCAACTTTGATGTGACGGACGAGGGCATCATCATTCTCACGCTGGCAGACGGGACTGAGAAGCAGGTCGATATTGGGAAATTCTTGAATACGTTCAAGAGTTCTGCGACGATCGCTCTTACTATGACAGATCGTGAAGTGACAGCCAGCATCATAGACGGCTCGGTCACTATGGACAAGTTGGACCCGTCCATTCAGTCAGAATTTCGTCAGTATATGCTTGATGCGCAGAATGCCAGAGATGCGGCGTTGCAGTACCAGAAGTTTGCCAAGAGGTATACAATTGGTGATGCAGAGTTTGAGGGTAGCGAAACTGACAATGCCAAGTATTACTATGAGGGCACCAAGCAGGCGGCTGCGGAAACTGTAACCAATGCGACCGCGGCCAGCCAGGCGGCTGGGACAGCCACAGAACAGGCCGGTATTGCTACCCAAAAGGCCACAAATGCAGCTGCGAGTGCCAACAGTGCATCGGCGGACGCGCAGACGGCGGCGGAGAAAGCTAGTACTGCTACGAATAAGGCGGCAGAAGCTACACAGGCGGCAACGGACGCTGCAGAAAGCGCAAACTCTGCTAGAAAAAAAGCCGGAGAAGCATCTGGCAGCGCAGATGATGCGAAACGCTATGCTGTTGGCGGTGTTGCGCCTGAGGACGCGGAGGATAATGCGAAGTATTACTGTCAGCAGGCACAGAAGTTGAAAGATCAGATAGATGCAGCGGCAAGCCTTGTGGTGCCGCAGTTTTACATTGATTTTGCCACGGGCCAATTAATGAGTGATAAAAAGGCACAGGGCATGAGATTTTGGCTTGAAGACGGAGTTTTGTATGGAGAAGCAGGAAATACAGAAATGGAGGTATTAGCATAATGGCAGTATCATACGGATATGTGGCTATCGTGCCAAAGGGCATTTGGAGTGCCGAAACACAATATGAAGCGTGCAATCTTGTTGAACACGACGGAAGTAGCTATGTTGCGAAAGCAAGACCGCCGATTGGAACACTGCCTACTGATACGGCATATTGGCAGGTGTCGGCAGCGGGCACAAAAAAGGCAACGGTTGACAGCCTTGGAACTGTTATGCCGGACGGTACGACAACAGAAGTAAATGAAGAGGGAAAGATAAGCGCTAAAACAGCTCAACAGGATTCTGCTGGCATGGTTAAAGGCAGTGATGATATCACTGTCGGGGAAGACGGTGCATTGACTATCAACACTGCTTTTGAACAGGCTACAGAGCTGGCGAATCTGATTGCTGGAGAAGCCATTAAGGAAGTCTTGGGTAAGGTGTCAAAGGCGATTGCAACGACTATGAATCTGGACCAGAATGCTCTTTTAAAGAATATGGTTTCTGGTATCGATGCAAATGACGGCAATAAGATTCCGAGCAGTGCTTTTGTACATACACTGTATGAGCGCCTTGGTATGGGGACGGACCTTTCAGCCGGTGACGCCACGAATGTAACGCAGGCGGTTAATTCACTATATAGTAATTTAACACCTTCTGGAATTACCGATGTATCTCATGCTATTAATACGGCATATGGATCTGGCAACATTTCTTATCACGTAATTAGCAAGGTGTGTTTTGTTTATTTTGTATTCACTCCTAGTCAAAAATGCGACAATGTAGGATTACTTAATAATGGCGTATTACCGCTCGCAAAGGACGCTTTGTATCATAGTATATCAACCTGGGGCAACCCAAACGTAGCTGTAAGTCTAGTGCAAACGATTACAACCGGTGGCCTACGCTTTTGGTGCGGAGAATCCTCTATAGGTATGCAAATTTTTGACAGTTTTTCGTATTGCATCAAGTAATATCCTTAACAATGTTTTCGCGCATGTGCAGACCTCCACCAAAATCAAAGTATGCCAAAAGTAAATTATCATGGTTGTATACTCCGAGCTTACCGGAATCATCTTTGTAAATATAAAACCCAAGAGTACCACCCTTAGTAAAATTAAGTTTGTGATCAGCGAGATTTATATCTCCAGAAAAAATTCCACCGGATTTATCAAATTTATCTGCTAAATTACTATTTTGCACAAAAACTTTTTTCCAAATTTTGGAAGTGTAACATTTTCAATAAGACCTTCGGGTCTATTTTTTATTGCCCGAAAACAGGGCAGAAAGGAGCTCTTTATGAGTGAGAAACTTAAAACCCAGAGCGGAGCAGTCTATGAGCTGACACCGAATGGGGCATATTTTGCGGATGATACCGCAAAGGTGATTTTTGTATTCCCGAATGGCAAGACCTATGAACAGATCGAGTCGGACATCGAAGGGAATGACCGTTTGCTGATTCTGGACGCAGACGGCGAGGCCATGGAGACCAAGGTTGGTTACACCTGCCTGGATGGAATTACTAAGAAAATGGATTTCGTGATCGGCACGAAACAGGTGGAAGCTGGCACTGATGAGTCCGGCAACACTCTTTACACCACAGAAGATGTGCATGGTGCGGCTATGATTGTGGTCCTGAAAAAAGCAGATATTCGGGCAGAGCTTGCGGCAGCCCAGAAGCAGATTGCCAACCTCAATGAAACTGTTGATATGCTTGTTTTAGCTGATCTGGAGGGATGAGAGATGTTTGATAGACTGAAAAATCTTTATATTAATGATAGGCTGTCAACGGTAGGATTATCCAACGCTGTTATCAAAGGTTGGATTACCGAGGAACAGCGGCAGGAAATTATCGCAGCAAAAAAGAAAAAGTAGTAGGAGGTGCCGGACATGACAGATACAGAGGTTGCTGTAAAACTGGAAAACCATGATCAGCAGATAAAATCCCTTAAACATAGGATGGACGAACAGGAAGAGCAGGGAAAGTCCCTGAGTAGCCTTGCACTGTCAGTCCAGAAATTGGCACTGTCAATGGAATCCATGATTGAGGAGCAGAAGAATCAGGGCGCACGCTTGGCCAAATTAGAAGCCGAACCTGCGGAGCGCTGGAGTAGTATGACGCGGACCATCTTTAATACTATGGTCGGGGCAATGGCTGGGGCTCTTGCGACAGGGGTTATCTATATGATGGCCCAGCATATTAAATAGTAGAGGAGAGCGAATACCATGAAAGAAAAGTTAGCGAAACTAATTGATGTGAAAAGTATTATGACGTTGGCACTGACTGGCGGATTTATCGGATTAACTTGCGCCGGAGAAATCACAGGGGAACAGTTCCTTACCATTTTCACTATGATTGTGGGGTTTTATTTCGGTACACAGGCACAGAAAGCAGGTAAATAGAAAGGCGGTGATCCTTTTCTCCGGGTCCGGCGGTAACCGGGCGGTCTAAAGCCAACTATACATACGGCGGTCAGAAATGGCCGCCTTTTTCTTTTTGTGGAGGTTTGGTTATGTATGGATTAAAAGCGAGCCATGTTGTTGATATGGCGAGAAAATACAAGAACTATCAGGAAAAAAGCAAACTGGGAACCCGGGCGCAGATGTGGAATTTTCATTGGTCGCCGGGATACAACAACTACACCATTTGGGCTATGCTCTATAATGATTATGTACGCAGAAATTTTCAGGGGCAGGCCTGGTGCGCTATGTTCGGAGCAGATGTTTTTGTTCTTGCGCTGATGGAACGCGGTCTTTCCCAGAACAACGCTGTTACTGCGGCAAAAGATCTTCTTGGTGGTGATTTACCATATAACTGTCAGCAGTTCGTAAATCAGCATCTCAGAGACAAGCGGCTGGATCATAAACCGGCAGTCGGTGCACCAGTGATTTTCTGGACTGGAAAGAAATATGGTCATTTTGGCATCGTATCTAGTGTGAATAGTAACGGAAACGGATTTACTTCGGTAGAGGGCAACACAAGTGGCGGTGCTGATAAGGTGGATCCAGACGGCGGGGCAGTTTGTGAAAAATGGCATCACCTGGACAGCAAGACATATTTCTGGCATCCTGTTTATGATTCGGAGACCGAGGAACCAGAGCTCATCATGTATGGGGTATCGACCGGACAGAAAGGTCTTAAAGTAGTTGGAGCGGAAGCACTGTTTGTGCGGGACTACCCTGCTACAGGAAAGGCCATCGGAGAACTGAAAAAGGGAACTATGATTAAGCCTATTCGGAAGTGTTTTGTTGATGGTAAGCCGTGGTATCAGATTGCTTACGGTGCCGGTGTTGGTTGGATTTCTGCCAGATTTCTTTCTGGCTGGGTTCTGGAAGACAACGCCCTGTGGTGGTATGTGCAGCTTGGGTATCGTTTTGCGGTAAATGCCTGGCAGCAGATTGATGGCATTTATTATTACTTCGACAGTACCGGCTATATGGCAACCTCCAGATGGATCCTGGACAGCGGGACATATTACTATGTAACAAAATCTGGTGAGATGGCCAGAAATGCTTATGTTAAGTCTTCAGATCAGAATCTGTACTACTGGGTGGGCGATGATGGCGCATGGCAGCCGGAATGGGATACTAAAATACCGGATTTTGATAAATATCAGCTTGCTGAATAAATTTCTTCATCCCCGCGCTGTGATGGTGCGGGGAATCCTTTGATTTTCTTCAAAAACTCTCCTGAATATAGTAATATTAACATCGTTGAAAAAACTTGGTCTGGAGTTGACATCCCATTTACTAAAACAAGCGGTAATGCCAATATCGTCACACTTAAACAAAGCGTATGTGGAAAAGTCGTGCAACTGTATATTTCACTGACAGCCACCGGAACAACGAATGAAGGTGATAATATAATAGTTGGTCAATTTACCAATACAATAAAACGTCCTATATCAATCATAAATACAGCAGCGTATCAAACGTCGGATATATATATTTATCTCATAGATAATACAGGGAAACTGGTTATAAGGGCTTCTAAAGGTGGTTTTGTCAATGGAACCATTAATTTTGGAATATGCTATTTGTCACAATAATTATGTCGCAATGGCCATCCAATTCACTGCTGGCGTATATACAGCGTCTGATGCATTGGCAATTCTTAAAGTAAAACCAGTTGTAGATATATTAGAACAAAACGCAAGAATACTTCCGTAGTTATAATTTATAGTTGTTGATTCAACCGTAACAAATACTCTAGGTGTCGCTTTGAATGCTTTGGGAAATAAAATGGGCATATCTTTGATTCCTTGGCTGACTTGGGAAAGTGTAATATTTCCTGTTACAATATTACTATATCCTGTACTATTTCAGTAAAAACCTCCCTTCAAACCACAAAGTCTGCCACAAATGCCATTTTAGATATGCTATTATGATATCAGTGAAAATTATGCAAGGCACTCAGATTATCTGGGTGTCTTTTTTCTATGCAAAATTGGGTGGTGTGACTATGGGCAAGAAGAATGATGGCGCTAAGACAAACATATGGAAAACTAATCATATACCGCTTAAGGATCGAAAAACTTCTAGTGGTGTTACATTTTGGCCCAAAAAGGTAAAAGGTGATAAAAATGCTGACTAAAGGCAGAAGAATGCTGTTTACGGATGTAGATGTGATTACGCCGCAAAATATTTTGCCTGTTCTTAATAAGGCATTCTGCGAACACGAATGGAATGTGCTGGAAGAAATTTATCTGTTTGATTATGTGGCGGGCGAACAGCCTATATTAAATCGGAAAAAAGAAATTCGTGAGGACATTAATGAACGGGTGGTTATTAATGTTGCGAGTCGCATTAAGGCATTCAAACTCGGATACGAATTTAGCAATCCGATTACGTATGTGCAAGCTGGTGAAATCCAGGCGCTGAAAGGTAAGTTGGCAAAGATTCTTTCAAAGATCTTTAAAAAAGATGAGTCTATTAAAGATGATTATCGAATTACAGCGTTGAATGAAATGCTAAGAGAGCAAAGCAAATCTTCTAAGGACATGCTTCTGGCAGACAGTTTTAAGACTTGCGGGCTTGGATATCGGCTCATTCTCCCGAATGATAATGAAGAGGAACTTTCGCTTTTCAAAATTACAACACTTAATCCAATGAGAGCATTTGTTGTATATAAAAATGACGCCTTCCGTGAGCCAATGTTGGGTGTGTCTTATGCAATTACTGATAACGGAACATATAAAATCGGCGCATGGAGCAAGAAAAACTATTTTGAAATTACCCGTCCAATAGGAATGAATGCGGCATGCAATGAGGGCTTCACGGTCAAGCCTTGGACTTATGGGGAGATTCCTGTTATTGAGTATGCAAACGAGAGAAATATCCTTGGAAATAGCTTTGGATGTTTTGAATCCGTAATGCCGATTTTGGATGAGCTTAACACTGTCAATTCGGATAGGGCAAATGATATTGCTCAATTTGTTCAGGCGCTTTTATGGTTCCATAACTGTGAACTAGATGATGGGCAAAAACAGCAGCTCGTTGATGGTAATGGCTTGATCATAACAAAAAGCTCTGGTGATGGTCGGGATGCAAAGATTACATATCTCACCCAGACATTGAATCAGTCGGAAATTCAGTCGTATGTGGACTACTTGAAACAGGAAACGCAAGAAATTTCCGGAGTTCCGATGTTTGGTATTTCTACCGGAGGCTCTACCGGAACGGCTACGAGCATGTCCAACGGCTATTCAGAAGCTGATTCGAGAGCACAGACGAGTGAACAGGAGTTCGAACAGTCGGAGCGAAGAGCCATTAAAGTGATGCTGGCAATTGCACGGCATGATAAAGATCGTGATGATGCAGATATTGGAAGCCTTAGGGTGTCTGATGTGGGAATCAAGTTCACCAGAAACAAAACTTACAATCTGACCGACAAAGTGAATGCTTGGGCAACGCTTCTAAAAAACGGAGCGGATCCGCTTAGGGCAACTGAAATTGCATCCTTTACAACCGACACACAGCAGTTTGCAGTTGATTCCATGGAAATGATTAAGGAAATTCAGAAGTCCTATGCAAAAGGAACTGGCACAACATCTGTTGGCAGCGAGGAGCCTGATGCGGGCAAAATTATGCAGGATAATTCGGATCAGAACAAAAACAGTCCATTGTCTGGACAGTTATGAATTAAGGCGCTCAGAAATGGGCGCTTTTTATAATGCGGCAGAGAAGCCGCTATATAAATTTCGCGGGCATAAATAATCTTCGGAGATGAAGTAAAAGCGCAAAAATTAATAGGCAGAGAAGCCTTTAAAACGCAGGAGGTAATTTGTATGGATTGGAAAGCTTTATTAGGAAGTGCCTACGTGGATGGCATGAGTGATGAAGAGGCTAAAGCAAAATTCGATGAGATTTATATGCTGAGGGCCGACCATGAGCGAGAAAACCAGAAAAACAAAGGACTTATTGACCAGTATTCCGCTCAGATTGCAGAGAACAAGAGAAAACAGCGTGAGCAGATGTCGGAAGCTGAAAAAGCCGAAGCTGAACGCAAGGAACAGTGGGATGCGATGGTGAAAAAAAACCAGGATCTTGAGAGAACACTCAAGATTTCCGAACTGGCTGGTGCTTACATGGAACGCGGCTTTGATAAAGATTTCGCTACAGAGACCGCAACGGCCATGTATGACGGCGACAATGCAACTGTTCTCAGCAATGAGAAAATCTTTGCAGATAAGCGGGAAGCTTCTCTTAAAAGTGCTTGGGAAAAGGAGTATCAGGTGAATCCTCCGGCCGGCAATGGCTCTGGAAGAGTGGACCTCTCCAAACAGATTGCAGAAGCGCAAGAGCGTGGCGATATGGTTACTTATGCTTCCTTAGTGCGTCAGCAGAGTGAAGCAAATGCAAAAAGATAGAAAGGTAAGGTAAAAGAGTATGTCAGACATCTATGCAATGAGTGGCAACACCCCGAATTACAGTGGAATGCTGTTTAATAAGGGCAACACTAAAACTCCGTTTTCTACCATGATTGGTGCGAGACGGAAATCTACTAATCACACAGAATTCGTAACCGGTCAGGAATTTGAGACTGCTCAGGGATCTCAGCCGAATATTTCTGAGAGCCAGTCCTTAACTGCTCCGGATTCCAGCATCGTAACTAGGGAACAGAAAACTAACGTAACTCAGATTTTCCAGGAGTCCGTTGGTATTTCCTATGGAAAGATGTCTAATATGGGCACTATGGCAGGCATTAATGTTGCCGGTCAGCAGCCGAATCCGCCGACTGAGGAAGATTTTCAGATTGCGGCCAAGATGGCGAAGATTGCTCAGGATATTGAGTACACCTTCATCAACGGCGTGTATCAGAAATCCACTGGCGACAGCGTAGCTAACAGATCCCGCGGACTTCTGAATGCTATCACATCAAACGTAATTGATGCGGACGGAAAGAGTCTGTCCTTCCTTCTGGTTTGTGAGGCTCTGAAGTTGATTGATGAAAGCAATGGTTCTCTGGACGGCCTGATTCTCGGCCTGGATTCTACCAGTAGAATGCAGCTGAATGCTGATGCTGCAGCAAATGGCTTAACCATCGTGGATAGTGGAAGAATGGTAAATGGCATTGCCATTGATACCGTGCTTACTCCGCTGGGCACCGTCGGCCTGAGAAGCCTTAAGTACCTTCCAGCGGGCACTATTGCTATTTTTGACCCGTTGGTCATGGCTCCTGTAGATCAGCCCGTTCCGGGCAAAGGCAATTTCTTCCTTGAAGAGCTTGCAAAAACTGGTGCAGGAACCAAAAAGCAGATCTTTGGTCAGGTTGGTTTAGATCATGGACCGGAGTGGTATTCTGCGAAAATTACCGGACTGTCCACTAAGATGCCGAAAAACAGTGATCTGGCACGCAAGGTATTTCAGATTACCTCTGCGGATATTTCCGGTGAAGCTGAACTGGGAACTCTGACTGTGGCTTCTGCAGCAAGCTTAACCACTGTTGGCAAGACTAAGATTACCGTAACTCCGGAAAAGACAGGTGGTAATTCTTACAAGTACAAAGTCGGCAGCAGTGCAGCAGGCGTCGTACTGAACCAGAATGTACAGACCTGGAAGTCCTGGAATGGTTCTGATGAAATCGAAGCAACATCTGGTCAGTTCATCACCATCGTTGAGTGCGATGCAAGCTACAAGGCAGTTAAGGCCGGAAGTGCAACCGTGACCGCAAAAACAGAGTAGGAGCGAGGTGAGATGAGTGGAAGCGGAGATCCTGGATGAAGTCATGGAATACCTTGGTGATGAGGTGACGGAAATGGACAAGCCGGTTCTGCTCATTCTCATCAATCGGGCCATTCGAAAGGTTTGTTTGAAGCGGTATCCATTCGGCTATACAGATGAGCAGAAAGAAGCGGCAGTGAAACGGTATCAGGGTATGATATTCGAAGCTGCCGTTTACTACTGGGCGAAACAGGGCGCAGATGGGGAGAGTTCCCATAGTGAGAACTCCATTTCCCGCGCATATGAATCGGAAGACAGTATATTTTTTGACATAACACCTATGGTAAAGGTGCTGTAACCGCTTGGGATTCCAGACGGTTAGAAAAGACGGTGCGTGTCCGGCTAAACCTCCCGGTCGGATGCAGGGTATGAGCAAGACATGGTGGTGGGCAAGCGCATGATCGTTGTAAACGGGAGGAAAGAGGAGGTTATCATGACAAGAAAAGAAAGACTGTTTGCGGATTATGAAGCCGTAAAAGATAAAGCAATTTGTGTTACCCTGATGGTTCGGATGCCGGGCGGCGAAATCGAGGTTATTTCCAACAGCAATGTGGAAGATAAGATGGCCTATATCGATCGGACTTATGATGATGATCTGGTGCATGCGAACAGTGTGAAAATTCACATTGAGGATTATTCATTTGAGCGCACGGATGATCCGATGGATTTCGGCAGCGCAATCATGAACATGAAGGAAGGACACAAGGTTGCCCGTAAAGGATGGAACGAAAAGGGAATGTTCCTTTTCCTGGCAGATAATATTGATTTCGATACCACGGCAGATTTGACCTGCGTGAAGGACTTAAAGGGCGACTTAACCTGTCCGTCTATCGTAATGAAGACCGCAAATGATAAGTTTGTTGTTGGCTGGCTTGCTTCTCAGACAGACATGCTGGCCGAAGACTGGAAGATTGTAGAATGACATTAAAATGAGGAAGGAAAAGGTATAAATTATGGGCGAAAACATGAATTTAGAAGCTGAGAAGATGCACCGTGACTGTGAGCCGCATGATGCGGAACATTGCGATATTAATGATCATCACAACAATGCAAAGAATGGCTTTGATGCGGAAGCTGATGACTGTGGTCATACGGTGCATTCCGGTCCTAGCGTTGGTATTCCGAAGGGCGGTAATCATCCGGTAGACGGTACTGTTACAGCTGGGTTTACTCCGACCAGTGCAAAGGGCAATAAAGACAAAGATCAGAAGCATGGACCGGGCGTAAAGTAAGAGAGAGGACAATCCTCTCTTTTTCTTTTGCCAGAAAGGGGTGCGTATGAGGGGCTTGAAGAGAAATAAGGTCGAGCTGTGGTATCAACTGTATGATGCCAATATTCCCGTTTATGAAACGGATCTTGATGGAAATCCTGTTCTCGATCCAGTGACCGGGAATCCGCTTCTAACAGGTGAGTACATAGCCGGATATAAGAGTCCGGTGTTGTTCAAAGCGAATGTTTCTCCGGCCCGTTCTGAGGCGTCTACAGATCCATTTGGCGTGAATGTAGAGTATGACAAGACCATTTGCTCATGTGATATGGATTTGCCAATTGATGAACTTTCGATGTTATTCGTTGACAAAAAACCACAATATGACGAAGAAGGAAATCTTCTCAATGATCCGGATTACAAGGTGGTCAAGGTGGCGAAGAGCCTTAATTCTCTATTGATTGCAATTAAGAAGAAAACGGAGGATGCAGATGGCTAAATATAGAAAGAAGCCAGTTGAAATTGATGCAATTCAGTGGACTGGTGAAAATCAGCGAGAAATGTTCGACTTTCTTACCAATGGTGAGAAGAAAGATGAATACATGACTTCTTTTGGAGAGACCTTTCGTATAGATCATTTTGCTATAAAGGGTGGCTTGATCATTAAGACTTTAGAAGGCGAGCATGTAGCGAGTATCGGAGACTATATCATCAAAGATGTTGCTGGTGAATTTTACCCATGTAAGCCGGATATCTTCGCAAAGACATACGATCTTGCAGAGGAGTAAACGGTCATGGCTAAAAAAGTAATCCGCGGAGACCTGTCAGCAAAGGGAATCCAAAGCATTATTGACCAGCTCAAGGACTACAAACAAGATCTTCAACGTAAAGCGGAGCTATTCTGTAAGAAGCTTGCGGAATCTGGCATGGAGGTCGCAGAAAGCCATATTGCTGAGTCTCCGCTGGGTAAGACGATATCAGTTCGCATAGATATGGAACCGGCAGATGCTGGATGCAAGGCGATGCTGATTGCAACGGGACAGAAAAAGTCTAATGATTACGGAACTGTTTCCACTTTACTCCTGGTTGAGTTCGGAAGTGGTATTCACTACAACGCCAATGCCAATCCAAAAGCTGGTGAGATGGGCTACGGAGTCGGCACTTTCCCAGGCCAGATTCATGCGTTTGAGGATGGCTGGTATTATTGGGGCGAGGATGAAAAGTGGCACTATACACACGGCACAAAGGCCACCATGCCAATGTACAACGCATCTGTGGCTATCCGTGAAAAAGTAAGAGAATGCGCTAAGGAGGTGTTTGGCTGATGATTGATATCTCATCCAGAGTCTATTCTAATCTGGTGAACGATGAGACCATGAAAAAGCATTTGAAAGGCAGCGGCACCACGAAGAATGATAAGCCTCCGGCATTCCCCTATCTGTACATAAAAACGCTTGGGGAGCCGACCACAAGCGCATCGTTGCAGAATAAACAGTGTGCAATTCAGGCATCATTTGAAATTACGGTATATGATTCCAAATCGAGCAGTACAGCAAAGCAGTTGATTTTCCATACTGCGGAGCTGATGCGGCAGATGGGATTTACAATGAATTATGGCCCGGTGGAAGTTGATCGGGCGAGTACAACAGAAGCGTATCGTTGGATTGCAAGGTTCCGAAGAACTTATTGTGAGGGCGATTCGCTGTAAAAACTTAAGGTAACTGAGACCCCGCCATTTTAGGCGGGGCCATATTTTTTTTCTCATTTTTAAGGAGGGTCAAAATAATGGCAGCAAAAGCTATTGATTTAAGTACTGCTGGTATTAAGGTTGCCTATGCGATTGAGGAAACCGCCGGCACTAAGCCGACTGCATTTACCAACATTCCGAATCCGAAGTCTATTCCGAATACCAACCCTGAGCCGTCTACATATGACTCCACCTCTCTGAATGCGACAGAGTGGAAAACCTACGTTGAGGGCTTAAAGGATATGGGTGGTGCGCTGGCTATCACCTTTGGTATGTCTCAGGTGTTCCTGGATATGTGGGAGAAGCTGTGTGGCGATGTAGAGACCGCATCAGCATCCAATAAGCGCATGTGGATGGAGTTCTATCACCCGAAGCTTACTAAGAGCTTTTTCTTTACCTGCACACCAACTAAGTTAGGCTTCCCGTCTGCTGACGTTGATGCTATCTGGGATGGTGATGCAAACGTAACTCCGACCGGCGAGATTGGTTGGGCTGAGGCTATTGCTCCGACAGACGCAGAGTAAGAATTTTTAAGGGAGGTAAATATTCATGAAGACTTTAAATATCGGTGATAAAGAGTATGTTCTGGAGTTCAGTTTCCAGGCGGCAAAGCACAAACAGCTTATCAATAAGATGTTCAAGATGTTATCCGGCAGTTATCTGGGACGATCCGGTTTAACTGGGGCTGAGGATGAGACTAAGGCAGACCGTGCATCCGCGCTGATTGACGGTGTGGCTGATATGTATGCTGAAATGCCGGATACCGTCATTACTGCGTTTTATGCAGGACTGATGGAAAACAATGCTGTCATGAACGAGGCAGAGGCAGGAAAGCTGCTTAAGCAGTATTTCAAGGATTCACATGATGAATCTGCAACCTTCCCGGGCATGTTTGATTTGATTAAGGAGTGTATGCAGGATGACGGTTTTTTCAAACTGACCGGCCTGGACAAGATGCTGGAGAACCAGGCTGCAACAATGGTAGCGGAGACTCAGCCGGCAGTACCGTCCAAATCCGGGAAGACCCGGGCAAACAGCAAGGCGAAATCGACTTCTGCAAAATAATTGATGAAGAGTATCTTCCTTACGCTTTGTCAATAGGTGTTCCGTATGACCTGTTCTGGCATCTGAATCCAAGGAAGTTGGAGGCTTTTGAAACGGCTTATGCCAGACAGCGTCAGGAACGCATGAATGACATGTGGTACATGGGTCAGCTAGTAGCAGCTGCTATGGATGCTACCGTGTGCAACATGATGCCGTTCACAAAGCGGAGACAGAAAGGAACCTATCCGGAGAAACCTGTGCGGATTCTTCCAGTTACGGAAGCGGAGCGCAAGGCAGCAGAAGAGCGGGAACTGCAGAAGTTTATCGGTTTTGCTGGAGCGCTTGAAACTAAAATAAAACTGAAAAACGCAAAGGACGAGTGATGTTGGACCGATGACCGCAAGGGGCGAGTGATATTAGATCACTCGCCCTTTTTGCGTTCAGGGAAAGGTGGACGTCATGTCTGATGTGATTGATGAGTTAAAAGTCCAAATTGATGCCAGTACAAAGAGTGCCGATGCGAAACTGGATAAGTTTATCGACAAAATGCTGCAGCTGCAGTCTGCGATAACTAGCGTAAAAATGTCCAATGCGACCAACATTTCTAATGGACTTAACCAGATAACTTCATCGGTACAAAACTTCAATAAGAACACGAAAACTGCCGATTTCACACGTATTGCGACTGGGCTTAATAAATTGTCTGCGGTGGATTCAGGAGCTATCTCTGCTGTTTCAAGGTCTATGGCAGATTTCATCTCCAGTATGACCGGAATTGACCGGGTCCATTTTGATTCCCAGAGTTTTGATACTCTGGCCGGATCTGTGGCAAAGCTTGGTCGTGCTTCTATTACTGAGGCTGCGCAGAACCTGGAATTTCTTAAAACGAGTCTGTCAGATTTTGTTACTAGCATGAATACTGTAGGACAGGTCACCTTTAATGCGGATGGCCTGGTGTCTATGGTAAATTCTGTCAGCCGGTTAGGTAGTGCCAATGCAGCGCAGGCTGTAGCTTTATTGCCGCAAATATCTGCGCACCTCAGAGATTTTGTCCTTACCATGAACTCTGTAGGAAGCGTGACCTTTGACTTTACCGGCCTTGGCAATTTGATTTCTGGAATTACCAGGCTGGGCGGCACAAAGGCTACCCAGGCAGCGGCGAATCTTAAGCCAATTAAGGAGCAGTTGCTTAAGTTCGTATCTGGCCTTAACGGCATAGGCAAACTGAACTTTGATACCACCAGTCTCGCAAACCTGGTATCGTCCATTACCAAACTGGGTGGCAAGGCTGCCGGAAATGCAATTCCAAATATCCAAAATCTAGGCGTAGCACTGAATCAGCTTATGACTACTTTGTCTAAGGCTCCAGTTGTCAGCCAGAATCTGATCCAGATGACTACGGCGCTTGCCAATCTGGCCGGAGCCGGCAGCAGGGTAGGCAGCGCCACTTCTGCGATGAATCAGGGATTTAACCTGTTCTCTGGAAGTTCCAAAAAGGTAAAGACTTCCAGCAAGGGCATTGCATCCGCTATCGGTAGAGTTTATGCGACTTACTGGATGCTGTTCCGTGCTATGGGAATGTTCCGCAAGGCTATGGACATTTCTTCTGACCTGACCGAGGTTCAGAACGTTGTTGATAAGACATTTGGAGACATGGTGGAAAAGGTTGAGGACTTCTCAAAGATTTCTTTGAGCCAATACGGCATGTCTGCCTTAACTGCAAAGGACATTGCCAGTCGCTACCAGGCTATGGGTGTTGCTATGGGATTCTCTCAGAAAAAGATGTCCGACATGTCCATTGAGTTGACGAAGCTGGCAGCAGATATGGCATCTTTCTATAACGTAGAGCAGAAGGATGTTGCTAAGAGCTTGGAAGCTGTATTTACAGGTCAAACCATGCCGATGCGTAAGTATGGCATTGATCTTACTCAGGCAACCTTAAAGGAATGGGCGCTGAATAATGGACTGAATGCCAACATCAAGAGTATGAGTGCCGCTGAAAAGACATGGCTGCGCTACCAGTATGTCATGGATCGTAGCAAGCAAGTTATGGGTGATTTCAGTGATACAAGTCATTCCTGGCATAACCAATTAGTTCTTCTTGCAGGCGGTTTCCAGAGCTTAGGTTCTATCGTTGGTGGTTCTCTGATTAACGCATTCAAGCCGTTCGTCCGTGCTCTTAACTCTGTCATGCTCAAAGTGATTCAGTTCGCCGAAGTTGTTTCCAACGCTTTAGGGGCAATCTTTGGGTGGACCTATGAGGGCGGCGGTGGCATTTCTGATGATTTTTCCGATGCTGCAGATAGTGCCGATGATCTGGCCGGAAGCACCGGAGACGCTGCGAAGAACACTAAGAAAATGGCAGACAATCTCCAGGGCTTCGATAAACTGAATGTCATTTCCAGTTCCAACGGTAAAGGCTCCGGCGGCTCCGGCGGTGGCGGCGCTGGTGCCGGAGGTACAGCAGGATCCGGCGGGCAGTGGGTGGAAACCGACAGCATCTGGAAAAAGTACACTAGTGATATTGACACCCTGTATAAGCTGGGCGAATACATAAGCAATACGCTCACGAAAGCTTTGCAGGATATTAATTGGGACAACATCTATAGAGGTGCTGAAAACTTCGGTTCTGGCCTTGCGAGCTTTTTGAATGGACTGATTAAGCCGGAACTTTTTAAAGCTGTTGGTGAAAGTGTTGCGGGTGTATTAAATACTGCTCTTCATTTTCTCGATTCATTTGGAGAAACTTTCGAATGGACAGAGTTTGGAAATTCTATCGCTGCTGGAATAAATGGATTTTTCGATAAGTTTGATTTTGCACTTTTAGCCGATACATTAAATACATGGGTGGATGGCTTAGAGGCTGCCCTTATAGCAGCAGTAAAAAATATATCCTGGCAAAAGATTTTCGATTCTGCAGGTGTGCTTCTTGATAAGCTAGAGTTGGATACGATTGCTGTTATGATTGGCGGTTTTTTCTTGACCAGAAAAAGTGAAGCTAGGAAAAAAATAATAGGGACTCTTTCCGATGCGCTGATAGGATTGCCGATATCTTTGTTTAATTTGAAATTTATACTTGCAGCTTGTGCCGGATTTGATATTGGAAATGCACCTATAACAGTAATCGGAAATGCGATTATTGATGCCGTTGATAATTTTATCTTAGAACATTTCGGTGAGAGTGTTGGAAATGCAATCGGAGAGAGCTTATTGTTACTTGTAAGTGCAGGAGTTGGAGCTGCATGGGGTGGCCCAATAGGCGCAGCTATCGGAGCGGCTATCGGAGTTGCACTAGATACATTCATTGTTAAAGGTGAGTGGGTGACAAAATTCTGGAAGAAATTAGGGGAAACTCTGTTCAACTGGGATCAGGCTTCTGTGATGTGGGATTACACAAAACAGGTGTTTGAAAATGCCTTTAATGCAGATAATTTCATTGAGTTTGGTGCCAATATTGTACTTGGTATAATAAGTGGTATATCTACAGGAATAACTTGGCTTTTAGAACCTATTGCAGATTTGTTCAATTTTGTAGTCGAAGGAATTTGCAATATATTTGGTATTCACTCACCAGCAAAAAATATGGAACCATATGGCCAAAATATTTTGCGTGGAATTATAGAAGGCTTTAAATCTTCTTTTGGCGAGTGGACGGAATCTCTGAGCGAGTGGTACAACAGCTATATTGTACCATGGTTTACACAACAAAGATGGGTGGAACTGTATTCAACAATGAAAACTTCTATGAAATCCGTATGGGACGAAACTGTGGGACAGTGGTCCCAGGATATTAATAGCTGGTGGACATCTAATGTTACTCCGTGGTTTACGGCTGAAAAATGGAAAACGGCCATGTCTGGTGTAAAAACTGGATTCGAAGATGCATTTAATGCAGCGTTTGATGCAGTGAAGCAGATATGGAATCGTTTTGCTACATGGTTGAATAGCAAACTTGATTTTGATATTGAGCCCATAAATATTGCAGGTGTCGAGGTGTTTGGGGGAGCTAAAATCAATCTGGGACATATACCGACATTCTCAACCGGAGGATTCCCAGAGGACGGCTTATTTATGGCAAACCATAATGAACTTGTTGGTAGGTTCTCAAATGGTCAGACTGCTGTAGCGAATAATGAACAGATCACGCAAGGAATTGCTATTGGCGTGCAAAGTGCAAACACCGAGCTTCTTCGAGAATTGAAGCGTAACAACGATTTGCTTGAACAGCTTTTGGCGAAGCCGGTTATTGATAAGGGTGATGTTGTAGATGCCTGGAAAGCTGGAGCAAAGACTTTTAGGAAAAAGACCGGAAAGCAGTTAGGCATTTCGTATTAAGTTGCAAATTCTCCCATGTGTGGTAGAATGAAAATATCATACGCAGGAGGTATAAGGCATGGCTCTTATAACGTGTACGGAATGTGGAAAAGAATTTTCTGACAAGGCAGCGGCTTGTCCAAATTGCGGTTGCCCGACTGAATATGTAATACAGGAGACAAAAGAAAAGCAAAAATCGGAATCAGGAAAATGTCCATTTTGTGGTTCAGAATCTATTGACGAAGATGGGTATTGCAACGATTGCGGGCAGAAGATACCAGTGGCTGCAAAACCGAAAATACAGGAGAAAATAGAAACTGGTTGTCCGTATTGTCATAGCAGCAATTATGAATTAGTAAAACCGACTCAAGGAAAGGTTGCTAGAAAAGCTGTTGTGGGAAGTATTGTTGGTAGTATGCTGTTGGGGCCTGTAAACTCAATGGTTGTTCCATTTACGGAATCAATTGCAAAGCCCAAAAAATTAAAATATAAATGCTATAATTGTGGCAGGGTTTGGGAACGGAAAATATAAAATGGATATAAATGGCCGGCATTTACATGTGTCGGCTATTTTTTTGTTTCAAATAGTTTATAAAAATTTAATAATTAGTAGTTCACATGAATATACGGAATTGAGCAAACTATTTTGAATTTTATGAAAACGAGGTGTGAAATAGACGTGTGTAGATGGGGATTAATGAGTATTAGCAGTACACTTGTCGAATATTGGCAATAAAAATTCCATTTCCATGAATGACAATAGAAGCCAATAATTGCGTACACAATGCGGCGGTTTACATCTCTTAATGCTTATGCTATGGTTATGAAAAACAAAATTAACCGTGTTTTAATAAGTGTGTTTCTTATGGAACCCGTGGAAAGGAGAACAGAATGAAACGAGTATGTATTTGCATGGACGAAGAGCTTCATAAGCAGTTAAAGCTTCTTGCAATAAATGAAGATAAGACGATGACCGGCCTTATCATTGAGCTTGTGAAAACTGAAATTGAAGCAAAAAAAGAGCAGTCACGCTGAGTTTGGCGACCTACGTGATTGCTCAAAAAGCAAAATCCAGAAAAGGACCTTGTACACAAAGTATATCAGCCCTTTTCTGGAAAATCAAGAATTTTGGAAAAGGAGATAGTTTATTATGAACGAGATGCAGTTATTTAGTAATCCGGATTTTGGTGATGTCAGAGGTATGCTCATTGATGGCGAACCATGGTTTGTGGGGAAGGATGTGGCTGCCGCCCTGGGATATGGAGAAGGAAAATCTCTTGCAAATGCCGTAGCAAACCATGTTGATGAAACGGATAAGGGGGTCACTGATTTGATGACTCCTGGCGGAACACAGAAAATGGTAATTATTAATGAATCTGGATTGTATGCGCTGATTTTCGGTAGCAGACTTGAATCAGCGAAAAAGTTCAAACGCTGGGTAACCAGTGAGGTGCTTCCATCCATTCGCAAGACCGGCTCTTATGGAACTCCTAAGTCTCCCCTGGAATTACTGGAACTTCATTATGCTGCTATTAAGCAGGTGAACGACAAAGTGGACAAGGTCCAGAAAGACTTAGATGATTTCAAACTGGATATGCCTATTCTGGGAGTAGAAGAAAACCGGATTACAAAGGCAGTTAAGAAAAAGGGCCTGGAGATTCTGGGCGGTGAGCGCAGCAATGCTTACAAAGACAGCGTCCTCCGTAGCAAGACTTACCAGGACATCTACCGGGAATTAAAGCGTCAGTTTGGCGTGAATACATACAAAGCCATCAAACGGAATCAGTGCGATACCGCGGTGGAATTGATTTCAGGATATACGCCGCCGTATGTTCTGGCTGAACAGATCAGGGGATGTAATGCGCAGATGAACATGAGCGTGAATTAAAAAGATTTGTAATTATTCTAACAAAATCTATTGACTTTAAAATGACTTCAATGTATACTTCAAATATGAAAAGACTTCAAAATGACTTCAAAGAAAGGAGAAAAGGCATGAGCGTTAAAACATTTACATTGAGGTTAACCGAGGAACAATTAGAATTTATTGGAATGAAAGCAGCAGAATTAGGAATAAGCAAAAATGATTATATCCGGCGTTTGATTGATGGGGATATTCGTGCAGATAAACAGGATCAGATATTGCAAGGAATCCTTGAAATCAAAAGAATGATCGAGAAGGATGTGTGATAAATGCATAACTGGTTTATAACAGAGGATTTGTCGAAATTGCCAGTTGGCAACCGGGATTATGGATATTGTTACGCAGTAAAGATTCCAATTATTCAGGGAATATCATTGATAAAAACTGGAGCTACGACAATGCCAAGAACTCGGTTACGGAACATAGGAAAGAGAGAAACTATCTTTTGTGTCTCTCCACCTTGCTTGAATTATTGGGAGAATGAGGAATTGCTTCATAATTATTATAGTCAGTTCCGAATCCCCTCAAGGCCACATAAAGGCGTACAGGCAGAGTTATTTAACATTAGTCTCACGCATTTGTTTAAGACAATGCCAGTATTAAAATATGAAACAAAAAATAGGAACTGCGCCCCGACCAAAGATTGCAGTTCCTATAATCCAACAAGCACCGAAAGTCTTGTCGAATAGTATTATATCGACCCTAGGTGCTCTTGTCAAATTGAAAGGAGCATTATTTTGGAAAACTTAAAAGTTATTGAGAATGAACTGGTTCCAGTATATGTTACCAGCACAGGTGAAAAGGTTGTGTATGGTTCAGAACTTCATGAAGTTTTATCGGTAAAGAGTCCATATAGAGAGTGGTCGCAAAGAAGATTGAAAGATTGTGACGCTTTAGAAAAAGAGGATTTTCAAGCCGTAGAAATTTCTACACCTTCCGGTCAGACCAAGAAAGATCACATTATCAAGCTTGATACCGCAAAGGAAATGGCGATGCTTGAGCGCATAGAATTGGTGAAAGCCATGATAAAAAAATAAGAAGTTGCCCCGCTACCAACGATTGCAACTTCTAAATAGTAGAAAGAAGATTCTTAGAAAGAAGCTCCTTCTAGTGAATTATTGTATCACCAGAAAAGACTTCTTTCAAGGCAAAATTGAAAGGAGACAATTGAATATGAACGCTTTAATGAATAACTCCGTTACTGACCAGAATTATTTAACACCTATTGAAATGGCCCTTGGCGTTGATGAACAGGGCATGACGACCGCCAGAAAGCTGTATGAGTTTTTAGAACTGAGAAAAGCTGATTTCGCAAGATGGTGCAAGAAAAATATTATCGAGAATGAATTTGCAACAGAAAATGAGGATTTGGTGCGACTCATCATTGATGCGGAGACGCCCACTGGTGGAAAAATCACAAGAGAAGATTACCGCCTCACCGCCCATTTCGCAAAGAAACTGTCCGTCAAAGGAAATAGCGAGAAGGCAGAGCAGGCCAGAGAGTATTTCACGACAGTGGAAGAGCGGGTAAAGCAGAAAGCTATTGACTTGTCGCAGCTGTCTCCGGAACTCCAGATGTTCAATAAAATCTTTCAGTCGGTTGCGCAGCAGCAGATTGAACAGAAAAAGCAGGCCGAACATATTGTTTAATTAACGCTTGACTTTTGCTAGCAACTATTGTATTATGTTGCTAGCAACTTAAAGGAGGCGATGAAGTGGTTGCTAGAAAAGATAATTCCGAATACTTCAAAAAAAGACGGGAGACCATTGGACAATTTAGTGTATCTGTTTCAAGAGAAAAACTGGATGCATTGAATGCAAGATTGAAAGAGAAGAATCAAACTAAAACTGCATGGTTAAACGAGAAGATTGATGAAGAACTTGGAAAATAACTAAAAAGGGGGTATCCGCTAGCCCTAGGAAAGTTGACGGACACCCAACACCTACAAGAGGTATACGTAAATCTTACTACAAAATACCTTTGTTGGTCAACTACTATATGGAGGTGTTTTTATTGTACAACGAATTACAAAGAACAGAATTTAATGGAGTGCTGGTTCTTACAACACAGCAACTTGCAGAAGCATATGCTACTTCTACAGATACCATAACAAAAAACTTCAATCGAAACAAAGAAAGATATGAGCAAGGAAAACATTATATACCCCTTGAAGGTGATGAAAAAAATAGATTTTTGAACCAAGGACAAAATGTCCGAGGTTCAAAGAACGCAAAAGTACTTTATCTCTGGACAGAAAAAGGTGCGTTCCTTCATGCGAAATCTTTGAATACGGATAAAGCATGGGAAGTGTATGACAGGTTAGTGGATAACTATTTTCATCAGAAACAGAAAGCCATTGACTATTCCCAACTGTCACCGGAGCTTCAGATGTTTCAGCAGATTTTCAATTCTGTGGCAGAACAGCAGATTGAACAGAAGCGCCAGGCCGAACATCTCCGAAAGGTTGAGAACCGTGTTGAATCAATCCGAGAGGTTGTTGCGATCAATTCAACCTCATGGCGTACCGAAACAGCGAACATCCTTGGTAAGATCGGATCACAGCTTGGCGGCGGCAAGATGTATAGCAATGTTCGGAACGAATGCTATGAACTGCTGCAGAAGCGTGCTGGTGTCAACTTACATATGCGCTTGACCAATAAGCGCCGCCGGATGGCTGATGAGGGTGCGAGCAAGTCGGCCCGTGATAAACTGACCTATGTGGATGTTATCGCTGAGGACAAGAAGCTGATTGAGTGTTTTGTGGCAATCGTCAAGGAAATGGCCATTAAATACGGTATTGGAAGATAGGACGGAGGATATATTATGGAAGAATTTGCAAGAATGATTTATGAACAGTGGGCAAAGGCTCAGATGGATAGAGATTTATACTTCGATAAAGGTTCCGACCTTATGAACAGACTGGAAAAGATTTTATCCCGTGATTTATCAGATGAAATCTATGAGACATTTTGTGATAGCTGCCAGGAAGTAGAGCAGAACGCCTTTATTGATGGCTTCGCATATGCTTGCAAGTGCCTGTCGCATGGGAAGATTGAGTTTGGAAAAGATGTGGCTCCAAAAGCATCATAAAGAAAAATAGGATTGAATGAGCAGCTGGCATTTCAGTGTCAGCTGCTTTTGTGTTCGCATATTGCTTAGTGGGCGGCAGTGTGCTATATTTGAGGTATCAAAAGTACAGGGGGCAGCACATATGCAGGATTTATCGTTATTCACATACAAAGAAGCTATAAACATGATATTAGGATTCTACACATTTACTAAGGGATTCTGGGAGTCTGATTTAGATGATTATCCAGAAGTTAAGCGCTTTATAGAGTACGGTTATGCCCAAAAAGACGAGAAATACAACGAATTATTTGTAAAATCAGAAGCAGGTACGGACTTGCTTCATGAATATATAAAAAGCATTTCAGAGAGTTTTATCAAATACATGAAAGAAAAAGGATCAGAATCACCCTGTGATGATGTTAACAAGTGGTTTAAGGAGAAATTCAATATTGAAACAGATTTTGACAGCGAGGAAATTGCTTTGTACATTGCTGGAAATTTAAGACATTATGGATACAAAATTATCAGATGTTTTTCTACACGCAGAGGTCGTTATTATATAATGGAACCACTTACACAGCGAACCTAAACCCGTTCAAACCGTTCACATTTGCGAATAAAAAGGAAAAGGTTGTGAGGAAAGAAAGAACTATTTCAAGCAATGTATTTGTTTGCAATAAATGCGGAAAGACATTCTATTGAATACATAATTGCCGGCAGAAATGTCGGCTTTTTTAATTTATCTGATTATTGCAAATATTGACACATTTTATTTGCCATGGTATCATCATCTTACAATGAACATATATTCTATATAAATTAATGAAAGGGGGATCACTATGACCGATGTTCGTTACGTGGCAGATTATTTCCTTAGTAGAGCGTCTATGACTCATAAAAAATTGGAAAAACTGTGTTATTATGCGCAAGCATGGTACTGGGCGAATTATAATGCTCCGCTGTTTAATAATCGTTTTGAAGCATGGGTGCATGGTCCGGTATCTCCTGATCTTTATGCAAAATACAAGCAGTGGGGCTGGATGCCGATACCAATGGGAGGAGATAATAGCCCTATGTTTAATAACAAGGAACTGGATATTTTAAATAAGGTTTACGATACTTATGGTGTATATGACGGAGATGAGCTGGAAAATTTGACACATAAGGAAGAACCATGGATAAAGGCAAGGTCAGGATGCGGACCGTTGGATTATTCTAGAAACCCTATTTCTATGAAAGATATGAGGGATTATTACGGTGAGAGGATAGGCAGAAAGTATGAATAGTGATGTTGCCGTAAATAGTGTTCAAATTCCGTTGGGTGTATTGATTGTTTTAATGATCTGCGTAGCTATGATTAGCGGAATGATTTGGTACAATATCGGAAAGGCCCATAATTCTCCAAATAGGAATGAAGTATTGTATAAAGCTTTTATCAATATGGATAATTATGTGATCGTGGTAGCCTTATTGTTATTAATTTTTTCGATAGGCTTATCTATTACTGGAATTGAACAGAATCTTGCTATTGTGATTCTAAACGTATTTTCTTCGGTTGTTTTCTCCTGGCTTTTGACAAAGAAAACATCAATCAAGGACTTTAAAGAGAAAGAAGAGGAACTTGCATTACGTTCTTACCGGCACATTAATTATATAGAATCTGCGGCAAATACAGCTTCACAAGCTCTGGAGCAGTATGCCTATTCCAGTGACGATATAACTCCAGAGGTAAAATTGATTTTATCCAGCGCCAAGGAACAAATCAAATATATCCAAGGCGGTATCAATACTTGCAAAATGGACTGGTTTGATTTGCTATCGGAAGAGGAGCAGGACAATCAGAAACGGTCAGAACATAATCCGAATGATTATGGCACTGTTGATACGGTGATACGCAACGAAGAAATAAATCAAGAGGACGCATGAAAGAACAAGGGATCGGCATTTTGCCGGTCCCATTTTGCGCTAATATTCATCTGCCTGTTGCTGTGCAAACAAAAACCTTGACAATGTTGTATGATCTCTTCGGAAAGGAGGGTACCATACAATGATGAGAAGAAAACTGGTACTACTTACAGAAAAAGCAGAGAGATTAATTCCAAGAATAAAGGAGGTGTTGACCACATCAGGAACTAGCATGAATCAAACGGAAATGTCCTGTGCGTTGGGCTGCGCTAATGATCTTGATTTGCTTAAGGCATTAGAGTGGCTTCGTTCTGAGCATATTCTTGAATATGACATTCGCCCGTTGCCATGCGAGGATGATCTGAGTGTGAGGTATAAATTTCGCAAATAAGGTAAGTTGATGAAAAATGCCGGGGATTATTTCCCCGGCTGTGATTCTACCATCGTTTTTAAAGACATTCTTTAACAAGTTTTCCATATTCATTGATGAAATATCCAGCATGTTCGTAATCTTCTGGTTGGGTAGCACCGCCACCACCATTAACATCATTAGATTCTCTAAGAAGGCCGAGATGATATAAATTATCTACGGCTAACTTGCTAAAACCATTTCCGTCGTTTGTAAATTCCACGTCATCTTCAAACTTAAAAAGCATGAGCAGATCTTCGTAATAGCAGTTTTGGATTATTTGTGCTAACCGGAAATAATCATCATAGCTAGTTCCTCTGGAAACAACCTTTTTGTATAATTTACCTGCCAAGATTGCTTTCTCTGGTTGATTCATTGCCAAAACCGAATCCAAAATTCGTTCTCCGGTTTTTTCTTTGTTTTCTGCATGTTTTTCCAAAAAACTTGAAATTTGATCAGCGGACAGACTGTTGCAGTTCATTAAAAATTCAACTAGCTTTTTTTGCTCACGTTTATCAATGTAAGAACGAGCATCTTGCCCGAGGGCAATTAACCCTTTAATACAAGGAATTTGTTTAACGAGTTCGTTGTTAGAAAATGCGTCTAATAAAGATTCACCACCGTCAATAAGTAAATCTGCAATGTACTCTTTCGTATATTCCATTTAGAATCCCCTCCCTTGCTTTAGATTATACCGCCGATTGAGACAGAAAGTAAGCTTCTGGTTCCAGAAAATCTGACAATTTTTGCGGTTATGATGGCATATAGTAATATTGAAAATGGTCTTATAGCAACAAATTTTTCCCCATATCGTGGCAATGAGATGGATTTTTGCAAGAATTATTCAGATAATAATGGAGCAATTGCGTTTAATTATAGAGGTGCTAAGACGAAAATTTCCAGATATGAATTTTACGATGGAAATATGGGTTTGCTCTTTCGTATTGATGCAAATGGTTTCCATTCTGCAAAATGATCATTTTACTTATGCGTCAACGTAAAATTACTATTTCCATTGCCATGCCAGTAGAAGAAGAGTAAAATACCTATTGGAATTTATCAGATCTGCCAGCAGGTGTTTGATAAGTGCTGAATAGTAGCCCCTTATCTTTGCACCAGGCCACCACATCAGCGCAAGTATATCCATTCTGTTTTATAATGGATTCTAGGCCAGCCACCAGTTCTTCATCTTCCTGGCTGTAACAGGCTATGGCAATGGGATGCGAGAGAGTAGCTGAGATGATACGGATTGATTTTAAATTTTTCGTTGGGAAATTGTTCATGGGCTTGCGCTCCTTTTTCTTCTATTATATAATAAGGAAGAAATATATTACATACAACATCTCGACAAGAATTGGACTGATTGTGAAAACATTTGTTAATCCCGAAAATGAATGTATCTTAACCAGAAAGTATGAGTATAAATCGTACACTTGTCGATAGATAGGGGAATTGAACATGAAAAGTCTTGATTTTAAGCCATTTCCTGTTTCTGTTGAGGAAGCAGCAACCGCTGGCAAATTCTAATAGAAAACCGCGTAAATGATAGTTTTTCGGGACTTTCGGGGCTTCCCCTGAAAGTCCCATTTTTTATTTGAAGTGCGGAATGTTTTTGGAAAAGTTGAAAATCACATGAAAAAAATAAGTAGACGGATAAATAGCGGTATGCTATAATGCCATGGCTACCACCCCTAGACAGGTACAGAAAGGGGGTGTATACTTTGTGAGAGAGATACTGTCATTCGTATGCTTCGTTGTGGCTAGTGTAGTTGCCTATTACATTTGCAAATGGTTGGACGGAGATGAATAGGTAGTCAGCCTAAGGGATTAAGCCACCTTGCCAAAACGGAATAAAAACCCCCGGTGATGGGAACACCGGGGGTTTTGCGTACTTCGTGAGTACTGTCATTCATTTGCCTATTGGCATTATAGCATATGGAAAAAGACTTTGCAAGATACATAAATGTTTAATAAATAAGAAAAGAGATAAAAGTATGCTTGGAAAAACACATATGGCGGTTGGCGTAGCAGCTTCTTTGCTGCTGCTTCAGCCCCGAACATTACCGGAGCTGATCCTTGGTGCCGGGGCGGCAGCCGTTGGTTCCGTGATCAGCGATATTGACTGCGGCACCTCGGAGAGCAGCCGGAGGGCAGACCAGATTATATTTGTATCAGAAACCATTGTCATCGGAATTGCGGCAGTAGAAGCACACTGGCATCTTGGCTTATACCAGAGGCTGATGAGCAACAGCTCTGTCAGCCACATTGTACTGGCCTGCGCCGCCTTTCTGGCCGTCTGCGCTTATGGAAAGAAAACACCACACCGCTCGTTTCTGCATTCCTTTCTTGCAGGCGGTCTGCTGATGAGTTGTGTTGGCGTATTCCTTCCGATGCTGGTGTCGTATTTTGGGATTGCTTTTGCATCTCATCTGGCGCTTGATTTTCTGAACCACAAAGGAGAACAGCTTCTGTATCCGTACCGGAAGCGGTTCAGCCTGGGAATCTGTTCTGCGTCAGGGCTGATGAACCGGTTATTTCTGTTTTGCGGTTCTGTTTTGTCCGTGGGGGTGACGCTGAAACTTTTGACAGACATGATTTTTCATCGATAAGAAAGAAACAGGTAACAAGCAGATCAAAAAAAGGGGTTATTGTGTCTCCTGTCCGTGAAATCTCTTGAAATTCCGAAAATCTGAGAGTATAATTATCATGATTGACAGAAAATTATCGGCTTAAAAATCAATATAATGTATTGAAGGAGGAATCAAAATATGATTACCTGGAATAACCTGGATACTCTTACTTCCTATCAGGAGCTGGAAAAGACAGCCCGTGTAAATCTTGCGGAGGTAATGACCGGAGAAAAAGGCGCAGAGCGCGTGAAAAAATACAGTGTGCCGATGGCAGAGGGACTTGTTTACCACTATGCAGCAAAGCAGGTAGATGACACCGTGCTGGACGCATTGAAGAAACTGGCTGACGAAGCGCAGCTGGCAGAGAAGTTTAAAGCCCTTTACAACGGTGAAGTCATCAATACTGGAGAAAAACGTCTGGTTCTGCACCACATGACCCGCGGCCAGCTGGGCGATGCAGTCACCGCGGATGGCGTGGACAAGCGTGCTTTCTACAAGCAGCAGCAGGAGCGCATTGCAGAATTTGCAAACAAGGTTCACAATGGGGAAATCACGAATGCTGCGGGAGAAAAGTTTACCACGGTTGTTCAGATCGGTATCGGCGGCAGTGACCTTGGTCCGAGAGCCATGTATCTGGCTCTGGAAAACTGGGCAAAGAAGAACGGCACCTTCAAGATGGAGGCAAAGTTCATCAGCAACGTAGACCCGGATGACGCCGCAGCTGTATTATATGGCATCGATGTGGCACATTCCATCTTCGTACTGGTTTCCAAATCCGGAACCACCCTGGAGACTCTGACCAATGAATCCTTTGTAAAAGACGCGTTAAAGAACGCAGGCCTTGACGCTTCCAGGCACATGATCGCCGTAACCAGTGAGACTTCTCCGTTAGCTAAGAGCAGCGACTACCTGACAGCATTCTTCATGGATGATTATATCGGCGGACGTTATTCCTCTACATCCGCAGTTGGCGGCGCAGTACTTTCCCTGGCATTTGGCCCGGAGGTGTTCGCCCAGTTCTTAGAGGGCGCGGCAGAGGCAGACAAGCTGGCAGCAGAGACAGATGTAACGAAGAATGCTGCTATGTTAGATGCCCTGATCGGTGTTTACGAGCGTAACGTGCTGGGGTATCCGTGCACCGCAGTACTTCCGTACTCCCAGGCATTAAGCCGTTTCCCGGCACATCTGCAGCAGCTTGACATGGAGTCCAACGGCAAGTCCGTGAACCGCTTTGGTGAGCCGGTAAACTATGTAACCGGACCGGTGATCTTCGGTGAGCCTGGTACCAACGGCCAGCACTCCTTCTACCAGCTGTTACATCAGGGAACGGACATTGTTCCGCTGCAGTTCGTAGGCTTTAAGAAAAACCAGATGGATACCGATGTGGTAATCCAGGGAAGCACCAGCCAGCAGAAGCTCTGCGCAAACGTAGCTGCCCAGATCATGGCATTTGCCTGCGGCAAGGCAGATGAGAACCGCAACAAGAACTTCGAGGGCGGACGTCCATCCAGCATCATCATCGGTGAGCAGGTAAATCCGGGTGCTCTGGGTGCTCTGCTTGCGCACTTTGAGAATAAAGTGATGTTCCAGGGCTTCTTATGGAATGTGAACAGCTTTGACCAGGAAGGCGTACAGCTTGGTAAAGTCCTTGCGAAACGCGTTCTGGCCCATGAGACCGACGGTGCGCTGAAAGCTTTCAGTAATCTGCTGGAAATCTAGGATTAACATTTATGGATGTGCCAGTGACGCATCCGCAATATACAAAGCAACAGAAATGCTGCTGCAGCAGGCACAGCCTGGGCAGCAGCATTTTTCGGGTATCACAGGAACCTGCGTTCTGTGATACAGAAAATAAAGGAAACTTACTATGGCAAATCTGTTTTTGGAAATACCGGACTCTTTCTGGGGACTGTTCCGCTCCAGAAACCGGCAGGTCTACATTGACGCGCTTCTGCAGATCAATGAGGAGTATCAGTACAGCAACTATTATTTAAGCCGGGAAATCTGTATTCAGACATTAAGTGATTACTTCGCGAAGACCCGCGTGGTGATGGTACAGGATGAACTGGAAGATGAACTGGATATGCTGGAACCGCTTTCCACCCGGATCTTAAACTGGCTGTTAAAGGCAGGGTGGCTTCGAAAGGTGGATGACTATCACAACATGACAGTGAATATCGTCATCCCGGATTATGCTGCAGCGTTTGTAGATGCTTTCACGCATCTGGCCGGAGAGGATGAGGATGCTACCCAGGTCTACATCCAGAATGTTTACGCGATTCTGTTCGCATTTAAGAATGATCCGCGCTGCAACATTTCTCTGTTAAAGACTGCGCTCATCAATACCCGTAAGCTGAATAAGACCCTGCAGGACATGCTCCACAACATGGACCGCTTTTTCGCCAGTCTTCTGGAACAGAAAAACTACGGAGATCTGCTGCGGGAGCATTTGGACGGTTATGTGGAAGAAATCGTGCGGAAAAAATATCATATTTTGAAGACCTCCGACAACTTTTATCTGTATAAGACGGACATCAAGCAATGGCTGACCCAGATGCGTCAGGACACCGTCTGGCTGGAGCGGGTCTGCGTTCGCAACAAGCAGCTCCGCGGTCTGGATATCACGCCGGAGGAAATTATCAGTCAGCTGGACCTGATCGACCGGGGATTTGATGATATTGAGCACCGCATTATGAATATGGATACGGAGCACACGAAATACATCCGCGCCACGGTAACAAGGCTTAACTATTTGCTGAATCAGGATGACAACATGAAGGGCCTGGTGATTCAGGTGCTGAATGAGCTTTCTGGTTCTTCCGATGAGGAATTGGAGCAAAAACTGACACTTACCGCGTCAAAAATGAACTTTTCCCAGTTTACCGTCATTTCTGACCGGTCGCTGTACAAGCGGCGCAAATCCCGTCAGGACTTCGCGGCTGAACTGGAGCCGGAAGAAGAGATGGAAGAACTTACCAGGGACGAGATCCTGCAGCTTAACCGCATGAAGAACCGCTACAGCCGCAGACAGATCCGCTCCTTTGTGCTGGACCGGATGGAGGATGGACGGTATACGGTGACCAGCGATACCGTGTCTTCCCTGGAAGACTTTGAAAAGCTGGTTCTGGCATACGATGATTCCGTACGCAAGGACAGTCCCTACCGGGTGCTGGATCAGGAGGCACCGATGGTGGAGCATGCCGGCTACCGCTATCCGGGCCTGGTGTTTGTAAGAAAGGAGTAACCGATGATCGATTATTACGAAGCGCTTTCCGGGGCGGAACAGGCGCAGGTATCGGAGAGCATCCGCCTGTTGTACCGGCAGACATTTCTTCTGGAACGCACTTACGACCGGAAATCAAAGCGCTACCAGACCAGCCCGGAATTTTACCAGTGCAGCCAGCATCTGGAATTTATCCGGAGTTATTTTGCCATTATGGGAATTGAGGTCGTGGAGAACAGCCAGCTGGGACTTATCTATATCCGCGGGGAGCAGATAGTGGGAGAAAAGCTCTCAAAGCTTGCAACCCTCTATGTGCTGATCTTAAAGCTGATCTACGATGAGCAGATGTCTTCGGTATCCACTTCCGTAAATGTGGTGACGACCTTAAGCGAGATCAATGAGAAAATCGGCAGTTACCGTCTGTTAAAAAAACAGCCCTCCGTATCGGAAATCCGCCGGAGCCTGGCATTCCTGAAAAAATACCAGGTGATCGAACCGCTGGATGTATTGGAGGACCTGGATGGTTTCAGCCGCCTGGTCATCTATCCAACGGTCAATGTAATTCTGATGGGAGACGATGTGCGCGCGCTGCTTGAGACATTCCGCGAAGGAGAAGAGGAAGATGGAGAATCAGAGATTTGAAGCCCTGTCCAGGATCTGCCTGAACAACTGGCATTACATAAAACATAGAACCCTGTCCTTTGACGACGGGATCAACTTTTTTACGGGGCATTCCGGAAGCGGAAAGTCTACGGTCATTGATGCCATGCAGATTGTGCTGTATGCCAATACCGATGGCCGCGGCTTTTTTAACAAGGCGGCTGCCGATGATTCCGACCGAAGCCTGATTGAGTATCTGCGCGGCATGATCAATATCGGAGAGGACAACAGCTTTTCCTATCTGCGCAACCAGAATTTCTCCAGTACCATCGTGCTGGAGCTGCGCCAGACGGATACCGGCGTCTGCCAGTGCGTGGGCGTGGTGTTTGATGTGGAGACGGCCACCAATGAGATCGGCCGTATGTTCTTCTGGCATAAGGGTCCGATTCCGGATCATCAGTACCGCAAGGCAGACCGCACCATGTCCATCGACGAGGTGAAAAACTGGCTGTTAGCGAACTATTCCAAAGAAGAATGCTATTTCGGTTCCCACAACGAGCGTTTCCGCAAACAGCTCTATGATATTTATCTGGGCGGCCTGGACGCGGAAAAGTTCCCGCTGCTGTTTAAACGTGCGATTCCGTTCCGCATGAACATCAAGCTGGAGGAATTTGTAAAAGAATATATCTGCATGGAGCAGAATATCCACATTGATGACATGCGGCAGAGCGTGACGGAATATGGCCGTCTGCGCCACCGGATTGAGGATACCTGTAAGGAAATTGAAAAACTGAAAGAGATCTGTGGGCAGCATGAAGCTATGATGGCAGTCCGCAAAGAAAAGGAACAGTGCGGGTATTTTGCCCGGAAGCTCGATATGCTGCAGGACCGCCGGAAAATCCAGGAAAGCCAGGATAAAATTCAGGCACTGGCAGCGGAACAGGAGAAAGCGGCCCGGGATGCGGCTGCCGTGGAAACCGAAATTCAGGATCTGACGGCGAAAAGCGAGGAGCTTCTGCGTAAGATTTCCAGCAGTGGATACGAGGAGCTGAAAAGTCAGTTAAAGACAGTCAATGAGCTGGTGGAGCATCTGGGCAGCAGCAAGGCCCGCTGGAAACAGACTGCGGACAAGCTTACGGCATGGAACGAGGAAGAGATTACATCCAACCGCACTCTCTGGGATATCGAGGCCTTTGAAACAGGAGAAATCAGCGGGGAAGCTTTAAAACGCCTGCAGGAAGACCTGAGCCAGATGCGAAAAGAAGTGGAGCGCCAGATCCAGGATGCCCGCAGTCAGATCCGGGAAAAGACCAAAGAACTGACTAAGGCACAGGAGGAAATTGCCCAGTTAAAAGCCGGAAACAAAGCGTATCCGAAAGAACTGGAAGCGGTGCGTGAGATCCTTCAGACTCAGCTGTTTTTAAAAACCGGAAAGAGTGTGGTGGTGGAAGTACTTGCAGATCTTCTGGAAGTGCGGGATGATGCATGGCGCAATGCCATTGAGGGTTATCTCGGCAACAACAAGCTGCTTCTGACGGTGGAGCCAAAGTACGCGAAAGCCGCTATGGAGATTTACAAAGAGCTGGATCCGAAAAAATATTACCGGGTGGCCGTGTTGGATACCGAAAAGGTTCTGGCGGACGAACAGCCGGTTCAGAAGGGCGCGCTGGCAGAAGAGGTGGAGGCCGGACGTGATTATGCCCAGGCTTACATGAATTTCCAGCTTGGCAAGGTGATCAAGTGCGACAGCGTGGATGAGCTGCGCAGCCACCGCATCGGCATCACGAAGGATTGCGTGTTGTATCACAGTTACCGAATCCAGCATATTAACCCGGATCTGTATACCCGGTCTGCTTATATCGGAAAGAAGAGCGTGCGTCAGAGAGTAAAGCTTCTAGAGGAATCCATCAAAACGCTGCAGGAGGAGCTGGAGCCGCTGCAGGCGATGGTAAGCGATGGGGAACGCGTACTTGGTCTGGAATTCTTAAGCCAGGATCTGGATGTGTACCTTGGCTGGAAAAAGGACAAGGCAGATTATGTGGAAAAACAGCAGGAACAAAAAGATCTGCGGGAACGTCTGGAACAGTTAAAGAGCCAGAACGTGACTGCCTGGGAAGAAGAACGGGCCTCCCTTGTGGAACTGTGCAAGCGCAGGGAAAAAGTTCTGGATCAGCTGAAGCTGAATGAGGACCGTGCAAAGCAGGCTGGCGAGAATGAAAGACAGGCATTGACCCAGCTCAATGGGATGTTGTCAGACAAGGAACGAAACCATCAGGCTCAGCCAGAGTTTGACGCAAAACTTCAGAAGCTGCTGGAGCAGAAGCAGGAGAGCGGTGCGGCCATCCGCTATGATCTTCTGCGTGGGGAATACCTGAGAAATCAGGAAAAAGCCCAGGAAGAGCAGGACACAGAAATGCAGAAGCTGCGGGAAATCCGCACCGGCTATCTGCGGATCTATCCGCACCGCAATTTTTCTGTCGAATCCGAGAGCAACGAGGAATACCAGAAGCTGTTTAATGACCTTGGCTGTGACCGCCTGGAGGAATACCGGAAGCGTGCCGGAGAGCAGGCAAAGGCGGCAGTGGAACATTTCAAGGATGATTTCATGTACAAGATCCGCAGTGCCATCAAGGAAGCATTGCAGCGCAAGGATGAGTTAAACCGCATCATCAGTCATCTGGATTTTGGCAAGGACCGCTACCAGTTCTATATCGGAAAAAACAAGGGCAGCGATGGCAGATTTTACGATATGTTCATGGATGACGCACTGCAGATTAAACCCTCTGATCTGGATATGGGGCTGGACAACCAGCTGAATCTTTTCACCATGGAGCATGAAAGTCAGTATGGTCCGCTGATCAACGAGCTGATTGAGATTTTCATTCCGCCGGAGCATGCAACTCCGGAAGAAATGGAGACAGCCAAACGGAACATGGAAAAATATGCCGACTACCGGACGTATCTTTCCTTCGATATGCAGCAGCTCATCCAGAACGAGGACGAAGTGCTGAAAATCCGCCTGAGCAAGATGATCCGCAAAAATTCCGGCGGTGAAGGCCAGAACCCGCTTTATGTGGCGCTTCTTGCAAGCTTCGCCCAGGCATACAGGATTGACTTAAAGCCGGGACTCAGGCGCAATCCGACCATCCGCCTGGTCGTGCTGGATGAGGCATTTTCCAAGATGGATGCGGAGAAGGTGGCAAGCTGTATCAAGCTGATCCGCGGGCTTGGATTCCAGGCCCTCATCAGCGCCACCAACGACAAGATCCAGAACTATCTGGAGACCGTAGACAAGATTTTTGTGTTCGCGAACCCGAATAAGAAGAACATCTCTATTCAGGAGTTTGAGAAACCAGAGTTTGAGCAGTTAAAAGAAGATCTTGCAGAGGAAGAGGATGAAGAATAAAGGAAAGAACGATTATCTGATCCATCGGATTCTGGATAAGATTGAAGGCAGCAGCGTGGACTGGCGAAAGGAAACTTCAGGGAACCGGAGCCTGAAAATACAGCAGGAGGATTTTAACCGGGCGGGAAAGTCAGAGCTTTTGGAAGAGGCCCGGATGCTGGAACAGCGCGGGCTGATTCAGATCAAATGGCTCGAATACGGAAATGATATCGAAAAAATCACGTATCGTCTGGAGCAGGCCGGGCAGTTCTATGAACTGCTTGGCCTGATTTCGAAATGGGAGCGGCTTGAGACAGAGAGACAGATACTCTGCAAGTGGAGCGAACAGGCGCAGACCGGGTGGCTGAGGGCGTACTACGAGGATCAGGTGGCATCTCTGGAAAAGGGAAAGCCGTCTCTGGATCTGTCGAAGTACGGAGATCAGCTTTTCATCTGCCTGAATGCCCTGGAAAAGCTGGAAGAGCCGGTTTACCAGCGTGTATTCAGTGTTTCGGTACTGGGGAACACCAAAGTATTTGAAAACGTGCTGAGAACAAGAACTGTCTCGATTCTGTCTGCATATCATCCAGATGTCGATGAAGCCATGAACGATAAAGAGATTCTATCTCAGGTTTATCTGGAGGAATACGCCCAGGAGCTTGCCATAAAGGGAAATTTAACGATTATACTGAATGGAAAGGAAATCTCTCTGTCCGATTTTGTTTATGGAACGGTGCTCAACACGGAGACACTCCGGCATGCGGTGATTCCGGAACATCAGGAAATCCAGAAGATTATAACGGTGGAGAACAAGGCGAACTACGTTTCCATGCCTTATGAGGAAGGAACTTTGATCGTATTTTCCCACGGATTTTTTTCTCCGCTGGAGTGCAAGTTCTTAAGGCTGATTCTGTCAGTCATTCCGAATGCAGAATTTTACCACACCGGAGATCTGGATTACGGCGGAATCCGCATTTTCCGGCACATTCGCGAACATATCTGCCCGGCAGTCCGTCCTTTGCAGATGGATGCGGACTGGTATGACCGTTATATCCAATACGGTTATGAGATAAAACCAGAGACCCTGAACAAACTGAAAGCCATGCAGGGAACAGAACCACTCATGGAGAAACTGATTGAACACATACTCAAAGGGAAAATGGGAATTGAACAGGAATGTTTTCTGATATGATATTTTTCTTATATCAGATGGAGAAAAAGCCCCATAAAAAGGGAGGAGCCGGTGAGCGTTTGGCCCACCGGCGATTATGAAAAAATTTTATCAAATTGTACTTGGCAGCTTCATTTGATGATGTAAGTATATCGAGAAATTGTGAAAGAAGTTTTTCCTGGATATGGAATGTTTGTAACTAATTTATGAACAGTTCATGAACAGGAAAAACTTCTTTTTTTGTGAAAAAATTATTCTGAAAATTGTGATCTATCACAATGATGAAAACAAGGAAGCGTGCTATAATGATCTATACAATGAATCGAAAAAACGAGGGGGTGATTTAGTGAAAATAACAACAGTTATGGATAATAAAGCGGGAGAGCAGAAATCTCTGACAGCGGAACATGGCCTGTCATTTTTTGTTGAAACCGGAAAATCACAGATTTTGTTTGATTTCGGAGCCGGAAAAGCAGCATATGATAATGCCCGCAAACTGAATATTGGGATGGAGAACATAAACTATGCCATAGGTAGTCATGGACATTACGATCATGCCGGCGGCTATCCGGAATTTGTGAAAGAAGGTCTTCGCTGTCCGCTGTATACCGGGGCAGGATATTTTGAAGAAAAATATGCCCGGGACGGTGTGAAAGCAACGTACCTGGGCTGCGGTTTTGATGAAACCTGGATGAAGAAACAGGGACTGGAACACCGGATTTGTGATGGTTTTCTGGAACTGGAACCAGGGTGCTATCTGGTTGGAAGCTTTGAGCGCACGCACGATTTTGAACAGATTCCGGATCGCTTTGTACGACGTCTTGATGATCAGTGGATAAAAGATGATTTTTCTGATGAAATCTGCATGGTGTTAGACGGAGAGGAAGGTCAGACAGTCATTGTTGGCTGCAGCCATCCGGGAATCCTGAACATTCTGGCTACGGTGCAAAAACACTTTGGCAGGCCAATCCGTGCGGTATTTGGCGGTACGCATCTGGTGGAAGCGGATGCAGACCGGATTCGTGTTACGCTGGACCAGATGAAACAGATGGGGGTCGGTCTCATTGGATTTAACCACTGTTCTGGGGAACAGCTTCAGCAGATCATGGATCAGGAAACACAGTTAAAACACTGTTATCTGGGTGCGGGAGACTGCATTTATCTGTAAAAGGAGAGGAAGCAATGAGTGAATTTGCAAAGCTGGCACAGGACTTTGTGGAGGCAACTTCTCTGCTGGTTGGCCAGCGTACCATCAATATCATGGATCAGAAGGGCATTATCATTGCTTCTACCGAAAAACACCGGATTGGTGATTTCCATCAGGGAGCTGCGGAGGTTCTGGAAACCGGAAAGCCGGTGCTGATCAAAATAGAGGATCTGCCCCGTTATCCGGGAACCAAGGAAGGCTATAATATGCCGATCTTCCTGAATGATGAGATCATTGGCGTGGTTGGAATCTTCGGATGCGAGGAAGAAGTGCAGAGCATTGCCAATCTGCTTCGTGTCTATGTAACCCAGAGTTTTTCCCAGTTTCAGATGACGCAGAAACAGAATCTGGAGGCAGAGCTTCGAAACCAGCTTTTAAGGTTGCTTCTTTTTGGCGGGGAAAGCCAGAAAGAGATGATCGCAAAGCTGTGCGGTATGCTGAATCTGCAGCTGGAATATCCAATCCGTATCGTTCTGCTGTATGAACGCGCCAGAGAACGCAATATGAAGCATCTGCTGGATTATTCCCAGCTCATCCAGAATCTGATCTGGAAGAATGTGCTGGACCGCAGGCGGGATGTATTTGGAATCCAGAATGCGGATTATGTGATTCTGCTTGGCGGCGGGGAATCACCGGAAATGCAGAAGCGCCTGGATAAACTGCTGCATGAGATAGAAGCAGAAGATGTCTGGAATGCAGCAGTCAGCAGTCCATGCAGAAACTTAGAAGAGATTTCAGCCGGTATGAGGGAAGTGTCCGTACTGAGAAACAGGAAAGGAGGAACGATTCAGAATCTGGAAGAGCATTCGTGCAGAATGCAGTATCTGCTGGGCAGTATGACGGTACAGGAAGGCGCACGAACTGCGGCAAGGATGCTTCGCAGGCTGAAAGAACAGCATGGGGAGAATCAGGCGGAGCAGCTTTTGCGCACAGCCCGGGTGTATTACGAATGCGGGGGAAGCGTCGCGAGAGCGGCGGAGCAGTTGAATCTGCATAAGAATACACTACTGTACCGCATGAAACAGCTGTACCAGACGTTTGAGATGGAACAGGATAGTGCATTTGTGCGGGAATTCTTTATCCGAATGCTTCTGGAATACCGGAATATGCCGGAGAGCGGTAAAAGCCCGGACGGCATAGAATAAGAAAATGCAGTTCGTGCAGCGCATGAACTGTGACGAATTTGGAGAATGGATCGCGTTTAGCGAAAAGGAGGTATTTGTATGTCAGGTTTATTTATTTTTGGCGTGATATTTTTAGCAGTTGTATGTATGGTCATAGCCATATCGAAGTTTAATATGCATCCGTTTCTGGTGCTGACCGTCATTGCAGTATTGGTAGGTCTTGTGTGTGGAATCCCGACGGAAGAGGTCATCAGTACTGTCAAGAGTGGTTTTGGTAATATCCTGGCCAGCATCGGTATTGTAATCCTGGCCGGAACCATCATTGGAACGATCCTGGAAAAAACGGGTGCAGCCCTTACCATGGCGAACACCATTTTAAAGATCGTCGGCAAAGAGAAGAGCGTTCTGACCATGGGCATCACCGGTTACATTACCGGTATCCCGGTATTCTGTGATTCCGGTTTCGTTATCTTAAGCCCGATTTCCAGAGCCCTGGCAAGCCAGAGTAATGTTTCCCTGGCAGTTATGGCTACCGCACTTTCCGGCGGCCTGTATGCGACTCATTGTCTGGTACCGCCGACTCCTGGCCCGATCGCCATGGCAGGTACCCTGGAAGCAGACCTGGGCCTGACTATCCTGGTTGGCCTGATCATTTCCATCCCGGCTGTTGCATCAGCCCTGATTTATGCAAATAAGGTATCCAGCAAGATTGATATTCCGGCAAACCCGGAGTACACCGTAGAAGAACTGGTAGAGAAATACGGCAAGCTTCCTGGTGCATTACATAGTTTCTCCCCGATCCTGCTCCCAATCATCCTGATCGCATTAAAATCCGTCAGTGATTTCCCGAGCGCACCCTTTGGTGACGGCGCCGTGAAGATGTTCTTCTCCTTCATCGGTAACCCGGTTATCGCCCTGATCCTTGGTGTATTCCTTGCCATGACCCTGATCCCGCAAGAAGAGAAGCAGAACTCCCTGAAATGGATTACCGAGGGTGTTACCAACTCTGCAGGTATCCTGGCAATTACCGGCGCAGGCGGTTCCTTTGGCGCCATCCTTCAGAAACTCCCGATCGCGGACGCTCTGAGCGCATCCTTACTGGGACTTGGCGTAGGCGTGTTCCTGCCGTTCATCATTGCAGCACTGTTAAAGACCGCGATGGGTGCTTCTACCGTAGCCATGATCACTACATCCGCCATGATTGCTCCGATGATGCCGGCCCTGGGATTCACTTCCCCGTTAGCAAAGGTTCTGGTTATCATGGCCATCGGTGCAGGCTCCATGACCGTATCTCATGCAAATGATTCTTACTTTTGGGTTGTGTCCCAGTTCTCAGATATGGATACGCAGGATGCGTATAAATGTCAGACCGGTATGACGGCAGTTATGGGTGTTACCACTATTATAGTCGTATTTATTCTGTCTCTGATTTTTGTACATTAAAGTGTCGGTACATGAATGAAATGATTTTTGAATGACAAAACGCCTCGCAGAAATTCGACTCTGCGGGGCGTTTTTGCGGAAAGAAAGATACCTGCTGAATGATATTTGGGTCATGGCTGGTATTGGAATCATGTTTGATCTGCGGTTTCCCATTGATACAAGCCCTGCACCACAGATCCGTTTTTGTCATATGCTATACTGTAACCATTTAAAAAAGGGGACAACAGTATATGGCATTTTTCACAAATCAGGCGCAGCTGCGCTATGGCAATGAAGTGGCCAATTCCAATATTACCGTTGGAGAAATTCAGGAAGTATTGTCTGTTACCAAGAGTGCGGTAAAACAGACGTACCGTCAGCATGATACCGTGACCTATATCATCAACATCGTTAATGCAGGCACGGCTGAGTATACCGGACTGACCATGACCGATGATCTGGGACAATATGCCTTTGGAGAAGGAACGCGTACGCCGCAGGATTATGTTGCGGGAACCATTCACTATTACCGGAATGGTGTGCTCCAGACAGCTCCGACTGTGGAAGCAGGACCACCGCTTGTGATTACCGGGATCAGTGTGCCGGCAGGCGGAAATGCGACGATCATATATGAGACCAGGCTGAATGCCTACGCACCGCTGCAGCCGGAGACAGAAGTTACCAATACCGTGACCGTATCAGGAACCTGCATTACCGGAATCACCGCGACAGAAACGATTTCTGCAGTGGCAGAACCGGTTCTGTCCATTACCAAATCGGTCAGCCCGGTCCCGGTGACGGAGTGCGGCAGACTGACCTATACCTTTGTGATCCAGAATACCGGTAACACTCCGGCTGTTCCGGCCACGGAAGCACTCGTGACGGACACCTTTGACCCGATTTTAAGAGATCTGACCGTCACCTTCAATGGGACTTCCTGGAGTGCTCCTGCAAACTATACCTACAATGAAACAACCGGTGTATTTACCACCATATTAGGAGAAGTGACGGTTCCGGCAGCCACTTATACCCAGGATCCGGTGACTGGATCCTGGATTACCAGCCCGGGTGTCAGCACGTTGATCGTAACCGGAACAATTTAACAGTAATGATGGATTTTTGGCGAGGTTGAAGCTGGCTGAGCCAGGTCTCATTGCAATTCTAGCACAGCCTTGCTATAATTGTCAGAAGAAAGCTGCCGGTTTATAAGTGATGTTTTTAAATCGGGAAAAGACAAAAGAAATGAAGCAGGAGGAATTGAGGTATGGGAAAATCAGGAAAAGAACGGCGCGCCATTATGCGCGATTATCTTGAAACACATGATCTGGATTCAGCACAGTCACCACTAAAATACGACCTTCATAAATATGCGTCTTATATGGAGAAACATCATCTGGACGCAAAAAATGTGAAGCCGGAGATACTGGAACAGTTTCGCATAAAATAAAAATTTAAGAGCAATACCAATATAGGTCCGAAGCC
>NZ_QUFI01000010.1:0-5507 GCF_003478505.1 Clostridium sp. AF27-2AA
AAGCAGCTCTTTCCGTTTTTCTCCCAGCTCGGTAATCCAGCTTTTGAGGTTTTTAATGAGCTGCCGGATGGACTGCATCAGGCGGTTGGCAGCCTTGATTTCCCGGTTCAGATTGCCGATATTCGTCTGGATACCACGCTTTTCCATCTGCCGGACAGCAGCACCCTCATGGACAGTGGGGACAATATCAAGCCCCTGTCTGGCATAGGAACGCAAATCCACACGCTCCGGGCGGTTATTGGCTTCCAGATAGCGGTTCTGGATGACCTCCCATTCATGCCGCCAGATTTCACAATACTTCTGGTCGTTCCAATCAACCGTATCCTCCTTGTGGCTTTTCCACCTGCCGGACGGAAGTTTTATCCGTTCTCCGCTTTCATCAAGGTCATAAACCTTGCGGCTCTTGGGAAGCCATTTCCCATGTTCGTCCATTGCCCGCATAGTGAGCAGGACATGGGCGTGGGGATTGTGTCCCGGCGGATGGGGGTCATGGATGGCAAAATCAGCAATCATGCCTTTGGAAACAAATTGCTGTTTACAGAACTCCCGGACAAGGGCGGCGTACTGGTAAGGCGGTATCTCTCTGGGGATGGTAAGCACCCACCTCCTTGCAAGCTGGGAGTTCCATTGCTTCTCCACAGCTTCGGCGGCGTTCCATAAGGTATTGCGATCTGCGTACTCCGGCGGGGCATTTGCCGGGAGCAGGATTTCATTGTGAACGATACCACGCTTTTCCGGGTAGTGCTTCACTTCCTGGTCGTATTCACAGAACAGCTTTTCGCCGCTCTGGTAAGCAGCGGCGGCAACAGCAGACTGCCGCTGGCTGCGCTGCACAATAGAAATTTCGTTGTGTGGACAGGGCATTTCGTGTCCCTCCTTCCTGTGATTGACTGATGGGGTGGCGTTTTGCCACCCCACCTTGGGCAGAAAAAAAGCAGGAGATCTTTTCAGATTTCCTGCTTGGTGTGCCACTGTGTAGGCGGCGGGTATTTAGTTGTGAAAGTTCGGGGCAAGTTGACCCGATGTGTAGGGAATGAAAAACTGGAAATTATTTTTCTTTGCATTTTATACCGTAATTTCCCCTACTACCATTTTCGTAGCCCCGATATATTTCATATCTTTTTCCATTTATCTCCACTTCGTCATCGTTAATAAATGTATAAGACTCGCCATTTTCTTCACAATATTTTGAAATTGCTTCCATAGTTTTTGCAAGAGTTGGGTAATTGGTACTATCCTCATAAGGAACCCAAAAAGCCTTTTTAAACATATAAAATACCTCCTTCTAATTTGTTAAATAATCCACGAATTTTCAAATCTTTGTAAAATAATAGTATCATACAACTTCGCAAAAGTCCACTTATAACTTCTAATTTGTTGCTGTCTTTATTATACTGCATTGCCTATCGAAAAGATAGTATATTTTATAAAACTTGTCGGCTGGGAACAGCTTGCAATGCAAGGTGTCCCCAGATGGCAAGTCCACAAAAGGGTAGCTGGCGAAAGCCAGCGCAGGGGAAGCGTAGCGTCCCCTGTTTGATTTGGAGCAGACCATGACTGCGGAAAATCACAGCCCTCCGGCGAGGAGCCTTCGGAGAACGCAATGCACCAACCTCTGGGTGGTGTATAATTGCGCCCTTAGTAAACTAAGGGGTTTCCGGCTTCTCCCGTTCCAGCAGTTTTTTCAACAGTTCCTGTGTGTCCTGTCTGTGAAAAATGAGTTTCAACAACAGCATGACATCATCATCTGTCAGGCGTTCCGGCTCTTGTAGAAAACTTTCCAGCATACCGCCACGAGTACAGAGCCGGTGCGTCCGTTCCTTTCGGGTAAGCTGCTTTAACTGGTGCTGCAATGCCTTTTCATCATGGATGGCTTTCCGCAGTTTCTTTTCGCTTTTCTCCAGCTCCCGGTTTAGCTTTTCCAGCTTTGAGGTATCAGGCAAGGGCAGCGTCCCCCTTTCCCGGTATCAGCACATAAATCCGGTTTGGTTCTCCAACGCCCTGACGCACCCGCATGATAAGTCCGGCGGTTTCCAGTTCATTCAGAGAACGCTTGACCGTCATAGGACTGCGGGACAGGACTGCGGCAATGGCTGTGACAGGGAAGCAGACAAACAGGATTCCGTTCTCGTCCTCCTGCCCTTTGGATAGCATAGCGTCCAGCATCCGGCAGTACATGACCTTTGCGGTGCTGCTGACTGGAAATCCTGTCAACGCTCTGGGAAAGGGCATACAGGGCGGCAATGATGTGTCTATCGTCATAAATTCAAAATTCATTCTGTGTGTTCCTCCTTTTTCTTTGCTCGTTTGGATAAATAACGGGGGCAGTCAATCACAACCGCCCGGAAGCTCTGCTTGCACCCATGCTGGCATTTCCGGCATAATTCGTTGTAAGTGACACGCCCCCGGTCATTGAGGTAAAATGAAAGCTCATGCTTCCTCTTTTTGCTCATTCTCGGCATATTGCGCTTCCTCCCGTTTTCGTGTATGGTTTCGGGGCGATTTTCGGCAAAATTACGGTCATAGAGCCGCCTAAAATCTCCCGAAGTATCAGCGATAGGATAGACTGTCCCCCTATCAGATTGTCGTGTTTCGGTATCATTTCGGTGTCAGTCCGCCAGTTCTCCCCGGTGTCGTTCCTCCCCTGAATCTCACAGCGGCGTATCGCTCCCGTTGGTACGCTCGTTTTGGTCAGGGTTCCTCCATATCCCTGCCAAAAGTCATGGCGCTACATCGCCAGGGAAGCATATCCCACACAGGCTGGTCATTCGATTGGAATAATCCATCGATGAACTACCTGTATCATAGAACATTTTTGTGCCCTGTGCCGTATGTCCACAAAGTAGGAATTAGGGGTAAAAATCAGAAATTTCCACGATTGCGGAAAGTGTGCTATAATCCAGTTAAGCGGCAGCAATGCAACCGCCGGAAAGGAGCGTGCGCCCATGAAAGGAGCAACAAGCATACAGGAACGCCTTTGGGAACTCCGCAAGGACAAAGGCTTAAATCTGGAAGAATTATCAGAGCTGACGGGTATTTCCAAATCAGCCCTTGGCAGTTATGAGAAAGAGGATTATAAGGAAATCAATCATGGCAACCTTATCACGCTGGCAGATTTCTATGGGGTTTCCGTTGATTATCTGCTGTGCCGGACAGAGAACCGGGAGCAGATTAACACGCCACTAACAGAGCTGCATTTGAATGATGAGATGGTTGCACTTCTGAAAAGCGGTCGGATTAACAACCGCCTGCTCTGTGAGCTTGCCACACATAAAGATTTTATCAAGTTTCTTGCGGACATTGAGATTTATGTGGATGGGATTGCCACCATGCAGATTCAGAACCTCAACGCCCTTGTCGATACCGTCCGGCATGAAATCATTGAACGGTATCGCCCCGGCGAAGATGACCCCCATTTGAAAGTGTTGCAAGCCGCCCATATCAGCGATGATGAATATTTCAGCCACATGGTTCTGGATGACCTCAACCTGATTATCCGGGATATTCGGGAAGCTCACAAAAAGGACAGCGAGAGTGCACCCCAGACCACCGTTGCTGATGAACTGAAAGAAAATCTGGAAGCGGTCGAAAATTTCAAGGGCAGCCGGGATGAAAAGCTCGTTGTACTTTACTGCAAGCAGCTTGGTATCAACTACAAAAATTTATCGGAAGAAGAATTTCGCTGGCTGATTCGGATTCTCCAAAAATCAAAGAAAATGGGAACGCCTATCAGCCAGAGGAAAAAACGGTAACAAAAAACCGCTGTTGCATGGTTGGGGTGGCTTCCATGTAGCAGCGGTTTATGCTGTGCTTATTTAGTTAAAATTTAGGGTGACAAACTGAGGATACAACTAAAATACTCCCTATAATTGGATTGCCGATTTCTCTGAATCATTTATATATACTGCAATCGAATCTGTTTCTTTCATATACGGCTTATCCCATAAAAGATGGCTTTTGTGATGATAAATCTTCCCTCCGTATGTATAGCTGTAAAGAACTCTGTACGGGGACTTTTTTCCATATTGTAGAAACTTTTGCATATATACCTTTTCTACAATCCCATTAACTTTAATTCCGTTAGAAATCAACTCGCAATATGATTTCCTCTTTGCTGAAGCGAGAACTGTAAAAATAGCTTGTGCAATTAAAAAAGCGACACCAAGTACAGAAAAAACAATCCCAATGTGCCTTTGACTTTGAACTATTGACGCTGATGTAGGCTGTAATATTCCAATAAAACTAAGCAAACCAAAAACGATAAAAGCACAGCCTAAGCACATAGAAATAAGAGCATATAACTGTTCTGCATATTTGATTCTATTCATAGTATTCTCTCCTTTACAACTTCAACTTTGTTGTTCCAATGCTTTTTTTAAGTCCAGAACAAATTGAGTTTGCTGCTTCTTCAAATAGAGTTTTACAAAAGGTTTCATAAACCACTTTTTAGGTGTCACATTTTCTGTAAAATCAATTTGTGTTTCATTTCCCTTAGCTGTAAAAATACCAGTCCAATGCCCGGCCATATTGCTATTTTCCATGTCAAATTCCCAGCGGTTATATGGCTCAACAGCAGTAATAGAAAATGTAGTTGCATATCCGTCTTTCGTGTACTCAATAAACTGCTTCTCATTTATGATTTCTGTTTTGCTTAAATCGCTTCGCCACGCACTATATTTATCAACAGCAAAAACAATATCCCAAACTTTATGAATATCATCATTGATAATCGCATTTATATTCGAAATTGCCATTTTCATACCCCCTTCAAACTCTATTTTGTCATAATCATTCTACCATACCATTATGAATAAATCATCTCATACAAAACAATTTCTTCTGCCCGGTTGTGAATGTTATTGCAACGCTGCACCCATTCCATTTGACAGGTACGCTTCAATTCCTCGGTCACGCCCTCGGCAGCTTTCATCTGCTCCATGATGGTGTCTAACCGTTCCTGTACCTGTTCGTTCAGGTCTGCAAGGTATGTCCATAACTCCCCTGTCAAGGTCAAGGTGTTCAATTTGGCTGGGTGGACTTCTCTTAAATACTCCCGGTGCATCCGTCCGTACTTTCCGATAGGGCGGTGTTCCTCCGGCAGCTTCAAATCTGGGATATAGTAATCTCCGACAAGAATATAATCAATTCCGTTTTCCGTTATTCTTGGTTTCAATTCGCTCATGCTCCTTACCTCCTGTGGAAGCAGGCTCGTCTGATACTAACTCAATCACATCGGTAATCTCACAATTCAGCGTTTCGCAGATACGGGCTAATGTATCCATGCTGATGTGCTTTCCCTCTTTGCTCATGTTGGCAATCATATTCGTTGTCATACCAGCAGCAAGCCTTAAATCTTCTTTTCTCATATCACGCTCTAACAGTGTATGCCAGAGTGGTTTATAGCTGATGTGCATATTGCTTTCCCGCCTTCCTATCCATACCACCGGGGCGGCTGCCCCGGCAGGAACTTTTCTCTTATTATAGCACCAATCTTGTGAAATCACAAT
>NZ_QUFI01000010.1:5517-115688 GCF_003478505.1 Clostridium sp. AF27-2AA
AGCAAGCCTTAAATCTTCTTTTCTCATATCACGCTCTAACAGTGTATGCCAGAGTGGTTTATAGCTGATGTGCATATTGCTTTCCCGCCTTCCTATCCATACCACCGGGGCGGCTGCCCCGGCAGGAACTTTTCTCTTATTATAGCACCAATCTTGTGAAATCACAATTTATTCTTGTGGACTGCCGCTGATACCGTCTGGATTGTGCTTTTCCTTTCTTTTTGTTCCCTTTAATTAGCCATGAACTGCTTCATGCCCTGGGACTTTGCTGATGTGTGATAAAGAAGTAGTAGAAGTGTAAAAAATTTTGCCGTTCCTATCCGGCGTTTGCGCATTGCGCCGGATAGGTCGGGCGGTCATTCGGGCAGGTCTACCTTGCCAACGAAAGAGTAATAAATATCAATGTCCTGTCTGCGTGTGCCGTTCTCGTCATAGCTGCACTCATGCACAACGATTTTCTCCACAAACTCACGCAAAAGGGTAGGGGTAAGTTCTTCAAAGCTGGTGTACTTGCGGACAACATTCATAAACTTTTCTGCGTTTACCGTGGCTTCCTGCGCTTTGGAAAGCTCTGCCCGGATAGCGGCGGCTCTCTCTTTCAGTTCTTTCTGCTCGGCTTCATAGTCTGCCGACAGCTCCGTGAAACGCTCGTCTGAAATGCGCCCGGTCACGCTGTCCTCATACAGCCGCTTGAAGATAGCGGATAACTCGCTGATACGCTTCTCGGCGGCTTCCAGCTCCTTTTTCCTTGCGGCGTTCCTGCGCTTGCCCCCGTCCTCGTTCTGCTCGATCAGCAGCTTCATAAACCGGGCTTCGTGCTTCGCTGCATAGCTGGTGACTTTCCGCAGATTGTCGGTCACTCCGGCGGTCAACAGGTCGGTGCGGATAAAGTGCGCCGTACAGTCACGGGTACGCTTCTTGTAGCTCCCGCAGATATAACAATCCTGCTTGCGGGTGGCGTTCTGGTAACGCTGCTGGTAAAGGACGCTGCCGCAGTCGGCACAAAAGAGTATGCCGGAGAATAAGCCCACTTCATCATAGCGGTTCGGGCGTTTGCGCTGCTTGCGTAACTCCTGCACACGCTCCCACATCTGGGTGTCAATGATAGGCTCATGGTGGTTCTCGAAAATCGCCTGTTTCTCAATGGGGTTCTCTACGCTGTGCTTGGTCTTGTAGGACGGCTTCTCCGTCTTGAAGTTTACCAGACAGCCCGTGTACTCCCTGTTTTCAAGGATATGTACCACGGTATTGGTCGCCCACTTGCACTCATAGCCGGGGTGGTAGCGGCGGGTGCTTCCCGTCCGACGGTATTCCAGCGTTCCCGGCGTGGGGATCTCCTGCTCTGTGAGCATACGGGCTATCTTGGTCGGCCCGTTCCCGGCAAGGCACAAGCTGTAAATCTGCCGCACAACAGGGGCGGCTTCCCCGTCAATGATAAAATTTTCGTCCTCGTCCATAAAGTAGCCGTATACGGGTTTGCTCGTGACGGGCTTCCCGCTCATACCCTTAGACCGTTTTACTGCTTTGATTTTCTTGCTCGTATCTCTCACCAGCCATTCGTTAAAAATGTTCCGCAGAGGGGCAAAATCATTGTCGCCCTGTGCGCTGTCCACTCCGTCATTGATAGCGATAAAGCGGACGCCTTTCTGTGGGAAAATCATTTCCGTATACATTCCCACTTGCAGATAGTTTCGCCCTAACCGTGACATATCCTTGACGATAACGGTGCCGACTTTTCCGGCTTCAATGTCCGCAAGCATGGCTTGAAAACCGGGTCTTTGGAAGTTCGCCCCAGAATAACCGTCATCTGTGTACCATTGCAGATTGGAAAAGCCGTTCTGCTTCGCATAGGTTTCAAGAATACGCTTCTGGTTTGAAATAGAATTGCTCTCACCTTGCAGCTCGTCCTCGTGGGATAATCTCGGATAAAGGGCGGTAATAAGGTTTCGGGTGGTCTGTCTTAACATAGTGTCCTCCATTTCCGACAGCCAGCCCCACTATTCCGTATGACTATCATACCACACGCCGGGGCTGGCTGTACAGTCCTTTCTGCTTCTTTACGTCCCGTCAAATTGCCGATTTTTGTGTAGCAGCTTCCGCTTCCAGCACTTTCAGCATTTTATCGGCGGCGGTGGCGGTGGTGTCCTGCTTGAAATAGCCGGAAACGACAAGGACAGAATTACCTATGCGGATTTCCGTCACGCAATCCGGGCGGCGGGTGCTGCGGTCATTCTTTGGGGTGTTGGTCATAGGCGGCTCTCCTTTCTGTTCATCAGCTTTTTCAGTTGTCCCATTTTCTCCTGCGCCGTGGCTTTTCGGAAGTTGCTCCCGGTAAAGCGGACAGGAGAACACATTTCAATCAGACGGTCATAAATGCGGGCGTGGGCGGTGTCCTCCGGGTGCTGCAAGTCCTCCAGCGTGAGATTAGTCGTGACGATCAGCGGCCTGCCGCTGCGGTAACGGCTGTCAATCACGTTGTAGACCTGCTCTAAGCCGTATTCCGTTCCCCGTTCCATTCCAAAATCGTCAAGGATAAGCAGCGGGAAGCTGCAAAGTCGGGAGATATATTCATTCCTGCCCTCAAAGCTGGCGGCAAGGTCACCCAATATCAATGCAAAGTTTGTCATGCACACGGGGATTTCACGCTCCATAAGGGCATTTGCGATACAGCCCGCAAAATAGCTCTTGCCTGTGCCAACGCCGCCCCATAGCAGATAGCCAATGTTGCGCTCTTTCATGGTTTCCCAGTTCTCCACATAGAAATGGGCGTGTTCCATTTGCGGGCACTTGCCGTTGTCGTTCTCAAACGTCCAGCCCTGCATAGCCGGGTCTGTAAAGCCCCGCCGCTTCAACCGCTCGACAGTTTCAAGGTGACTGCGCTGTTTCTCTGCGGCTTCCCGTTCCTCACGCTCTGCCCGCTGGCAGTCACATTCTGCCGGGTGGCGGTCACGCCCCAGCCATGCGGCGGTTTCTTTGGGGAAATAGCCCTCTTTGGGCTTGTGGCACTTCCCGCAGTATAAAAGCCCGTCCTCGCCGGTGTAGTCCTCCGGCTCCGGCGTGGTGTCGGTCATATTCAAAATCATTTCATCAAATCCATTCGTCATAAGCTCTCGCCCTCCTTACAGGTATAATCGGGTATGCCCTTTTTCGGGGCTTTCTTGGCTGCGTCCTCCTGCGCCCACTTGAAAATCGTGGCTGCATGGCTCTTGTATTTCCTCCCGCTGGAAGCGATATGGCAGGATAGGCGGTCAATGTAATACTCCCACTTGCCGGGAAGCTCTGTTTTCAGCCCGTCAAGCTCCGTATCGGAAAGAATGACATTGTGGTATCTGCCATAGGCGGCGGGGGCGGGGTGTCCCGTTTCTAACTCTCTCTCTTTTTCTATTTCTATATCTATCTCTTTCTCTATCTCTATCTCTGGTGGACAAATGTCCGCTCGATATGGTGGACATTTGTCCGCCCCTGTCTGCGGCAGGGCTTTTTGTTCCTGCAAAGCCAGCCGCGCCCTGCGCTTGCGCTCCCCCTCGGTAGAGGACTGGCCGATTAAAAGCTCAATGTTGCTCATGTAGAGTGCGCCGCTTGGCAAAGGCTCCACAAGCCCCAGCTTCATAAAGATTTTCAAAGCTCTCTCTACGGTACCTACCTGCTGGCGGGTAATGGTCGCAATCATCTGGGCGGTGTAGGGGATATTCTCGTCAAGCTGCAATTTCCCGCCGTTTTTCAGCGATTTCAAGTACAGCTTCAAGAGAATGTTGGAATAGATAACGCCGTCCTGCATACTTTCCAGCAGAACGATTGCATCATCGTCAAAATAGCTCTCTTTCAGCTTGAGGTAGTAATATTTGCGGTTATCTGCCATAGGCTGCGTCCTCCTTTTTCCAGCGTTTGGAATAATAGCGAGGGCATAGTATGATAACCGCCCGGAAGCTCTGTTTGCAGTCACGGGTGCAGCCCCGGCATAGGTCGTTGTAAGTGATACGGTTGCGGTGGTTGAGGAAGAAAGACCATTCCAGCCGCCGCTTCTTGCTCATTCTCGGCAATGGTAAGCTCCTTTCTGCCGTTCCTATCGGTGTAGCGGGATAGGGGGCATTTTCTGTATGTTCTCGGTATCATTTTCGGGCTTTTTCTGCCCTGTAAGCCCCGTTTGGAAGTCGGGGAGTATTGCGGTAAGGGTTCATATCATACCTGTATTTTTGTAGGGTTTCGGTATCATTTCGGGGCGGTCTTTAACGCTCCTGTTCACGCTTTTTCTGCTGGCTCGGTGCGCCCCTTAAAATCTGGTCGATATTGCGTCTGACTGTCTGAAGCTCCTGCGCCCGCTGGCGTTTCTCCCGGTAGTCGTTATATCCGGCGTTCTTCTGGACGGTAAGCTGCTCAATCTCCCTTTGCAGGGCTTTGCTGGCTGGCAGCTTGGTTATTCCATGCTCCCGGAAATAACGGGCGGCTGTGTCCGCTATGATAAAATCGCTTTCGTGCTGTTCCCGGTAGGCTCTCCGGGCTTTCTCCGATTTCTGCGCTTTCAGACCGTCACGGGCGGGCTTCGTGCCGATATAGCCCAAAAGGTTGCGCTGCAATTCCTTTTTCTCCCGGATAGCGGCTTCCAGCCCTTTCAGTCCGGCAAGGCTCTCCTGCGTGGCGGTGTTGGCTGCGGAAATGGCAGCGTCCAGCTCGTCCGGGGAAGAAAAGCCATACTGCTGGTAGAGCATGAGGGTAGCCGACATCTGTTTGAGGTTGTGCATGGTCGCCCACTTCTCATAGCCCCGTCCTTTCCCCTCGGCTCGCTTGGCGGCTATGTCTACCATGCGCTGTACAGCGTCATTGTTCGGGGCGTTTTTCGCTTCTTTTTTCGTCCGTAAGCGGTCTTTGATACTGCCGGGGTATTCCGCTATGGCTGCGGGTTTTTCGGCGGCTCTGGCGGCGTTCTGCTCCAAAACGGAGAGGACAGCAGCCCGGTCAAAATCGTCCCCCAGCTTCCGGGCGGTAATTGGCTTCGTCCTGTCCGGCGTGAGGTAACTTAGCCGCCCCCGGCTCTCCTTGACGGTCACACCATGCCGGAGAAGCAGGGCGGCAAACTCATCAAAGCCGGAAGCAGCGGCAAGGGCTTCCCGGATAGTCCGGCGCAGCTTCGCCTTATCCGTTTCAAACTTGGTCTGCCGGGGCGCGATACCGTCCGCAGCAATAGGGGCGTTGGCTCTGTCAAGGGCAGCCTGTCCTTTCTTCTGCGCCCAATACTCACGCTCGGTAATGCGTTCTTTGCTGCCGTTCAAAAGGTCTATCTGGTAAAGCCCCTCGCTGTGGCACATCTCCATGACTTCGGCTTTCAGATAGTTCATAGCTGCGTCCGTACAGCGGTGCTTGCAGCCTGCTTTCCTGTCCGCTGGCCTGTCCATGTGGGGCAGCATGGGAACCTCCGCAATCCGCAGACTGTTAATGACGATATGCACATGGATATTTTCGGTGTGGCTGTGTCCGTCCGGGTGGGTGCAGACAAGGGCCTGGTGTCCGGGGAAATGCTCGGCGCAGAACTTCTCGCCCAGCTCCTGCGCCCGATCAACGGTCAAGCCGTTGTCCGGGCCGTCCCGTGGGTCAAAGCTGATGATGTAGTGGTGGCTCTTTACGTCCTCCCGTTTCTGGTTCTTGCCGTAGCGGAGATTGGAGCGCATACAGGCAACGGCAAAATCCTCCCCGCCACAATTCAGAGAGGATATGCGGTAGTCTACCCTCGGTATGAGCCGCCCGTCTGCGTCAAGGGTGGGCTTCATGGTAAACTCGTCATGCTCGAATGTGAGGTATTTTTCAGCGTCCCCGTAGTTGGCATTTTTAGAGCTGATATGTTTGAGTATCGCCAACGGCTTCACCTACTTTCTGCAAGACTTCAAACTTCAAGGCGGCAAGGTCGGCGGCGGCTCCCCGCACTTCCTTTTCCAGCCCCCGGTAGGGGCTTCCGTATTCGTTCAGGCTCCGGGCAATCTGGTTTAAGTTGCCGCCGATTTTCCCGTACTCTGCCGTGAGCTTGGAGAGGGCGGCAAGCAGCCCGTCATTGACCGGGGAAACGGTGACAATGGGGCGTATGGTCGCTTTCCGTATGGCTTGCCGGATAAACTCGGACTGGCTGATTTCATAAGCCGCCAGCCGCCCGGTGAAGTCGGCGTATTCTTCATCGGTCATGCGGGTCTTTACCACATGACGGCGGTGGGGCGTATTGTATTTCTTTCGCATGGTCTGTGACCTCCTTTCTCGCCCGACAGGGCGCATAGCAGGGTTTGGGGAAGGCACTCCCCAACAAGATTCCCGCAGGGGCAAAAATAAGCGGAGAGCGAATTTTGGCACCTCGGTAGAATCTTGCTCTGAAAAACTCCGGCGTTCCCCGGCTCCCGTCCTTTCCGCTAACAAAACGTTTCAAAAGGGCTTTGCTACCCGCTATTCCGGCTTATCTTGAAAATTTTCCTTTCACTACCTACAACACCACGCAAAGCAAAATGGACGGAGATTTTTAGAATTTCCCCTCTATTCCCTACAACACCACGCAAGCCGGAATAGGCGGACAATGGCAGTATTTTTTTCTTTGATACCCTCTACGGATAAGTAAGGGATTTTGCCAACTGCGGCGGCTATTTTCCCTTTTGTTTTTTCATACTGGGGATTTTCAAAAATGCCAAACAGGAACGAAAAAAAGCAGCAAATCTGTTGAATAGATTTACTGCTTTCTGGTTGCCGGCGAAGCGGCGGTTATTCAGTTGTAGGCGGTAGGGCTATCTCCCAAAGCGGAACTTGAAAATAGCTGTGAGAAGCGTCTGGGTGATGTAGTCCTCTGTATCTTGGTCTACCCGTCCATTCACACGGGCGGCACATTGTATGCGGCGGCGGTAATACTGCAATACAGTTCCCACCGCTTCCGGCTCCCCGCTGGCGGCTTGGACGATTGTTTCATAGGGGAGAAGCCTATTATTTCTCATATGCCATTCCCTCCATTTCCGCTTGGAGCTGCCGTAGGGCTTTTCGGATATGGTAGCCCGCTGTGCTGCGGCTGCGCCCGTACTGTCTGCCAATTTCGTGCTGTGGAATACGCTTGAAAAAGGACAGGTAAATCATTTCCCGCTCCCGTTCGTCCAGCCGTGACAGGGCTTCCGCAAGTAAACCGCTGCTGAAAATGACCGTATCGCCGCAAAGGGTAAGTATGTATTCCTCGTCCGGCTCCGGGGCTTGGAAATATTCATCTGTCGTGCCTAAAGGGTAGTGCTTTTCGTCTGTGAGGTATTCAAGGGATATTTCTCTTTTGTGCTTCCTGCTCCGTGTCCTCGCTGCGTTGATCGTTGCATTTCGGATAACGACTTTGCAAAAGGCATGGAAAGTGTACTCGATATGTTCCCGATATTCTTCTGTACAGGTCATGGAAAATCCCCCTTTCCTCCCAAAAGGGCTGTGGCTGGTTAGTAGTTGCTTTTTATGATAGTAAGGGGCGGCAGCACTTTAGGCTGTCGCTCCTTGACTGCCTAACTGCAAAACCGGGCGGGGCTGTCAACGGCGGGCGAAGCCCGTTCATCTTGACCGTTGACTGGCTCGGCCGGGTTTGCTATTTATCCGGCAAACTTGAATTTATTTTAAGCTATCACGTTTTACCTTTTTAAGCCTTACTATCATTACCATAGGAATTTCTTTATTGTTTTTGAAACATTCTTCATAAAATCCATCAATGACAAATCCAGCTCTGAAACAAAGGTTAAAAATATCTTGTATGGAACGATGATAATAAATCTGCTCCTCCGGCTGCCCTTCGATCGCTATATCATAGTAACTGTGCGGTGTCATATATTTTTCAGTCAATGTGATAAAACAAGGGTGCTGCGTTGCAAAGACAAAAATCCCGTTTTCCTCCAATAGTTCATAAACAGCCATAAAAAGCGGTTCAATATCCGTAATATCCATAATTGCCATATTAGAAACTGCTTTCGTAAAGGCTCGATTTCTTTTTAATCCTAATAAGCTTTCTCTATTGGTCGCATCCGCTACGCAAAACTCAATTTGTTTTGCATATTGTGATCGCCGTCTTTTAGCCAATTCTATCATTTTTTTGCTGTAATCAAAAGCGACGACCGAAGCGCCTCTCTGTGCAAGATACGAAGAATAATTTCCATTGCCGCACGCAATATCCAAAATGTAATCCGAAGGATCAGGAGAGAGAAGTTCCGTTACTTTGGGACGTACTACCTCTCTGTGAAATTCATTGGATTCGTCACCCATTGCATCATCCCAAAATTGTGCGTTTTTCTCCCAGATCTTTTTGCTTTCCTCTGTTCCCATGTTCTCTCCCACTCCCAAAATTTGCCTTTTTGCTTCCATTAAATCTTCCTTACTATATTCCATTGTTACCCTCCATAACTTCTGATTGTTGCCGTCTTGACTATTATGTATCTTTTCTTTCCAAAATGGTATAGGCTTTTATTTTTATAATGCTGCAAAACTTTTCTTCTGTAAGGTATTCAAAGGATATTTCCCTTTGCCGCCGCTATTGGAAAGCCAAAAGCAGCGGCTTTTTTACGCGATATGACCGAAAAGACTAGAAAGCAGGATATGTCATCATTTGTCATTTCTTCTCAATGTAATAACTGCATGGCATATCAAGCCAAATACAAGAGAAAAACAGCCACCGCCAAATAGTGATGCTCCCCACCCTGCACCCGACATTGTCATAAAACCGCCAACAAAGAAAATACCAATGCCAAGAAATATCCCGACACCATAAAAAAGTCCAATTGCCATATCATACTTATTAAATTGTCGTTTCTCTTTTTTTCACATGTTTCCATTTTTGTTATTACCTCCTTCGCAAAATCGTCCATGTGGACTCCAAAAAGAAAACAAATTTTTTTCAACGTATTTAAATCGGGTTCATTAACATCTCTCTCCCAATTCGATAGCGCCTGCCGGGTAACATTCAATTTCCCAGCCAGTTCTTCCTGTGTCATTCCCGATTGTGTTCGCAGATGACGTATTTGCTTTCCTGTTGTAATATCCGTCTGTTTCTGGTTCAAAATGGTTCCTCCTCTCTGATGCTGATTTTATCAATGATATTTCGCAATAGCCAGCAATGAACGTTTGCATTGCGCAAGATGTTACATTATCTTCTGAAACATATGCCGGATCTTGTCTAAACGGCTGTTCGGGCGGCGTGGCTGAAACACAGGCTCGCCGGAAGTTTCCTGATACCCTTTTAATTCTGTAATGCAGACACTTCTTCCATTTGTATAAAAATTCAAATCATTTCTATATTCACCAATACAACGGGCAGGGATTTCCCCCTTAAAAATAACTTCATCTTTTTCAAGTCTGGTTGATTCAATGATTGCGCAATACTTTGGTGCGTCATTATAAGCCCGTGAAAGATATTCCTGCGGTGCAAAAAGGGTAAAGGAAAGGTATGGTTCCAACAGTTGTGTTCCTGCTTTTTTCAATGCCTGCTCCAACACGACAGGCGCAAGAAAACGAAAATCAGCGGGGGTGCTGACCGGGCTGTAATAAACTCCATAATCAAAACAAATTTGGCAGTCTGTCACTCCCCAGCCATATAAGCCCTGCTCCATTCCATAACGCACACCCTCCATGACGGCATTTTGAAAACTTTGGTTTAAATAGCCGAGAGATACCTCGCTTTTATATTGTGTTCCGCTTCCAACAGGAAGCGGTGTTACAGTCAAACCAATAGATGCCCAAAACGGATTCGGCGGCACTTCAATATGAATCGTGTAGCTCGCTTTTTTTTGCGGTCTTTCCAGATAAATAACCGAAGGCTCTTTCATAGCCACGCCCACATGATATTTTTCTTCTAATAGCGAACAAATAACTTCTAACTGTACTTTTCCCAAAAAAGATAATATAATCTCATGTGTAACAGTATCAATGTCAAAATGCAAAAGAGGGTCTGTATCAGCAATCTCTGTGAGGGCATTTAACAGGGCTTCCCTTTGCTCCGGCTTTTGCGGCTCTACCGTTGTCCGAAGTAATGGCATGGGATTATCAATCCGTGTTTTGTGAGGCAGGAGTTTTTCATTTCCCAGAATGTCGTTCAGTTTCAAAGTATCATCAGCTAAAATAACAATTTCTCCCGGACAGGCATGGTCAACCGGGACGATTTCACCATTTGACGGAATACACATTTCTGTAATCTTTATTTTTTCCTTTTTTGACAGCAGCAGGGTATCCCGTAAATGGAGCGTCCCATGATACAGGCGTAAATAAGAAAGCCGTTTTTTCCGCTCTGTATACTCAACCTTAAAAACATATCCACATAATTCAGACTGAATATCGTCTGTTTCTGTAATGAAAGTTTCTGTAATCGCTTCAATCAGTTTTTCTGTTCCTAAATTGTCTTTTGCACTCCCATGATAAACAGGAAACAAAGAGCAGCATCTGGTTCTTTTGCACTTTTCATATTGTAATTCCTGTATATCCAAAGAATCCTCTGCAACATATCGTTCTAATAGTTCATCGCTTCCGGAAATAATCATATCCCATTTGTCCAAATCAGAAATATCGGTCATGGTTATCTTTGGCGACAGGGAAACCTCCTGCATGACAATCATATCACTGGTAAGTTTATCTTTAATGCTTTGGTAAACACGCCGCAGGTCGATCCCATTTTGGTCTATCTTATTTATAAAGATAATTGTCGGAATGTCCATTTTCTGAAGCGCATGGAATAATATACGGGTTTGTGCCTGTACGCCGTCTTTTGCCGAAATGACTAAAACAGCTCCGTCAAGGACAGATAAAGAGCGGTATGCTTCGGTTAAAAAATCCATATGACCGGGAGTGTCCACGATATTGATTTTATAATCATTCCAGCAAAAAGAAGTAACCGCTGTCTGAATGGTAATTCCGCGCTGCCGTTCCAAAATCATAGTGTCTGTTCTTGTAGTTCCTTTATCCACGTTTCCTTGTTCCGCAATCGCTCCACTGGTGTACAGCAGGCTTTCCGTCAATGTTGTTTTTCCTGCGTCTACATGGGCGAGAATTCCAATATTGATTATTTTCATGTGATTGTCCTCCTTTTACAGCCCCAAAAGGGCATAAAAATCCCCAGCAGTAAAATACTTTTACCACTGGGGATTATAATTTGCGGACATACACATATACAGCATACACCTGTTTGTGATTGCTGTTTTTCGGATATGTCAAAATTGATAAGGCAAAAGTATTCTTAAATTGGGTACAAAAAACCAAGCCCCCACAAAAGGGACTATCATAATCCTTTGTTCCCACTATTTGATTATAGTTTTATTTAAGAATACCTTGCCGCATATTTTTTACTCCTTTTTTGGAATGATGCTATTATATCACATTAGTTTTAGGAAAGAAAGTACCTAAAAGAAATTTTTCTTCCCCTTATATGTAACAATCATACCGACTTTCTGGCGTTCAGAATGGTTTCTGCTGTCTGCTGTGGTGTTTGGTTGGAATTGTCCAGCCAAAAGCCGATCCGTGGTGTTGTCTGCATAAATGTATCGTATAAGGTTTCAACCGTAAAGCCGGAATAGCCTGTTTTCTCCCTGTATCGTTCCCTTCCTTTTATTGTTTCCACATCTGGACAAAGAACGACAACCTCAACAGGGTATTTATGCGGCACAAAAAATATGTACATGTAACTAATTCAACACATTTATAATTTGAATAGGGACATTATAGCATTTACTAAATACAAATTCAATGTATACGGAAATAAAGATATAAGGAGTGGGAAGGATTCCGCCGTAGTCGGCATTGTAGGAAAATCCAAAAGTTTAGATTTTCCCACAATGCTTATCTTTTGGTCTTTGGTTCGGAATAGTGTAGTGCTGGCGGTCTATCTCTTGTTTTCGGTTGCTTGCTTCCTTACCGTACATGAGCATTTGCGCCGGGGTTATCGTTGCCGTAGCCCTCAAGCAGATTGATTGCACCCCAGATGCCAAGACCTGCGCCCAGAGCGATAACGAGAGTCTGAAGAACGGTTACTGCGCTATTGAAAAATGCCATAATATTTTCCTCCTAAAATTTGAAATTGTTTTGAGAATAGAAAAAGCCCTCCGTACTACCGGCATCAAAACCGGACGGAAGGCTTAGTTTACGAGAATCTTTTCAAGGAACTCCTCGACGGTTATCACGCCAAGTTTCTGTTCCATTCTGCTTCTTGCATATTCAGTTTCACAATCATATATATCACCACCACCTTTCATAAGAAACAGCCAATACATTGACTGCAACAAATCTTCACGAGAAGCACAGATTGTCGGTGAAAAAACGACAGGTGAAACCTTCAGAACCTCTGCGAGTTTCGCTGTGGTTTCTGCATTAGGGGTTCGAGCGTTTTTCTCATACTGAGCAATACGGACATCCGCTGTTTTCTCGGAATACCCCATCAGGAGTCCAAGCTCTTTCTGGGTAAGGCGGCGAAATCGTCTAACGAACTTCAATCGCTGCCCAATAGAGGTATCCGTGATCCACCAAGTCATTTTTTTTACACCTCGCTTTCTGCAAATTCTCGATATACAACCTCATTTTTTGCTCTGCGCTTGCCTACGGCTTCACTGGGAGCAAGGTCAGGGTAGGTTGCCTGCACTTTCTGTCTGCTTCTGCGGACAGTTTCAAACCCCGGAAAGCTGCGTCTATCCAGTTCCTTCAAAAACACAGGAACCGTCATGGCATGAATGTCGATGCCACGCAGACCGGAATAGTGTTCCAGTACCATCAGGTACAAATGATTGTCGGTATTTCTTGCCTTGTGGTCGTGTTCCAAGATGTTCTTAACCAGGGCAGATACCGTTTTCAGATTTTCCAAACAGAAACCTCCTTAATCCGCATCGACTACCACAAACTCATCACCTGCCTTGAGCTTCAACCTTCGACTCAGAAACTGCTCAATGTTGAACTCATTTCTCTTATCAAAGTCTGATGTGTACTTATAATTGGGGTGCTGCGTCAGATCGTACTTGTCAGAAAGAAACGGTCTGACACCACGCAACTGCAAAATACACTTGCTGCCATCCAGAACCGCAAGCTCATCTACGCTCGCAAGGTCTTTGCCTAACTTCTGATAATTCAAGCCGTAAGACGGGCTGTTACCTCTGGTGTTGGAGGTGTTGTAGGTGTCGATAGTTTCTTTTCCCAATGCCTGATTCAGTTCTTTGAGCGTGGTTGGCTCAGAACCACCCAGGAAAATTCGGGAATCCATGTTGCCGATGATGGTATCGGCATTGTCTTTATAAATGGCTTTCAGCTGTGATTGTGCCTGGAGAACAAGGCAAGCCGATATTTCACGGCTTCGGATTGTCGCTACCAGTTTTTCCAGATTGGGAATCTGACCGATGTTTGCCATCTCATCAATCAAGCAGCGCACATGAACCGGCAGTCTGCCGCCGTACACATCATCTGCTTTCTCGCACAACAAGTTGAACAGCTGTGTGTAAATCATGGAGATCAAAAAATTAAACGTCGCATCCGTATCTGACATAATCAGAAAGAGCGCCGTTTTCTTATCTCCGAGAGTATCCAACTGCAACTCGTCATAGGCAGTCACATCTCTGACCTCCTGAATATCAAAAGGAGCCAGACGAGCGCCGCAGGAAATCAAAATCGACTTAGCGGTCTTGCCAGAGACAAATTGTCAAGGACTTTTTAATCAAATTCACAAAAAATCTACAAAAAAGGTGCCAGAAGCACTGTATGGCTCCTGACACCTCGTTTGATAGATTACATTTTTCCGTTCAGCAGGTCTTTGCAGAGATACGCATAGTCTGGCAGCTGGTTGATATATGGCTCCCAGAGCCGCTTGATTTCGGCTAACTCCAGCGGGTCGGCTGCTTCCAGTGCATGATCGTTGCCAGTCATATATAAAACATCCGTAGCAACATCATCCAAACACTTGCCGCAGAGATCGGCGGCAGATTCTATCCTGATACCGGTATCCACATAGACTGGATTTACGCCAATCGTCAGCCAGACATAGCCCACCTTGTCCGACCAGAGCAATTCAAAATCAGGGCTTTGCCGCAGATGTTCCGCAAAGACTTCCTTTACTCGCTCAATTTCATGTTTCTCTTTTTCTGTGTAAAGCATTTTCATGTCCTCCTTGACAAAAATTTTGGTGCGTACCATCATCAGTTTAGCACAAGGCGGCTTAGTTTATCAGTCTGTCACATCTGCTGAATTTCATTTTTGAGCATACGCTTGATTTTATCGCTCATGGTTTCTGTGCTGGTATTGCTGAAATGGACATGAACCTTGTAGGTCGTCTTGCCGATTTTCTTTACCATCGCTGGCGTGTTTTCCGGCGCTCTGGCCGCAGCAGCGGCGTCTGCCATCTGCATAGTACGGGGTTCTTTGTTCATAGCGCTCCTTTCTCCGAACGGGTCTGTGCCGCCCGGTAAAAAATCAATCGTGCTTACTGTTTACAATGTCTTTTGCTGCCTGTCGGGTGACACCGGCATTTTCTTCCCGGAAATTCTTCCCGTCAAAGAGGATCGGCGCACACCGTTCCAAAATACGGTCATAGATACGGGCGTGGGCCAGATCAGGCGGATTTTTCAGCTCGGACAGTTTCAAGTTTGTTGTGATAATCATGGGTCTTCGGCTGCGATAGCGGCTGTCGATGACGAAAAACATCTGCTCCATAGCATATTCGGTACTGCGCTCTACACCCAGATCGTCAATGATAAGCAGGTCATATTCGTCAAAGCTGGCAATAAACTCTGACCTGTCCTCAGAGAACATCCCTGTCAGGCGGTTCAGAATGGTGGGGAAGTTCGTCATCAGCACCGGCACATCCTGGTCAAGTAGAGCGTTGGCAATACATCCGGCGAAAAAAGACTTGCCGGTTCCCACATCTCCAAACAGTAAAAGCCCGATATTGCTCTTATATGCCTCTTTCCAGTTCTCCACATAGGCATGAGCCTTGTCCATCAATGGGTTTTGCCTGTTATCATTGGAAAATGTGTAGTCGTACAGATAACGGTCTTGCAGGCCCTGTGCCTTTCGGCGTTTGATACGCTCCATGCGGCGCTGCCGTTCTTCAGCAGCCTTGCGCTGCTCCTCAGCCTCCCGCTGGCACTGGCAGATGCAGTGCGGCATAAAGTAGCCGGATTTCCCGAAGCATGGCACAACGGTCTGCCTCTGGCCGCCGCATTTCTTACAGTGAATGAGCCCGTCTGACGGGTCTATATACTCGTCCTCAGCCAATTCCACACCGGCAGCTGCCTTGTCGATGAATGCCCGGATTTCTGCGGTAATCTCAATCATACAGTTTCATCCTCCTTTACGCTGTAATCCCGGTTGCGTGAGGGTGTGACCGTTTTTTTAGCGTCCTCACCGGCCCAACGCCGGATGGTCGCTGCATGGCTCTGATAACGCTTGCCAGTAGAAGCCATGTACTCGGACAGCTTTTCGATGTACTGTTCCCATACAGCAGGAAAGCTGACCTGCAAGTCTGCCAGTTCTTCATCCGTCAGGAAAACATTCTGGTAACGGCCATAGGTGTGGGAAGGGTGCCCCGTTTCAGGGCGTACCTTCTCTATCTCTCTCTTTATCTCTATCTCTTTCTCTAACTCTATCTCTATCTCTGGTGGACGAATGTCGGACAAATGTCCGCCACTTGTCCGGAGCGCAGAAAGAGCCTTATTTTGAAGCCTTGCAGCCCGCTTTCGCTCGGCCTCGGTAGAGGACTGGCCTATTAAAAGTTCGATGTTGCTCATGTAGAATGTGCCGCTGTCCAGCACTTCCACAAGACCCAGCTTCAAAAAGATCTGCAAGGCTCTCTCCACAGTGCCGATCTGCTGGCGGGTAATGGTGGCGATCATCTGCGCCGTGTAAGGGATGTCCTCGTCAAGCTGGAGCCGCCCGCCGTGTTTCAGGGATTTCAGATACAGCTTGAGCAGGATGTTGGAGTACAGCACACCGTCCGGCATACTTTCCAGCAGCACGATGGAGTCATCGTCAAAATAGTTCTCTTTGAGTTTCAGGTAGTAATATTTTCGGTTGTCTGACATAGGGTTCCTCCTTGGGGATTCTCTTGGGATTCTGTACGCATTTTAAGGCCGTTTTAGGGGGCAGAGGATAAATCTATCAGCCTGCCTTTGACACCTTCGAAAAAAGCCTTGATTTACAAGAGTTTTTCAGCCTCTAAAGCGTGACATTTCTCCCGTTGTTTCCGCTTGCGCTTTGCGGCGTTGATCCGCTTCATGCGTGCGGCACATTCCGGGCAGTATTTAGCCCGGTTAGAACCGGGGGTAAACAGCGCCCCGCATACGGCGCATTTCTTAGCATTCAGCCGGTGGAACAGCGCCGTTTCCAGTTCCTTATCCTGCGGCAATACCGCCGCCCGAAACCACCTGCACAACAGGGAGTAGGAAATGGACTGGACACAGATACATTCCTCCCCATCGTCCAGGGCGATACAGTTTCCGGCAATGTAGTTGCAGCACTCATGCACCAGTTTCCGCGCTCTGCGGTACTGGCGGTAATCCATGACGGGGATAGGTTCAGACTTATTGTTCTTCATAAATGATTTCTTTCATAAAGCCAGTAACCTCCTTGAATGAATTTATTGTTAAATATTCGTGCAAAGTATTGTTTTCTTCGTGCAAATGGCATATACTATAATTGCCAGCAGAAAGGGGTTGATCGTATGGCTGGAAATACCACAAACATCAGTATCCGCATGGACGCAGATTTGAAAGCGCAAGCGGACGCACTGTTTACTGAACTTGGCATGAACCTGACTACGGCGTTTAACATCTTTGTGCGCCAGTCGCTTCGTGAAGGCGGCATTCCCTTTGAGGTGAAGCTGGAACAGCCCAACAAGGAAACGGTTGCTGCCATGCTGGAAGCGGAAAGGATTGCAAAAGACCCGTCTGTAAAGGGATACAATGACCTTGACGAGTTGTTTGCCGACCTGAAAAAATGAGGAAAACAAAGTACACCGTCAAGTACACGACCGCTTTCAAAAAGGACTACAAGCGGGCAATCAAGCGCGGCCTGAAAATCGAATTGCTGGAACAGGTCGTGGCGCTGCTGTCGATGGGCGAACCGCTGCCGGATAAAAACCGCGATCACGATTTGTCCGGCGATTGGGTGGGCCATCGGGAATGTCACATTCTCCCGGACTGGCTGCTCATTTACCGTATCGAGGATGATGTGCTGGTGCTGACGCTTGCCCGCACCGGCACACACAGCGACTTGTTCGGCAAATAAACAGTCTGCCGCCGTATGGGGAAACCTGTACGGCGGTTTTTCTGTATGCAAAAGTATGTCGTGAAACGCGACGCACTTGACAGGGGTACGCCAAAACGCGGTAGCCTTTACCGCTCCGGCCCACGGTTGTGAGACTTGTCCCTTTCCTGTCGGGACAGCTGCTCGGCGGTTTTGCGGAGCCGTTCCACTGCTTTCAACTCCTCCCGCATGGATTTCATGGCAAGCGTGTCCGTCTGCTTTCCGGCGGCCAGCTGGTCGATTTCCCGCTGCCATGCCTTCGGGGTGATCCCCTCGCCGCTGTCTTTCAGTTCTTTCAGATACCGGGCTGCTGCATCATACAGGATCAGTTCCCGGCTGTGGCGCTGCTCAAACTGTTCCCGTTTTTCCGGTTTTACTTTGGCAAGCTGCTTGTGGATGGACTTGTACTGGTTGTACTGTTCCCACATCTCCCCGCGTTCGGTAAGAATGGCGATCCGGCGCTCAGCCTTGACGATCTTTCCCCGCAGGTCATAGTAACAGCTGTTCATATCAGCGATTTTTTCATGAAGCTGCTGCATAGACTGGATGCCGTTTACCTGCAAAAAGCTGAATAGTGCAGCGCTTTCCTGCAAAGCCCGGATTTTGCCGGTGCGGGTGCGGGGAGCGTTCAACTGCTGTTGGGCTTCCCACAAGGCGGTCAAGCTGCTTTGCTGCGTTTGTGGTTTTTCCGCTTCCGCTTTCGACCAGCGATAAAGACGGGTAATGCGAGCTTTGATTTCTTTCAGCAGCTTGTTGTCGGCGACGATCTGTCGGTTTACTTCCCCCTTGTCGGTGCGGATACCGCGCTTTTCCATTTGGCTGGCAGCTGGCCCCAGATGGACAGAGGGAATTTTATCAATGCCCTGCCGCTTGTAGCTGCGGTGGTCAATACGCTCCGGTCTACCGGCAGATTCCAGTGCCCGGTTGGTGTAGGCTGCCCACGCTGCCCGCCAAATCTCCACATTTCCTTTATCGTTCCAGTCGGTCGTATCCTCCCGATGATTTTTCCAGCCGCCTTTCCCATCCGGGATACGCTGTCCATTCTCGTCCAGATCGTATGCCTTGCGGCACTTTGCGCCCCACTGTCCATTTTCTTTCAACGGCCGGAGCGTCAGCATGATATGGACATGAGGGTTGCCGGTTCCCTTGTCATGGATAGCAAAGTCGGCGCACATTCCTTTGTCTACAAAGTTGTCCTTCACATAGGCACGCACAAGGGCAAGCTGTTGTTCGCCGGACAGTTCACGGGGTAAAGCTGCCTCAATCTCGCGGGCAAGCTGGCTGTCTCTTGCTTTCTCGATTTGCTCCACGCTGTTCCAGAGGATAGAACGGTCTGCAAATTCCGGCGGGGCGTGGGCAGGCAGCATGATCTCCGCATGGACAATGCCGCCTTTCCGGGTGTAGTCGTGGATCATTCCGTCCCATTCATTTGTCAGCTTGGTTCCACTGCGGTAAGCAGCTGCGGCAACGGCTGAACGGCCTGCGCTGCGCTTGATGATACTGACGGGGATATGACAGAAATCTATGGGGAACACCTCCTTTCAGTGAGGGGATAACAGGCTCTGTGGAGCCGGACAAACGCAAAGCGGGTGTTTGGCTGCGCAGAGCACACAAGGGGTTTGGGGAGCGTAGCTTCCCATCGCGGACGAAGTACGCAACGCCCCCGGCAGGGCGCACAGCACCGGCAACGGTGTATAAGTGCGCCCTTGTAAACAAGGGACTTATGGCGTGTCCCCGGATTTTGGCAGGTTTGCAGTCAATTCCGCAGCCCCAGGAAGATGGGACAGGGTAATCAGAAATGCTTTAACCTCTGCGCCGGAAAGGTCGGGAGCCAACGGGAAAATCCCCTCCAAAACGGCTCCACGCTCAATCAGGCGGCGGGTGCGAACCCTGCGTTCTTCGTTCCGCTGCTTGTTCTCCAAAATCTTCTTTCGGTTTTCAAGCTGCCGAATCTCCTTCAGGACTTTCTCCCGTTCTTCTTTTTGGGGGTGGGCTGTAATTTTTTCGTTCATGTCAGGCACCTCTTTTCTTTGGAAATACTCATAGATTGACCGTCCATTTCTGTCGAGCAAAGTACCGGCGCAGCCTCCGCAGTGCGGCATGGATGGATTTTCCCGCCTGTGATGGCGTGATACCCTCCATTGCGGCAATATCTTTCACTTTCATACCCAGCATATAGCGGGCGTGGACACGGCGAGCCTGCATAGGCGGCAGGGAAGAAATGGCTTCATACAATCGCCGTATCAGTTCTTCGTATTCGGCTAATTCTTCTTTTTCTATCAGGTAGTCCTCCGGCGATGGCTGCGCCCAGCCGATGGCGGCATTTTCGATTCCATCGTTACAATCAAGGGAATAAAACGCCTTATACCGGAACATCTTGCGATCTCTGGCGGCCTCGGCTCTCTTGTCCAGAAGAAACGCTTCGACGATCTCATCGGACACCTCCACACAAATGTCCTCTTTGCAAAATGGATAATATTGTTTGAGATTGATGGTCTGCATAGGCATGCCCTCACTCTGTTTGGAAAAGGCCATCATAGCAGCGGCGCATATTCCGCAGACCCCGGCGGATGGCAACGCTAACCTTGCTGCTGTGGACGCCCTCTATCCGAGAGATTTCCGGCTGTTTGATACCAACAATGTAGTAGGCGTGAACACGGCGGGCCTGTGTCGGAGTGGCATGAGCCAGAGCCGCAGGCAGAGCTGCAATCAGGCGCAGACGGGTGGTCATTTCTTCTCGTTCCACCAGAATATCCTCCGGCGATCTGCCGTGTTCCAGCGCGTAGTTCTCCGTCCAGCTATATGCGTCCAGGGAGTACCAGGCGCGGTGGTAGACCTTCCGGCGCTCATAGTTGTTCATCTCGCGCTGGGCCTGCCGCATGGCCTCCCAGACCTCGTCGCTGACCTCTACAAACTCGTCGTGCCGGTAGTGGGTATAAATCCACCGCAGATTGATTGTTTTCATAGGCTTACCTCCTGAAAATGGGAGAGGCGGACAGCTCGTCCGCTGTCCGCCCCTCGCTGAGATAAGGGAAATGATCCCTTTCACTTGGTAGCCAGAAAACAGGTCATTCGTTAAGCCTGTTCTCAAAGAAATTTATAAATTTTTTTCTGACCGCCTCCACACTTTGATACACAGCCACTTTGGAGCAGCCGCACAGCACACCGATCTCTGCAAGGCTCAGCCCGTCAAGCGCATAGAGCAGGAACCGGCGGCGCTGGGCCTCGGTACAGGTGTCCAGAACAGCCATCAGCTCATGCAGCGTTTCCATGCGGCAAAGGTATTCCTCCGGCGTTTCGCCGTAGACCCCTACACCCTCGGTGGTAATGATGTACTCGTCAAACTCCCGGCCATCCCAATGCCGCCGCTGTTCATGGAACAGGTTCTCCGTTTTATGATCGGCCCGGTCAAGAAATTCATAGACTTCCAGCGTAACCTCCACGGCCACAGCTTGTCCGTTATAATTGATGGTAACTTCCATCTGCCTTTCCTCCATTCAGATTTTTTGGGTAAATCTGAATGGGGCGGCGGAGAACGGCACCGGGGATAAAGTTCGGGCCATGCTGACCCGATGTTCCGGCTCCATAGGGACAAAAAAGCGCCCGGACGGCATAAAGCCATACGAGCGTAATAGAGTATATTTTGCTGTTTAGTTACATGGTATAGTGCATACTTCTGACCGCATTGCTCCGCTGCTGGGAACAGGCTTTTTTTAGCTGGTGCAGGTCATGGGGACTGTGAAAAAAGGCAAAAATAGACACGGCGGCAATCCTCCTATGTGCCGCCGTGGATTTACACGGTGTTGGGTCGTCGTTGGTTTTGGGAGACGAAAAGAAACGGCGGCTCTGAAAATCAAAGCCGCCGCTTCATAGGCGCGTGGAAATGTGTCTGCTGTACGACAGCTTTTTTTCTTTGCCGTCGTGCGGCAGAATGTTACTCCATATTCAATTCAATACTTCCAGTGAAATTTTCACATTCAATGCCGATATAGTTTCCACCTTCAGGGAGTGTAATTGTATCACTATATGTTCCGGTTGTTTCAAGCAAAGTGACTTCTTCATCAGCTCCAGAAATCCAAAATACTTTTGCAGTTCCATCCGTAACCTCCAGCGCGCAATCAATAGACAGATCCTTACCCGCTTCACGCTTTATGGAAGTTCCGCCGAACAAATACTCTGTATCTGAAAAATCCTCATAGTTGGCTGTATAGCTTCCTGTATAATCATCAATTCCTTTTTCTTTCGTACCTTGTAAGGATGAATTTCCGGTAAGTGCTATGGAACCAGCAGACTGAACAATATTGTTATACTGATCGAGAACTTCATCTTTTGTACAACCGGAAAGCACAGAAGCGCCCAACAGTATCAAGCATAATGATAGAACTATTTTCTTCACAGGTATCACCTTCCTTTCCTGCGTACAGCACGCTTTCCTTTTCCCTTGGAATTTGCCTGTTTACGGGATTTTATTTCTTTTTTGTTACTGGACATCAGTAACAACAGCACCGCCCAGAGAACCATGATGCCAACCCCAATGACTGCCAGCAAAGGATTCGGGGCTGTGGTTGTTCCGGCATATCCACTCATGTCAAAGCCCACTAAAATCAGCGCAGCAGAAAACGGATAGATGCTGGCAAGGATACCGCCTTTGAAGAACAGCATGCTATATCCAAGGAAAAACGCCAGAATGGAACCTCCCAGATATGCCCCTCGGATCTGCCCAAAAATCAAGATCAGCGGCATACAGACCAAATAGGTCGTCAGAGCTGCCAACACGATCTGTGTACCTCCATGAAAAAACACTTCCACTGTCAGTCCCGATAATCCAACCGTCAATCCAGTAATCAAGGTAACGCCAACGCTGTATATTCCCAGCAGGACTGCAAAAATCCCGACCCAAAAGAGCTTAGCTCCCAGCATTTTCGGCATGGAAACAGGAATTGTCATGATGTTTTTCAGCGTATCATGGGTGGATTCTCTGTCAATCAGCCAGCTGCCAATCATCACCAGTGAAATCGGAAAAAACATCTGCGTATTGCCCCAGACAACATTCTCAAACAGAGTGGAAAAATCATAGTTTGGATTTCGGTACTCCGCCTCCACAATCAGCTGGCTCCCATATTGCACCAACGGACAGAGTGCAAGCGCCACCAGCCCCACCCAAAGTATTTGGCACCGGCGTAGCTTGAGCAATTCTGCTTTTAATAAATTCCACATAATTACACCCCCTTAGATTTCCTGGCGCCGGTAAACCAACGCAATCAGCGCAAGAAATACAACGGCTTCCACAACAATCACACCGAACACCTGAACACCATTCAGAAAATACGGACTGATCCGTTCCAACAAGTCTGCCAATTCCGCACTGGTCTGGCTTTGGTCATAAAATTGGAAGGTCCAGCGGAAAGCCAGCGGTCCCGGAAACAGGGTTCCGATATTCAAACCAAAAGGCTGTGTGAGGAACGCATCGCTCATCGAAAGGATATAATTTGCAGTCGTATAGAAAAAGGTAATCACGACCGACACGATATAGTTTTTATTAAGAAGAACAACGAGCAGGATACATGGAAGTGCGCCTACCCACATAATCAGCCCTTCTTCTATCCCAACGCCAAACAAGGTCCAAAACCCAACCGGCTCCCAGCCCTGAAACAGCAAAACCGCAAGATTTACCAATCCTCCAACTGCCATAAAGCCAACGGCAAACAATAGCAAAACCAGCATCTTGGACAGCACCAACTTGGTTCTGTTTATCGGTATGGTAACAAGGTTTTTTAGTGTGTCATTGTCCAGCTCCTCAAACAGCAGATTGGAAGCCAGTATCACAAGGAGCGGCATCAAAAGCAAATAAGCACTGAGCTGGAACAGGCTGGACATCACTCCATTTACAGCATCCACATCAGTGTTTACATCTGCCAGAAAGAAAGCATAAGCCAATGGCATGAAAACAGAAAGCAGCAGAGAAATAAATACCAAGGGCTTCCGTTTTAATTTCAAAAATTCGCATTTGATTAGTTTAAGCAATTCCTTCGCCCCCTGTCACACGCTTGAAGTAATCTTCAAGACTTTCTTCACAAGTATACGCCTCTGATACCTCCAATCCGTTTTCTACAAAGGCAGTTACAATTTTCCCCACAGGCAGATCAAGGTTGTGCAGGCGCAGATTGTGGTCGTCCTGTATGGAAAAATGGTTTTCATGGAAATTGCGTTCCAAAATTCTTGCCGCCTGTGCAGTATCAGAGAGTGTAAACCGGATATGCTTACTGCTTTTTTGCTCCAGTTCAGCAAGGCTTTCTTCTTCCAGCAATGCGCCGTGGTCGATAATTCCAATATCGTCAGCCAGCAGGGAAATCTCCGAAAGAATGTGACTGGAAATCAAAATGGTTTTTCCTCTTGCGTCGCAAAGCTCCCGAATAAAGGAGCGTACTTCTGCAATACCGATAGGATCGAGACCGTTGATTGGTTCATCCAAAATCAAAAGTTCTGGATCGTGCATAACGGCAAGGGCGATGGCAAGCCGCTGCTTCATACCAAGAGAATACTGAGAAAAGAGTTTTTTATCTTTGTAGGGAAGTCCTACCAAATCCAGAGCATCTTTGATGGCATGATTGTTTGGTACACCCCGCAGGGTAGCAAAGATACGCAGGTTCTCTGTGCCGGTCAGATTGGGATAAAAGCCGGGAGACTCAATCAAGCTGCCGATACGTGGCAGCAATTTCTTTTCATTCCCCTGCAAGGGTTTTCCCCAGATTTTGACCTCTCCGGAAGTCGGCTTCGTTAAGCCCAACAGCATTTTCATGGTAGTAGTTTTTCCGGCTCCGTTTCTGCCCAGCAGACCATAAATTCTCCCACGCTTCACATGGATATTTAAGTCAGCCACACTCTTTTGTGAGCCATATTGCTTCGTCAGATTTTTTGTTTCAATGATGTAATTTGTATCCATATTCAAAACCTCCTGTTCTGTAAGGTATTCTATCACGCCAACCTTGCATTAACCTTGCCGCAACCTTGCATTAACCTTGCAATTTGAAATCCGGCAAAAATGACAAAGGTTCCCGCCATAAAGACGGGAACCCGCTTAAATCTCCAAAGGAAAAAGCAACATAAATTCCGTTCCTTCTCCCGGAAAGCTTTCAACTGTTATGCTTCCACCCATCTTTTCTACAAGCTGATGGACAATAGAAAGACCAAGTCCGCTTCCTTTTTCGGAGCGTCCTTTATCACACTTATAAAGCCGTTCAAATATGTGTTTCAAATCGTCTTTCTCAATTCCTACTCCATTATCCGCCAGCAGCAGCTCCATGTTATTTTCCTTCTTTGACAGGACAATTTTGATTTTGTCTGCATGGCTGTGAGCGATTACATTTTGAATGAGATTGTTGACGATCCTCATATAGCTGTCCATATCCAATCTTACCCGGACAGGCTGTTCGGGAATATCAATGTCATAATTAACCTGTTTATCCTCAAAAATCGGTATCCAGTCGATCAGAATATTTCTTGTCAGCTCTGCGGCCTCAACGCTCTGGATCTCCAAAGCAAACTCGTTGGAATTTAACTTGAACCAGTCAAAAAGTACATCAATGTATTCTTTCAGATCATGGGCTTTCCGACGGGCGGTTTCAATATAATCATCCCGGTCTTTTCCTGTGACCAGTCCTTTGTGTGTAGCGTCAAGATACCCAAGCAGAGTAGTAAGGGGCGTTCGCACGTCATGGGAAAGGCTCGTCATAAGTTGACGGTTGGTTTCTTCTGTCTGCCGTACAGTTGAAAGTCTGCTTTCATAGGCCACAACGATCTCATTGATTTCATAGGCAAGAGGTGCTGTCAGTTCATTTGTTGCAGATAGAATACGCCGGTTGCCATTTCCGTTTTTCACATCAACCAGCACGTCGGTCATTTCTGCTATTTGTTTTTTTACACGCCGAACGAGAACGATGGAAGTCAATACAGCCACAACAGTAATCACAATGGACAAGAATACGATAATTTCCATGCTGACTACACCTCCTTATTAAACCGGTAGCCAATCCCTTTGACCGTTTGTATATACTTTGGGCTTGAAGGATTGACTTCTAATTTTTTACGAAGCCGGCTGATAATCGCCATAATGTTACTGTCATCATAGAAATATTCTTCGCCCCATACTTCCTCATAAATCTGCTGTTTGGTCAAAATTTTCCCTTGATGTTTTGCACAGTACAGGAGCAAATCAAATTCCTTTGGGGGCAGTTCAAAAGTGCCGTTTGATGTAGTAACAGAACGATTTTCAAGGTCAATCTGCAATCCGTCAAAATTTAGCTTTTGTATGGCTCCAGCTTGCTGATTAAAGCGAGTGTAGCGGCGAATAAGAGACGCAATACGGGCAATCAGTTCGTCCATATCAAACGGTTTTGTCAGATAATCGTCTGCCCCGGCCCGTAAGCCCCGCACTTTAGAAATGCTGTCATTTTTGGATGTAAACATCAAAATCGGCAGGCTGTTCTCTTTGCGGATTTCTTCCAGCGTTTCAAAGCCATCCATACCAGGCATCATCACATCCAGCACCACAAGCTGATACTCCTGCTCTCTTAATTTTTGTAAGCCCTCTTTTCCGGTATTACAAAAATCAGCTTCTATGTTTTCTGCTTGTACGCTACGTTTAATCAAAGCGCACAGTTCTCTGTCATCATCTATAATCAGGATTTTATTCATGGTGCAACCCCTTCCCTTGTTTTGTCCTTCCGTCAATCGGATTTTCTGCGTTCTTTGGGATCAGCCAAACACCAGCCATCTTTACAGCGCCGGGGATACGCCCAGCAGCGCAATAGTAATTTACTCTACGAGGTGTCACGCCCCATTTCTCGGCAGCCTCTTTCAATGTCATATAGTCCATTTCGCACCTCCACAGGATATATTATAGTTCTCTACCTCGAATAATACAAGAAATGAAATATGAATTATAAACTTCAACTAACCTGCATATAGTAACATTCCACGGGCAAAGTATGAATTATACAATGTAACTGGGTGATATTATATGGCGAAAGTTGAAGACTGTCCCGGTTTTGAAACCTTCGGCGCAGATGTCAAAGCCGCACGAGAGGCAAAGCGTCTGGCACGAAAAACATTGGCAGAAATGGTTGGGATTGAATGGCGGTATCTTGCCAACATTGAGAATCAAGGTGCGATTCCGAGCCTGCCTGTGATGATCCAGTTGATTAAGGTCTGCGGACTTCCCGTGGAACGGTATTTTAACCCGGAGATCATGCGAGAAGAAAGCGAACAGCGGCAACGGGTTAGCCACAAGCTGAAGCTCTGTCCTGAAGAATACCTGCCGATTATCGAAGGTGCCATAGACGGGGCGCTCAAAATGGAACAGACTGCGAAGCAGAAGGAGGACGCATAATCGCGGCCTCCTTCTGGCATTTCTATATCAAGGTTCCCGGCACTTTTTCAAAAGTTCCCGACACCTCTGCTGGATTTCTCCGGTTTCTGTCACAGTCAGTTCACGCTCGTTTCCGGTAATTTTATCTTCCAGAAAGTTGGCGTATGTACCCAGCAAAGCGTTCCGTAAATCCTCTGGGGTTTTCTGTATCTCGGCGCTATACCAGTCATTCCGGTGGGGTTCCCATGCCATCAATGTATAACCGTGGCTGGTCTGAACCACCTCATACAGAGGGTCATCATCCAGATATGCCTGAAACACTTTCAAAACCTTTTCAAAGGTCAGCATTTCCCACACCTCCCATTCAGCTGCAAATCAGTTCCCTGATTAAAATTTCCTCAATCTGTGCCGTTAATGTGTTCATCAGCCCCACCCAACGCATAGGATCACAGGCTTTCAGTTCCTCAGTGACACCCGCAGCCTCCATCATGTGAGGTAACATGGTGTCCATACGCTCCTGCGCTGTCCGGTCAATCTCTAACAGGTGTGGATACAGCTCCTCGCTCATCAGCAGTTGGTTGTAGAGAATGGGACGATGTTCCTTCAGGTAGGATTTTCGCATCCTGCCGTACTTGCCGATAGAAGTTTCCGGCTGTTCAGAAAGTTTTAGGTTGGGTATATCATAATCTCCACAACGAATGTAAGTCAACTTACTCATATTCATTCTCCTTTGCTCCGTGATGATTAGACTGCTGCGCTGGCTGCTATGCTGCCTTTGCGCGGTTCTTCTTTCGGTAGCTGTCCGACAGTAGAAAAAACACCTTTTTTCATATCCTCAGCCCGGATCAGGGCTTTCTTAGCGTCCATTTCCGCTTTTTTCTTCGCCTTGATTTTGTCCTCATACCGTTTCTGTGCGCCGCTGGCTTTCCGCTTCAAATAGTTCTGATGGAGCCTGTCCTTGCGTTCTTCTTTTTTCCGCAATTCTTCCTGTTCCTCTGGAGTTAAAGGAACCGGCTGTAAGGATGGCGGGATATAGCGTCCTAAAAAATTGAAGTAAATTTCAATTTCCTGCGTGGTATCCTGACTGCCTTTTCGGGAGCGTTCATGGACAAGGATTTTCTCTACAAACTCGTTGAGCATGGTATTTGTCAGCGTGTCAAAATTCTCGTACTTATCAATCAGGGCTATAAATTTCTCCGCTGATTTCTGGCTTTGCTCGTAGCCGGTCACAGCCTTTTCCAGCTCCGCAATTTCAATCTCAAGTGCGTCCTGCTCTTTGGCATACTGTGCATCAAGCGCCCTATATCGTGCATCCGGCAGCTTGCCGAGGGCATTGTCCTCATAGATTTTGCAAATCAGTTTTTCCAGTTCTCCGGCTCTCTTTTGAGCAGCGGCCAGACGCCTGCGCTTTTTCGATATATCGGCACTCTGTTGAGCAACCTGCGTTTCCTGAACGGTGTGAATAAATTCCGTCCGGTCATTTCTGGAATATTCAGCGATAGCCCGGAGCGTGTCAGAAACCAATGTCAGAACAGCACTCTCATTGATACGGTGTTGTGTAGGGCATAGTGTCCCACACGGAACTTTGGTATAATTGGAACAGGTATATTGAGAAATCCGCCTGCCATTGTTGGTGCGGTGGACATACATCTTGCCGCCACAATCTGCACAATAGAGCAAGCCCGTGAGGGGAGCTGCTTCGCCCCAGCCGTTTGGATAACGCCGTACATTGCTGCGGATTTTCTGCACCAGATCAAAGGTCTGCTGGTCGATAATGGCTTCATGGGTATTCTCAAAGAGCGTCCACTCGTCCTCAGAAACATAGTGGCTTTTCTTGTCCTTAAAGTGCTTGCGGGTCTTGAAATTGATGGTGTGCCCCAAATACTCTCGTTTTTTCAAAATGTTCACGATGGTAGATGACCCCCATCCATAGGGGTCTTTGACCGGCTTTGAACGGTTCACACCCTCGTTGAAGCGGGCAAGGTGTACGACAGGAATTTCAATCCGGTCTGCGGATAATTTGCAGGCGATCTGATAAGGCCCATATCCCGCCAGCGTGAGGGAAAAGATACGGCGTACCACTTCGGCGGCTTCTTCATCTACCAGCCAATGCTCCCGCTTTTCGTCCCATAAGTAGCCGTAAATCACGGTGCCTGTCAGGTGCTTACCACTCATGCCTTTTGACTTAAACACAGAGCGGATTTTCCGGCTGGTATCACGGGCGTAAAATTCATTCATGATGTTGCGGAACGGGGTAAAATCGTCATCGCCTTTCAGACTATCCACACCGTCGTTGATGGCAATCAGACGAACGCCTCGCTGCCGCAAAACTTCCATAACTTGACCGACCTTTAGATAGTCGCGCCCCAACCGGCTCATGTCCTTGATGACGATCGCCTCTACACGCCCTGCCTCAACTTCCTCCATCATCGCCAAAAATCCGGGGCGGTCAAAACGGGTGCCTGAGATACCATCATCGGTAAAGTGCGTAGGGTTTGGCAGCCCATTCCGGCGGGCAAAATCCTCTAACATCTGCTTTTGGTTGGATATAGAGTTGCTCTCACCCTGTAACTCATCGTCCCGGCTCAGGCGCTCATACAGTGGGGTAATTTTTTCATTTCTCATGGCTGTACCTCCTGAAACAAAAATGCTCTAAGTGATTGCTTCACTAACCATGACACAATCATGATTAAGAAGTCACTTAGAGCATATATCACCGGCAGCCAGCTTGTATTTTTTATACTGACGGACTGCAAAGTGATTCGGCTTTTTCTTTTCCAGGGCTTCAAACATCAGATCCACCGGGTTCTGGAACTCCTCATCATCTTCCCGCACCTCCATTGCGTTCAGGAACTCAATCAGGGTGGAGAAATTCTGTTCCTCAACCGGAGCTTCATAGTGGATATATCCGATCAAGGCACAGTAGAGCAGCGTTTCCGCCTTCGTCCAGAACTCATCACCGGCTTTTCCATCACCCTTTGTGTTGGCAATCAGCGTTGTCACCAGTTTCAGAATGTCTTTTTCTGAATGGATATAGGCAAATGGGTTATAGTGCATCGACTTCTGAAAGTTGATGGTGTTGAAAATCTTGATGGTGTAGCCATGCTTCAAAAGGGCGTTGCCGCACTCAATCACGATGCTGCCTTTCGGGTTTTGTCAATAAGGAACAAGAAAATAGTATCTTGCTTTTAAGCGGTTTCATCGCCGCTGTCGTTCTGGATAAGGCGCACAACCTTGTCCGTAAAGGTTTCCCGGCTGGTTTCGCTGAAATGGATATGAATGTCAAAGGTCGTGCCGCCGATGTTCTTCACAAGGTCGGGTTTGGCGGTCAGAGGGGAAACGGCTGCGGGGGTGCTGGTCTTGCTGGTTTCATTGTTCATAGGCTCTCCTTTCAAAGATAAAGCCCCATGTGGTCGGCACATGAGGCGGTCATATCGGGTAAGGGTGCAAGGGTGCAACAATGCAAAGGTATCTACGGATTGCATTCTTACTTTGCACTCTTGGCTTCGTTCCTGCGATAGTACCATTGATTTCCCCGGCGTATGACTTCTATCCGGGTATCAAGATTGCGGCGGGCATTTTTAACCGTCCTCTCGGATATTCCAGCTTCGGCTGCGGCCTTTACAATGTCCTCGCTGGCAAGCTCTTTCCCGTCTGCGAGTAAGTCAAGTATCAGCTTCTCGGCCTGTTCGGTCTTGGTGGTGGTGTTCCCGCCCGCGCCGGATAGCAGTTCGTCGGCGGTTATGTCGTATTCGCCTATCCATGAAAAGCCTGTTTCCGGGTCAAGGCAAAAGGCAACGGGCTTGCCCTCCGGCGCAAGGGAAGATTTGTCATGGACGATAACACGCACATTCGGCTCCCGCTTCACGCGCCCGATCAGCAGGACGCTCCTTGCTGCGGCGCGGAAGTCGATAGAACCTAAGCCCCGGTATGCGCTCTGCCCTCCGGCAGCTTTGTTCAAGTGTCCGATAAGGATAACGGCGCACCCGGTACGCTCGGCAACATCGGCAAGGCGGCGGAACATGGGGCGCACTTCGTTTGCCCTGTTCATGTCGGTTTTCTCGCCCATGTACGCCTGTATGGGGTCAAGGATAATCAACCGCGCCTCGTTCTGCGTGATTGCCTTTTCTATGCGCTCGTCGGAGAGAGTAAGCTCCCGCTTGGCTTCATCAATCACAAGCACGCGGTCAAGGTCGGCTTCGGCTTCTATCAAGCGGGGCTTGACGGTATCGCCCAGCCCGTCCTCGGCGGTCTGGTAAATCACTTGGAATGGCGGCAAGGGCTTCATTCCCGGCAGCGTTCCCCCGGTGGTGCAGGCGGCGGCAAGGCGTAGGGCAAAGGTGGTCTTGCCCTCGCCGGGATTGCCTTGCACAATGGTTACTTTTCCAAACGGGATATACGGCTCCCATAGCCATTCAACGGTCTGTGTGTCAACCTCGCTCATGCGAATAATCTCGACGGTTTCTTCCTGCGGCGGCTCTTTCAAGCCGTAAACCGCTTCCCGGATATACTTCCCGTCTGTGATTTCTGCCCGGTGCTGCAATACCTCGTTCCAGTCCTTAAACAGCGGCACAAGGCGGTGGACGGTATATCCCTCCGGCACAAGCTCCGCAAGGCGGCTGCAAGCGTCGTTTCCCGCTTGGTCGCTGTCAAGGCAGAGGTAAACGGTCTTGATGTTTGGGCGGTCAGAGAGGAAACGCAACAGGGCTTTTTCTCCCACGCCGCCCAATGACAAATAGCTCTGTTTCTGCCATGCCTTTTTGAACAGGCAGAGGAAAGAGAGCAGGTCAACGGGGGCTTCAAAGACAAAAAGCCTGTCGCTCTCGCCCCGGTAGCAGAAATTAAAGGCTTTGTCGCTGCCTTTCACATCAAGCCGGAAGTTTCCCGCCGTCCCCTTGCTGTGGGCGTAACGCGGTATTCCGTCCTCGTCCCGCCCCACAAATACGGCGTTGTGGTGGGCTGCGTCCTCGTAAATATCGCCGCGGGCAAAGAAAAAGCCCGTCACATCTTCATCAATGCGGCGGGCTGCTGTGAGGTAGTTCCTCGCTGTTCGATTGTCGCTGTTTGGGGGCGGTAGCCGGAAGTCGGATAGGGACGCGGGGCAAGGTCTGTCCGGCGGCGGTACGGCTCCCTTTTCTCCTGTGAGAAGTTCCACGGCTTCGGTGAAGCTCTTGCCGAAAAACTCCATGACAAAATCGACGGGGCCGCCGCCCTTGCTCTGGCTGTGCCTGTACCATTTGTTTCCCCGGACGGTCAAGCTGTCGTGCCGTTTCCAGCGGTATTCATTTCCGGCGCGGGTAAGCTGCTCGCCCTGTGATTGTAGGAAAGAAACAAGGTCGGCTTGGTTCGCCCGGTCTATCTGTTCTTGGGTGTAATACATGGTTGATACCTCTCTTTCTGTGGTTGAATTGTTCACAGATTTCAAATATAATGGGGTTAGCAAGTTGGATTTAAGAGGTGATCTTATGATTGATTTAATAGTTGATTTCCTTGCAACCATAGGTGATATAATTGTAGATATATGGGTAAATAAGATTGTAACAAAATTCAAAAAGAAATGAGTCGCCTTTTATCCATCCAATAGTACAGAGGGCGGACAAGCCGAACAGCTTGCCCGTCCTTTCCTTTATCGCTCCTGTTCCTGCCGCTTGGTGCGGCTCTGCGTCTGTGCCGGTTGGTCGGCGCGGAGTGCAATATCCACGCATTTGCGGATTTTTTGAAGCTCGGCAACTTCGGCGCGGGTATCTTTCAGCGTTTCATATTCCGCTTCCCGCTGTGCTTTGAGGGCGGTATATTCTTTCTCCCACGCGGAGATCGGCAGGGTTTTCACGCCCTCCGGCAAATGGGCATGGAGATAGCGGTTTGCCGCGTCCCATAGGGTAAGCTCGGCGCGGCGGGCTTCCGCAAACTTCTCCTGTTTTCCTTTCCAGCGGATTTGCCGATACTCGTCCTGTATGGGCTTGTAGGTTTGATAATTTCTGCCGTACTCCATGAGTTTTTGCAGCTCTTTCATGCGCTGCTCGGCGGTTTTCATTCCCTCCCGGATTGAATAGGCTTTATCGCTGACAGAGGAAAGAGCAGCGTCCAGCTCGTCAAGGGTGGAAATGCCATGCTCGGAAAGATAGTTGACCGCCTTTGCAACGGTTTTCAGTTCATCGGCGGCGTGCTGCCTTTGCCAACTCTGCGAATACTTCCGGCTCTTTTCTCTCTGAACGCTTAAATATTTCATCAGCAGATTTGCAAGGCCGGGGGATTGCGGGGGCTGCTCCGGGGCAGTTTCCCGCGCCTTGAACAGTTCGCCAATCCATTCTTTGAGCTTTCCAATCTGCGCCCGGATTTCCCGGATAAGGCGGTTTGCCTTTTGGATATTCCGGTTCAGCTCGCCTTTCTCGGTGGCTATGCCTTTCTTCTCCATTTGACAAGCCGCTACGCCCATGTGGACGGTAGGCAGCTCGTCAATGCCGCGCTCGGCGTTGCTGCGGTGGTCGATACGCTCCGGGTGTCCGGCGCGTTCAAGGTAGGCGTTTGAAATATCCGCCCATGCCTTGCGCCACAAAAGCGCGTTGCCCTTGTCGTTCCAGCCTGTGAGGTCAACTTTGTGTGTCTTATATCTGCCGCTTGGCAAGCGTATGCGCTCGCCGTTTTCGTCAAGGTCATATTCCTTTTTGGACTTCGCCGCCCATGCGCCGCGCTCGTCAAGGGGGCGCATGGTAAGCATGATATGACAATGGGGGTTGCCGCTGTCAGTGTCGTGAATGGCAAAGTCAACGCACATTCCTCTGGAAACAAATTGAGAGGAACAGTATTCCCGGACAAGCCGGATCTGTTCCTCTCTGGATAATTCTATGGGGAGTGCTGCGTCAATCTCTCTGGCAAGCTGGGCGTTCCCGGCTTTCTCGTAAAGCTCCACACTGTTCCATAGGGTAGCGCGGTCAGAGAAAGAGGGCGGGGCATGGGGCGGCAATAGGATTTCCGTATGGACAACGCCGCGCTTGCGGGTGTAGTCATGGGTCATTCCGTCCCACTCGTTTGTGATTTTCTCGCCGCTTCGGTAGGCGGCTGCGGCAACGGCTGATTTGCCCTTGCCCCGGCTGACAATGCTGATATTACAATGATAGATGGCTATGGGTATCACCTCCCGGATAGGATAACAAGACCCGCAAAAATGGTACAGACACCAACGGCGGGTGTACTGTTTTTGTGGGTGTGCAGGGATAGCCGCGTAAGCGGCGCAAGGGGTGCAGCCCCTTGTTGCGGCAAAGTCGCCATATCGGAGCGCGGGGAAAGTTCCCTGTGCGGAGATGAGCCCTCGGCAGAGCGCACACGCCCGCAAGGGTGTATAAGTGCGCCCTTTGTTCCAAAGGGATTACTCCGCATTCCCGTCCCCGGCTCGTTTTTTCAAAAACTCCTGTGCTGGCTCGCTCATCAAGGCAAGCCGTAAAAAGGCTTTCGCGTCCTCGTCCGGCATGGCAATCAGCTCCGGCACAAGGCTCTCCATGAAGCCGCCGCGCTTACAAAGCCTGTGGTTTCTCGCCTTGCGTTCCTCGACGGATAGCTTCTGCTTGATGATTTTCTCCCGGTTTTCAAACTGCCGGATTTTCTTCTTGCCTTCCTCAATCTCGGCGGTCAATTCCTCACGGGTTTTCTCCCTCGGTTTCGTCATAGCTGGTCGCTCCTTTCTGCCCGTAGGCATGGAAAAAGGGCAGTCGATTTTCTCGGCTGCCCTTGTGGATAATATATTTAGTTTTAATAAGCAGAACTTATAATTTCAAAGCTTAAATTCATATCAGCATTTGCGGCTTTTTCTTCATTTTCTATTGGTTGTATCACAAATTCAAATGTAGGCTCATAGTCCCCGTCCTGCAAGGTTTCTCCACCCAAAATCTCGATATGATACCAGCCATTTGCAAGTTCGACAATTGGCTTTTTATTCTGTCTGTAATAAGAAATTAGAGTTTTCACTTTTTCGGGAGTAAACTGTTTTAATATGTGCCATGTAAAAAGCATAAGCATATTATTATCCACTTTGAGGGAATAACCACTCCTTCTAAACTGCAATCGGCTTTCCCCTTTGCACAACTCCGGTTTATCACCAGAGAGATTAAACAATACGGTATAAGGATAGTTTTCAATGCCACTCATGGGGATAACAATACCTTCACTAAAAGCCCTATCCCCACTTTCATTTGTGGTAAATTCCGTTGCCAAATCGTCTGAAAGATTATTGGCTCTTTTCCAACTTTCCAGTAGTAAAATGTCACCAAGAATAAAATAATTAACAAGATCGTTTAATACTTCCGTAAACTTATATATCATAGTAAACCTCCTCAAAATTTCGATTTGTTGTTCTTTTTTCAAGAGAAGTATAGCACAGGATTATGAACAAATCCACCTCATTTCAGTCTGCTGGCGGCATTGTTTTCCTTGGCAAACTGCCGCGCTGCTTCCCGCCGTTCCTCACTGTATGGGGCGGTCAGACGGAAAGAGAAGCGGCCTTTCTCAATATCAAACTCCATGCAGCCCGTTTCCGGGTCTGCGTCGGTCTGCTGGCAGATCGCCGGATAACGGCGGCTGTATGCAAGCAGACGCTTCTTCAAGGCGGTGTTGTGGGTGCGGATATGGATAAGGGGGTCTTTCTCGTCAAACCAAATGTCGGTGGTCTTTTCCCGCTTGGTAAGCCCTGTTCTCATAAGCTCTCCTTTCTGCGCCCCTGTTATGCAATAGGGGCATTTTTCGGGTGTTTTCTCCGGCTCTTGACTTGGAGAAAACGGCGTTTTTGACGATAAAAACCGCCCGGACGGGGAATGGTTCGTCAGGGCGGCTGTTATCGCAAGATTTCCGATTTTTCCGGCTCTTGACCGTTAAACATAGATTAACTCATGCATTACGATTTCCTCGGCTATCGCCTTGCAGTTGTTCATCAAACCTACCCATTTCATCGGGTCGGCGGCTTTGAGGGCTTCGGTGGCTCCCGCTTCTCTGGCAAGGCGGGGCATGAGGTAGTCCAGCATATCCCGCGCCGCCCGGTCTGTTTCCGCAAGGTGGGGGTATAGCTTCTCGCTGGCTACAAGGGCGGTATAAAGGCGGTGGCGGTATTGTTCCAGATAGGCTTTCCGCAGCCGCCCGTAGTGGCCGATATGGGGCTTTGGGGTAATGGGGCGGTTCCCGTTATCAATCAATCTTCTCATGCGATTTGTTCTCCTTTCTCGTCGTGCTTCTTCCTGTGGTAGTTCTCCCGCCTTGCAGCAAGGAAGTTCTCATACCGGGCTTGGGCTGCGGGGTTTCCGGCTGCGGCTTCCTCGTACATCTTCTGGCGGGATTTCTTGGTGGCTTCCGAGTGGTAAGCCCGCCGCCTTGCAAGCTCGGCGGCTGCGGCGGGGTCGGTTTCCGCTTGGGCTTTCAGTTCTTGGTAGGCGTTCTTCTTCCGGCTCCGGCTGGCTTCAAGGCGTTCTGTTTCCTCTGGCGTGAGGGGCTGTCCCGCGACTTGCGCGGCGGCAAGCTCTTTGAGCGTCCGGGGCTTGGGCGGCTGCGCTGCTTTCTGCCGTTCATACCATGCCTTGTGCTGGCGGTTTTTCCTCTCGCGGTAAGCGGCAAGGCGTTCTGCTTCCTCCGGCGTGAGGTCGGCTCCGGCCTTTTGCAGCGCGGCAAGCTCCTTTAAGGATTTCGGCTTCGGGGGCTTGGGCGGCTCGGCGGCTTTCCGTTTCTTCCGCCATTCCTTTTGCCATGCCCGGTTATGGGCTAACCGCGCTTCGTCTGCCGCCTGTTCCTCCGGGGTCAGCAAGCCCGCTTTCTTCCTCGCGGTAAACTCCCGCTTCTCTGCCTTGCGCTTTTCCTCCCGCGCTTTGGCAAGCTCCTGTGAACGGGCTTCCTTTGCCGCCTGTTCCTCCTGCTGGCGGCGTTGTTCCTCGGCTTCCATTGGGGTAACGATATGGGCGGGGACTTCAAACGCGCCGATGAAGTTGAGGTAAATATCTATCCGCTGGCGGCGGCTGTTCCCGCGCCCCTCGCCCTCATGGACAACCACTTTCTCGATAAACTCGTTGAGCATGGGCGTTGTCAATTCGGAAAAGTCGGTGTAGCGGCTCACAAGCTCGATAAACTTATCTGTTTTCAGCCTGTCGGCGTTCCAGCTCTCGATTGCTTCCTGCCATTGTGCGATAGCGGCTTCCAGCCCGGTCTGTTCCTCGTCATATTCGGCAAGCAGACGGGTAAAGTGCTTATCGGGTATCTTGCCTGTGGCGTTTCCCTCGTACAGCTTTTTTACAAGCCCGTCCAGCTCCTTATACCGCCGCTGCGCCTTGCTCACTTTCTGCCGGTACTCCTTGACGGCATTTTCTTGGTGCTGGTCGGTGGCTTTCCGCACACGCTCGATAAACTCCGCTTCATTGTGCCGTACATACCAGCTCACGCGCTGGATTGCGGCAAGAATGGCGGCTTCCATTTTCGCGGTGGGGATATAGTGCATGGTGCAGTCGCGGGTAAGCTGGCGGTAGCTGGAACACACAAAAGCGTCGTCCAGATACTTGCCTTGCACAAGGCTGCTGCGGTGGGTCAGCTTCGCGCCGCAGTCGGCGCAGTAGAGAAGCCCGGTCAAGCGGTTTGGGGTGTTCTGCCGCTTGGGGGCGCGGCGTTTTGTTCCCATAAGCCGCTGGACGGTGTTCCATGTTTCCTCGTCCACAATGGCGGGGATTTCCCCGTCAAAAATATACTGTTCCTCCGGCGCGGTCTTGCGGGTGCTTTTGGTCTTGTAGTTCTCGCAGACGGTTTTCCCTAAAACCTTGCGCCCTGTGTACTCCGGGCGTTTGAGGATATAGCTGATAGTTGTTGTTGACCATGCGTAGGGGTCTGTGTACTTCGCCGACCGGACGGGTGCGCCTATCCGCTTCCAATGCTCGGACGGGATAGGGATTTTCTCGGCGCGGAGTGCCCTTGCTATGCTGGCGATACTCTCCCCGGCAACAACGCTGTGGAAGATACGGCGCACAACGGCGGCGGCTTCCTCGTCGATTACCCATTCGCCCTTGTTCTCCTTGGACGCAAGGTAGCCATAGCTGACGCTGCCGGAGCAGCGCAAGCCCTTTTCCATTCTCGACTTGAAAACGGTCTTGATTTTCCGGCTGGTGTCGGCAACATACCACTCGTTTATCACATCTCGGAAAATGGACATTATATCAAAGCCGTTGGCGGTATCAAGGTTGTCATTTGCCGCAATAAAGCGTACATGGTACTCGTCAAAGGTGCGCTTCAAAAGCCCCACTTCGACAACATCACGGCCAATCCTGCTTTGGTCTTTGATAATGACCGTAGCCACATTTCCCGCCCGGATTTCTTCCAGCATAGCGTCCAGCCCCGGACGCTTGAAAGTCGTTCCCCGCACTCCGTCATCGGTGAAGTGCCGGATATTCGTAAAGCCGTTCTTTTGGGCGTAGTCCTCCAAAATGCGCTTTTGGTTTTCTATCGACACGCTTTCCCCGGCTCGCTCATCGTCATGGGAAAGACGCTCGTACAGGGCTGTGATTTTTCCCTTGTCCGGCTGTTTCTTCATGGGGTGTAACCTCCTTTCTTGAGGGTGCGCGCTCCCTTTATCCTTATTGTAAATTACCATTCGGGTCAGTGACCACATAGGAACTGTGCATCTGGAGAAGGTTTGGCTTCAACCAAAAGCGAGTTTTACCGGAACCCGAACCGCCGATAATCAGAACATTCTTATTTCGGGCATTGGCAGGATTCTTCGGGCGATTGCTCATCATCAGCCGCTCCGTTTTCGTCAGGATCACATTGTCCTCGAACTTTGGTGCAATAAACGGCTCAATATCTTTTGCCGTTCCCCAACGAGCAGAACCGTACTCAACATTGTGTCGGTACTTCTTTGCGTTTTTGCCTTTTAGATAGACAGCCAGCCGAAGTCCTGCGCCGCAGAGAATACCAATCAGCAAATCCAACGGGTGAAAGCTGGGAAACGGATTGTTCAGGGCTATCGGAAGGGCATGAAAAAAGCTGAGGATTTTCGCAGATGAATCTGCCCCCTCAGCCAATCTCCATGCTTCTCCTAAATTCGTAGCGAACAACCCTACCAGAAAATACGGTAAATTCAGAATCAGGAGCTTTTTCATTTTTCTCTTATCCATCACAGATCACGCTCCTGTTTCTTCTCTCGAACCTTCTTCGGAATCGCTGCGACAATTTCCTTGAACTTCTTCAGCTGCGCCAGAACGCTCGGCTTTTCATTCTTGGTTAATGCCCTTGCCTGATGTTCCTTGCAGATTGCATCCAAAGCATCTGCATCTTTAGAACGGACAAAAACAAGAAACCGGGGAGGATCAACGGACTTATCTTTTCTTACGGCAAAGTCCACGCCATACTTCTTGGCGAGCTTTTCAAAATCACGGATACTCTCTTTGTCGATCTCAACATTCGTAGCACCCTGATTCTGTCCCAAAAGCTGTTTCACGGATTGCTTTCCATGAACGGCAGGGTCTCGTGCCTTTTTCATCTTCACTTTTTCCCGGTGCTGCAAATACTTGCGGATACCGGCAATGATAGTGCGCCCCGTCAGCTTGGTTGTGCTGATCGCCAGGTTTACTGTTCTGTTTTCAACTTCTTCCTGCATGATTCATCACCTCCTGCAAGCAGTAGAGTGAACAGATTATCGTGCCATATCTCTGTGGTCGTAATACAGATTGCCCTTGGCAACTGCGGCATGGCTGATAATCTTGATATTGCCAGCTTTCTGGTTATCCAGAGCCTTCTGATAACCCACATCGCTCAAATACAGGCGATTTCTTTCGCCTTTCCAACCGACAGGCGATTCATCGGTCAGCACATCGAAAATAATCATGTGCTTGGTGGCGTCATCAAATCGTGCCAAGTCCATATAGGTATGTCCCTGGTACTCCTTGGCACCATCCTGAATCCGCTTTCGCTCCATCAGCTCTCCAATCGTCGAATTTCTTTGCATAAGAACCTCCTTACAGAACATCTCGGTCAGGGTTACTTTTGTGGGGAACCGAATCAGCTTTGACAGGTGCATCTTCTTTCTTCACCATGTCATCCGGCAGGGGAAGCGCCATAATGCTGCGCCCCATGCGTACAAAAGTCTCAGGCTGATGAAAGTGTTCCTCAAACTGCTTCATCAGTTCCGGGGACAGAGAACAAAAATCATCCTCGCCCAATCCCACAACCAGAAAATCACCGGCGATAATGTCATAAATATCGCCGTCATCATCACGCAGCGCACGGTTCAGTTCTTTGCCTACGAGTTTACCTTCGTCGTGCATCACCAGTGCAACCGGCTCATTGAACGGATAAGTTGCCTCAATATCGCCACCTACGGCTTTCTGCAAATCCTCCAGCTCACAGCCGATCTGCACAGCCTGCGGATACATGAACGGCTTTACCAGCAACACATTCATGGTATCTGCCTGTTCTTTCTGAACCTCCCGTTCCTCGGTCGTGCCGAACGCAACACCGGTAAAGTTTTCGGAGTCCAGAATGTACTCCGAATTGTAATAAGCGGCTCTAACCTGTTCCTCTGCCGCATCGTGAGATTCTGCTTGCACCGTAACCGTTTTCTCCAAGGTTTCGGTGATCTTCACATCGTATTCTTTCAAGTTTCGATACCTCCGTTTCTTTGGAAATAAGAAAAGCGACCATCCATGAACCTGTTACAGTTCATAAATAGTCGCATCCACATCGGCTAAAAGCTCGAACAAGCAAATATCGTCCAGTTCGCAAATCAGGGAACCCATGTCGAAGAAAATATCGTCCTCGCATTCCACCGTAGTAACCACGCTGCGGTGTTCGTTAAGACAAATGGCTTCTTCCTTGTCCATCGTGATCGTAGACATACAGGACACCACATAGAATGTCATATCTTCTGCTAACCACAGCTCCTTGCTCTGAATCGTGCGAACTTTTTCATCGCCGCTCATATCTTCTACATAGGACAGAAGCCGCACGGCTCTGCTGTTCAGAAGTACCTTTCCCTGATAGTCGATACCCTCACCAGCAGAGGACAATACTCGATACTCGCTAATCATCTCGGCATTTTTCTGAAACGACTTTGCCAGAAGCGCAGGAGAAATATCATCGAACTCCTCACTGTAGTTTACGAGCATATCTACCATATAATCAGGATCGCAAAGGTCGTAGAGTTCTTCCAAAGCGCCCTGAATGTTTTTGGGTGTAAACATTTTTTACCTTACCTTTCCATTGATTTTTCTCTTTTTTTCTGCCATTGCTCCAAAAGCTGAATGATTTTATCCTCCATCTGCTTGTTGGTATAGGACTTCGGGAAGTATTTTCGCAACGAATCCGTTTTGAAGGTTACTCTGTCCAGCTCTCCCTTCTTGATTTCATTCATAATCTCGCACATCGCATCCAGCGTACACTCGCCCTCCTGTGCGAGCTTTTTAATTCGCTGTGCTTGCGAAAGGGAAGGAGCTGCTTGAGCATAATCCATTGCAGAAAGAAAATCCTTCTGTTCTTCACTTGCCAGATAGGAAAGCTCCACCGCAGGATTGAATTTGATCTGACCCGTATCTACCATATCCAGCAGTTCCGGAATCAGTTCGGTCAGACGGATATAACGGTGTACCTGATTTCTGCTTTCTCCTGCCTCCTGACCGACTATATCCATTGCCTGCAACTTCATCCCAACTTGGGATGAAGTTAAATCGGTGCGTTGACCTTGATGTTTAATCGCATCCAGCTTCATCTTATAAGCAAATGCTCTTTCACTCGGCAGGATACTCTCCCTCTGCAAATTCGCATCAACCATCAAAATAATGGCTGCATCATCGTCCAGGTCACGAACAATCGCAGGCATGGTTTCCTTACCCGCAAGCTCCGATGCCCGGTGCCGCCTGTGACCAGAAACGATTTCATAACCACCGTCGGGGTCAGGACGGACAATCGCAGGAGTGAGAACTCCGAAATCTCGGACGCTCTCTGCCGTTTTCATCATTTCTTCATCATCAACCACACGGAAGGGGTGTCCCTCAAAGGGGTGTAGCTCAGAAAGCGGAATTTCCTGCACACGCTCCTGCTGGGCTTCAGCTCTGGATTGATCGGTGGAGAAAATATCATCGTACCCCTTCAAGCTGATGTTTGCGCCTTTTTTCTGCATTGTTTAACACCTCCTTCGTCAGAATTTTATAGGCTTCGGCAACTTTGCCTTTGGGATCATGCTTGAAGATACTGGTTCCCTCTGCGCTGATTTCCTCTGCACGGACAGAGCGGGGAATGTCGGTCTTGTAAACCTTCAGCTTTCCGCCGTAGCTCTCCCGAATCAGATTGCTGATGTCTTTGGAGTAGTTGGTGCGGCTGTCCACCATCGTCAGAAGAATCCCTTCAATCCTCAGTTTCGGGTTGATTTGCCTCTTGACCTTGTTGATGGTTCCAAGCAGCTGTTCCAGACCCTTTGCAGGAAGGTATGCTGCCTGAACCGGTATCAGCACATTGTCGGCAGCTGCCAACGCATTGACGGTCAGCATACCCAAAGACGGCATACAGTCAAGAAGAATGTAATCATAATTCTGTTTGACTGTATCCAGGTATTGCCGGAGAATGGTTTCCCGGCTCATGGCATTGACCAGTGCTACCTCCATACCTGAGAGTTCGATGTTGGACGGCACCAAATCAACGCCCTCCGGATGATGAAGAATCCCTTCATCGGGAGTAATAGGGTTTTCCATCATAATCTTTCCCATCAGATCGGAAAGTGTCGGAGACAGATCATCCGGGCAGGGATTGCCCAAACTGACCGTCAGGGAAGCCTGGGGATCGGTGTCTACCAGAAGCACCTTTTTTCCTTCAAGAGCCAAGCCAACGCCCAGATTCTCGGTGGTGGTGGTCTTTCCAGTGCCTCCTTTCTGATTGACCACCGCAATGATGGTTGCTTTTTTCGACATTTATCGTCACTCTCCTTCCTCTCGCTTCATTTTCAATTTCTTAAATCCTCCTTCCAAATATCCGTGTGACATATCGTGCCGAACAAGAGCATCGTAGTAGGTGTCTATTGTCGTCGGCGCATTGTATATCGTAGTCAGCATATACTGACGGATATTTCTAATCTTTGTGGTGTTCTCCTTGAAGCAGTCCATAACATATCGAATGTGTTCGGCATTCAGTTTCATAAACCGACTGCGGACAATTTCTGCCGGACGCTCCTCTGCACCAATGCGAATCAACGGTCGCTTCGTGCAAACTGTTTCAACGATCAACTCCAGAATGTTATCCAGCATTTCGGAATCGTAAGGGTAATCCTTCTTCAACAAATCCATACTGAGCTGATCCGAGAAATAATCAAAGTATTCTTGATACCGGTCATTCTCGTCCATCATTCCACCATTTCCGGAAGGAAAGATAGAATCAGTATCACTAAATTCAGTATTTTTAATATCAGTATTATTACATTGTGATTTCGGAAGTTCTTGAGTTGTGATTTCCATTGTTCCAGAATTGTGATTTTCACAATTCAAGAGTTGTGAATCCACAGCAGAGATAAAGTTCTTCACATAGATCAGGTTGGGCTTTCCCAAACCCTGGCGCTTACGTTCAATCAATCCTGCTTTCTTCTCAAGTTCACTGAGCAGCTTGATAGCCTTTTGTTCAGCACAGTTCAGAGCCATCTTCGCTTCGTCGATTGTAAAAATGATATACACTCTACCGTTTTTATCTATCCAACCATTCTTGGCAGACAGGCTCATGCGGTCAAGCAAAATGCCATACAGCATCTTGGCATCGGCAGAAATATTCCAGAACCTCTCGTTCGTGAACAACACCTTCGGAACTCGATAGAATGTGAATAGATCGGATTGCTGACCGTAAAAATAATCAAAACTCACACGGCTTCACCACCTTCTTTCTGCGGAAAACTTTCTGTTGTCAGCGGAATGCTGCGGAAAGTCGTATCCGTCTTTTCGTAAGGACATCGGGCAAAATAGTAGAAGCGGTATTCCTGTTCATACACATCCATATCAACGAAGCCCCACTTCACGCATAACCTTCTTCGTACACCAACCAATGCACGGGTGATCTCGCCCATAGGGACAGCCATCACATTCCGACTTGGGTTTCGGCGGCAAAGAGATTAAGTAGTAGCAATTATTTCTACCCAGACGGCAGCCCTTTCTGCCATTCGTCCAGAAGTAGCAGTAATGACAGTCGCTCGGCTTGTCTGCGGTATAAACAGGCTTGCTCAAATAAAACACCTCCAATCTCTTGTATTTGCCCATGGGTTTGGGCATAAAAAAAGAGCGCCTATCCATCCCCAATGCGGGGCAAATAGACGCTCTATGTACATAACGATATTTAATTTTATCTGCTATAACTGCATGGTATTCAAAACATCCGCCTTTTTTGATTAGCTGGATTTTTGGCACGATTTTGGGGCTGATTAGCAGGAAGGGCATTTTCATTAGCAAGAACAGCCCGTTTTCTGCTAAAAATTAGCTGGCGATTTTGTCTTATAACAACCGTTCGATTCTGGAGGGGTTGTCAAAAATCAAATTTTGGAGTAGAATTTTATCTCATACAGTGAAAGAGCTTTTTCGTAGCTTTTTATATAAGAAAAGCCGAAAACCCTTGAAAACAAAGGCTTTCGGCGTTGTTCACTGGCGTCCATAAGAGGATTTGAACCTCCGACCCCACGCTTAGGAGGCGTGTGCTCTATCCAGCTGAGCTATATGGACGTGTCTGATATATGATTATAGCCCGATCAAAGTCGAACTGCAATCCCTTATTTAGTTTTTTTTGAGGTGGCCGTTGTAACGCAACCTTAGGAGGCGCTCGTTATATCCATTTAACTATGAGAACATCGTACGCCAAACGTACCCTTATAGAATAACAAAAATCCATCAAAATAGCAAGACTTACGCCTCTGCAAATTTTGCGGTTCCCTGCATCCAGATCTGCCCCTTGAACCGGCGGCCTGCTTTTGGCTCGCCCATGAGGTCTTTCTGGGCAATTCCCACATGGAATACCATGTCGCTGCAGCTGATGGTCAGGTCATAGACCAGCTCGCCGCTCACCCGGTTCTCCTTGGTCTCAATGCCGGTGATCTCGCCGATAATGGAATACTGGTCGCATTCGATGCCACAGGGCATGAAGCTGGAATCTACGATGGAATACAGATCCTCCTTCATGGCTCTTCTGGAAACCTGGGAGTACAGGTCAATATCCTCAATGGTCAGAGTCTCCATGGCATCCTCGTCGCCCTTCTTGGCAGCCTCTAACAGGTTATTGCGGTCTCTGGCTGCAACCTTTGCCATCTCGATCTGCTTTCTGGTCTTGTGAAGCGGAAGCAGCACCTTGCCTTCAATGGCCAGTCCGGTCAGGTTCACCGACTCCGCGGTCCGCGGCATGCGCATGGCCTTGCGTTCCCGGTACTCAAAGCAGTTTTCCAGGTAAAAGATCAGGGAAATTCCCACCCGGTATTCATCGAGAAGTCCTGCGTACGTTTCTTTTTCCGTATGCCGCTGAATGGAACAGTCCGTCGTGGAGGAAACATCGGGGGAATTCAGATACGGGTAATAATATTCACACTGGAACGCGCCTTCCTCATCCATCTCGCCCATCATGACAATGCCCATGCCCGGAGCTACCTCAGCCCGCAGCTCGCAGAGATTGGTTTCCTCATCAAGCTGGATCCGGCGCCACTTAGCCGACGGGATCAGCGATGCCAGAAGTTTTTCAATATCACGCTTTTTTCTATATGTGCTAAAGCCAATGCTTCTCAGAAATTTATGCATATGCTCACCTTCTTAATTTTCTGAATTACAGACAGCAGATTTCTCCTGCGCTCGTTACATTATACATGATACGTTTCTGCTTTTCAATTGAAAAGTTGACAGGAGCCTTTTCCGGTAATATCATAAAAACAATTGCTGTGATCTGCAGCATAAAAGAACAAAGGAGGCACACAATTATGAATCAGCATATCCGCACCATCGCCATTCTGGGCGCAGGCGCAGTAGGTTCCTACCTGGTTATGGGACTTTCCGACAAGTATAAAGAAAATCTCTGGGTCATCGCAGATGGGGAACGAAAAGACCGTCTCGCCAAAAATGGCCTGAATATCAATGACAAAGTCTATTCTCTTCATATAAAAACACCGGCCGAAGCCCATGGTGTGGATCTTCTGTTTGTCTGTACAAAATACACCCAGCTTCGCGATTCTCTGCCGGATATCGAGACCATCACTGATAAACATACCATGGTGGTCAGCCTCCTAAACGGTGTCGACAGTGAGGAGCTCATTGGTCAGCGCATCGGCATGGAGCATATGATTTACTCTCTGATCCGCATTGCCTCCCATCGAATCGGAAATTCCATTCATTTTTCACTTCCAAAAGGCTACAACGGAATCTACATCGGAATCCCGAACCAGCCTGCCTGCCAGGATCCAAGGCTTGCTGCTATTGCGGAGATTTTTGCTGACACACCGGTTACTCTTCATTTAAGTGATGATATCCTGCTAGATATGTGGGATAAATTCGGCTTAAATGTTTCCCGCAATCTACCTCAGGCCATTCTTGGTGTCGGCATCGGAGTTTATGATGACAGCATCTATGCAGATGCCATTATGCGCAGAATGCGCCATGAGGTTGTCCTGGTAGCCAATGCAAAGGGCATTCCCTTAACAGATGAATTTAAAGCCGCCAAATGGCTTCCGTCCCAGCGCTATTCCACCCTGCAGGATCTTGATGCACACCGACATACCGAGATTGATATGTTTTCCGGTGCCCTGATCCGCATGGGAAAAGAGGTTGGCGTGGAATGCCCTTATAATGAAATGACTTACAATCTGATCAAAGCACTGGAAGAAAAGAACGACGGAAAATTTGATTATTGATCTGTGTTTAATTCTTCCGGATATATCTGTTTTCCGAATTCAAAGGCTTTTTGCAGATAACCTGTGCGTTCAATCTTTGGTTCGCCGTTGGTGTTTCCGCAGCCGCCTGCTAACAGCATGCCTTTATCATGAAAACCTATATAATTCACCACCGCAAGACGATAGAAGGATACCGCCTGCTCAAAAGCCCAGCAGGAAAAAACACGTTACCAAATTCATAACAAAAGAAAATGAAGAGGAGAAGCCGCGTGTGTTTGCGGCCTTTCCTCTTCATCCTGATCCATAGCAACTATAACAAATGACTGTTATTGATGATGATCACACCATCTTCCATTTTTTCAATATTCGCTTTTCCGATGATGCCCCTCTGGATTTTCAGTATATCCGTCTAATACCACCATTCTCATAAGCCCAGAATCCCCATTTAATTCTACTCTGCAATTTTTCTCTTCAAATATTCGATACTGCAATCATACACCTGATTTTTCCATGAAACCGAACTAAATTGATGATTGGATCCTGGAATAATCTCAAGTTTTACATGCTTTCCATACAGATCCAGATATGGTCCAATTGCATAAACCGGCACCTTTTCATCTAACTCTCCATGAACCAACAAAACTTCCTTTTCATATCCTGCAGCCCGCTTAACAATATCAAGCTTACGCATCTGGCTCAGGAACTCACTGGACATCATTAATCCTCCGATATCGTAAGTCTCTTTATAACTGCCCGGAATCGCATGCACTCTGCTGCTGATATCATAATATGCCACATTGCCAGGTGCCCACATAATTGCTCCCTTGGGCTGTAATTCCGGAATGATATTTGAAACAATTGCTCCGCCAAGGCTGTGTCCTACCGGATAAAGATTATCCGGATCACACCAGCTCTGTTCTTTTGTCCAATTATAAATTGCCTTTGCCTGCTCAATCTCATCCAGATAACGCATCTCAGAAAAATCGCCGTCACTCTCTCCACAACCGTAAAAATCAAATTTCACACAGGCAATTCCGTTTTCCACACACTTTCTTGCAAAAAGCTCATGTAGCCTCATAATACCAATCCGGTCCACGCAGAATCCATGGTAAAAACACACGGTTGGGAATGGCCCGTCTCCCTCTGGAGTTCTGACATCTCCGCGAATCAATTTTTCATCGACCATTAATTCTACATTCATAAACATATCGCACTCTCTCCTTTTTATCCGTTATATACATAGCCAAGCAGTTTCGGCAGGAACATGGTAATCTGTGGGAATATGATCAAAAGCGCAAGAAGCAGATATAATACCAGAATCATCGGAAGCGTATCCTTAAAAATTTCCTCAAAAGTTGTGTTGGAAACTCTCTGCGCTACAAACAGATTGCCTCCCATTGGCGGTGTGATCATGCCAATACAAAGGTTGATCACCATGATAATTCCAAAATGAAGCGGATCATAACCAATTGCAATCGCGATCGGTGCAAAAATCGGTCCAAATAATACAATGGAAGAAATCGTATCCAGAAACATACCAATAATCAGTAACGCAATATTGATCATCAGCATGATCAGTGCCTTTGAAGATGTTACAGAAAGCATCCACTGGGTCACCATAGTCGGCACGCTGTTCATAGTCAGAATACGGCCAAAGGTATTCGCCGCACCAAACAGTACCATAATGGTTGCTGAGGTAATTGTCGCGTCAAACATAGCCTGACAGAAACGCTTCCAGGTCAACTGATGATACACAAATACCGCTACAATAATTGAATAAACCACACCGATTACGGCAGATTCGGTCGGGGTAAACACACCGGAATAAATACCACCCAGAATAATGATCGGCATCAGAATTGCAGGGATCGCGTCTTTCAGCACTTTTGCTTTTTCCGCGGCGGTTTTTGCCTGCGTTTCTCTTCCCTTATATCCACGCTTCTTACTGGTAAAATAGTTATAGATCATCAATGCAACACCCATTAAAATACCAGGAATGATGCCGGCAATGAACATATAAGATACAGAAACGCCAATAGTGACACCATACATGATCATGGGAATGGACGGCGGGATAACCGGACCAATGGTACTGCCTGCCGCGATCAGTGCGCCGCTATAGCCTTTGGAGTAACCCTGGGATACCATAGCTCCGATCATAATACCGCCTATAGCTGCAGCTGTTGCCGGACCGGAACCGGAGATTGCAGCAAAGAACATAGAAGCAACAATCGCTGCCATACCAAGACCTCCAGGCATGTTTCCTGTCATCATTTCCGCTACATCAACCAGCTTTTTTGCGATTCCGCCATACTCCATCAAGCTTCCGACCAACATAAAAAACGGAATTGCCATCAAAGAAAACGAATCCATACTGGTCACCATGGACTGGGCCAGCATCTGAATCATATTGCCTCCTCCGCCCAATGCAAATGTAGCCACACAGCTCAATCCCAAACTCACCGCAATGGGAACAGTTCCGATCAGGCATACAAACAATACCCCTAACATTGTTCCTATCATATGTTTATCCTCCTATTCCTGTTCTGTACTGCAGAATTCTCCTACACGTCTCTGGATGATACGAATACTCATTCCAGCCATGCCCAGCACTCCGGCAAGATACATGATCCATTTCGGTACCAGCGGAAGCGCGGATAATACCTGACCCTGGTTTTTCACCAACATCATGACACCAAAAATCTGCCAGGACAGATAAAAACCGTAAATCACTGCCACAATATCTCCAAGAAAATAAATGGTTTCAAATATTTTGGGATTTTTCTTAAACATAAGCGATAATGCCGTAACGCGCATATGTGCGTTAATCATGCCGGCCCAGCTAATCCCGGCAAAAGAAGTCCATACCAGAAGCAGCCTTGCAAGCTGTTCGCCCCAAGAAAGCGTAAAATTAAACACAAATCGCGTCACTACATTCAGCGCAATAATCACTGTCATTACAAGAAACATACTCACAATCATGTACTTTTCTATCTGATTATAAAAAGGTACTTTTTTTCTGTTTTCTTCCATTCTGTTCTCCTTATAACATAGGCTGCCGATCTCCGGTAACCCTGATTCCGACAGCCTGACTGATAAATTATTTTACATATTTCTGGTTGATCTCATTGACCTGGCTGATCAAATCTTCTCCAATTTCCGGACCATACTTATCATAAACCGGCTGTGCCGCGTCTTTGAATGCCTGACGTTCCTCATCAGTCAGTGTGATTACGACGTTCGTTCCGTTATTTCCGATCTTTTCTTCAAGTTCAGCCTCATTGCTTGCAGATAATTCACGTTCATAGGTTACCATCTCGTTGACACATTCCCGGATCAGCTTCTGATCAGACTCGCTGAGGGAATCCCACCATGTTTTGGATGCCAGAAGTGGGCTGGTATCGTAAATATGGCCGGTCTTGATGATGTATTTCTGTACTTCATACAGTCTGTTTCCGTCAATATTCGCGAATGGATTTTCCTGTGCGTCCATGGTTCCGTTCTGGAGAGCGGTGTAAAGCTCAGAGAATGCCATCGGAACAGCAGATGCGCCTAATGCATTAAAATGATCAATATGCATCTGGTTTTCCATAACACGAATCTTTAAGCCCTTCATGTCCTCCGGCTTATGGATCTCCTTGTTTGCTGTCACATGACGCCAGCCGGTTGCCAGCCATGCCATTCCCTCAAATCCTGCCGGCTGCAGATTTTCAAAAATTGTCTGTCCAACATCTCCGTCCAGCACTTCTTCTGCTGCTTCGTTAGACTGGAACAGATACGGAAGATCCAAAAGCTTGGTTGTCTCTGTAAATGCTCCCAGAAATGCTACTGACGAAATAGCCATTTCCAGAGTTCCCATCTGAAGCTGCTCTAATAACTCCGTATTATTGCCAAGAGCAGATGCAGGAAATACATTTACCGTAATCCTGCCTCCGGTCTTTTCGTTCAGCATATCACCTAATTTTTTTGATGCCACATCAATCGGTACACCTTCCTGACTTACATGGGCAATTTTAATTGTAATCTTATCCCCCTGTGTGTAATCCGTACCATCTGACGTATCCTGTGAAGCAGCTGCATCAGTCGTTTCCACTTTTGTTTCTGCAGCGGCCTGACTCTGTTCGCTTCCCTTCCCTGCATCTGCAGAAGTCTGAGAACTGCCGCCGCATCCTGCTACAGATAAAGCTGTCAGAGATACTGCTGATGTAAGCGCAATCAGTTTCTTAAATGTTTTCTTCATGTTGTAACCTCCCGTTTCTTACTGACCTTGTTTCCTGTTTCGAATGTGCCTTAAGTATAGCAACAGGCATATTTAAAAACAATATTGGTCGGATATAACAAGCTCTCTTCTTTTTTGTATTTTCAGCACACCATATTTATATGTGCTGAAAATTACTTCCGTATTCCAGGGTGATTTTTATGCTTTTTTCAGCATTTTTCCAGTCTTTATGTGTTGATTCGATAATTTTTCTTTTTTAAGATTGTATCTCGTGCACATTTCCGATCTTTTCATTCAATGTTATACTTCCTGTATAAGGAGGTCATACCATGTACTTAAGTGATTTAAATCTCCAGTTTTTAATCAGCAACATTCAGACTGTATGCAATAAAACCATTTTGATTGCCAGTCCTTCCTGGCAGGCACTTAGCTGTACTCACACCGATGTTACTTCCTATACACAGGATGTTCTCACCTACTGTATCGCAACCAATGACCCAGACAAGGCCGCACAACACTTCGGAATCACCATTACACCTTTTTACGTGGAAGAAACCCTGGTCTGTTACTTTCTGATCTTTGACAAAAACAGTGTTCAGCTATCTGCTTATTTAAAAACGCTGACCAGCCTTCTTATTGCTCCGCAGATATCAGATCGGCACAGCCAAATGGCCAACACCCGAAGTATTCTGGTAAATCAGCTCTCCAACATCCACCAGGGAATCTCGGAAATTGAACCGATCATGAAGGATTTCGACTACCGCTATAACTGTCCACGCTGTGCCATCCTTCTTGAAATCGCACATCAGAACAAACATGCCTTCAGCTATAAATTTGATTCTTCCGAAACCGCAATAGAGAGCCTAATCACCAGTCACTCCCTCTATTCAAAAGATGATATTTTCGGATTTTTAAGTTCAGAACGATATGTGATCTACAAAGACACTCAGAACCTTTGTGAATCTGACCGGCCGGACATGCTTTCCGGCTATGCAGACTCCATTGTAAAAGATATGAAGAAACAGCAGGGAATCCTTTTGCATGCAGGAATCGGAAGTACTTATGAAGATCTTCCAAATTTAAGAAACAGCTATCTTGAGGCACTGTTTCTCATTACAAATTATGACTATCTCAATGCAGATGCCGCGCTGAGTCTCCAAATCAAAAACTATATATTTGAATTTCTGGCCAGCCGAATTTCCCCTGGTTACTGGAACAGCCGTTTTCATGTTCTATCCCAACAGCTTTCCACTCAGCCACTTTTACTGGAAACAGCTATTGAATTATCCAGGCATGATCAGAATCTTTCCCGAACTGCAGAAAGCCTGGGGCTGCATCGTAATACCATGCTACAGCGGGCCGCCAAATTAAAAAATGTAACCGGCTTAAATCCGGCACAAAATGATTTTGACCGCATGACACTCCGGGCATTTGCCCTGCATGTCAATCAGAAGATCACTCTGCAGGCTGGCATTGTCATTCAGCCGAATTCCGTGCTTCATCAGGGTATGCAGAAAATGGCGGATCTGGTCAGTAAAAATTCTGGAGGTGCAATCAATATCAACATCCACACACTCTCCATTTCCGGAAACAATGACCACCTGTTCGAGATTCTCCGCTCCGGCTCTATCGACTTTATCGTTGCAGCCACTGGTGTAATGAACCGTTTTACCAATAACCGCTCAAAGGTACTGGATTATCCATTTCTGTTCCATTCCAACTCAGAAGCGAAGTACCTCTTGAACAGCCTCATTCTGCAGGAAATCGAACCTTATCTGGACACCATCGGCGTAAAATGCCTGAACATCTGGTCCATGGGCTGGCGGTATCTGACCTCCAAAGAACCGATCCATACACCACAGGATCTGGCCGGTCGGAAAGTTCGGGTCATGTTTACGGAAGCCCTGGACGAATACTATCGCAGTATGGGAGCCATTCCCATTAAAATGAACTACAACGATGTTAAGGATGCCCTCCATGCCGGCATTATCGAATGTCAGGAAAATCCATACAGCAACACGCTCGGTATGAAATTTTACGAAGAGCAGACTTATATCACTCGCCTGAAATATTATCTGAGTACCGAGGCTCTCTATGTATCCAAAAACACTTGGAGCAAGTTGTCCACAGAACAGCAGAATGTAATCCAGTCAGCAGCCCTGGAAACCACAAACTGGATTTTCCAAGAACAGCAGGAGGTTATTAACCAGAATTGTAAGAGGATTCTTACCCAGGAAAAAGGCATGAAAATCATAGAAGTAACCCCAGAAGAGACCAAACAGTGGAAAGAATTTGCAAAAACCATGTATGCCACCTTCCCACATCAGGATCTGTTATCCAAAATTGAACAGGTCAGAAAGGAGTATTATGCAGGAAAATGAAATGCTAAAGCTTTTTCAGGCCATCCGTGAGATATTTCCAGAAAGCTTTCTTCAGCTACTGGACAAAAACAACCGCATGATCCAGGAGACGCCCCGACCGGAGTATTACCCGGATGAATCGGTTTCCTACAGCGGGTTCAAAGAAATTGTATCATTAAAAAACGCCCAGGGAGAAGCTTTTTATAAGCTTACCTTTCCGGTTGCTCCTATCTACATGCTGCGCCTGCTGATTCCTGCAGCCAAAACAGAAGATGTCTTTACCTCCGCTAAAATGGCAGAATCCATTATCCAGCTATTTCAGGCCAAACCGACCAGAAAAGCTCAAACCTCCCGACAGAGCGACATGGCGCTTTTGCTGGATCATCTTCTTCATCCGACTTCCACCGAGGATCATACTTATACTGCATTGCTGGCTGCTGAACTGGATCTGGATATGTCACTCCCCCGGGCAGTCTGCCTTTTACAGCTTCAGGCCCCGGATGGTATGTCCCCCCCTGCCAAAGCGGCAGCAGCCCAGACCTTTTTTCAAATGGTCCGGCACTTTATCTCCTCTGCTGGAAATCAGGATATTCTGGGAAACTTTGGTTCCAGCGAAATCATCCTGTGCCATGTGATGACAGAAGAAGCCCCGATGCTTTTCTTTGATAACCTTTATGACTATCTGAAAAAGAATTCGGTGTTCCATTGTTCCATCGCGGTGGGACTGACAGTTAATAACCTGAATGATTACGCGTCCAGCTTTTCCTCCGCAAAATCGGCCTTCCGCTATGCATCCAGCCAGAGCGCCTCACAGAAAAACATTTATTTTGTAACGGCCTTTCTTGCAGAGCACCTGGTCTATCAGCTTCCTGAAAACCTGTTTGAGCACTTCTTCCAAGCAGAACTGTCTTACCTTGAAAGCAACGCGACAGCTGTAAAAACCATTCAGGCTTTGGTTGAAAACAACATGGATCTTGTGTCCTCTGCGGAAGATCTCTTTATTCACAGAAATACCATGGTATTTCGTTTGAACCAGCTTAAAAAGTCCCTGAATCTCAATCCGCTTCACAAAGATAATGACCGTTTTAAACTGATTCTTCTGTATCATTACTATAGAAAAATACATTCTGCAAACACATCTGCAAAGGAGGCTTTATGAACAAACCCTACTCTTTTCCATATGGAAAAACAACTCAGACTGCAGTTCTTCCAGAAACCTGTATTCAGGCTGTCATCGAATCTGATCTGTCCTCTTACAGGCCACCTCTGGGACCGGAGGAAACCGTCAAATATGCACTGGAAAATCCACATGATACCGCCGAGCTTTCTGTTCTCGCCAAGGGCTGCAAAACCGTTACGGTCATCACCTCTGACCACACCCGCCCCATGCCCAGCCAGATCACGATGCCGCTTCTTCTACAGGAAATCCGAAAAGGCAATCCGGATGTACAAATTACCATTCTGATTGCTACCGGCTGTCACAGAAAAACTACACAGAAAGAACTGACAGAACGATTTGGCGAGACCATTGTCAAGCAGGAACACATTGTTGTCCATAATTGTGATGAAGGCCCATTCTGCCAGATTGGCACCAGTCCCAGCGGCAACCATATCGAACTAAACCAGATTGCCTGTGAAGCAGATCTGCTGATTGCTGAGGGATTTATTGAGCCGCATTTCTTTGCAGGTTTCTCTGGCGGCCGAAAAAGCATCCTTCCTGGTGTTGCCTCCAGAAAAACCATTATGTACAATCATGCGGCCTGCAATATTCATGATCCTCATTCCGTCTCAGGCATTCTGGAAGGAAATCCAGTTCATGAAGATATGCTCTTTGCTGCAAAAGCTTCTGGAATCCGCTTTATCCTGAATGTGATCCTGAACCAGAATAAAGAAATTATCGGCGCAGTAGCCGGTGACATTGATACTGCCCATAAAGCCGGCGTTGCCTTTTTATCTTCTATGTGCCGCCGCAAACCAGTTTTTTCAGATATTGTAATCACTTCCAACGGCGGCTATCCTCTTGATCAGAATATCTACCAGAGTGTCAAGGGAATGACCACTGCTGCTGCCTCCTGCAAAAAGGGTGGTATCATTATTATGCTTTCCAGCTGCTGTGACGGACATGGCGGTCAGGATTTCTTCCAGACCTTTGCCCGAGAGCCAGATACCAAAAAAATTCTCGATGACATCCTTTCGCGCGCGCAGACTAAAACGATTCCAGATCAGTGGCAGTCCCAGATTTTCTGTCAGATTCTTCTGGACCACACTGTAATTCTGGTAAGCGATGCACCCAGAGAGATGGTAGAAGCCCTGCACCTTATTTATAGCAATTCCCTTTCCGATGCCTTTTGCCAGGCCGTCGAAATTCTGCATAAACCGGAACCTTCCATCACCCTGATTCCTGATGGCGTTTCTGTCATTTTAACCTGATTATCTTTTTCCATCAAAAACCATTTCTAACTGAAACGAAAAATCCCACAGGATCTGGGCAAACTGCCCGGTCCTGTGGGATTTTTTATATCTTTGTTTTAACTCAAATCAGATTTTACACAACGCCCTGTGCGATCATGGCATCTACAACCTTCTCAAAGCCTGCGATGTTTGCGCCTGCAACATAGTTGCCCTCTACGCCGTAGCGTTTTGCAGCGTCATCTGCTTTTGCGAAGATGTTAACCATGATGTCATGGAGCTTTGCGTCTACTTCCTCGAAGGTCCAGGACAGTCTTAAGCTATTCTGGCTCTGCTCCAGACCAGAAGTTGCAACGCCGCCTGCGTTTGCAGCCTTACCAGGCATGAAGAGAATCTTCTTCTCTACGAACAGGTCGGTAGCTTCTCTGGTGGACGGCATGTTAGCGCCCTCAGCTACTGCGAAGCAGCCGTTTGCGATCAGTGCCTTAGCGTCATCTAAGTTCAGCTCGTTCTGGGTTGCGCACGGAAGCGCGATGTCACACGGAATGGTCCAGATACCCTTGCCCTCGGTGTATTTTGCAGTCGGAACAGCGTCAACGTACTCTTTGATTCTGCCGCGGCGGCCTTCCTTGATCTCTTTTACAACATCCAGCTTGATGCCATCCGGATCGTATACATAACCGTTAGAGTCGCTCATTGCAACAACCTTTGCGCCGTACTGCTGAACTTTCTCTACTGCGTAGATAGCTACGTTACCGGAACCAGATACCAGAACGGTCTTGCCAGCCAGCTCTTTGCCATTGTGGCTTAACATCTCGTTTAAGATGTAGATCAGGCCATAGCCGGTTGCCTGGGTTCTTGCCAGGGAACCGCCGAAGGTCAGGCCTTTACCGGTCAGAACGCCCTCGTACAGACCAGTCAGTCTCTTGTACTGTCCAAACAGATAGCCGACCTCTCTTGCGCCTACGCCGATATCACCAGCCGGAACATCGGTATCTTTGCCGATATGGCGGTAGAGCTCGGTCATAAAGCTCTGGCAGAATGCCATAACCTCACGGTCAGATTTGCCCTTCGGATCGAAGTTGGAACCACCTTTACCGCCGCCCATAGGAAGACCGGTTAAGGAGTTTTTCAGGGTCTGCTCAAAGCCCAGGAACTTTAAGATACTCTGGTTTACGGACGGATGAAGACGAAGTCCTCCTTTGTACGGTCCGATTGCACTGTTGAACTGTACACGATAACCTTTGTTTACCTGTACGTTACCCTTATCATCTACCCACGGAACCTTGAAGGAGATAATTCTCTCCGGCTCTACAAAACGCTCCAGGATACCAGCTTTGCGGTATTTCTCCTCGTTTGCGTCAATAACCAGTTTTAAGGAATCCAGAACCTCTTTTACTGCCTGATGGAACTCCGGCTCGCCCGGGTTCTGTGCTACTACTCTCTCATAGACTTCATCTACATAAGACATAACTTTTCTCCTCCTTGAGTTATCATCTTTTTCTGAAAAATGACAATAGGGCACCGCCAATATCGGCGGAGCCCCATTGCTCTTTACGTATCGTAGAGATTATAACAATTTAAATTACTAAAGTCAATCCCTTCATTTTGAAACTTTCATTGTAAAAAATCATGGCAGATATACCCTGGATTTATATTTTCATTAAGCGGTCATAACAAAATTAAGACTGTGCGGCGATTTTTTCGGCTAATTCCTGTAAGTACATCCACCGGTCCATTTTCTCTTCCAGAAGTGCTTCCTTCTCCGCCTTCTCAGTCATGAGCTGATTTAACCTGCCGTAATTGGTAGCGGACTCCGCGATCTGGCCATCCAGTGCTTCCAGATCCGCTTCCAGTCCGGCGATTTCATCCTCAATAGTGTCCCACTCCCGCTGCTCCTTGAAGGAGAATTTCAGCTTCTTCTGGTGGGCTCTGCCGTCCTGGGAGGATTTCTTTGCAGCGGTTCCGGATGCTTCATCGACTCCGGTCTCACCTGCCGCTCCCTGCGCACTTCCGCCTGCATTTCCAGCACTGCTGTTTCCGGCTCCGCTCCGATTTCCGCCAGCGCTGCCCCGGCCTGCACCATTTCCGCCTGACAGTTCCGGATGCTTCATCAGATAAGCTGCCTGGTAATCCGTAAAGCCTCCCTCATACTGCACCACATTTCCATCGCCCTCAAAAGCAAAGATCCGGCGCACCATACGGTCCAGGAAATACCGGTCATGGGATACAGTAATGACAATACCCTGGAAGTTGTCCAGATAATCCTCCAGAATGGTCAGAGTGCGAATATCCAGATCATTGGTCGGCTCATCCAAAAGCAGTACATTCGGAGCATCCATCAGAATGCGCAGCAGATACAGACGCCGCTTCTCACCTCCGGAAAGACGGCTGATGGTGGTGTACTGCACACTGCCCGGGAACAGAAAACGCTCCAGCATCTGGGACGCGCTGATGCTTCCATCCTTCGTCTGCACATACTCTGCCACGTTGCGGATGTAGTCGATGACCTTCAGATTCTCATCCATGGCCTCATTCTCCTGGGAGAAATAGCCGATCTTGACCGTCTGTCCGATCTCGATGGTTCCGGAATCCGGCTGAACCCATCCGGCGATCATCTTCATGAGGGTGGACTTTCCGCTTCCGTTCGGCCCGATGATGCCGACCCGGTCATTCTTTAAAAAGATATAGGTGAAATCCTTTAACAGTACCTTATTGCCATAGGCCTTGCAGAGATCCTTTACCTCCACGGTAGTCCGGCCCAGACGGCTGGAGATGGACTCCATCTCCACTTCCTTGTCAAACTCCGGCGCATCCATATCCCGCAGTGCCTCATAGCGCTGGATATGGGCCTTCTGCTTGGTGGAACGGGCCCTGGCACCGCGCTGCATCCAGGCAAGCTCAGTCCGCAGAATCGTCTGGCGCTTGCGCTCGGAAGCCACCGCCATGTCGATACGCTCTGCCTTTAACTTGACAAAGCCTTCATAGTTGGTCTGATAGCTGTAGAGCTTTCCCTTGTCTAGCTCCACAATGCGGTTGGTCACGCTGTCCAGAAAATACCGGTCATGGGTGATCATCAGCAGGGCGCCCCGGAATTTCTTTAAATACTCCTCTAGCCAGTCTGCCATTTCACTGTCTAAGTGGTTGGTCGGCTCGTCCAGGATCAGAAGGTCGGCCGTGGAGAGCAGCACACTGGTCAGCGCCACACGTTTTCTCTGGCCGCCGGACAGATGCTCCACCTTCTCATCAAAGTCATAAATGCCAAGTCTTGTCAGAATATTCTTGGCACTGGCCTCAATTTCTTCCCGGGAAGAAAAATGCGGCTCGTCCTGATTGTCCCGCACAATAGCATCCAGAACTGTATCACCGGCAGTAAATACCGGAATCTGGGGCAGATAGCGGACGTAAAGATTTCTGCGGCGCACTACAGAGCCATCGTCTGGCTCCTCCAGTCCGGCCACAATTTTCAGAAGGGTAGACTTTCCGGTACCGTTGATGCCGATGAGGCCCACCTTCTCGCCCTCATTGATGCTGAACGCTGTATCATCAAACAGCAGGCGCTCAGTATAAGATTTTGTCAGATGTTCGATTGTAATTAAACTCATAAGTCCTCCATGACATGTCAGTCAGAATGTGTCCGGGGATGCCGCCTTTGCCCACAAGGCAAACCGCGCAGCTTCCACCAGACGCACCATGGAAAAAGGGCAGTCCCCTTCGATCCCCTCCGGGTCTCTTTCAGGACTGCCCTATAACTATTTTTAGTCTTCGTCTTTCTCCTCAACAGAGAATACAAAACGTTTTCTTGCCATCTCATCGCTCTCAAGGTACTCGTCGTAGGTAGTGATCTTATCGATCAGCTTACCATTTACGATCTCCATGATGCGGTTTGCGGTGGTCTGTACGATCTGATGGTCACGGGAAGAGAAGATCAGAACACCCGGGAATTTGATCAGACCGTTGTTCAGCGCAGTAATGGACTCCATATCCAGATGGTCAGTCGGCTCATCTAACATCAGCACATTGGCGCCGGAGATCATCAGCTTGGAAAGCATGCAGCGAACCTTCTCACCACCGGAAAGAACGCGGACCTTCTTCACGCCATCCTCACCTGCAAACAGCATACGGCCAAGGAAACCACGTACATAAGTTACATCCTTTTCCGGAGAATACTGGGTCAGCCAGTCTACGATGGTATCATCGCTGTCAAACTCAGCGGTGTTGTCCTTCGGGAAGTAGGACTGGGTAGTAGTCAGGCCCCACTTGTAGGAACCCTCATCCGGCTCCATCTGACCAGACAGGATCTGGAACAGAACGGTCTTCGCGCGCTCGTTCGGTCCTACCAGGGCAACCTTGTTGTCACGGGTCAGGGTAAAGCTGATGCCATCTAAGATCTTCTCGCCGTCGATAGTCTTGGATAAATTCTCAACGGTAAGAACCTCGTTTCCGATCTCGCGGAACGGGCGGAAGTCGATGTACGGATACTTACGGCTGGACGGACGGATGTCATCTAACTCGATCTTCTCCAGGGCACGCTTTCTGGAAGTAGCCTGCTTGGACTTGGAAGCGTTTGCGGAGAATCGCTGAATGAACTCCTGCAGCTCTTTGATCTTCTCCTCTTTCTTGCGGTTTGCTTCCTTCATCTGTTTTACCATTAACTGGCTGGACTCATACCAGAAGTCGTAGTTACCAGCGTACAGCTGAATCTTGCCGTAGTCGATATCCGCGATGTTGGTGCAGACCTTGTTCAGGAAGTAACGGTCATGGGATACCACGATAACGGTATTCTCAAAGTTAATTAAGAACTCCTCCAGCCATGCGATCGCGTCCAGATCCAGATGGTTGGTCGGCTCGTCGAGGAGCAGGATGTCCGGGTTTCCGAACAGTGCCTGTGCCAGCAGGACTTTGACCTTTAACGCACCGGTTAAATCCTTCATGAGGCTGTAGTGATACTCGGTATCAACTCCCAGGCCGTTTAACAGGTTAGCTGCGTCAGATTCAGCCTCCCAGCCATTCATCTCTGCAAACTCTCCCTCTAACTCTGCTGCCTTGATTCCGTCCTCATCAGAGAAATCCGGCTTCATATAGATAGCATCCTTCTCTTTCATCACATCGTACAGGCGCTTGTTGCCCATGATCACGGTATCCAGTACGGTGTACTCGTCGTATTTAAAGTGGTCCTGCTGCAGGAAAGACAGACGCTGACCCTGGGTGATCACAACATCACCGTTGGTCGGTTCTAACTGTCCGGATAAGATTTTTAAGAAGGTAGACTTTCCGGCACCATTCGCGCCGATGAGTCCGTAACAGTTTCCCTCGGTAAATTTGATATTTACATCTTCAAATAATGCTTTTTTCCCCACACGCAGGGTAACACCATTTGCACTAATCATTCTTTCTAACACCTTTCATAAAAAAGAGGGGCATTGTCATGTCCCTCGTCTTTTGCATCATTTATATTTTACAGGAATTTCCGTATTTTGCAAGCGCTATTTCTACGGTTTTTGCAGGAATTTAGCGGTTTTTCCACTCAACAGCAGCCGCAAGCAGTGCTTTCAGGCAAAACTCCTCCCTTTTCACCAGTTCATCCTCTAAAAGGCCCCGGTTTTCATCCGAGTGTTCCACCTCTCTGGAGAAGCAGTGCACCAGATCCACAATCTGCGTTTCCGGCAATGCCGCTGCTGCCACTTTGCCTCTGATTCCGGTCGGAGCTGCTGTCGCAGGCCCTCCATGCGTTTTCTCCTGCAGCCACTCCGCCATCAGCATCTCCTCCACCAGAATCGTGGCTGCCACAGCCAGCTTCATCTTGCCATATGGGTTATCATTATAAACAGCCCCGCAGAAGTAGCCGAACACAAAGTATACCATGATCTGTTCCCGGAGAAGCTCCAGGCGTGTGCCGTTTGCCGTAAGAAAAGCCCGGCGGTTCGCCTCATATGCCTCTTTCCCGGCTCCGTAAAGGATTTCGTCCATACCATCCCGGCGATCAGGCCATGCAGGATCCAGGGGCTCCATCTTCTCAAACACCGTGTAGAGTTCACTGGCCGTCTCAAAGCGGCTGTACTGCTCCAGACTAGCAGATGCCAGACGGCGGCAGAACCGCGTCACAGTCGCTCCAGCTCCGGCATGTCCAGCCTGACCGGCATCTTTCACAGACATACCATCCGCGCCCTGTGCCGCCTTGCACATATTTCCTACCCGATACCGCTCCAGCAGCTCATCCACCTCATACAGCTTCTCGTTCCACACCCTGCGCTGCAGATCATGTGCCAGAGCCAGGCACAGTGCCATGCGAAGTTCACTGGACAATTCCCGGTTTTCCAGAATCTCAAAGATCACATCCCGCGCTTCCCCAAGCTTGGTATACAGGAAGAAATCAAAATCCTCGTCCTCGCAGCTCTCTTCTTTGTCGTTCTCACTGGAAAGGAACCGCACCGGCTCCTTTGTCCCCAGAATGATCCGTGCCGCCTCAATACAGGACAGACACAGTGACACTTCCCGCACACCATCAAACACCTCGATATGGCGCGGATACGTCTTACAGGTCCAGCACAGACTGTCCGGTCCCATACCCGTATAAAGGTCGCAAAGGTTTTCCTCATTCAGAAAAGCGCAGCGGTGCTCCTTCTGCTTGAAACACTTCTGTTTCCAGTCCACCGACTTCTTTAAACGCGCTTTCATCCCGCCTTTCGCATGACGGTACTTTTCCAAAGACTTCGGATCGATCGTGATCGCCCACCCCGCGCAGCAGGTATCCTCACACTCCGAAGCAATACACCGGAATTTTTTATAATAATGCGGATATGTATACAGCATAGCCGTCCCCTCTTTCTAGCAGACAATTTTTCTCACTTCTGCCCCATTATATCAAGTTCCCACAGTAAATACAACAGGCCCGGAAAGCTGTCAAAATGGCTTTCCGGGCCCTACTCTTACAATAACAATTATTTTAACATATCTCCGTAGCGTCCCAGGAAATTCTTCGTCCGCTCATTCTCGGACGCGAATACCTGTGCCGGGGTTCCTTCCTCAACAATGACTCCATCCGCCACAAAGATCACGCGGTCGGAGATATCTCTCGCGAAGGCCATCTCATGGGTTACGATCACCATGGCGATATGCAGGTCCGCCAGAGATTTGATGACCTTAAGTACCTCACCGGTCAGCTCTGGATCCAGTGCGGAGGTCGGTTCATCGAAGAACAGGATCTTCGGATTTAATGCCAGGGCGCGGGCAATGGCAACACGCTGGCACTGTCCGCCGGACAGCTGGCACGGATAAGCATCTGCCTTGTCGGCCAGGCCCATCTTCTCCAGAAGCTCCATCGCCACCTTGCGTACCTCTTCCTTATCCCGCTTCTGCACAGCCACCGGCGCGTCCATCACATTGCGGAGCACCGAGTAGTGCGGAAACAGGTTAAAGTTCTGAAACACCAGGCCATAATTCTGCTGGATCTTCTTTAACTCTGCCTTCGATGCGTAAACTGCATTGCCCTTTTCATCGTTCCATGCGGCCTTCTCTCCCAGGTAAATGAGCTCGCCGCTGTCCATGGTTTCCAGCATGGTAGCACAGCGCAGCAGCGTAGATTTACCGGAGCCGGACGGTCCGATGATGGAGACGATCTCGCCCTCTCCTACATGCAGAGAAATATCCTGAATGACCTTAAGGTCTCCAAATGATTTTTTCACATGATTCATTTCCAGTAAGTTCATGATATTCCTCCGGTTTTATTCATAATAGGACAGTTTCTTCTCAATCCACTCCATGACAACCGCCACCACAAGGTTAAAGATGTAGTAGAATAATCCGGCTGCCACAAACGGGATCATGCTAGTCTGGGAAGATGCCAGCGCTTTCGCGATGGAGAACATCTCCAGAACGCTGATGGTAAATGCCAGGGATGTATCCTTGACCAGGGTAATGACCTCGTTGGTCACAGACGGCAGGATCCGCTTGATTACCTGGGGCAGGATGATACGGAAAAATGTCTGGCTGCGGCTGTAGCCCAGAAGCTTTGCTGCCTCATACTGACCGGCCGGCATGGACTGGATGCCGCTGCGGTAAATCTCCGCGAAGTACGCCGCGTAGTTGATGACAAAGCCGATCATCGCCGCGATCAGTCGGTAATTATTGCTCTTAATCTTAATGCCAAACAGATAATACGGTCCAAAATAAACGACCATCAGCTGCAGCATCAGTGGAGTGCCGCGCATGATGGAAATGTAAGTTTTCACAATTGCCTGCAAAACCTTATTCTTCGACATTCTGCCGAAGGCGATCAGAAGACCAAGGGGCAGGGAAAAGGCCAGTGTCACCACAAAAATCTCTGTGCTGACCAGCATTCCTCCCGCTAATTGTGATATCATGGTATTAATCTGCATAACTTCTGCTCCTTCGTCTTCTGATTCATGTAAACTTTATTTTCCGATGGTAGTTACATCACGGCCAAACCATTTCTCAGAAATCTCTGCCATGGTGCCGTCTGCTGCCATCTCGTCCAGTGCGCCCTGAACTTTATCTCTTAACTCTTCGTTGCCCTTCTTAAAGCCAATGCCGTACTCCTCGGAAGAAAGGGTCTCATCCAGGATCACGTACTTGTCAGACTCGCCTCTCTGCTCGATCTGATAACCGGCTACGATGACATCCATTGCGATGGCATCTACACTGCCCATCTCCAGATCCATGAATGCGGTGTTGTAATCTGGGGTAGTCTGCAGGGTTCCGAAGGTTGCGCTTAACTCTGCGTTGTCCTTTAACGCTGCCTCTGCGGAAGAATCGGTCTGAACCTCAACAACCTTGCCAGCCAGATCAGCCAGAGAGCTGATGCCGGAGTCTGCTGCTACAACGAATACCTGGCTGTTGTCCATATATGGCTCACTCCAGGTGTACGCATCTTCACGTCCGTTCATGGTGAAACCATTCCAGATGCAGTCGATGGTGCCGGAGCTTAATTCCATATCCTTTGCGTCCCATGCGATCGGCTGCGGAACAAACTCAAGGCCCAGTCTGTCAGCAACTTCCTTTGCCAGCTCCAGGTCGAAGCCGGTGTACTCACCATCATCGCCAACAAAACCCATCGGCGGAAAATCCTGGTCAAAACCTACGGTAAAGGTACCGCCCAGCTCGCCAGCCTCATCTGCTGCCTCTGCGGTGGTTTCCTCTGCAGTGCTCTCTTCAGCGGAAGTCTCTGCCTCAGTTGCTGCTGCGGTGGTCTCTGCCGGTTTGCTGCCTCCGCATGCGGTCATGGATACGACCATCATACCTGCCATTGCTGCGCTTAACATTCTCTTTCTCATAATATTCCTCCTCACGAACAATACTCATTTCGCCATGACGCTTTCCTTGTACACGTTCCGCGAACACGTTACCATGGTAGCATACTAAAGTGTTTCTGTCTACCCTTTTTTCGCAAACTTAGCGCAAAACTGGAATTCTTATTACAAAAGAGCGGCTATGGCACACATTTTCTCATCATTCCCAGCCATTTACCGCCGGACTCACCAACATTCTATTTTGCTCTGCCCACTGCGCCAATTCCTTGTTTTTCCTGTTCCCGCTTCCAAACTCCTGCACGCATAAGATCACCTTTCCACACACCTTCATCACCCGAAGTGCCTCCTCATACGTTTCCTCCCGTATCACTTCATACGGCTGTTCTGAAACAACCTGCACCGCCAGTGCCTTCGCCACCGGATAGTCCAGATCATTCTCATGGAGTACTCCTGCTGCGAAAGGAATGCCCTGGCGCTGCAGCTGCCGGTAAACCGGGATTCCACTTCCGTTTCCGCCAATCACAAAGACCTCCGGCGTCCCGGCAGCTGCCGGAAGTTCCACTGATCCGTACTCCGCACAGTAGCTTCCGCCCGGAATTCCAAACAGCTCCTCCATGCACGTTTCCGTAAAAATTTCCTCCGGCGTCCCGCACTTCCAGATTTTATTTTCCCCCACGCATACAATGTAATCCGACACCTTCTGGGCCAGATCCAGTTCATGCATAGACATCAGCACCGCCACCTGCTTTTCACGCACCAGCGTCTTTAAAATAGTCAGTAGCTCCATCTTATGGCGGATGTCCAGAAATGAGGTCGGCTCATCCAGAAGAATGATCTGCGGCTGCTGGCAGATGGCCCGTGCCAGTAAAATCCGCTGTCTTTGTCCATCGCTGATCCGGGAAAAATCCCGGTCCGCCAGTTCTTTTGCGTGTACCATGTCCAGGGCATGCCACACCACCTTCCGGTCTGCTTCCGACAAGGTTCCGAAACGCCCCGTGTGGGGATAACGGCCCATGGCTGCCACATCGAAGCAGGTCATAAGCTCCGGCTGTGTCCGCTCTGTCATCATCACCGCCATCCGGCGGGCAATCTCCGTTTCCGGCCACTGCTCCCTTGGCCGTCCATCCAGGCTGACCACGCCGCCCACCGGCTTTAACTGTCCGGCAATGCTTTTTAAAATTGTGGATTTTCCCGCTCCATTGGGACCGATCAGGGTCACGATTTCTCCGCGAGAAGCATGAATGCTGATTTCCCGGATCCAGGCTTTCCCATCGTAGCCCGCCGCAAGATTTTCTGTACTTAGATAACTTTGTTTTTTCACCTCTGCGCTCCCTTCCTGCGTATCATCATCCAGATCACCACCGGCGCTCCAAATACCGCTGTCACCGAGCTGATGGAAAGCTCCGTGGGCGCGAACATCGTACGGGCAATCAGGTCACTGAACAGACAGAAGACAGCACCTCCTAAAAAGCATCCTGGAATCACAACGATTGGCTTTGCCGTACCAAAGAGCCGCTTTACGAGCTGCGGCACTGCAATCCCAACAAAGGATACCGGCCCGGCAAAGGCCGTCACACAGGCTGACAGAATGCTGGAAAGCAGGATCAGCTCTGCCCGGAACCGTTTCACATTCACGCCGAGGCTTCTGGCATATTCCTCACCGAGCTGGTATGCGCTGATGGGCTTTGCCATACAGAATGACAGCACAAACACAGGAATCACCACCGCCGTCATCACCCGCACCTGGTCCCAGGTCGTGCCGGAAAAGCTTCCCATGGACCAGTTGTGCAGATTTACAATGTTGGAATCATCCGCAAAGGTCACCACAAAATCCGTAATCGCGGAACAGATATAGCTGATCATGACACCGCATACCACCAGCACGGACATCTGCCGCACCCGCCTTGCGATCACCAGCACAAAGCCCATGGAAATCATAGATCCGGCAAAGGCCGCCAGAATCATGGCCGCGGAGCCCATAAAGAGACCTTTCCCCAGAAACAGGATCATGACCAGAGCCACCACCAGCTTGGCCCCGGAAGAAATGCCCAGCACAAACGGTCCCGCAATGGGATTTGCAAAAAAGGTCTGAAGCAGAAAACCAGATGCGGAAAGAGCTCCGCCAAGCAGTGCCGCCGCAAGAAGGCGCGGAAGTCGGATATCCCACAGAATATGAAAGGCAGTGCTCTCCCGGTCCGCCCCGGACAGAATTGCCTGTATGTCCTGAAAGGAAAGAGAAACACTCCCCACGCTGACGCTGAGTGCTGCCAGAATGACCAGCAAAAACAGTAGCAGCAAAAACGCCAGCTGGCAGCGCGCCCTTCGATTTTTCATGGTTTATCTCCTTCCCTTACCGCAGCCGGTGCAGATAATGAAGTCCTGCTTCATCCAGCATATCTTCTGAAAGCACCGCATGCATATCCAGAATCATATTTCCAAGTCCCATGGTTTCCTGGAACATATTTTTTCCGGTACACCAGACATTGCCATTCTTCACTGCCTTAAAATCAGCCAGAAGCGGATTTTTCTGTAATAGCTCATCCAGCGTCTGTAGTTCCCCGTCTATGGTGCTGTTGTAGATCAGGCAGTCTGCGTCTTTTGTCTCCGCGTAAAAAGCTTCCATCTGCATATTCATAGTAGAAAGGGCGTTCTCGTCTGCGTCCGCTGTCTGCGGCACATAGCTTCCGCCCGCCAGTTCAATCATCTTCGCCACATAGTCACCCGGCTTCCGCACATTGACTGCGCCATTGGTCGTGATATAGAAAAATGCTACTGTCTTCCCGGTGGACTTTTCTATCAGAACCGTATCCAGCTGTTCTGCCTGCTCTTTCAAAAGCTGTTCTGCCTTTTCTTCCTCATCAAACAGCACACCGTAAAGGCGGATCCACTCCATTCTTCCAAGCGGATGCGTCTCATAACTGGAGCGCTCCACAAACACCGGGATTTTTAACTGTTCTAACTGTGCTTTTACATCCGGCACATGATAGATCATGGTGGATTCCAGCGCCAGGTCACAGCCCGAAGAAAGAATCTGCTCATAATCCGGCGCGCTGTATTTGCCCGCATAGGCGAGGGTTCCTTCTTCCATGGCCTCCTTTGCGGCTTCCACATACCAGCCGGATTCCTTCGTGCCCGACAGCGTAATGCGGTCCGTCCGGTCCAGTGCCGCAATCAGATCCATAGCCGATGTCGCCGCCAGGTACACATGGTCCAGCGGCTTCTGCAAAACGGTAATAGATGCCGGAAGTCCTTCCGGCACGGCAGCTCCCTCCGGCACTACAAGATATGTGCTGTCATCCTGCACCTGGATCAGGTCATAGCCGCCAGCATAATAATCTACGGAAAACTGCTTCGCATAGGAAAGCTCCATGCTGCGCTCCGGCTGCATATCGTTCCAGACTGGCGCAGCAGACACTGCACTGCCGGACTGTCCGGAACCTGCCTGCTGCAATTCAATGTCAGAACCATTCGCACTCTGGGCTGCTGACCCAGTACCTGCTTCCGCACCCTGCGTCAGCACTTCCGCCTGGCCGGTGCCAGTCTCCGCCTTCCCGCCGCAGGCTCCAGTCCCCACCGCAAGAAGCACTGACAACGCGCCAGCCAATACCCTGCGGTACAGACACTTATTTCCACACTTTCTCATATCTGTCCTCATTCTGCCTTGATGCTTGCGGAATCAAACTGCAGAGTATATTCAATCTCATGAGGCGTACTCATGGCTGTAGTATCAGCCGATACTGCCATCTTCCGGTCAAATACCGTCACCGGAATCTCAAACATAGAAGTCTCGCCGCCCTGGTTAACCGGGAGAAATTTCTCCTCTCCCACCTTCATATAATCATAGTTCGGGCTGCTCCACACAACCGTAGCCACAGCCTTCTGATCCTTTACGGTCAGCGTTGCCGGAGATTCCACGGTCACTCGGCCGGAACCGCCCTCCATGGACACCTCTACGGTGTAAGTACCGTCGGCCAGTCCCAGACTCGCTGCGGTCACCTGGGCCGCAGCGGTCAGCGCGTCTGCCGGAAGGGAATCGGCACGGAACACCAGAACCCGGTCATACCATTTTTCCTTCTTTTTGCTGAAAGCAGCGCAGTCCAGTTCTTTGTCCAGCGCCTCCACCGGAACCATAAAATGATGGCTTCCCTCTGCATCTTCCTCGAACGGGATCATTTCATCTTCCGAAGCCTTTGCGGCCGCTTCCCCGCTTCCCATGAAAAGCTTTAAGTAACCGGTGCCGCCCATCTTCATATCGGCGGTCATCTCACCGTCCTTTACGGTCAGTTCACATTTCTCGATTTTAAACATGCTGGAGCTGGAGTCCACCTGAATCTCGTACACGCCATCCTTTAGCTCAGATCCATCCATCGGTGTCATGCCTTCTGTCCCAACGCTCTGATGCTCTGCAGTCTCGTCCTCCGCAGCTACTTCGCTGTTCTCCGCACCGTTGTCCGCATCTGTATTTGAATCGTTCTTCGTCTCTGAATCCGATGACTCCTCCGATACTGCCACCGGCTCGCCGCCCTGTGCAGGCAGTGTCTCTGCCTGATTCTTTCCACCGCAGCCTGCTGCCAGCACACTGCTCAAACATACTGCTGCCGCAATTCCATATATTTTCCTTCTCATATTTTCATCCTTATCAAAACAGGCGGCAGAATCCATCCGCCGCCCATTCTTTCTATCCTTTTTATAAATCTGATTACTTCAGGCTGTCGATTGCTGCCTGTGCATGCTCTACAAAGAGCTGCTGGATCGGCTCTAACTCGCCCAGACCGCGAACCAGACAGGTTACATCGTAACCGGCTTTTTCGAACTCGGTCTTCCAGGAACCATCCTCATCGCCTGCCATATCGTTGTTTGCATGGTCGCCTGCAACGATCATAAGCGGCTCAAGAACAACCTTCTTGTACTCGCCCTCGCCAACCTTCGCAATGACATCTTCCAGGCTCGGTGTAGCCTCTACAGTACCTACATAGTAATTCTTGTAACCCTCGGAAGCCAGCATATCCTGCATCTTTGCGTAAACTTCGTTGGAGTCAGCCTCGGTACCGTGGCCCATAAAGCAGATTGCGGTCTCGCCGTCATCATACTCTGCAGTTGCCTCGGTAATTGCCTTAATGACTGCCTTAAAATCGTCATCACTGGTTAACAGCGGCTCACCGATGGCCACTTTATCAAATGCGTCGGAATACTGCGCTATCTCATCTACCAGATCCGTGTACTCCAGACCATTCATCAGGTGAGTCGGCTGGATTACCAGGGTCTTTACCTCGTTATCAACGGCGCGCTTTAATGCCTCGCCTACGTTATCAATCTTCACATTATCTCTGGATTTTACATGATCAATGATGATCTGGCTGGTAAAGCCTCGTCTTACGGAGTAATCCGGGAATGCCTTTTCCATTGCGTTCTCGATAGCGCCAATGGTAAGACGGCGGTTATCGTTGTAGCTGGTTCCGAAGCTTACTACCATAAGCTCCTGATCTCCAATCTCATCCTGATTTCTTGCGTTGTCCATAGATGCGTCTCCAGTGTCGTAATTCTCTTCGTCTTCTTCCTCCACCTCGGTCTCTTCGGTCTCGGCTTCGGTGGTTTCCTCTGCAGCCTCAGTGGTTGTCTCCTCTGCTGTGGCTGCCTCGGTCTTCTCTGCTTTTCCCGCACAGCCTGCCATCATCGCAGCAGAAAGCGCGGTCACTGCAAATAATGCTGTCAGTGTTCTCTTTTTCATGATACATCCTCCTCTAAAATGGTATGGTACAAAGCCACCCTTACTGACACAATCGATTTTGGAATACCGGGACATACCACGAATAATGGACATGAAAAAGCCTGAGAAAATCTTTATAAAGATCATACGGCACGACCAAGTCCTCGTGGTCTGGAATGCTCCTGTACCAACAACCGGCAGGTTTCCTGGCTCGCAGCTCCCCACACATAAGATTGCCTTCCCGGTCTCCAAAAACCAGTGGCTGCCATGCCCCTCAGGCATGCGCATAATCCAGTGCTCCCTGCTTACAGTGACGAGATCGCGCAGGTCTTCCACCTGCTTCCCTTTTACCCTGAGTCTGCATCCACAAACCCCGGCACCGATTGCCCTATTTTCGATATGCATCCATCATACCATTCACCCACAGAAAAGGCAACGGAAAACCATTATTTTCTCAATTCCGCAATCCGGCGGTTTAAGGTACTTCGGGAAATAGAAAGCCTGCTGCAGATCTCCTTCTGGGTCCTTCCCGCATCCAGAAGCTCCCGGATTTTTTTCAGCTCATATTCTTTTGAGGAAATGTTTGGAAGCTCTGACGCAGAGCGCACATATCCGTCATGCAGCACAGCCATTTCCAGCTGGATATTCAGCTCATTGATCTCCATAGCCATCAGCCTCTCATAATCTGAGGGCGGTATCTCCACCGCAAGTCTGATTTTTTTGTAAATGCGGCAGTAATAATCCAGCATGTTTTCCGCGTAGCGCAGAAACAGTTCCCGGTCGGTATGGACCGTGTGGACCGGTTTCAGGCTCTGATCCTTCATGATCTCATACAGTCTCTGGCTGAACACTCCCGCCTGACAGCGCTCCTCCAGATTCTGATCCGTACAGAAAATGATCCGCACCGGCTCCAGATCCCTCTGCTTTTTCCGGTTCTCAATCACTTCTGCCAGCCGTTTCTGATAGTAAATCTGCATCCGCTCCGGATAATTGATGATGATGGTTCCGTCATGGATGTTTTGCAGCAAACCATCTGCCCCAAACAGATACTCACACAGATAGTCCTGGTAAATGCTGGAGCTGTGCATGATCAGAATATCCTTCAGCTTCCGGCTGGATTCGTTGTGAATCGCCTTTGCCACCAGCTCATTGATCTCCGCATCATCGGTATTCACCAGAATGATGTTGCGGTTCTCTCTGGCATAGGTTCTGGCCCTTTTTAGCAGCTCCATATCGCAGATATCCTCCAGGAAATCGAAGGTAATATAGCTTCCGTTCGTAAACTGCACGGATTCCTTCTGGATCTCGCTGTATTTGCGGAAGGTAAACAGCATGGAGACGCCATGTTCCTGCTCATAGATTGGCTTGATGTTGATGATGCCGTAAAAATGATTCCACTCAATGGCGGCTTTCATCATCCTGCTCTTCCGCTCCTGTGCGCGAAACGTCTCCTGGACCGACTCATATGGAAACAGTTCCTGGATCCGTTTTCCCAGAAGCGGCTCTGTGATCCAGAACAGCTTCCGGAAGGACTCATTGGCAAACAGAATATTTCCATAAAAATCAGTGTAAATCAGCGCCGTGTCATTGGCATCCAGGATTCCCTTTAATTCATCATTCTTCTCTTCTATAATCCTGGAATACTGACTGTCCGTAATCTTAGAGGCAATCAGATCGGCCATGCTGTGCATGAAGGTAACCGTGGACGAAATCTTTTTAAACAGGGCTTTGCCCCGGTCCTTCGGCAGAATCAGGGCAATCACGCCTATGGTCCGGTGATCCAGTCGGATCGGCACACCCACAAAGGACTCCATCTTGCAGTTATGATACTCCGGGCACTGCCTACAGCTTTCCTTATCCCGCTTATGCTCCAGTAGCACATCCTTATTGGCGTAAAATACCTCCGCAATCAGCGAACCGATCTTAATATCCTGATACAGAGAGAAATACTGGAACGCGCTTCCGACCACGTTCATATCCGCATCCGTGATGATGACATCGGTTTCCAGGACATCCGAGATGGCTCGCGCGAAATCATCGAATTCTGTTTTTAACTCACCCTTAAACTTCATAAAAACGCACCCCATTATGCAGAAAGGTCCGGGAAACCACCTGCGCGGCTTTCCCGGACCTTTCCATGGATCTCATCCTGTTATTTTGTATACTCAGCCGCGATCTTGCGGATCAGCTCTAATCTCTCCGGAGCAATGTCAGAAGAAATGGTACAGTCAGCGCCGATTGCAACGCCCTTTGTGCCTGCCTCGTCGAGGATCTTCTTAATCTCAGCTCTTAACTCTTCCTCGGTTCCGGTGTAGAGAATGCTTCCCGCTGCGTTGTCGAAGCCACCGATTACCGGCTTATCGCCAAGAATCTTTTTGCCTTCGCCAAGGGTAATGTTCTCAGAATATACAGCCCAGTTGTAAGCTGCTACCGGGTAATCCTTATACCAGCTTAAGTTGTTGGTATATTTTCCATATCCGCAGATATGAAGGATGGTCTTATTAGAAAACTCATTGATGTAATTTAATACATCCAGATCCAGCGGCTCTACCAGCTTCTTGTGGCCTGCGTGGGTCAGCATCTTATCCTGTACGCACTGTACGCTGTAGTAAATGCCGTCGATGGAAGTCTCCTCAAACAGCTTCTTAACCAGAATCTTGGTATCCTCAGCGATGCATCTTGCAGCCTTCTCCATAACCTCCGGGCTCTCATGGAACAGTCTTACGAATTTCTTGAAATCCTCATCGTACTCCTCGAAACGAAGTCTGATATACTGAAGCGGGGAGAAGATGTTGTAGTATTTGTATACATCATCACCGGCATGCTCGCAGATCTCTTTTACATACTCAACCTGCTTGGTGATCCACGGATGATCCGGTCCAACGGACTCTACCTTATCCAGATCCTCAACAGAAGTGATGGTCTTGCGGCATACAGACGGATGACCGAAGAAACCATCGGACATGATCTTTAAAAAATCCGGTTTTACTTCGTCGATATACTTTTTCTGCTCAGCAACTACGGTGTTGTAGATTTCCGGATCTGCTCCGCTGTAGTGGTTATGGAAAGATACGAAATGATGCCAGAAGGCAGCCGGTACTCTCTCCTCGGTCTCGTTATTTAAAAATGCGTCAATTACCGCTTTTCTATCGTCTTTCATACAATTCTCCTTCTCTTTCACCTGTCTGGAAATCCAGTGGATTCTTCCGTCATTGATGTTATTCGGAATGGAACAGTCAGCGCCCATGATGTAACCGCGGTGTCCGTTTTCCTTAATAAGCTGGTCTACAAACTTGCAGACTTCCTCTTCGCTTCCGCTGTCGATCAGGGTCTGTGGGTTATTATCAAAGCCGCCCAGAACGCACTTGCCCGGGAACAGCCTGCGGCCTTCCTCAATGGTAACGCCCTCTGTAAAGGTTGCCCAGTTGTAAGCCTTAGCCTCGTAATCCTGATACCAGCTTAAGTTGTTTTTGTGATGCGCGTATCCGCAGATATGAAGAATATTGTAATCACTCAGCTTATTTGCGGTCTCCAGCACGCCAATTTCCGTCGGGCGGATCAGGCGGTCATAGGTCTCCCGGTCATACATCTTGCTCTGAATATTCTGGACACAGTAGTAAATACCATCCAGCTTTGTTTCTGTCAGAAGCTTAGATACCAGGGTCGTGATATCTTTCTGGATCTCCATGCCGGCCTTGTGAAGCTCCTCCGGGAAATGCTCTGCAAGATATACAAAGCGGTCATATTTCAGGTCATAAAAGTCCAGACGGATACGGATGACCTGCAGCGGCGCAAACACATTGTAGAATGTCATGACCTTATCACCAAACAGGTCTACCAGGCGGCGCACATGCTTTACCTGCTCCGTGATCCACGGATGATCCGGGCCGATGCTCTTGATGGCAAGAAGATCCTCCGCGGTCTCCAGGTTGTTGTTCATAACCGGCGGATATCCCATAAAGCCCTCATTCATAAGCTTCATCATATCCGGCTCAATGGTCTCAAAATAGCGTTTGTGGCCTTCTACGATCTTGTCCAGAAGCTCCGGACGCTCCAGTCCCTGGAACTGATCCTTTCCAAGTACAAAGTGATGCCAGAATCCCATCGGGATCCGGTATGTCTCTTTATTGTCCATGGCATCTTTCAGAAGCTGCCTTCTATTCTCGCTCATATATACTGCGACTCCTTACTTTTATTATTCGGTAATTTTTCCTGCTGCGTAATCCATCAGGGTAGCGATCTGGTAAGACATGGTAACAGCACCCGGATCCAGATGTCCAAGGCCACGGTTTGCCTGATAGCTTGCACGTCCTCTGATTGCTTCCATGTTCTTGGTATTCTCTGCGCCGTCCTCTGCAGCCTTCTTAACCAGATCACATAACTCTGCAGACGGGGTTCCGTTTGCCAGGCACTCTTCATACTTCTTAACTGCAGGTGCCAGGGAATCGATCATGGTCTTGTAGCCTTCCTTTGCCTGACCTCTCGCTACGATGGCATCCAGCATTGCCTTCAATACAGTGCACAGCTCTGCATCATGAAGAACCTCAATTCCCTTTAACGCCTTTGCTGCAGCAATGTAAGCACTTCCGTATAATACGCCTGAAGATCCGCCGATTACAGACATCATAATCTTACCGATCTCTTTGAACTCATCAGAAAGCTCCATGGTTTCCAGACGATCAACATTTTTTACAAGATTCTCAAAGCCCATATTGATGTTGGTCCAGTGATCACCATCACCGGTCACACTGTCCAGCTCTGTGATATAGTCACCTTTGGAATGGATCAGCTCATAGGCCAGCTTGATATATTCTGCGTAATCCTTTGCGGTTAAAGTAAAGCTCATCGTTTATTCCCTCCTTCAGATTTTCAGTGCCGGGGTGTCACACGGAGCATCCAGCAGTTCTTTTAATTCATCATCCAGCTTCATCAGGGTAACAGAAGCACCGGTCATGTCGATCGAAGTGCAGTAGTTTCCTACAAAAGTGCGGTATGCCTTAATGCCCTTTTCCTCCAGGATCTTCTGTACCTCCAGATTCAGGATGTAAAGCTCCATTAACGGGGTACCGCCAAGGCCATTTACCAGAACTGCAACTTCGCTGCCGGAATAATCATAATCATCCAGAATGCGTCCTACCAGAATCTCTGCGATTTCCTTTGCGCTCTTGATCTTGGTAGTCTCAACGCCCTGCTCACCATGGATTCCCATGCCGATCTCGATCTCGTCGTCTGCGATCTGAAAACCAGGCTTTCCAACTGCCGGAAGAATGCACGGTGTCATGGCAACACCCATGGTACGGATATTGCGGACTGCCTTTTCTGCTGCTGCCTTTACCTCTGCGAGGCTTGCCCCCTGCTCTGCCTTTGCACCTGCGATCTTATGTACAAAGACGGTTCCTGCGATACCTCTTCTGCCTGTTCCCTCTTCTCTGTCCGGAACTGCAACGTCATCCTTTACGATAACCTGGGCAACCTCAATATCGTCCATCTCTGCAAGATCTGCAGAAAGGCCAAAGTTCATAATATCACCGGAGTAGTTTTTGATTACCATCAGTACGCCTTTTCCGCAGGAAACCTGCTCAATGGCACTGCCGATACGGTCCGGGCTCGGAGAAGAGAATACATTTCCGGAAATTGCTGCATCCAGCATACCTTTTCCTACAAAGCCTGCGTGCAGCGGCTCATGGCCTGCTCCGCCTCCGGAGATCACTGCCACCTTATCCGTCTTTTTCTCTTTTCTGCTGATGACCTCCATCTTCGGAGTGTAAACCAGCTTATCCGGATAAGCTGCCTGCATTCCCATCAGTGCCTCACTTACTACATCAGTCGGATTGTTGATAATCTTTTTCATAACATACATCCTTTCATAGTTTTATGCCATACCGAGATAAGCTTTCTTTACCATCGGATTGTTTGCAATGTCACTGGCTTTGCCAGACATACTTACGAGACCATTCTCCAATACATAGGCTCTCTGCGAAACCTGAAGCGCCATATTTGCGTTCTGTTCGATCAGAAGAACCGTAACCCCCTGTTTGTTGATCTTTTCGATCATGCCGAAGATCATCTCTACAAAGTTCGGAGCAAGTCCAAGGGACGGCTCGTCTAACAGGATCATCTTCGGGTTTGACATCAGCGCCCGTCCTACAGCCAGCATCTGCTGCTCACCACCAGATAAGGTACCGGCCTGCTGCGTGATACGTTCTTTCAGACGCGGGAATAATTCATAAACCCTTTCGTAGGATTCTTTAATCTTGTTCTCGTCTTTTACAACAAATGCACCAATACGCAGGTTTTCTTCTACGGTAAGCTCTGGGAACACCTCACGTCCCTCTGGAGAAATACCGATTCCTTCTTTTGTCATTGCATGTGCAGGTACATGCGTAATATCTTTTCCATCAAATGTAATCGTACCGCTGCTCGATTTTACGATGCCGACGATAGAATTTACAAGCGTTGTTTTTCCGGCGCCGTTACTGCCGATCAGGCAGACGATCTCTCCCTCATTTACTTCCAGGCTGATTCCCTTTAAGGCGTGGATCGCGCCGTAGTTGGTGTGCAGATCCTCAATTTTTAGCAGCATTATTCGAACCTCCCAGATATACGTCGATAACCTTCTGATTCTTTGCGATCTCTTCCGGAAGTCCTTCCGCGATCGGTTTTCCATGGTCAATTACATAAATACGGTCTGAAATATTCATAACTACACTCATATCATGCTCGATCATAAGAACAGTGTAACCCTGCTTTTTCAAAAGTCTAATGAATTCCATCAATTCGTGGGACTCCTGCGGGTTCATGCCTGCTGCCGGCTCATCTAACAAGATCAGCTTTGCGCCGGTAGCGATCGCACGGGCGATTTCCAGCTTTCTCTGATCACCATAAGGCAGGTTCGATGCATAATCATCTTTTCTGTCGTAAAGCCCTACTTCCTTCAGAACCTTCAGCGCATCATAGGTAATTGCATCTTCCTCTTCTCTGAATTTCTTTGTTCTGAAAATGGAAGAAGCCAGGTCGTACTTTGTTTTGATATGTGCACCTACCAGTACATTTTCGATTACTCTCATATCCGAGAAAAGGCGAATGTTCTGGAATGTTCTGGAAATACCTTTTTTTACAATATCTCTCGGGTTAATGCTCTGGATTTCCTCACCCTTGAATTTGATCGTGCCCTCATCAACTTTATAAACTCCGGTCAGCATGTTGAATACGGTCGTTTTTCCTGCTCCGTTCGGTCCGATAATACTGATGACTTCACCCTCGTGAACCTTGAAGCTTACATTTTCCACCGCAACAATGCCGCCGAATCGTTTCGTTATTCCATTGACCTCTAATAACAAATCTTCTCTAGCCATTGTGCCTCCATCCGTTACCAACTCGTTCTTTTACGCGTTTGCCTCTTCTCCGTTTATCTTCGCCTGAACCTTTTTGGATAATTTATAAGGTAAGGAAGATTTCCAGCCCAGCAATCCTTCCGGACGGAAACGCATCATCAGGACTAAGATAACACCATAAAGAACGAAGCGGTATTTCATAAGGCTTCTGGAAACCTCCGGGAAAGCAACCAGAACGATTGCTCCTACGTACATGCCTCTGAGAGTTCCCATGCCGCCTAAAATAACGATACTTAAAATCAGGGTTGAAACATCAAAGTTAAATGTATTCGGATCGATGTAACCGATCAGGGAAGAATACAATGCTCCGCCCAGTGCACAGATCATGGCAGAAACAACAAATGCCAGGATCTTGTATTTTGTGATATTGATTCCCATCATGGTGCTGGCCATTTCATCTGTCTTGATCGCTCTGAGCGCTCTTCCGGTCTTAGACTGGATCAGTGCCTTACAGAACAGGGAGATCAGCACGATCATGATCAGAATCAGGAAATACATACCATTGTTTGCCACCGTAAGCTTAATACCGAAAATCTGCGGCTTCGGGATATTTTTAACACCAAGTGTACCATTCGTTACACTCTGCCAGTTCATCAGAACCATCTTGACGATCTCACCAAATCCCAGGGTGATAATAGAAAGGTACGTTCCGGTTACACGTAAGGTAGGCAGTCCGACTAATACACCGATCACTGCGGCCAGCAGCATACCTGCCAGCATAGCCGGGAAGAATGACCAGCCCAACGTTACAGCCAGAAGAGAGGCCGTATAAGCACCGATTGCAACAAAGCCTGCATGTCCCAGAGAAACCAGGCCGGTATATCCAGTCAGGATATTCAATCCAAGTCCCAGGATGGCATAGCATCCGATTTTCGCAACAACAGTCAGAAAATACTGGTTCTTTACCACAAACGGCAGCGCAATAAGAATGACAGCCAGAACTCCCCAAAGGATCTTTGCATTCTTCGAAGTAAACTGTTCAAACGAAGAAAGCATTGTTTTATTATCTTTTTTCATCTCTATCCTCCAAGTTTCGTCACTGTGTCTTATACCTTAGTGATACCCTTCTTACCGAACAGACCGTTCGGACGAATGATCAGCACCAGGATCAAAATGATAAATGCTACAGAGTCGCGGTAGGTAGAACCAAAGAAGGTAACTGCCATACACTCAGAAACACCGATGATCAGACCGCCAAGGATTGCACCCGGCAGGCTTCCGATACCTCCAAGAACTGCAGCCGCGAATGCCTTTAAGCCGGCCATAAATCCCATATTCGGGTAAACAATCTCATAATAACCGCCAACCAGAGCACCTGCAAGAGTTGCAGATACACCTGCGAGGAAGAATGTAAAGCTGATAACAAAGTTTACATCGATTCCCATCATCTTTGCTGCTTTTGCATTCTGCTGACTGGCTCTCATAGCCAGACCAATCTTGGTTTTGAATACGATAAATACCAGAATCAGCATCAGAACAACAGAAACCACACACATCATAACCTGGGTCAGAGTAATGGAAACTTTGCCAAGCTTGATCATGCCGTAACCAAAAATGTTCGGGAAGTTTCTTTTTTCTGAACCGATAAAAACAATCAGGAGATTTGTGATAATGTTGGAAATACCGATAGTGGTAATCAGAGATGCGATAGGCGGTGAGCCTTTTTTACGAAGAGGTTCCAGTGCGATCTTATCAATCATGATGCCCAACGCACCAGTTACTAACATACTTAAAAGAATCCCTGGTACAATGCCGAATTTCATGCTGACAATGAATACCATTGCAATTTCCGCGCCGAACGCGTAAATGGAACCATGTGAGAAATTGACCAGTCGAAGGATTCCGAATACGAGCGAATAGCCGACTGCTATTAACGCATATCCCATTCCCAGGGCTAAACCATTAAAAACCTGTTGAGCAAGCATTGTGGCTCCTTTCAAAGATACCGGGAGCCGGAAAGCACGCTTTCCGGCTCCCTTAGATGTACTTACATGAATTGTCGCTTTCGTTTATTTCATTTTTACGAATTTGCCATCTTCGATGGTTACTTTTACGAATTCCTTATCTACATCACCGTTGGAGTCAAACTTGGTCTGACCGGTAACACCCGGATAATCAACATTGTAAAGTGCGTCTTTTACTTTGTCAGACTCGGTAGTTCCTGCATCCTCGATTGCGGTAAGCAGCATACCTACGGAATCGTATGCCTGAGAGGTCAGTGCAGACGGTGCGCTGCCGTAAACATCGGTGTACTGTTTTACATATGCCTGGATCTCAGGATCATCGGAATCTGCGAAGAAGATAACCGGGAAGCATACGCCGTTTACTGCGCTTCCGCCCAGCTCAAGAAGCTGCTGGCTGTAAGCGTTGGAGAATGCAATGATAGTAACATCCGGGTTAACCTGCTTGTACTGCTTTGCAACCGGTGCTACCAGGTTGTACATACCACAGCAGATAACTGCCTCTGCGCCAGCTTCGTTCAGCTTTGCGATTGCTGCGGAGTAGTCATCAGAACCCTCCATAACTTCCTCGTGAGCTACAACCTTAACACCCTTATCACTCATACCATCAATGATGTCGGTGATGATCTTGGAGGTATTGGTTCCCCAGTCAGTCATAATGGAAATGATACCAATATTTTTCTTTCCAAGGTCATTCACTGCAATGTCAACACTCGCACCACCCTCTTTAGAAATAACGGTGTTGTTTCTGAAAATATAATCACCGATAGAGGAATAATCCGGATGGGAAGAGGACGGGGAAATTTCGATCACGCCGTTCTCCTGATAGATCGGAGCTGCTGTCATACATACGCCGGAAGCGAAATGTCCGATCACACCTGCGATGTTATCTTTGTCAGATACGATCTTCTGTGCGATGGTGGTTGCTTCCTCTGAGGTGTTCTTATCGTCGTACTCTACGATCTGAACCTCTCTGCCAAGGCATCCGCCGTTATCGTTCCACTTCTGGGCCATAAGCTTTGCTGCGTTTGCGAAGCCGATACCATACTCAGAGTTATCTCCAGTCATCGGTGCTGCGACTGCAATGGTGATCGGGTTGGAAGTATCCAGATCACTGCTGCCGCCCTCTGCTGCTGCAGAAGTATCGGCTGCTGCATCCTTCTGTGCTGCAGTGGTTTCCGGGGTGCTGCTGCTCTGTGAACCGCCGGAGCAGGCTGTGGTCAGCGCCATAGCTGCCGCGAGTGTCAGTGAGACTGCAAGATTTCTTTTCTTCATACTTTGTTCCTCCTTATTTTATGGATCACGTTGTCCAAATTTTTATTTTCGATGTTTTAATTTTACAATTTCGCATCAATAATGTCAATGTCGTTTGTGCATTTTGTTCACCTTCGTGGTTTCTGCATGGTTTTCATTTGTTTTATTTGCATGATTTATTGCATTCTCACAAAGTCTTTTCATATGTTTGTGTCATTTTGAGACACAGTGGATCATGGGCTCGCAAATTAAGGCGGCAATTCTTCAATAAACGTTCCTCCTGTCATAAAAATCCTGTTATTATAAAAAAACCGCCATGCTCCCGTTTCCAGAAACATGACGGCATTGTCTCCTCGCTGCAGTTTTTAATTATGTCAGACAAATTAAATTTCATCGTTGTATCTTTTATACATCATTTATTTTTTTCTGTCAAGAACTCGAGATGTAAATTATTATCTTTCTATTTACCTACTGATTTACAGGTTTTTGTCTCTGAAACTGGTCCTGCTGTTTCCGGCATCCGCGCCAGTTTTCTGATATACGGAATAACCATTGCTGCCGCAACCATCAGTGATGTTACTTCAGCCACGGGAGTTGCCCAGGCCACACCGCGGATCCCGATTAAATGGTTAAACAAAATCATAAATGGCACATCCACCGTTCCTTTACGCAGCATGGAAAGAATGATCGGCTGTCTCTTTTTTCCAGTGGCCTGAAACACAGTCAGCGCAAAGAACGTCATGGTCGTCATGGGACTGGCGGAACAGATGATACGCAGGAACCGGCAGCCATATGCCACCGTCTCGCTGTTGTTGATAAACAGCCTACTCACAGCGGGAGCCTGTATATACAAAAGCACTGCAATGGCCAGTGCCACAGCAAGACTGAATACAAACAGAGTACGGATTGCGTCCAGCATGCGCTTTTTGTTCCCAGAAGTATAGTTATAACCAATGAGCGGCAGTGTTCCCTGGGTAATACCCTGCCCCACGGCAAACGCCAGCATATTGAGTTTCTTTGCAATTCCCATTCCGGCCACAGCCACATTGGAATAGCCGGCAATAATATGGTTGAGTACCATATTGGAAACCGTACCCATCATAGAAATAAGGAAACTCGGCATTCCTACGCTGATGACCTCTGCCGGAATGTGTTCTCCCAGCGTATACATTTCCGGAGAAAGCGTCAGCACGCTGACACCACGCATTTTCCAGATAAATGCCAGGAAATAAATCATTGCGGTTGCGTTGGAAATCAATGTTGCAACCGCCGCTCCGGTGATCTGCAGATGCAGTCCGTAAATAAACAGTGGATCCAGTACCATGTTCAGAATACCGCCAAATGCCACGCCCAAACTTGCCTGCCTGGAATATCCTTCTGACCGGATCAGATGAGCCAGCACCGGATTCATGACCGTTGGCAGCGCGCCAAGACCGATCGTCCAGAATAAATAGGAAGACGCCATGTCACAGGTTTCCTCATTGGCTCCAAGAACCGGCAAAAGTACCGGTCTTCCAGCCAGAACCATCAGACCATACAAAACAGAAACCGCAGCGGCTGTCCAGATACAGAATGCACCGCAGCGCGATGCCTTTTCCCGTTCTCCCCCGCCCAAAAAGCGCGAGATCAGGCTTGCCCCACCTACGCCAAACAGATTGGAAAGCGCTGTCATAAACATAAACAGCGGCATCGCCAGCGTTGCCGCTGCCACCTGCTTCGGATCCCCCAGCTGGCCAATAAAAAAGGTGTCAGCCATATTATAAATGATGGTAATAATCTGGCTCACCACAGTCGGTACAGCCAGCGTCAGAATTGCCTGTGCCACCGGCATACTGCGAAACAGTTCCTCATTATTTTTGCCTTTTCCCATATTAAGAGCACCTCTTTTCTCCCTGTTTCAGGCTGTCTATGTAACACTGCACCGCAAAATGGAAGCTGCCATCCACCTCTGCCGGATAGTGGGAAAAGAATCCCTGCTCCTCCTGCGACACAAATCCATGAACAATGGCCCGGAACAGTCTCCGGTAATGAATGCTTTCCTCTTCTTTCAAATTGAAATCTTCCAGCACCTTTTTTATCGGATCCGTAAATAAAACTGCCGCATCATCCAGAAGCCGGTTATCTTTTGCCGCCATATTCATGATCAGCCAGTAAAGTTCCCGGTGCTCCTTCGCAAAACTGCGGTACGTTTCTGCCAGAAACCGCACGGCCTCTTCGCCATGCCATCCCTCGATTGCCTGCATCTCTGCCTCTTTCTGAAGGCACATTCCATACCGGCAGACCTCTGACAGAAGTGTCTCCATGTTTTCCACATGATTATAGAGGGATGCTGTTTTTATCCCCAGCTGATCTGCCAGAAGCCGCATGGAAAATGCATCTCTGCCCTGCTGCTCAATCAGCTCCACCGCTGCCTTTACTACCGCGTCCGGACTTAGTCCTTTGTGAGCCATATTCATTTCCCTCCCAAAAACTAATAATATTAGTTTTATTGTAGACTAATGTTATTAGTTTTGTCAAGATTTTAGCTTCCTTTCTGCCATATTTTTCCCAGCTCACATGATTCTCTTAACTCCTGTTTTCCCGGCACACAAAAACGCCCCGGACACGTTTTATATCGTGTCCGGGGCGTTCCCCTGCATTTTATCTTATTTTCCGTAGTAAGCTCTTAAGTACATCTCCTTGATCTCGCTCATAAGCGGGTATCTCGGGTTTGCGCCGGTGCACTGGTCATCAAATGCCTGCTCTACCATAGCATCCAGAGTATCCAGGAAGTATTTCTCATCTACACCGTACTCAGCAATGGTCTTCTTTACGCCGACTGCAGCTTTCAGCTCTTCAATCTTATCGATGAGTTTCTTCACAGCTTCCTCATCGTTCTTCGCCTGAATGCCTACAAAACGCGCACACTCTGCGTAGCGGGCCATGGTGTGCGGATACTGATACTGGGAGAAGGTTCCCATCTTTCTCGGGCATTCAGCAGAGTTGTACTCTACTACCAGAGAGATCAGCAGCGCGTTTGCGATGCCGTGCGGCAGATGATGGAATGCGCCAAGCTTATGCGCCATGGAGTGGCAGACACCCAGGAATGCGTTTGCGAATGCCATACCAGCCATGCAGGAGGCGTCAGCCATCTTGCTTCTTGCCTCTACGTCGCTGCCATCATTGTATGCGGTCGGCAGATACTCGAATACATTCTTCATAGCCTTTAATGCAAGACCGTCAGTATAATCGGTTGCCATAACGGAAGCATATGCCTCCAGTGCATGAGTCAGAACATCCACACCTGATGCACTGGTCAATCCCTTCGGCTGGCTCATCATATTATCGGTATCTACGATGGACATGTTCGGAAGCAGCTGATAATCTGCTAACGGATACTTCACGCCAGTCTCCTGATCGGTGATAACCGCGAACGGAGTTACCTCGGAACCGGTACCGGAGGAAGTTGGGATTGCTACGAAATAAGCTTTCTCGCCCATCTTCGGGAAGGTGTAAACACGTTTCCGGATATCGATAAAGCGCATTGCCATGCCCTGGAAATCTACTTCCGGATGCTCGTACATTACCCACATGATCTTGCCTGCATCCATTGCAGAACCACCGCCCAGTGCGATGATCACATCCGGCTGGAATGCAGTCATAGCCTTAGCACCCTCAATGGCATTTGCCAGGGTCGGATCCGGCTGTACATTGGAAAAGCACTGGTACACAATGCCCATCTCATCCAGCTTGTCAGTAATCGGTTTTGTATAGCCATTCATGTACAGGAAGGAGTCAGTTACGATAAATGCTCTCTTCTTGCCCATAACATCTTTCAGCTCACTCAAAGCTACCGGCATGCAGCCTTTCTTAAAATATACCTTCTCCGGTGCGCGGAACCACAGCATGTTTTCTCTCCTCTCAGCAACAGTCTTAATGTTCAGCAGGTGTTTCACGCCTACGTTCTCAGAAACAGAGTTGCCGCCCCAGGAGCCGCATCCCAGTGTCAGGGACGGAAGCAGCTTGAAGTTATACAGATCGCCGATACCACCCTGGGAAGACGGGGTATTGATCAGGATACGGCAGGTCTTCATAGCTGCTGCGTGCTTTGCCATCTTCTCTTTCTCATTCAGATTAATATAGAGGGAAGAGGTGTGGCCGTAGCCGCCGTCTGCAACCAGACGCTCTGCCTTTGCAAGAGCCTCATCAAAGGTCTGAGCCTTATACATAGCCAGAACCGGTGACAGCTTCTCATGCGCGAACTCTTCACTGATATCTACAGACTCAACCTCACCGATCAGGATCTTGGTGTCCTCCGGTACTTCCACGCCAGCCATCTTCGCAATCTTGTATGCGCTCTGACCTACGATTTTCGCATTCAGGGAACCGTTGATGAGGATAGTCTTTCTTACTTTCTCAATCTCATCCGGCTTTAAGAAATAGCAGCCGCGGTATACGAACTCTTTCTTTACTGCCTCGTAAACCGGTGCAAGAACCGTTACAGACTGCTCAGATGCACAGATCATGCCATTATCAAAGGTCTTGGAATGGATGATGGAATTGACAGCCAGCTTAATATCTGCGGTATCATCAATAATAGCCGGAGTATTTCCTGCGCCTACGCCCAGTGCCGGTTTGCCGGAAGAATATGCTGCCTTTACCATGCCCGGGCCGCCGGTTGCCAGGATGATATCTGCATCCTTCATAACGGTGTTGGTCAGTTCCAGGGACGGAACATCAATCCAGCCGATGATGCCCTCCGGTGCGCCAGCCTTCACTGCTGCATCCAGAACAACCTTTGCTGCTGCAATGGTGCAGGCCTTTGCACGCGGATGCGGGGAAATGATAATGGCGTTTCTGGTCTTTAAGCAGATCAGGGTTTTAAAGATTGCGGTGGAGGTCGGGTTGGTCGTTGGGATAACAGCGGCAACCAGGCCTATCGGCTCTGCAATCTTCTTGATGCCGTAAGCTTTATCTTCCTCAATTACGCCGCAGGTTTTCATGTCTTTGTATGCATTGTGAATATGCTCTGCTGCGTAGTTGTTCTTGATGACTTTGTCTTCTACAACACCCATGCCAGTCTCTTCCACTGCCATTTTTGCTAACGGGATACGCATCTGGTTTGCTGCGATTGCAGCCGCATGGAAAATCTTATCAACCTGCTCCTGGGTATAGGTAGCAAATACTTTCTGTGCCTCACGCATAGCGGCCATCTTAGTTTCCAGTGCCTCTACGCTGTCGATGATTTCCGGAACTACTGTCATCTCTTTCTTTGCCATGTTTTCTTATCCTCCAACAATCTTGAAATCGGGTTTATAAATTTCTTAATTTAATTGATATTTCTTTAACAATGGAACCTGTTAGTATTATACCACTCGTTAAATAATTGTCAATATTTTTATTCCTATTTTATGCTCTTTTTTTCATACATGGCATTGTATACAAAATGCGCGCTAAATTCGAGGAGATGCCACCGGCATCTCCTCAATATACACCATAACAAAAACAGACGGACAGAACCGGATGATTGTGTTCATCCTGCCACTGTCCGCCTGTTTCTGCGTGTCTCTTTTTCGTTTTTATCTCAGTATCGCTTACATTTTCTGTGTTTTGTTGCTATTTTCACATTGTGAAAATAGCAACAAAATTTTCTTATACTTCTGGCTTTCTCTCTTTGTAACCCAGAGCCTGCTCCAGGGCTTCCTTCTCTTCTGCTCCAAGCAGCACTTCCGTTTCTCCCCGCTCTACATCTTTCAGATACAGATAACAGCCTTCCCGGCTGTGAACAGAGTTCAATACAAAACCGGTATTGGTATAATCCAGAAGTGCCAGTGCAAAACTCAAGTTTCCACCCATTCCTTTAAACGCATTGTACTTCACAATTCCGATTTTCTGGAATGCAGCACGGCTGTTTTTGTTAGCTGTACGGATTGAATCCTTATTATAACGGTCCTGGGACTGCAGATCAATGATGGCATTCATCTGATCTACAATCATATTTTCCATGGTTTCCGCGTCTTTTCCTCTCATAAAGAGGTCATATCGGCGGTAAAGTTTTCTCATATTGATCAGGCAGAGCACTGTCACAACCAGTAATATCAGGGTAAGAACCGCCGATGCAATCAAAAGATACACCGGATCAAACCCAAGATTATTTAAAATACTTCCTTCCATATTAATGCATTCCTGTCCTTCCGTTTTCAGACTATACCGGCTGAATAGATTCAATCAATTCTACAAGACGCTCCAGCTCTGCCTCGGAGTAATACTCAATTTCAATTTTACCCTTGGACTTATCCTTTCGGCTGATGTTGACCTTGGTTCCCATAACCGTTTTCATGCGGTTTTCCATATCCTGAAATACCAGCTCCACAGCCTCATCCACTGGTGTTTTTTTCTTTTCCTTCTTTTCTTTTCCCAGAAGTTTGACTGCTTTTTCTACCTCGCGAACACTCATGCGCTCCTGTTCAACCTTCTTCGCCAGATCTATCTGCTGAGATGGATCCGTCACAGCCAGAAGTGCTCTTGCATGTCCGCTGGTAATGCGTCTCTCTATCAGCATCTGCTGGACCTCAGGAGCAAGGTTTAAAAGACGCATACAGTTAGTGATCGTGGTACGGTTTTTGGAAACGCGCTCCGCAATCTCCTCCTGTTTCAGAGAAAATTCCTGCATCAGCCGCTGATAAGCCAGGGCTTCCTCAATCGGATTCAAATCTTCCCGCTGTACATTCTCAATCAATGCTATTTCCATGGCCTGCTGCGGACTGTACTCCCGGATTACTACCGGAACGGTCTTTAAGCCAGCCAGCTTTGCCGCTCTCCATCTGCGCTCACCAGCAATGATCTCATAGCTTTCGCCCCTTTTTTGAACCAGAAGTGGCTGCAGCACGCCATATTTTTGAATGGAATCTGCCAGTTCTTCCAACTGTGCCTCATCAAATGCCTTACGTGGCTGATCTCGATTGGGTTCAATTTCCGATACTTTGAGTTCCAACTCAGTCTGTGCCGGCGCTTCCTGTTCCGGCTTTGCATCAAGCATCGACACGGATTTTGCGCTTTCCTGTGCTTTCTGATTCAGATTTGCGTTTTGTACTTTTCCAGCCTCAGATTCAGATTTTTTCTCATTCTTTTTCTGTGTTCTTGCGCTGTTTTTCTCGACTATCCGATCGGCACCATTTGCCTTTTTTCTATCAGCTGCCTTTTCCTCCGCAATTACCTCTTCTATTGTATCCTCGCCGAACAATGCGCCGAGTCCTCGTCCTAATCCTCTCTTTGTTCCTGCCATTTCTATTCTTCCCCTCTGCTAATTACTTCTGCTGCCAGCATTCGATAACTTTCTGCGCCCGTTGAACGCGTATCATAAATATTAATCGGTTTTCCGTGGCTTGGTGCCTCAGCGAGCCTTACATTTCTTGGAATAATAGTTTTGTAAATATTCTTATTTAAATGTGCTTTTACGTTTTCAACCACCTGCAGAGACAAATTAGTTCTCGCATCGTACATGGTAAATACAACGCCTTCCAGCTCCAGCTTCGGATTCAGTTTTTTCTTTACCAGTTCCACCGTCTGAAGAATCTGACTCAATCCCTCCAGAGCATAATACTCACACTGGATCGGTACCAGAACCGTATCCGCCGCCGTCAGCGCATTGATTGTAAGCAAGCTCAGGGATGGTGGGCAGTCAATGATAATGTAATCATAATCTCCTTCTATCTTTTCCAGCTCTGTTTTCAGCAAAGATTCTTTATTCGGAACATCAAGCAGTTCAATTTCCGCACCGGCAAGATTTACATCTGATGGAAGCACATCCAGATTTTCCTGCACTTCCCTGATAATGCACTCTTCCAGCGTACACTCTCCAATCAGCAGCTCATATACAGTTTTATCCATATAACCTTTTTCAAAGCCCAATCCACTGGTTGCATTTCCCTGTGGATCAAAATCGACTGCCAGAACCTTCTGTCCTGCTTCAGCCAGACATGCTGATAAATTGATTGCTGTCGTGGTCTTTCCCACGCCACCCTTCTGATTTGCAATTGCGATGATTCTTCCCATAGTATCGTCCTTTATCATTCTGATTTTGTAACTATTCAGTACCTCTTTATACTAATCTTATTTTAGCAATAAAATTAGTATAGCACACTTTTTTTGCTTTTCCTATTCTTTGTCATAAAATGTATGTGTAAAAATGCACTTTTTATAATTTTTCATGTTTCACGTGAAACATAGCTGCTGTTCACGCGTTGCGCAAACAGCAACGGATTTTATCGATGCTTCGCATTCCAAATCGGAAAAATCTGCTGCCATCACAATGTCATACGACATTTTCAGTTCAGAAAATACCTACTCGCGTATAGTAACTATCTTGCATCTTTTGTAAAATAATACTATACTAAACATATGCAAAACGCATATCTTCGCAAGGCAAAAAAGGAGGTACTATGAAAGCCAAAAACAAATTACTCACGCTCCTTATTCTTTCTGCCAGCGCTGCCGTTACTACTGCAGCAATTAACAAAGCAATTCAGGTTTCTGCCATTTCTAAAAATCTTCTGGCTGAACCAGAACCACTTTGTTTCAAATGGCGTCTTGGCAATGTTCACTATACAAAAGAAGGAACTGGAAAACCGCTTCTACTGATTCACGACTTGGATACTATATCATCCGGTCATGAGTGGAAACAGCTCATTCCGCTTCTCCGTGATGAATACACCATTTACACTATCGACCTGTTGGGATTTGGACGTTCCGAGAAAGCGAATATGACATACACCAATTTTCTGTATGTGCAAATGATCTCCGATTTTATTAAATCTGAAATCGGCCATCGCACCAGTATCATTACCTCCGGTGAGGCTGCTTCTATCCCACTGATGGCATGTGCAAATAATCCAGATCTGTTTGATCAGATTATGGCAATTAATCCACGCAGTCTTTTGGATTTCAGCTCCATTCCTGGTAAGACTGCTAAAATGTACAAATGTATTATTGAGTTTCCAATCCTTGGTACACTTCTGTATCATATCGCAAGCAGCAAAAAAATGATTCTGGAAGAACTTGTCACAAAGAAATTTTTTAATCCATATTCCGTGAAATCCAGTTATGTGGACGCATGTTATGAAGCTTCTCATCTCGGTGCTTCTCCTAAATCCACTTTTGCAAGCATCCGCTGCAATTACACAAAATGTAATCTGGTCAATGCTCTGAAAAAAATAGATAACAGCATTTATCTTCTTGGCGGAGCTGGTGTGGAAAATATCGAAGACCGATTAAACGAATACAAGGATTATAATTCTTCTATTGAAACCGTTCTTGTGCCCAAAACAAAAGAACTACCTCATTTAGAACAACCAGAAAAAATTGCAGAACTTATAAAAACTTATTTCTGCTAATTATAATTTATTGTAACTTTCATACGGTCAATACATTTCATTCACTATACTGACTGTAATGAAAATATAGAACAGCAAAGAAAATGTTTCACGTGAAACATGAATTTTATTTTGTAAAGAAAAGGAGAACTTTATTTATGATTCAGTTCAATCACTTTAACTTCAACGTTTTAGATCTGGAAAAAAGTCTGAAATTCTACAAAGACACGCTGAACCTGGAACCGGTTCGCGAAAAGAATGCTGCAGATGGATCTTTCAAACTGGTCTATCTCGGTGACGGCAGCAGTAACTTCACCCTGGAACTCACCTGGCTCCGTGACCGCAACGAACCATATAATCTCGGTGAATGCGAATTTCATCTTGCTTTCGTAACCGATGAATACGAAAAGCTTCATGAACAGCATAAAAAGCAGGGTGTTATCTGCTACGAGAACGAGGCCATGGGAATCTACTTCATTTCCGATCCCGACGGATACTGGATTGAAATTGTGCCAGTCAAATAAAAATTTAAATCATGTTCACGAAAGGTCCGAAGCAGGCCGGGACGGTAGCCCGCTGCGCAAAATATAAGTGCTGTGTTCGGACGATGTGGCTGACAGCCGTTTGCGGATAGTCGGACTGACCGTCCGCCTCCCGAAAACGTCAGTCACCACATAGCCGGACACATTGCACTTTTATTTATGCTACGCGAGCTACCGTCCCGGCCTGCTTCTGCTTTCCTGCTATTCTACGGTAATAAAAAACACAGCCAGAATGGTACTGGCAAAAAGCTGAAATTCCCGGCTTTTTATCAATACCGTTCTGGCTGATTTTATTTTCTCTTAGCGGAGCCAATACAGCAGAAGCTGGTTATCCCAGCATTCCGCGGAGCATAAATATGGGTATACGTGTCCGGCTATGCAGCGACTGGTGTTTGAGACAGCGGACGATTAGTCCGACTATCCGCAAACATCTGTCAGCTGCATCGTCCGAACACAATACCCATATTTTGCGCAGTGGTATGCCGGGATTACCGGTTTCGGACCTGTAGTGGGTTCTGTCTCTATATTGCTTTTTACTTCCCTATCGGTTCCTTCGACGGCATCCCTGCTTTTCTTGGATATTTCTTTGCCGTCTTCGCAATCTTATCGATCACCACCAGTGACCGGTCTGCATCGGCTCCGGTCAGTTCGAAGCGGATGACATCTGCAACACTTCCTCCCAAGCTCTCAATTGCCTTTGTTCCCTGCTCCAGTTCCTCGTCAATCTTACCAGACTTATAAGGAATAAACGCACCGCCCACCTTTACAAACGGCAGGCAATATTCAGAAAGTGTTGCGGCATTGGCCACGGCACGGGATACGCAGTAATCATACTGTTCCCGATATTTTGCATCCCGTCCAAAATCCTCTGCTCTTCCATGAATCGTTTCTATATTCTGAAGTCCCAGCTGACTGATCACTTCATTCAGAAATTTGATTCGCTTGTTCAGAGAATCCAGCAGCGTGATTTTCAAATTCGGAAATGCAATTTTTAATGGAAGTCCCGGGAAACCTGCGCCGGTTCCTACATCAATTGCCGATGCTCTTCTTCCGTCCTGAAGCGGCACTGCCTTCACCAAAGCCAGACTGTCAATAAAGTGCTTGCTTACTACTTCTTCCAGTTCTGTGATTCCAGTCAGATTCATAACCTTATTCCATTCAACCAGCAGCTCATAGTAACGGTAAAACTGCTCCATCTGCTTCTCCGACAACACGATCCCCAGTTCCCGGGTCCCCTCCGTCATCTTATCCACAAAAACCTGTTCCATAATTCCTCCTACGTGGAAAATTCAATTTTATCTTGCTTTTAAACCCTAAGCCAGAAACAACCAGGACTGCCGCAAACATAATTTCAGTAGTTTTGGAATATCAGTTGTACACATCTTGAACACACGTGTCCGAATGTAGCGGATGCAGTCCGATGCAGGCGGACACGTGCTGTGAGAGCAAGCGAACAACGATATCCTAAACGGAGGAAACTATGTTTGTGGCAGTCCGTTTCTTATGATATTACTTTGAATGCCGCATCTGCTCCAGGTGTACCAGCAGCACGGAAATATCTGCAGGTGACACACCGGAAATACGGGATGCCTGTCCAATAGACACCGGCTTATACAAATTCAGCTTCTGCACTGCCTCGCGCCGCAGGCTGTTCACACTGCTATAATCAAAATCCGGATCCAATTTCTTTTTCTCCAGCTTCTTAAACTGTGCCACCTGCTGCTGCTGCCGCTTTAAGTATCCCTCATATTTAATATTTATGTTAACCTGTTCTGCTGTATCATAAGAAAGCTTCGGCCGCTTTTCATCAATCTCGGTTAACATAAAATAGCCAAGCTCTGGTCTGCGCACCAGTTCTGCCAGGGTTGCTCCCGTCTTTAACGCAGTACTTCCATGACGCTCCAGAAATGCCTGCGTCTTCGGATTTGCGCCTACATTCGTCTTTTCCAGACGTTCTACCTCTGCCTGAATGTCTTTCTCCTTCTGAAGCACCTTCGCATAAGTCTCGTCATCTACCAGACCGATCTCATGACCAATTCCGCGCAGACGCAGATCCGCATTATCCTGACGCAAAAGCAGACGGTACTCCGCACGGGAAGTCATCATACGGTACGGTTCGTGATTTTCCTTGGTTACCAGATCATCAATCAAAACGCCAATGTACGCCTGGGAGCGATCCAGAATCACCGGTTCCCGGCCAAGCACCTTCATAGCCGCGTTAACGCCTGCCATAAAGCCCTGTACTGCTGCCTCCTCGTAACCGGAGCTGCCATTAAACTGGCCGCCACTGAACAGGCCGCTGATAGCCTTAAACTCCAGAGACAGTTTTAACTGTCTTGCATTAATGCAGTCGTATTCGATTGCGTAGGCATTCCGCACAATCCGCACATGCTCCAGCCCCGGAACAGTACGGTACATGGCATACTGCACATCCTCCGGCAGGGAGCTGGACATGCCGCCCAGATACATCTCGTTGGTGTAAAGTCCCTCTGGTTCAATGAATACCTGATGGCGGGTCTTATCCGGGAATTTTACTACCTTATCCTCAATGGATGGGCAGTAACGCGGACCAGTTCCCTCAATCGCACCGGAAAACAGTGGGGAACGATCCAGATTATCACGGATGATCTGATGTGTTTCTTCATTCGTGTAAGTCAGCCAGCAGGAAACCTGCTCCTTCTGTACTGACTCTGGATCCGTGGAGAACGAAAACGGTACCACACGCTTATCGCCGAACTGCTCCTCCATCTTGGAAAAATCAATGCTGCGGCGGTCCGCCCGGGCCGGAGTTCCGGTCTTAAATCGGAACATTTCGATTCCATTCGCAATCAGGGAATCCGTCAGATGATTGGCCGGCTGCAGTCCGTTCGGTCCGGTGGCGTTGCTGACATCGCCATAGATACAGCGTGCCTTTAAGTAGGTTCCGGTTGCCAGAACCACGGCTTTTGCGTGGTACACCGCCCCGGAGTAAGTCTTCACACCGGTAATCTTATGATCCTCCACGATAATTTCCGATACCTCCGCCTGGCGGATCGTCAGGTGATCGGTATTCTCCAGGGTCCGGCGCATCTGGCGGCTGTAATCCTGCTTATCCGCCTGTGCGCGCAAGGAATGAACTGCCGGCCCCTTGGATTCATTTAACATCTTGGACTGAATAAAGGTCTTATCAATATTTTTTCCCATCTCACCGCCCAGGGCATCCAGTTCCCGGACAAGATGGCCTTTGGAGCTTCCTCCGATATTTGGGTTGCAGGGCATCAGGGCAATGCTGTCGACACTCACCGTAAATACGATAGTTTCCAGCCCCAGCCGCGCGCAGGCTAATGCCGCCTCGCATCCGGCATGACCGGCACCAACTACTACAACATCATATGATTCTTCTAAATATGGCATAGTTTTATTCCTTCCAGCTTTGTTGCTATTTTCCCATACAGAATTTTCCAAAAATCTCATTGACCAGATCATCTTCCACCGCTTCTCCAATGATGGTTCCGAGCTGCTCATAGGCATCCATCAGGTCAATGGTCAGAAAATCCTCCGGCATCTGATTTTCAATACTCTGTTTTACCATGTTCAGGCTGTTTAACGCATTCTGAAGTGCCGTCTTATGCCGCACATTGGTAATCAGGACTTCATCGTTAAAATCAATGCTTCCTTCATAAAAGAGATTCTGAATCGTTTTCTCCAGTTTGTCAATGCCTGTCTCTTCTTTTGCAGAAATAGGAATGATCGTTTTTCCAGTCTTCTCCTGCAGCATTTCCTCGCTGATCACCGTTTCCAGATCGGTCTTGTTCAACAGGACCACAGCCTTCCGGTCACAGATCAATTCCATAATCTGGGCATCATTCTCATCAAGCTCCCTGGAACCATCCACCACATAGATGATAAGATCCGCCTCATCTGCTGCCACCTTCGCCCGGTTCACGCCAATCTGTTCCACCACATCATCGGTCTCCCGGATACCGGCCGTATCAATAATATTCAGGCTAATTCCGTGCATGCGGATATGCTCTTCCAGTGTATCACGGGTCGTTCCGGCAATATCCGTCACAATGGCACGTTCCTCGCCAAGAAGTACGTTCATTAAGGAAGATTTTCCAGCATTCGGCTTACCAAGGATTACCGTACGGATTCCCTCAGAAACGACTCTTCCGCTGTCCGCGGAGCGCACCAGCTTTTCCATCTCTCCGGTCATCCTGTCCAGTTTTCCACATAGTTCTTCCTCATATCCGTCTAAAGAAATATGCTCCGGATCATCTAACGCCGACTCAATAAAAGCAATCTGATACAGAATCTGCTCCCGCAGATCCTTCACCTTTTTCGATACAGAACCCTTCAACTGGCTCACAGAACTCTTCACAGCATAATCATTCTGCGCGTTGATCACATCAATCACGGCCTCCGCCTGAGACAAATCAATTCGCCCATTTAAAAAGGCCCGCTTGGTAAATTCTCCCGGCTCCGCCGGTCTTGCTCCATATTTGATTACTGTCTCCAGTATTTTTTTCATCACCAGGACACCGCCGTGGCAGTCAATCTCCACCGTGTCTTCCGCTGTGTAGCTGTGCGGTCCCCTCATCAGCATCACCAGCACCTCATCCAGCATCTCATCTCCATCGTGGATCATTCCATAATAGATCCGGTGGGATGGTGCCGTATTCAGATCAAACTTTCCTTTTTTTCCTGCAAAAATCCGGTTCACAATGGAAACCGCCTGGTCTCCGCTCACCCGGATGATTCCGATTCCGGAACTGCTCATGGCCGTTGCAATGGCCGCAATGGTATCTGAACTTCTGTCTTTCAGCATATTTTCCTCCGACTTGGCCTGCTTTGGCCAATCTATCAATAACCCTTAACGAAAAGGAACAAAAGGCTGCGCAATGCCTGAACGGCAATAGTAACAGCAAAAGCGGATGCCAGGTGGTGGTCAGACCACTACCAGACACCCGCCTGCTATTTCTGTATTGTGCTCACACAATTATCTGCATGGCATATTTTCGCCTCTCAGGAATTTTGAACCGTTTTATGCCTCAGTCGGTGCCGCTGCTTCTTTCTTCCCAGCTGCGGCCTCTGCCTTTGGCGCTCTGTTCTCCGCGTTTCTGTTTCTTCCGCGGTTATCACGGCGGGAACCATAACGCTCCTTTCTTCCACCTGCCGGAACCTCTTTCTTTAAAGAGATTACCACATGACGGAACGGATCCTCACCCTCACTCCGTGTCATGACATATTTATCATTCTGAAGTGCAGAGTGAATGATTCTTCTCTCATACGGATTCATCGGCTCTAAGGATACCGGATGCTTGGTCCGTTTTACCTTATAAGAAATATTCTTTGCCAGAGTCTCCAGCGTCTCTTTTCTTCTCTCACGGTAATTCTCGGTATCAAGCTTCACTCTTAAGTAGCCTTCGGTCTCCTTGTTTACCACAAGGCTTACCAGATACTGTAAAGAATCCAGAGTCTGGCCGCGCTTTCCGATGAGGATTCCCATGTCGTCACCCTCCATGGAAACCAGAAGTTCCCGATCACTGGCATTGTATGCCGTCTCGATAGAAACCTGCATACCCATAGCGCCAAACACCTGATCCAGGAATTCCTTTGCCGCTTTCTTTACTGCTTCCTCATTGATCTTTACTGCTTTTTTCGGTGCCTCTTCCGCAGAAACCTCTCCAGCAGCTTCCGGCACTGCTTTCACTTCCTCACACTTCGGAGCCGGCTTCTCAGAAACCGGAGCCTTCGCTGTCGGAGCTGCTGCCTTTGCGCTCTCTGCTTTCTTTGCGGCTTCTGCCTTCTTTGCCGCCTCAGCTTTTTTAGCAGCTTCTGCTGCCGCAGCAGCCTTTCTGGCCTCCTCGGCTTTTTTCGCCTCTTCTGCCTTTTTCGCTTCCACAGCTTTCTTTTCTTCCAGCTTCTTTGCCTCAGCAGCTGCCTTCTCCTCTGCCTCGCTCATCACATGGGCGCGGATGATACAGGGTTTCTTACCAAAGATGCCAAGCAGACCTGCGCTCTCCTTCTGTACCACTTCATAATGAAGATGCTCACTGGTCGTCTGCAGTTCAATCAATGCTTTTGTGATTGCCTCGTCCAATGTACTGGCAGAGATTGTAATCTTTCCATCCATGGTGCTACCCCCTTATTTATTATTGTGCTTTTCATTATATCTGGCTACCATATTTGCCTTGGAGGCCAGACTGCCCGGTTTTGCATCTTTATTATAATAATTGTTGGATGCTTCTACCTGTTTTTTGCTCTTCTCAAGCTTCTCAGCGCGTTCCGCTTCTTCCTTCTCCTGAACTGCCTGCATATGCTTTAAGCTTGCAGTTGCATTCTGATTTACTTTCTGCGGCGGAAGGCCTTTCTTTGCGCGTTTCTTGTTAGCCTTCTCAACGTTCTTACGGATCAGCTCATCCATATCTACCTTATCCAGGTAAGAATTTACAACAAGCTGCTGCAGTAACTGGAAGGTACTGCTGGCTACCCAGTAGATACCGATTGCTGCCGGGAAGGTAAAGCAGAAAAATACAGACATCAGCGGCATGGTAACGTTCATGCTCTGCATCATCTGGGAGCTCATATCTTCCTCATTGTTCTTCTTCGGCTGGGTTGCCATCATTAACTTGGTGCTCGCATACTGGGTCAGACCTGCCAGAATCGGAATCAGCCATGCCAGACTCGGTACAAAGCTTCCGTTAAACGGGTTGGATGCCAGATTAATGCCAAGGAAGGTATTCATCTTCTCAATGGTAGACGCATTTGTGGAAATGACATCTGCCGCATTCGGGAATGCCTGCGCCAGATCATTCCACTGAGCCGGATTCAGCTTGTAGAGAATATCAACCATCTTATTGGCCAGAGCCTCACCGGTCACACCGGTTAAGTCTCCGATCGGGTTAATGCCCGTTAACGCAATATTGTGGTCGGTCGCAAACTGGAGCAGATTTGCCGCAGCCCCCTCGCTCAGGACAGACGCGGAAGAAGTTCCGGTCAGTGCATAGACCACATTCAGAAAATGTTCCTTTACCGGCATCACGTAAGCCGGAATGCAATAGATCACGCGGTACAGCGCAAACAGGATCGGCATCTGGATCACAAGCTGGAGACATCCTCCAGTCATGGATGTGCCGTATTTCTCATAGACAGCTTTTGTCTCCACGTTCATCTTCATCATGGAGTCATTGTCTGTTTTGCCCTTATACTTTGCCTGAATAGCCTGAAGCTCAGGCTGCATGACAGCCATCAGCTTGGATGCCTTCTGCTGCTTGATCGTCATAGGGAACATCAGTAATTTCACAACCAGGGTAAATAAAATAATGGATAAACCGATGTTAAGCACACCAAAGGAATTGGTGAACGTAACGAGTACATTCAGGATCCATCCCAGAATCTGGGAGATCGGACCAAGAATCGCCCCATGAACCTTCGTTAATACTAAGTAATCCAATGTGCTACCTCCTCATGTGTTACGGAACTGGATCATAACCGCCTTCTGCCCATGGATGACACCGGAGTATCCTCTTCACAGACAACCATAAACCTTTCACCACGCCATACCTGGTAAGTGCCTCAATGGCGTATTGAGAACACGTAGGCGTGTAAATACAGTGAGTTCTTACTTTCAGCGGGGACAAAAAAATCTGATACCCGCGTATCATTAATATAAGAAGCTTTTCGATCAAACCTGCAATTCTGTTAATCATATTCTCACTTCGATTCTTTTTTAATGTTATGCAGTCCGCACAGGTGCATAAATGCACGCTCAATTGTCTTATAATCTGAGTCTTTTGCGGCAGCGCGCGCTACCACGATGATGTCTAATCCTTCTTCCAATGTGTCCCTGTTCAGCCGGAAACTCTCCCGCACCAGCCGGGCCAGATGATGTCTCACCACGCTGTTTCCAACTTTTTTACTGACTGAAATGCCAATCCGGGACTGGCCTCCATCAGTCTTTCTTACATACATGACCAACTGTCTGTTGGCATAGGATTTCGCAGTCCGGTAAATTGTCTGGAAATCTGAATTTTTCTTAATGCTCGGAAATCGTTTCATCTTTTTACCATCTTATTATAATACAAAAGGCCACAATTTCTTGTGACCTTGATTCATTAAGCGGATAATTTCGCTCTTCCTTTTGCTCTTCTTGCAGCTAATACTTTTCTTCCACCTGGAGTACTCATTCTAGCTCTGAAGCCATGAACTTTTGATCTCTGTCTGTTCTTCGGCTGGAAAGTCATCTTCATGTTGCGGCACCTCCTTTTTTACATCGCTTATTTGATTGAACACATTACGACTATTTTAATTAAACATCTTCTCAATTATATAGAATTCATGCGGGTTCGTCAAGCCTTTTCTTAAAAAAGAATCCGCAGAAAATCCACAAAAAATAAGCAGCCGCGAAACCCTGCCCACATACCAGGTGTTGATATTGTGAATAAGTTATCCACAACTTGTGGATAAGTCTGTTGATAATTTTCACAAAACGGCGAAGATTTTTCGGTTTTCATTGAAAATCAGCGGTTTATGGTATACAATGTTTCTAGATTGGGTGCTTTTGCGTATCCACAAACGGGCCCATTTTTTTCCACATGAACTGTGGATAGACTGCGGCCACAAAGATGCGGAACCGTTCCTATAGATTGATTAAATACAGGAGACTGAACGAATGTTAGAAACACTGAAAGAAAAATGGAATGAAATACTAAAATATTTAAAAGAAGAATACGACATCTCTGATGTCTCCTTTGACACCTGGCTTCTTCCGCTGGAGGTCTATGCTCTGGAGCAGCCGGGAAATATCGTAAAGATTATCGTTCCGGATGCCAATTTTCTCGGATATATTAAGAAGAAATACAGCACCATGCTGATGGTATCCATCGCAGAGGTCACCGGCATCAAGTGTGATTCCGTTCAGTTCCTTGTGGAGGAAGACATTGTTCCGGAACCTGCTGCCTCAAACCAGCTCATCCAGAACAACACGAATACGGTCAGTCCGGCTACCCTGCAGAATGCCAACTTAAACCCGAAGTACACCTTCGATACCTTTGTAGTCGGTGCCAATAACAATCTGGCCCACGCCGCATCCCTGGCTGTTGCCGAATCTCCGGGTGAGATTTACAACCCGCTTTTTATTTACGGAGGCGTAGGTCTGGGCAAGACGCACCTGATGCACTCCATCGCAAACTTCATCTTAAAGAACAACCCGAAGGCCAAGATTCTTTATGTGACCTCCGAGAAATTTACCAATGAGCTGATCGATGCGATCCGTAATAAAAACAACATTTCCACCACGGAATTCCGCGAAAAATACCGCAACAACGATGTGCTTTTAATCGATGATATCCAGTTCATCATCGGCAAGGAAAGTACCCAGGAAGAATTTTTCCATACGTTCAATGCGCTTCACGAAGCCAAAAAGCAGATCATCATTTCATCCGATAAACCGCCAAAAGAGATTGAAACCCTGGAAGAACGGCTGCGTTCCCGTTTCGAATGGGGTCTGACCGTAGACATCCAGTCTCCGGACTATGAAACCCGAATGGCAATCCTCCGCAAGAAAGAGGAAATGGAAGGTTACAATATAGATAATGAAGTAATCAAGTACATTGCCACCAACATCAAGTCCAATATTCGTGAGCTGGAAGGCGCACTCACCAAGATCGTTGCCCTTTCCAAGCTGGAGAAAAACCGTGAGATCGACATTGAACTGGCTGAAAAAGCACTGAAAGACATCATTGCGCCGGGCGACAAGCAGGAAGTAACCCCGGAATTCATCATCCAGATCGTTGCCGATCATTTTAACCTTACCCCGCTTGACATCATGTCCGCAAAGCGCAGCAAGGAAATTGTTTATCCACGCCAGATTGTCATGTATCTGTGCCGCACCATGACCGAAACCGGCCTGCAGAATATCGGCAAGGCACTGGGTGGCCGCGACCACACTACCATCCTGCATGGTATCAAGACCATCAGCGCAGACCTGGAGAAGAATCCGTCCCTCCAGAACACCATTGACATTCTGAAGAAAAAGATCAGTCCGCAGTAGTATTTAGTTGACATAAAACATGGAGCCGCCTGCTTTCCCACTTATTCACATTTTTCTGTGGAAAAGCAGTGGATTGCATGTGGGCAGCCTGTGAATGATTTTCAGGACAAATTTCCTCATTTTTTCACATGTGGATAACCTCCAGATATTCCAAATCATTCAGGAGAGTTTTCAACATCCTTATTCACGCCCGGAAATCCTTTTATTTTATGGGCTGAACAGACTTTTACACAAATCCACATCCCCTACTACGATTACGACGGAATTTTATTTTATATATCTTTAAAAAGACTCTGAACCGACAGAAAGGAAGTTATCAACATGAAGCTCGAATTCAAGAAAGACGCTCTCTTAAATGGAATCAACATTGTATCTAAGGCGATTCCGTCCAGAACAACCATGTCGATCCTCGAATGCATTCTCATTGATGCCGATGCCAGCGAGATCAAGCTGACTGGAAATGATATGGAGCTGGGAATTGAGACAAAAGTAGAAGGTTCCATTCTGGAACGCGGTAAAATTGCACTGGAAGCAAAGCTTTTTTACGAAATTATCAGAAAATTACCGGATGGCGAGACCCCGGTTGTCATTACTTCAGACAATCGTTTTAATACCATCATTGAATGTGAGAATGCAGTATTCAATATTCAGGGCCGTGACGGCGAGGAATTTTCCTATCTTCCGTATATTGAACGTGACCAGCACATCAGTCTGACCCAGTTTACCTTAAAAGAGGCGATCCGTCAGACCATTTTTTCCATTTCCCCGAATGACAGCAATAAGATGATGGCAGGCGAACTTCTGGAAGTAAAAGATGATTTTCTCAAGGTGGTTTCCCTGGACGGACACCGGATCTCCATCCGCAACATTCAGTTAAAGGAACATTATGATAACCATAAGGTTATAGTACCAGGCAAAACTCTCTCCGAGATCAGCAAGATCCTGACCGGTGACAATGAGAAGGAAGTTCTTATTTATTTCAGCAAAAATCACATTTTATTTGAATTCGATGATACGGTTGTGGTTTCCCGCCTGATCGATGGGGAGTATTTCAAGATTGACCACATGCTTTCCAGTGACTATGAGACCCGCGTGAAGTTAAATAAGCGTGATTTCATGGATAACATTGATCGTGCCATGATCCTGATTCGTGACAGTGACAGAAAGCCTATCATCATGAATGTGGAAGATAACAATGTGAACATGAAGGTAAAGTCTGCGTTTGGTTCCATGAATGCCAATGTACCGGCCCATAAATCCGGCAAGGACATCATGATTGCGTTCAATCCGAAATTTTTGCTGGATGCGCTGCGTGTCATTGATGATGAGGACGTGGAGCTTTACATGATGAATCCGAAATCCCCGTGCTTCATCAAGGATGAAGAAGGAACCTACATCTATCTGATTCTGCCTGTAAACTTTATCAACGAAGCATAATACGGCGTTTAGAAAGGAAAATTATGGAAACCATTAAATTAAGAGACGAATATATCAAGCTGGGCCAGGCTTTAAAGGCAGCCGGTTTATGCGAATCCGGTGTCGATGCCAAGTATGCCATTGAGGACGGCCTGGTAAAGGTAAACGGAAACGTAGAGTATCAGCGCGGCAAAAAGCTCCGCGACGGAGATGAAGTAACCTTTCAGGGAGAAACCATCCGGATTACATTATGATCATAGAGTCCATTGAGCTTCAGAATTACCGGAATTACGACCAATTACATATGGAATTTTCTCCGGGCACCAATATCCTTTACGGGAACAATGCCCAGGGAAAGACGAACATCCTGGAGGCAGTCTATGTCTGCTGCACGACCAAGTCCCACCGCGGCAGCAAAGACCGGGAGATGATCCGTTTTCAGAACGACGAATCCCACATCAAGCTGACGGTGCGAAAACGCGATGTTCCCTACCGCATCGACATGCATTTAAAGAAAAACAAAGCCAAGGGCGTTGCCATCAATGGCATTCCCATCCGCAGGGCCAGTGAGCTGTTTGGCATTGTGAATGTAGTGTTCTTTTCGCCGGAGGATTTAAACCTGATTAAAAATGGTCCGGCGGAACGGCGCAAATTCATTGATCTGGAACTGTGTCAGTTAAATAAGCTTTACGTTCACTCGCTGGTGTCTTACAACCGGGTCCTGCTGCAGCGTAACAAGCTGCTTAAAGAGCTCTTCTTCCATCCGGAATACGAGGAAACACTGGATGTGTGGGATATGCAGCTGGTACAGTACGGGAAAGAAGTCATCCGGTTCCGGGAGGAATTTATCGGACAGCTCAATGAGATCATCTGCGAGATCCACCGGAAGTTGTCCGGCGGTAAAGAAACCTTAAAGATTGTATACGATCCAAATTCCGGCGCAGAAGAACTGGAGGCAGGACTTGCGAGAAGCCGCAGCCAGGATGTGAAACAGAAAACGACGCTTGTGGGCCCGCACCGGGATGACATTGGATTTTATATCGATGACATTGATATCCGGAAATTTGGTTCCCAGGGGCAGCAGCGTACCGCGGCGCTTTCCTTAAAGCTTGCGGAGATTGAGCTGGTAAAGAAACTGGTGCGTGATTATCCCATCCTGCTTTTGGATGATGTGCTCTCAGAGCTGGACGGGGAACGGCAGAACCATCTGTTATCTGCCATCGACCACATCCAGACCATGATCACCTGTACAGGACTGGAAGATTTTGTAAACAACCGTTTTCAGATGGATAAGCTGTTCCGCGTTGTGAACGGAACGGTGACCAGCGAAAACTGACGATATACTTTTATTTTTTGACTAGGAGGAAATAACATGAGTGCAGAATACGGAGCAGACCAGATTCAGATTCTGGAAGGGCTGGAGGCAGTCCGGAAGAGACCTGGTATGTACATTGGCAGCACTTCGTCCAGGGGCCTGCATCACCTGGTTTATGAGATTGTAGATAATGCAGTAGATGAAGCCCTGGCTGGCTACTGTGACCGGATTGACGTCACCATCCATGAGGACAATTCCATCACAGTACTGGATGATGGACGCGGCATTCCGGTCGGCATTCAGAAAAAAGCCGGAATTCCGGCGGTGGAGGTTGTCTTTACCATCTTGCACGCCGGCGGTAAGTTTGGCGGTGGAGGATACAAGGTATCCGGCGGCCTGCACGGGGTAGGCGCATCTGTTGTAAATGCGCTTTCTACCTGGCTGGAGGTGCGTGTTTACCAGGATGGCAAGATTTACCAGCAGCGCTATGAGCGTGGGAAAGTCATGTATCCGTTAAAAGTAGTCGGTGAATGTCCGGCAGATAAACACGGAACCGAGGTTCATTTTCTTCCGGATCCGGAAATTTTTGAGGAGACTGTATACGATTTTGAGGTCCTGCGCATCCGTCTTCAGGAGACCGCATTCTTAACCAAGGCGTTAAAAATTACCCTGCGGGATGAGCGTGAGGAGAAAAAAGAAAAAGTATTCCATTATGAGGGCGGCATTCAGGAGTTTGTCACCTACTTAAACAAAGGCAAGGCAGCGCTTTACAACAATGTCATTTACTGTGAGGGAACCCGGGACGGCGTGTTCGTTGAGGTTGCCATGCAGCACAATGATTCTTATACTGAGAATATTTATACCTTCGTGAACAATGTCAATACACCAGAGGGTGGTACCCATCTGGCAGGCCTGAAAAATGCCCTGACAAAGACGATCAACGATTACGCCCGCAAGAATAAGCTCTTAAAGGACAGTGAGCCGAACTTAAGCGGTGAGGATATCCGCGAGGGCTTAACCGCTATTGTCAGCATCAAGATTGAAGAGCCGCAGTTTGAGGGACAGACCAAGCAGAAATTAGGAAACAGTGAGGCAATGGGAGCGGTAAACAGCATCGTCAGTGAGCAGCTTACCTATTTCCTGGAGCAGAATCCGGCAGCAGCCAAGACCATCTGTGAGAAATCTGTTCTGGCGCAGCGCGCCCGCGCGGCTGCAAGAAAGGCCCGTGATTTAACCAGAAGAAAGACGGCCTTAGAGGGTATGGCACTTCCGGGCAAACTGGCAGACTGCTCCAACAAAGATCCGGAAAAATGCGAGATTTTTATTGTAGAGGGAGATTCTGCAGGCGGTTCTGCAAAGACGGCCCGCTCCAGAGATACCCAGGCAATCCTGCCGCTTCGCGGTAAGATCTTAAACGTAGAGAAGGCAAGACTGGATAAAATCTATGCCAACGCCGAGATTAAAGCCATGATCACTGCGTTCGGTACCGGAATCCATGACGATTTCGATATCTCCAAGCTCCGTTATCATAAGATCATCATCATGACCGATGCGGATGTAGACGGCGCGCATATCAGTACCCTGATGCTGACCTTCTTATACCGCTTCATGCCGGAGCTGATCAAGCAGGGGCACGTATATCTGGCACAGCCGCCGTTATACAAGCTGGAGAAGAACAAGAAGATCTGGTATGCCTACAGTGATGAAGAACTGGCCCAGATCATCAAGGAAGTCGGCCGTGACAATAACAATAAGATCCAGCGCTACAAAGGTCTGGGTGAGATGGACGCGGAGCAGCTCTGGGAGACCACCATGGATCCGGAGCGCCGTATCCTTCTGCGTGTGAATATGGATGACGATGTGGCATCCGAACTGGATCTGACATTTACTACCCTGATGGGGGATCAGGTTGAGCCGCGTCGCGAATTTATTGAGGCTAACGCGAAATACGTACAGAACCTGGATATCTGATGCAGCATGATGAAATGCGGCAGGAAAGCGTGACAGCGTACGCTTTCTGATGGAATGAGACAACAAGGAGAACAATATGGAACCAAATATTTTTGATAAAGTTCATGATATAGACTTAAAATCCACCATGGAGAAGTCTTATATCGATTATGCCATGAGCGTTATCGCTGCACGGGCCCTGCCGGATGTGCGGGACGGTTTAAAGCCGGTTCAGCGCCGTGTACTTTACTCAATGATCGAGTTGAACAACGGGCCGGATAAGCCACACAGAAAATGCGCGCGTATCGTCGGCGATACCATGGGTAAATATCACCCGCACGGTGACAGCTCTATCTATGGAGCTCTTGTAAATATGGCGCAGGAGTGGTCTACCCGTTACCCGCTGGTAGATGGTCATGGAAACTTTGGTTCCGTGGACGGTGACGGCGCTGCAGCCATGCGATATACTGAGGCACGTTTAAGCAAGATTTCCATGGAGATGCTGGCTGATATCGGAAAAGATACCGTAGATTTTGTACCAAACTTTGATGAGACTGAGAAAGAGCCGGTTGTTCTTCCGTCCAGATATCCGAATCTTCTGGTAAACGGTACCACCGGTATTGCAGTCGGCATGGCCACCAATATTCCGCCGCACAATCTGCGGGAGGTGATTAGCGCTGTAGTCAGGCTGATCGATAACCGCATTAAGGAAGACCGTGATACCACTCTGGAAGAGATTCTGGAAATCGTAAAAGGACCGGATTTCCCGACAGGCGCTACCATTCTTGGTAAAGCCGGTATTGAGGAAGCATACCGCACCGGCCGCGGCAAGATCCGTGTACGTGCAGTATCTGACATTGAGACCCTGCCAAATGGCAAGAGCCGCATTGTGGTAACAGAGCTTCCGTATCTGGTAAATAAAGCAAGGCTGATCGAGAAAATCGCAGAGCTGGTAAAAGAGAAACGTGTGGACGGAATCACCGATCTGCGTGATGAGTCTGACCGCCAGGGTATGCGCATTGTCATTGAGCTGCGCCGTGACGTGAATGCCAATGTCATCTTAAACCAGTTATTAAAGCACACCCAGCTTCAGGACACCTTTGGTGTTATCATGCTGGCACTGGTGAATAATGAGCCGAAGGTCTTAAATCTTCTGGAGATGCTCAATTACTACTTAAAGCATCAGGAAGATGTAGTGACCCGCCGGACCAAATACGATTTAAATAAGGCAGAGGAGCGTGCCCATATCTTACAGGGCTTGCTGATCGCGTTAGACCATATTGATGAGGTTATCCGCATCATCCGCGGTTCCGAGAACGTCCAGATTGCAAAGCAGCAGTTGATGGAGCGATTCGGCTTAAGCGATGTCCAGTCCCAGGCTATCGTAGACATGCGTCTGCGTGCTCTGACCGGTCTGGAGCGCGAGAAGCTGGAAAATGAATACAAAGAGTTAATGGCGAAGATCGAGGAGTTAAAAGCCATCCTTGCAGATGAGAAAAAGCTGCTTGGTGTGATCCGTGAAGAGATCCTTGTTATTTCTGATAAGTACGGTGATGACCGTAAGACTGCTATTGGTTTCGATGAGTTTGATATGTCCATGGAGGATCTGATCCCGAATGAGAATACCATTGTGGCTATGACCAAGCTTGGTTACATCAAGCGCATGAGCGTGGATAACTTCAAGAACCAGAACCGCGGTGGCAAGGGCATCAAGGGCATGCAGACCATTGATGAGGATTACATTGAGGATCTGCTGTTAACCAAGACCCATAACTACATCATGTTCTTTACCAACAAGGGCCGTGTCTACCGTCTGAAGGCATACGCAATCCCGGAGGGCAGCCGTACGGCGCGCGGAACGGCCATCATCAATCTTCTGCAGCTTCAGCCGGAGGAGAAGATTACAGCCGTGATCCCGGTGAAGGAATATCATGAGACGGATTATCTGTTTATGGCTACCCGCGGCGGCATGGTCAAGAAGACTCCGGTGAAGGAGTATGAGAACGTCCGCAAGAATGGACTGCAGGCCATTGTTCTGAAGGAAAATGATGAGCTGATCGAGGTAAAGGCAACGGATAACACCAAAGATATCTTCCTGGTAACGAAGAAAGGCCAGTGCATCCGGTTCCATGAGACCGATGTACGTGTGACTGGCCGTGTATCCATGGGTGTGATTGGCATGAAGTTAAATGATGGCGATGAGGTTGTCGGCATGCAGATGGATACCCAGGGCGAAAAGCTTTTGATTGTATCGGAAAATGGCATGGGCAAGCGCACCCCGATTGAGGAGTTTACGGCCCAGAACCGTGGTGGTAAGGGTGTTCTCTGCTATAAGATCACCGAGAAGACCGGTGATATCGTAGGAGCAAAGCTGGTACACGATGATCATGACATCATGATGATTACCAATGAAGGCGTTGTGATCCGTATTTCCGTGGAAGATATTTCTGTGATCGGAAGAAATACCTCCGGTGTGAAGCTGATGAACATTGATCCGGATTCCAATATCCGCGTAGCAAGCATTGCAAAGGTACGCGATGACGGAGAAAAGTCCGAGGGAGACGGCATTGAAGAGTTGGAGCTTTCTGAGGAGCATCCGGAAGAAAAAAAGTAACAAAATGAGCAGTGATTCATAAAGAAAACGAAGAGGATATACTGCCAGTGGTTTTAGGCGGCTGGCAGCATGTCCTCTTTCTGCGTTATTTAGAAAAAAAGAAAAGCCGGCGAAAAGGAACGGTCAGAAAAACATGTTGAGAACAGTAAATGTAAAAGAAATTACGGCTGCGATTAAGGAAATGTGCATCGAGGCGAATCAGTTTCTTTCAGAAGATATGGCAGCGCGCATGAAGAAAGCGGTTGACGAAGAGGAAGCTCCTCTTGGAAAACAAATCTTAACCCAGCTTCAGGAGAATCTGAAAATCGCAGGGGAGGATATGATCCCGATCTGTCAGGATACCGGTATGGCAGTGGTCTTTATCAAAGTTGGCCAGGAAGTTCATTTTGAGGGCGGCAGCCTGACGGATGCAATCAATTAGGGGGTTCATGATGGTTATGTGGACGGCTTTTTAAGAAAGTCCGTAGTAAAAGATCCAATCCTCAGGGAAAACACAAAGGATAATACACCGGCTATTATTCATTATGAGATTACAGAGGGAGATCAGGTAGATATTACTCTGGCGCCAAAGGGCTTTGGAAGTGAAAATATGAGCGGCGTTTTCATGCTGAAGCCGGCAGACGGCATTGAGGGGGTAAAGAATGTCATTCTGACAGCTGTAAAAGACGCTGGACCAAATGCCTGCCCGCCTATGGTAGTGGGTGTCGGTATTGGCGGTACCTTTGAGAAGTGTGCCATCATGGCAAAGCATGCCCTTACCAGAAACTTAAATGAGCATTCGGATATTCCGTATGTAGCAGATCTGGAAAAAGAAATGCTGGAGTGTATCAATGGCCTTGGAATCGGACCGGGCGGACTGGGTGGCCGTGTGACCGCGCTGTCGGTTAACGTGGAGACTTATCCTACCCATATTGCAGGTCTTCCGGTAGCCATCAATATCTGCTGTCATGTAAACCGTCACGCACACCGTGTATTATAGAAGGAGATTCCTATGGATAGAAAAATTCAGGTGCCGATCAGCAAAGAAGACGCAAAAAGTCTGAGAGCAGGAGACTATGTATATCTGACCGGAACCATTTACACTGCAAGAGATGCTGCTCATAAACGGATGCAGGGCAGCCGCTTCCCATTGAGATGGACCGCAATGTTATCTATTATATGGGACCGTCTCCGGCAAGAGAGGAAAGACCGATTGGTTCTGCAGGCCCGACCACCGCAAGCCGTATGGATAAATATGCTCCAAACCTGATTGATCTGGGCCTGGGGGCTATGGTTGGAAAGGGCAAACGCAGCCAGGCAGTGATTGATGCTATAGTGAGAAATGGCTGTGTGTATTTTGATGCAGTAGGCGGGGCTGGTGCGCTGCTTTCCAAACGCATTCTTTCTTCTGAGGTTGTTGCCTACGATGATCTTGGAACAGAGGCAATCCGCAGGCTTGAGGTAGAGGATTTTCCGGTCATTGTTGTGATTGATTCTGAGGGCAATAATCTCTATGAAACAGCAATTCAGGAGTATGCGGAAAAAAATTAAAAATGTGGTTGACAAAGTAATGTCTGTACTATATAATAGGCTATGCGTCTGAAAGCGCAAGTGGACAGCGCAAAATCATATGGAATTATGAAATTCGGAGAAATACTCAAGAGGCCGAAGAGGCGCCCCTGCTAAGGGTGTAGGTCGGGCAACCGGCGCGAGGGTTCAAATCCCTCTTTCTCCGCTCAATTCCAGATGATTCTTTTTTTCTCTTTAAGACAAATGTCTGAAAAGAAAAATAAAAAAGTTGTTGACAAACGCGTGAATATCTGGTAAGATATAACACGCTGCTGAAAACAGCAAAACGAATCTGAAAAGATTCAAAAAGAAAATGAAAAAAGCTGTTGACAAAGCGAAAACGATGTGATAAAATATTGAACGTTGCCGCTGAGAACAGCAACAACATGAACCT
>NZ_QUFI01000011.1 GCF_003478505.1 Clostridium sp. AF27-2AA
ATCCGTGCCACTTTCTTCTTTTGCTTTTTATAACGGTTACTTCCTAGTTCACAGTGGCTCAGTTTACGCTGCTCCCTTGCCAGCTTCTTCTGGGCTTTTGAGAAAAAATGAGGATATGCTGCATGATTTCCATTGGAATCCACATATAATTCCTTCATGGAAAAATCAAGACCAATCACGGATTCTGCTTTCCTGATTTCGTTCACTGGTTCCTCGCAGGAATATAACAAAGCAACATAGTATCGTTCATCTGCTTCCTGAGTGATGGTTGCACCTTTCAACTGGTAACCTTCCTCAATCTTCCGATGCTGTCTGATATGGACCCAGCCAGCTTTTGGAAGTTTTAACCTTCCATTCTGTAAGGCGATGTTTTCATTCACACAATTAGTTGTATAACTTCTCACAGGTTTCTTTTTTAATTTGAATTTCGGAAAACCAACTGAGTCATCACGAAAGAAATTTTTATATGCAGTCTGCAAATGCAGCTGCGCATTGCACAGTGCCAGACTGTCTACTTCCTTCAACCACGGAAACTCGGATTTATATCTGGCCGGTGTCACGCTTAAGTTCTTTCCCGTTTTCTCATAGTAAGCTTTTTTCTCCGCAAGCATCCGGTTATAAACAAAACGAACACAACCAAATGTCTTTGCAAATAATTCCCTTTGTGATTTATTCGGATAAATCCGAAAACGGTACACGGTGTTCACTTTTACCCTCTCCCTGTGTTTCAATGTACTGACGGATGACCTCAATCGGGGCACCTCCGGCACTCAACAGGCAAAAACTCTGGCTCCAGAACATGAGCGGCACATCATTATTTTTGATTTGGATGATTGGTCTTCTCATCGAACTGGACGTCTTCCACAATAAGAAGAATATCCCGTTGGTGAAGAGTAATCATATCGGACCGCAGATCCTATTCTGGGCAGTTTTGGTAATCACCTCATTCATTGCATTCGGAGTGTTCTACAGTTCCATCAGCACAGATTTTAAACTTGCTATGGAACAGGTAGATACCAGCAAAACCGAAACTAATAAAGCCACAGAAACTATAAGTGAAGTAACAGAAACGTCACTATCTGTCGATGTGAAAAATGAGGAAAATACATCCGCTCCAGAATCTTTACCTGAAACTGAATCTGCAAATGAAGAAACAGACACCAGCACCGTGGTTTCCAAATTAATAGAAAATGAAACATATTATTTTGATGACGCTGTATTCACGGTTAATGGAATACAGCTAACTATGCACAGCATAACGCTTCATAGAGAGTACAAACCAGAGGGATACAGCCTCGAAGTTGCATACTCACTACAAAACCAAAACGCTACAGACGCTACCTTTGAGTTTTCTTCTCAATCCGGGAATGATTTCACTCTGGAAGGGCAAAAGGCCAGGATGACCAAACAAGCAACCCATTCTAACGGCCATTGTACTGATTACCATCTGAAAGCCAATGAAGAAACAGAATCCCTCATCGGTGATTTCTATGCACTTTCGAGTTCAGCTGGAAAAATGATCAACGGCGAAAGTTTTGAAGCGATTGATATATCAAACGCTTATACCGGTCAGAATCTGACGATTCATTTTCGGGTTAATGGAATATGTAATGGCCAAACGGAAACATTGACACTCTCTTTTGATATTGATCTGTAAGAACCACCAAAGCCGAGATGGAAGTTTTATTCCAACTCGGCTTCTATTCTTTATTTATATTTCAATGACCTACTGCTGTCGCTGCCCGTTCCGGGCGTTTTTGTTATCTTCCTCTACTTTTCTTCTTTGGTTTTTCCTGTTCCTGTTCTTTTCCGCCATCTTTCCAGTAAATTGTTTTTGTGGTATGATTTTGAGAGAGACAAATTGGGATTTATAAAGGAGAATATTGATGAAACTATTTTTATGTTCGCATTTTTCAAGTGTAGGAAGTCTGATAAAGGAAGAAATTGAAAATAAGAAAGTCGCATTTATTCCAACAGCTTCGCTGCGTGAAGGCTACACCGGTTATGTCGGCTCGGCTCGAAAATTATTCAAAAAGTTGGGAGCAATCGTAACTGAAATTGATATTTCAACGGAGGCTTATTCAACGATACAGTCTGTTTTTGAAGATGCAGATGTGATATATTTTACCGGCGGAAATTCTTTTTTTCTTATGGACCGGCTCCGTAAAACGGGAACTGATGGGCTGCTGAAAAAGGAATTGGCAAATGGAAAATTGATGATCGGCGAGTCGGCAGGCGCAATTATATGCGCTTCAAGCATCCAATATATCCAGCAAATGGATGAAAAGCCGGAGGACTACTCACAAGAAGATGATGCAGGGCTTGATTTGATTGATTTCTATGTTCTTCCGCATTATCTTACAGCACCATTTAAGAAAGTTACTGAGAAAATAATGACTGAATTTTCGGATTTGAATCTATGCCCAATTAACAACCGTCAGGGAATTGTAATTGACGGTGAAGGTTCAAAGGTTATTTGCAAAGACTAATTTGAAAATTCCAGTTTGTAGAGAACAACCAGAAAGATGCCGGGATGAAAACCATCTCGGCATTCTTGCGCTCTGCTGTCGCCGCCCGAAAGAAATAACCGGGCGTATTTCTTTCTTTTCCCCTTCTTTTTCCAATATCAATACCAATAATCATACGGATTGCTGATCGGCTTCTTTGCGGAGCTGGGCTTTGGAAGGCTCTGCTCCGCTTCTTCGTGCGTGGCAAAGAGGCGGTTGCGCCGCACCTGAATTCCGCCGCCGCTGTCAGTAAAGCGCACCAGAAAAAGCCCTTCGGAGCAGCGCTTGATTTGCACCTCGCGGATGGTGCAGTTGGATTCGATGATGTATGCCTTATCTCCTACCTTCATGGGGTTGATCACGTCCTTACTATCTTATGACATAAGCATAGCAACATTTTTCGGACATGACAGGGTGAAAGCAAAAACTCCCGACCATTTTCTGGCCGAGAGTTCCTTCTTATTTTTAGGTCTCGAATTTTTCTTTTTGCGCAAGCTAATCATTTCCCCAATTTGTTGATATTCCGTTCTGGATTCGTCCCAGGCCTTTTTGAAGTCGGGATCCATTTTTCTCAGCAACTCTATATCTTCTGAAACATTTATCGTTCTAAATGGTATTGCAAATTTCCCTTTACTTCTCCAAACCGCTCAGCACTCTCTTAAACACTTTAAAATTCGTATCATTCTGCGGCGGACAGTAAACTGCAAACTCTATGGTTTTGAAGGCATGTAGATATTCTGCCATCACTTCTTTGACTGCTCGTGCCACCACCTCTGGTTTATTCTGATAAGCTCCGCACCCAAAAGCGCCGAGAATCACGACTTCCGCATCATTCAGAACCGCTACATCCAGAATCCTGGACAGTCTCTTCTTATGGATTTCCAAAAGTTCCTTATCAGTGATTTTTACTATAGGAGTGACATTGTTTCGGATATCATGGAAACTTTTCTTTACGCGTAGATCCGGAGCCGCGCAGATAATTACATCCACATCATATAGAATATGGAGGATTAGAAAAACACCGAGAGAACTTTTTCTTACTTATAAATACTTATTAGCAATTAAAATATCTATTTTTCGATAAAAATAAGTTTTTTCTGGGGGAAAAGTGGGGGAAAGGTATTTTTCCCCCAGATTTCCCCCAGTTTCCCCCTAAAAACTTCTTAAAATTGCTTATTCATACTTAATCTTAAAAGTATAAAAAAATCTCCCCAAACCGCTGGAAACTCTTGATTTTCCTTGCTTTCTGGGGAGATTTTCTTTTTTCTCCATAAGCTCCTGGCCGGACTCGAACCGGCGACCCACGCATTACGAATGCGTTGCGCTACCAACTGCGCTACAGAAGCGACCTAACAAAAATGCTTTGGACTTACATCCAAAGCATATGACCTCATCGGGAATCGAACCCGAGTTTACGCCGTGAGAGGGCGTCGTCTTAACCGCTTGACCATGAGGCCATTTCTTCAGTCATAAGCTGAAGTGAGTCGAGGCGACAAGATTCGAACTTGCGACCTCTGCGTCCCGAACGCAGCGCTCTACCAAACTGAGCCACGCCTCGCTACGTTCTGTAGTATAATATAAATTGTGTTAATTGTCAACAACAATTTGAATTTTTTTGTTTTATATTTTTCAGTTACCCGGCATACGTGTGAAGAATGCCGGGTAACGAACTATCATCCCAGCAGATTCATGACCATTTCCCGGTCAAATACCACCTCGGACACATGATCGACTTCTATCTGATACAGCGCATTTGCCGCGATGTGCTCGGCCGCCTGCTCCAGATCGCGGATTCCGCTGGTTCCGGCGAAAAACTCCACAACTGCATCCAGTCCGTCTGGCGCTACCACGCACTCTCCGGCCTTTAAGCCCATACGCTTTAAAACCTTTGGCAGAGCAAACCGGGAGAAAATAATTTTCTTTTCTTCTGCCGTATAATCCGGAATATCAATCACTGCAAAACGTGACATCAGCGGAGCACTGATCTGGGCTTTGTCGTTGGCGGTCGCAATGGGATACACGCCCACAGTCGGGATCGTACACTCCATGTAATTGTCCGTGAAACCGAGATTATCCAACAGGGTTAACAGCACATCTGCCGGATTGCCGTTGCCCTTGCCGGATGCCGCCTTGTCCAGCTCATTGATGATAAACACCAGATTGGACTCACCGGCCATGGAAAACGCATCCATGATGATGCCGGGCTTTGCATTGGCATAGATACGGGAGCTTCCTGTAAGCTGTTCCGGATCATTGATAGAACTCATATCCAGGGTAGTCCACGGCAGCTTCAGGATCCGGGCTACCGCATAGGCAATCTGGGATTTACCGGTTCCAGCCGGTCCTACCAGCAAAAGTCCATAAGCCGGAAGCGTGTGGGTCCGGTTGATCTGAATGATGGTCTCAATGATACGCTGTTTTACCCGCTCCATGCCGTAAAGCTCTTCATCCAGAATGCGGCGGGCCTCCTTCGGGTCGATGGACTCAAAATAATTGCTCTTCCACTGCACATTCATCATGATGGAAAGAGCACGCTGGGCATGGCGGCGCTCCTCCGGAGACACCTCATGAGATCGTGCCACTGCCAGGTTTCTTCTTGCCCAGAGACGAATATTATCCGGCAGAGTTCTTCCCGCGCAGTTCATGAAATCAGTGATGCTCTGCAGGCTGGTGAGCTTCATGTCATCTCCGGCCTCTTCCAGACTATCATCCGTTTCCTCCTCGCCCGGCGCATCACTCGCAAACAGACGCTCGATCATAAACTGCAAAAAGCCGTCCTCCGCGGACAGCTTGGTGCCTCCGCCAAATGCCGTCTCCCGGATTCTGTAGACCGCATAGCCCTCTGGCCGGTTTTCTCCAGACAGCCGTACACTGATGTGATTCTCTCCCAGCCATTTCAACAGACTGACAAAACGGGCATCGATTTTTAAAATATCGGCACTGATCGTGCCGTCTTCTTCATGAAATTCAAAGGTGGTGCGCTTGACCGGATTTGTAAACATTCCGCAAGAATGATGCTGCCATTTCCGCCTGCTGTTATCCAGAATCAGAATCGGCTTCTCCGGAGATGCCTCCGGCTCACTGGACTGAAATGTGGTATATGTACATTCTGCCGGATTCTTTTTATCCGGCGCGTCATTGAAATCAAATACTGGCATACTCGTCCTCCCATTATCGCATGTATAATTATTGAAATAATTGTATATTTAATCACTGTATCAGTGTAACACGGTTTTCCAAAATCAACAAGTGGTTCCGCAATTCCTAAAAGTCAAAATCCGCATAATCCTCTGGAAGGAAACGATGATAAATAATATGACAGCCTTCATCCTTAAAGCAGTAATAATAAGGATCATCAGCGCCTTCTCCAAAACGAATCAGAATGTCAAATTCCTCATTATTCACCGGCTCCACGGTCACCGGCCAGGGCTGTTTCTCAAACAAAGCTTTTATTTCGTCCATAGTGCATCCATGTGTTCCCACCAGATTTACCAGATCATGAATAAATTCATTCGGACTGGTATGCTCCTTCACATACACAACGCCCTCCTCCGGGATCAGGAAGCAGAAGCGGTCCTTTTTCGCCGTAACAGTCACGCCGCCAAGGTGCTCCTTCGTCTCCTCGCCAAATTCGGACAACAGAGCCAGCATCTCCTGTTCTCCCAGATTTTCTCCGGTCAGATGGACCAGGGAGCTGAGCGGATAATACAGGCGGATGCTTTCCTTCCGGTAGCCCAGCTTCGCCTGTTCCTCCTTGATCATATCGATGATATTCTGTTCCAGTTTTTCAAATCTCATGTCCTATTCTCCTGCAAACAACAAAAACGGGGATGTCGGGCTTTCGGCCTTACATCCCTCGTTTTTCTGGTATTTTATTTATACTTCAGTCATCTGGAAACCCTTCGCTGCCAGACATTTCTCCACAAACTCGCAGTCATCGGTATGAAGTACCATGACCGGCTTGCCAGACTGACGGTTAAAGGACAGATACTGATAATTCACATTGATGTTGCTCTCCAAAAAAGCAGCCAAAACCCGGTTTAAGCTTCCGACTTCATCTTCCACCTCAATCCCCAGTACATTGGTCAGGCGGCATAAGTATCCGGCCTTCTGTAAGATTTCCTGTGCCTTTTCCGGATCGGTAACCACCATGCGGATGATTCCATACTCGGCGCTGTCGTTGGTGACAGAACCAAGTATGTTGATCTGTGCCTCAGTCAGAATTCCGGTAACAATTTTCAGCGCACCTTTTTTATTTTCCGCATAAACAGAAACCTGTTTTAACATTGCAAATTTCCTCACTTTCCAGTTCTTTATTATCTATTGTAACCGAAAAATGAAATTCGTCAATATTTTATTGCTTCACACTGCAAAAGTGCCGGTGTTTCCATACATTTATGCCTCCAGCGCGCGGATCAGGTTCACCATTTCAATGGCTCCGGTTGCGCACTCGTACCCCTTATTTCCGGCCTTGCTTCCGGCACGTTCAATGGCCTGCTCAATGTTATCCGTAGTCAGCACACCAAACATCACTGGAATATCACTGTTTAAGGAGACATTCGCGATGCCCTTGGAAACCTCGCTGCACACATAATCGTAGTGGCTTGTGCTGCCGCGAATGACAGCGCCTACGCAGATCACTGCGTCATACTTTTTACTCTTTGCCATTTTCGAAGCGATCAGCGGAATCTCAAAAGCACCAGGAACCCAGGCCACATCGATATCCTCCTCTTTCACGTCATGACGCTTCAGCCCGTCCAGGGCACCTCCTACCAGCTTTGAGGTAATGAACTCGTTAAATCTTGCTGCCACAATTCCCACGCGGATCCCCTTTGCTACCACATTTCCTTCCAGTACTCTCATGATATTCGTCCTTCTTTCTTCTATAATATAATATTTTTTCAATAAGCGTTTAGTATCTCAGCAGATGTCCCATGCGCTGCTGTTTTGTTCTCAAATAGAACAGATCATACTTCGTGGCGCTCATCTGAATCGGCACCCGCTCTTTGATGGTCATGCCAAACTCGGAAAGCTGGTATACCTTATCCGGATTGTTGGTGAGAAGCCGCATGCTTTTCACACCAAGATCTTTTAAAATCTGCGCTCCAATATAATATTCCCGCTCATCTCCGGCAAAACCAAGAGCCAGATTGGCTTCCAGCGTGTCCATGCCCTGTTCCTGCAATTCATATGCCTTCAGTTTATTGATCAGGCCAATTCCACGGCCCTCCTGACGCATATAAAGGAGAATTCCCCGGCCCTCTTTTTCAATCTGGGTCATGGCGGCGGCAAACTGCTGCCCGCAGTCACAGCGCAGAGAACCAAAGGTGTCACCGGTTAAACATTCTGAATGAATACGGGCAAGGACATTCTCTCCATCTCCGATTTGTCCTTTTACCAGTGCCACATGATGCTCTCCATTTAAACGATTCACATAGCCATATGCGGTAAATTCCCCATATTTGGTTGGCATCCGGGTTACGGTTACCCGGTCTACCAGATTCTCGTGACACTTCCGGTATGCCTGCAAAGCCTGGATGGTGATGAATTTTAGATCCCATTTCCGGGCCAGCTCCTGCAATTCCGAAGTCCGCATCATCGTGCCGTCTTCCCGCATGATTTCGCAGCAGAGTCCGCATTCTTTTAAGCCTGCCAGACGGCAGAGGTCTACAGTAGCTTCCGTGTGCCCGTTGCGCTCCAGAACTCCGTTTTTCTTTGCCACCAGCGGGAACATATGTCCCGGTCTGCGGAAATCTTCCGGCTTCGCGTCATCTGCCACACAGCGCAGGGCTGTCACGGACCGTTCCGCCGCGGAAATGCCGGTCGTGGTATCCACACAGTCAATGGAAACGGTAAATGCGGTCTCATGATTGTCTGTATTGTTGGAAACCATCTGCGGGAACTGAAGCTTCTCTGCATATGCCGCGGACATAGGCATGCAGATCAGACCCTTTCCGTGAGTCGCCATAAAGTTAATATTCTCCGTGGTGGCAAACTCTGCCGCACAGATAAAATCCCCTTCATTCTCCCGGTCTGCGTCGTCTGTCACCATAATGATATGTCCTTTTCGAAGCGCTTCCAGCGCTTCCTCTACTGTATTGTACTGAATCATAATGCTGTTCTCCTCTCACTATATGTTTTCTTTCGGTTTATCTTCCGTAACTACTACACAAATTCGTAACTGTTCAGTATCACAGTCACGGGCAAAAATCCATCAAAAGCCATATCTGGTCAAAAATTCTTTTGTAATACCGCCTCTGCCTAAATCTGCTCCGGAATCTGTTTCTGCGGATCTCATTTCCGTTCCAGCCTTCCACTCCGGCTGCGCTTTCATTGGCTGCAGCAGTCGCTCCACATATTTTCCAATGATGTCCGTCTCCAGATTGACCAGGTCACCTGCTTTTCGTTCTCCCAGCGTGGTCACCGCATTCGTATGCGGAATGGTGGAAACAGAAAAGCCATCCGTTGTCACCGCCGCCACAGTCAGGCTGATGCCGTCTATGGTAATGGAACCCTTCTCCACGATATAGCGCAAAAGCTTTGAGCTGGTACTAATAGTAAACCACACTGCGTTGTCATCCTGCCGGATTTCCCGGATTATTCCGGTTCCATCCGCATGTCCGCTGACGATATGTCCGCCAAAACGGCCGCCCGCTGCCATGGCCCGCTCCAGATTTACATGCATGCCAGGCTTTGCTCCTTTTAATGAGGAGCGGTTCAGGGTTTCATGCATCACATCGGCCGTAAATCCAGAGGGTGAAAGACTTGTGACCGTCAGACAGATTCCATTTACCGCAATGCTGTCCCCCACCGCTGCGTCCGAAAGAACGTGTCTGGCCTGAATGGAAAGCACCGCGGAATGGGCGCCCCAGACGATTTTTTTCAGCGTTCCGATTTCCTCAACAATTCCCGTAAACATCCTGCACCTCACTTTCAATCAGCAGATCTTCTCCAAGATGGCGGATTTCTTTTATTTTCAGATGGACCGCTTCGGCCGGGTCTGCAACGCCCTGACCTTCCACCGGTGTTTTCGCCTCCGCGCCGCCAAAGAGCTTCGGTGCCACATAGGTATGCACCTCCCGCACGATTCCGCTTTTAAATGCAGCCCAGTTTAAGGTTCCGCCTCCTTCTAACAGGATGCTGTCAATCTGTTCTTCTCCAAGCTTCTTCATAAGCAGCTTCAGATCCACATGCCCGTCTGTCTGGGGAAGCGTGAGGATGCGGCATCCCGCTTCTTCATAGGGCTGATACCGGGCACGGTCTGTCTCGCAGACGGCCAGGATGGTCGAAATCTCCTTTGCCGTTCTTACAATCCGGGATGTGAGCGGTGTCCGCAAATGCGTGTCGCAGATAATCCGCACCGGATTCCTTCCGCCCGGCATCCGGCAGTTTAACATGGGGTCATCGGCCAGTACCGTTCCGACCCCCACCATAATGCCGCGGTATCGGTGTCGCTCCTGCTGCACATAAGCCCTGGCCTCCTCTCCGGTGACCCACTTTGAAGCACCGGTGTAGGCCGCGATCTTTCCATCCAGGGTCATGGCATATTTCATGACCACATAAGGCGCTTTTCTGCGGATGAAATGAAAGAACACCGGATTTAACTGGTCGCATTCTTCTTTCAGCACATGGGTTTCCACGGCAATACCCCGCTCCCGCAGATACTGAATTCCCTTTCCAGCCACCAGCGGATTCGGATCATCGGAACCAACGAAGACTCTCTTTATGCCAGCCTGTACAATAGCCTCCACGCATGGCGGCTGCTTTCCATAATGGCAGCAGGGCTCCAGCGTCACATAAAGGTCGGCCCCTTCTGCCGGTTCCAGACAGGCTCTGAGGGCATTCCGCTCTGCATGATACTCGCCGTATCTTGCATGATATCCTTCCCCAATGATTCGGTCATTCTTCACAATCACAGCACCCACCAGCGGATTGGGACTGGTCCAGCCCTCTCCCCTTTTCGCCAGCTCTATGGCCCGGCGCATATATTCCTGATCTGTCAAGATCACATTCCTCCCTTTGCAGTTCTCAGGGAAAGATAAGAAAAAAGCAGATCTGAAGTTTTGCTGCTTCAGGATCTGCTTTCTGTGTTTTCCATGGTTTTGATGTTTCCGTACCAGATTTTTGTTTCCGTAACCATGTTTTCTTTATGAAACAAAAAAGCTCTGGAATTTTCATTCCAGAGCGGTGATTCTATCGTGATACGGCACATTTCTTTCAAAAACGCACACCATCTTTTCTTCTTTCATCCAGACTATACTGTCGGCTTCGGAATTACACCGAATCATACCTTGCGGCTCGTGGGCTTTACCACCGGTGGAGAATTGCACTCCGCCCTGAAGACTTATTTTGTTTTGTTAGTTGAATATTACCACTCAATTCACACAAAATCAAGTAGTTTTTTCATAATTTTTCTTTTTTCCCCTTTTTTCTTTTCTCTGCAGCCAATCAGTGCTATAATCTTGTTTGAATGTAAAAGACGGAGGTTGCATATACATGAACTTGCAGACATCAATTTTGAAAAACCTTGATATAGATTACTCCTACCATCTGGCCAAGCGCATGGAGCAGTTTCGCACCAATCCGGTTTTGGGGTACCGCCCGGCCGGTTCCCGGGCCGAATTCGAGACCGGAGAAATGCTGAAGCAGGAAATGGAGGCCATTGGTCTTTTCGACGTAAGAAAAGACGCCATCAAAGTCGATGGCTGGGAATTTAAAAAAGCAGTGCTTTCCTACACTGCGGAAGATGGCAGCCGCCATGAGATCCAGCTTGGTGCTTACCAGACCACCTTTGTGACCGAAGGGCCAAAAGAATTTTCCCTGATGTATCTCGGAAAAGGAACCGCAGCGGACTATGAAGGCAAAGATGTCACCGGGAAGCTGGTTCTGGTTGATATTAACCAGAGGGATGAGTGGTGGATCAACTACCCGGTCTATCAGGCACATTTAAAGGGGGCTGCTGCCCTGATTGCCGTGCAGAGCGGCGGTTATGGCGAGATCGATGATGAAGCGTTAAACGCCCAGGATATTGCCGGACCGGAAGACGCCCCGGCTTTCTCCATCTCCAGAAAGGACTCTGACCCGTTAAAAGAGCTGCTGGAGCACACCCAGGAAATCACCGTAACCCTGGACGCGGACAGCCGTGTCACCCGGGACTGCACCACCTACAACATTGTAGGAACCATTCCTGGAAAGCATCCGGACCGCATGGTCCTGTTATCTGCCCACTATGATTCCTACTTCAGCGGTTTTCAGGATGACAATACTGCCATCGCACTCATGTTCGGGATCGCGAAGGCCCTTCTGGCAAGCGGATTCAAACCCAACAATACCATCGTGATCTGCGCTATGGCCGCAGAGGAATGGGGCGTTGTGGATTCCAACTTCGACTGGTCCACCGGTGCCTACGAGCAGGTATTCACCGCGCATCCGGAATGGGTGGGAAAGGTCATCGCTGACTTAAACTTTGAGCTTCCGGCCCTGGCCCACGGCACCCGTGCCCGCATCCGGAGCTGCTATGAGTACACCCGGTTCCTGGAGGAGTATTTATCCGAGCTTCCGGATCTGACCCAGGCTTATCCGGAGGAAACCCGCGTCACCTCCCCCATTGAAACCTGGTCCGATGATTTTTCCATGGCCATTGCCGGTATCCCGTCCATGGTCAACGACTTTACAGGCGGAAGCTTCATGGAGACCCATTATCACTCCCAGTTTGACAACGATGATTTTTACGATGAGCAGGTTTACCGGCTCCACCATGAACTGTTCGCCCTGCTGATTGCGGCACTGGATGAAACCTGCGTCATTCCGTTATGCTTCGCCCCAGTCATGAAGCGGGCTCTGGATGGTTATAACATATCCAGTGATGTTCTCCGCCCCTTTGTTGCCATGGATCTCATCAGCCCCATGACACTGGCTTCCCTGGTCGAAAAGATTTCCGGCCTGGAAAAAATACTTGCTGACGCAAAGGATGTAGCAGAAAGCCGCTACGAATCCCGCAGGAGCTTAAACAGCCGCTACCGTGCGCTTCTGTCTGACGACAAAGAAGAAGAGGCCGAATGCCTGTATCTGGAAGCCCGTGAAGCCGAGGATGAGGCCCTGCGCCGTTTCAAATGCGCTCAGGACGAGCTGGTACGCATCGACTGGTACGGCAACGTCCACTACCCACATGAGATCCTGCTGCAGAACATCCGCCTGATTGGCGGTGCCATTGCCAACTTAAAAGAGCAGAATCTCTCTTCTGCTCTGAGAAAGCTCTATCAGGTAGACAACAATGCCTACGCTTTCATGTTCGATGAAGAAGTTTATAACCATTTCACCGATTACGTACTAAACCAGCCTCAGGATCGTTTGAAGTGGGGCTACAAGCGCCTGATGCCGCATGAAAATCTCTATGCCCTGGTCAAAGACCTGTTAAACAAAAAGGAGACGGCCCCGGAGGAGCTTTCGCTCACCTGTGAGATCAGCCACCTTACGAAAATTTTCCAGGATCAGTGCCGTCTGCTGATTCAGACAACCGACCAGATTCAAAAGCTGGTACATGACCAGTTTTTAATGTAAGTCTTTCAGATAGCACAAACACTGCAGATTCACGCACATACATTCCGATTGTTTGCGCGCGCGATCACATAACGAAATACAGAAAGGACAGGCGAGTTTTCGCCTGAACATACTATGGAAAGCGATAAACTATACCGCGTACAGCGAGAAGACCTGCCGAAGCTGGAGCAGCTTTTATACGCCTGCTTCAAGCACGATCCGCTCTATGAGACCCTGATTCCGGACCCAGAAGTCCGGGAACGTCTCATGCCAGAGCTTTTTCACTGCGATATGGATGAATTTTATGAGACCTGCGAGATTTTTTCCGACAGTGCCGATCTGAACGGTATTCTTGTGGTTTCTGATGAGGCGGAGCCTTACAATATTTTCCAGTTTTACTTTGCGGAAGCCCGGGCCACCCTCCAGACTGACACCTATCTGATCAAAGAGGACCACACCTTAAAAACCTTCCACAATTTTCTAAAAGGCGTGGACTATTTAAATTCCAGCTGGACGGATCAGCTTCACCAGAACCAGCGGCTCCACATCATCTATCTTGCGGTAGACCCAAACATGCAGCACCACGGCATTGCCGCCCGTCTCATGCAGGAAGCCATCGACTATGCCGACACCCACCGGATGATGATTTCCTTAGAGACCCATAACGAGAAAAATGTGGAATTTTATAAAAATCTCGGTTTTAAAGTTTATGGCATCATGAAGCAGAATTTCCCGCTCAAGCAGTATTGTATGATCCGGGAAATCCAGTAAAAAAAGAAGGGGCAATCCATTTCATCGGATTGTCCCTTTTCTTCTGGCCATTTTTAGTACAAAGCCACTAACTGCGCTGCCATAAGCGTTGTCTCTTCTTCAGTAATGTATCCGCAGGCTTCCATGCGGCTGATTACCTTCTGCTGGCGTTTTTCAGCTAACGCCAGGTTCTTACTCGGTGCGTATTTAGATGGCGCATTTGGTACACCGGCCAGAAGCGTGCACTCATAATCGTTCATCTCAGATGCCGGTTTTCCGAAATATCCTTCGCTGGCTTCGCCCACGCTGTAGTAGCCATCGCCAAAGTAAATGCTGTTTACATAGAGCTCCAGAATCTCATCTTTCGTGTATTTCTGCTCGATCTCCAGTGCCAGGAAAACTTCCGCGGCTTTGCGACTCATAGTTTTCTCCTGAGAGAAATACAGGTTCTTTGCAAGCTGCTGGGTGATGGTGCTGCCACCCTCCACATAGCGTCCGGCCTTGATATCATTCACAACTGCTCTGCCGATTGCGATCAGGTCCAGTCCAAAGTGATCATAAAACCGGTGATCCTCCACAGATACCACGGCCTGCACATAAGTTTCCGGCATTTCCTCCAGGGAAGTGAAATTTTCCTGTCTGCGGATCTCTGCCACCGTCTCTTCCAGGCTTTCCTCCTGGACTGCGTTCTTATATAATCCATAGCCCTCTCCGGCTAAGGCAAAACCACATCCTGTAATGACCGTGCATGCAAATGCGAATATCCATTTTACAATTCGTCTTCCTCTCATAATATTTAAGCCCCCTCTTTCGTGCTGTCTGAATTTCTGTCATTGTTTTCTTATGACATGATTCTAGCACAAAGAGGAGGCTTAAGACTTTACCGTTCTCTTAGCGATTCTGACACTATTTCTACAATTCTAACGGCAATTGGAAGATTCTGACAAAATTCTTACATCCCGTCAATAGAACCTTTTGCTTTTGGTCACAGAATGAACACAAGCTGTAACTACAGATGACACTTTACACGCCAATTGCCAAGGCTGACAGCACTTTCATGACGCCAGCCAGCACCATGACCAGAATCGGGTTCATCTTCGCTTTCTGCAAAAGCAGCAGACAGATCACAAAGATTCCCACCATGATCCAGTTGGTAGCAGAAAGGGCACTCTGTGCGCCGCTGCCCCAGAAAGCGTTGATTAAAATCGCGATGCCGGCGGAACCGATCAGCGCCACTACGGCAGGCCGCAGGGAGGCAAGCACGCCCTGCAGCACAGCCATATTCCGGTATTTTAAATACAGCTTTGAAATCAGGGTAACAATGATACAGGATGGCAGAATACATCCCAGCGTTGCCACAAACGCACCCGGAACACCGGCAATCTTTATCCCGACAAAGGTAGCAGAATTCACTGCAATGGGGCCGGGTGTCATCTGGGAAATGGTGATCAGATCGGTAAATTCTGCCATAGTCAGCCACTTATGGCCGGTTACAACCTGGCCCTGAATGAGCGGCATTGCCGCATAACCGCCGCCAAAGCTGAACATGCCAATCTGTAGAAAACTAAGGAAAAGCTGAAGATAGATCATCTGGTCTCCCCCTTTCCGGCAAGCAGCGTCCGAACAACACCAATGAGTCCGCAGCTAATCACAACAAAAATCACATTTACCCCAAACACACAGGAAGCCACAAAGGCGCAAGCCATAATCAGAACCGAGGCCTTATTTTTTCCACGAACAATCCCGGCACCCATCTCATAGGTAACGGACGCAATGACTGCTCCTACACCGGACTGCATGCCCAGCAGCATCTGGCTTACAATAAAGTTATCTTTTACCAGATTGTAAAAAATTGAAATCATAGAAATGATCAGAAATGGCGGAATAACCGTCCCCAGAATCGCGACAACCGTTCCGGCCAGGCCGGCTAGCTTATATCCCACAACAATCGCGCCGTTGACCGCAATGGCTCCCGGTGAAGACTGGGCGATTGCCACCAGATCCAACATTTCTTCTTCCTCAATCCAGTGATATTCATCGACAAATTTTTTCTTCAGAAGCGAAACAATGACATATCCGCCGCCGAAAGTAAATGCGCTTAAGTACAAGGTGGAAACAAACAAATTCCACAATACGTTCCTCTTACGTTCCATATCGAACACTCCCCAAAACCACTCTGTCTGGTTTTCTCACAAAATACGGGATTCCGTCTCTGGAATCCCGCTCATTTTTCAAATTGTCTACCGGTACTGCTCCATCCAGACTGCTTTTCCGGCCGCAAGGGAGCGCGGCACATCCAGAATCCGCTGGTTTTCGGAGCCGCGGAATTTCAGGCTTAAGTTCTTTAAGTCTTCCACAAATTTCCCGTCCACCAGAACATCAAAAAGCGGCACCAGTTCTCTGGTCACTTCTGATTCCTGCATCATGCGTCCCAGAATGTCCTTCTCGAAATCATATCCGGAAAAGCACCAGATGGTCTTTTTCGGGAAACGCTTTTTCTGTTCCGTTAAAAACGGCAGAAGTCCAGCCTGGTTTTCCGGCTCCATAGGCTCCCCTCCAAGCAAGGTAATTCCCTCCATATAGTCGTGATCCAGATAGGAGAAAATCTGCTGCCAGACCGCCTCTGTAAAGGGCTCTCCGTACTCAAAATCCCAGGCCTGGGCATTGAAACACCCCCTGCAGTGGTGCCTGCAGCCGCTCACAAACAGCGACACCCTCACGCCCGGTCCGTTGGCAATGTCCACCGGTTTAATGGTTGCGTAATTCATATTCGTATACTCCTTATCATCCTGCGAACTGGCTGTTGTACAGGTTCGCATAAAATCCGTTTTGGGCCAGCAGAGACTCATGAGTGCCCTGCTCAATGATATGGCCGTCCTTCATAACCAGAATCACATCGGCCTCGCGGATCGTAGAAAGACGGTGCGCCACGATAAAGCTGGTGCGCCCTTTCATCATGGTAGCAAATGCCTTCTGAATGCGAATCTCAGTGCGGGTATCGATGGAGGAGGTTGCCTCATCCAGAATCAGCATCGGCGGCAGGCACAGCATGACGCGGGCAATGCACAGAAGCTGCTTCTGTCCCTGGGACAGATTGCCTCCATCTTCTGAAATGACAGTATCATAGCCCTGCGGCATACGCTTAATAAAGCTGTGCGCATGTGCCTCTTTTGCTGCCTGAATAATCTCTTCCTCGGTCGCGTCCGGTTTGCCATAGGCAATATTCTCCCGGATGGTACCGGCCTTTAACCAGGTTTCCTGCAGAACCATACCATAATTGGTGCGCAGGCTCTTTCTCGTCACATGACGGATATCCTCCCCGGATACCTCGATGGAGCCGCTGACCACATCGTAGAAACGCATCAGCAAGTTAATCATGGTGGTCTTGCCGCAGCCGGTTGGTCCGACAATAGCAATACGCTGTCCCGGCTTTACATCCAGATTTAAGTCCTCGATCAGGGATGTGTCCGGAGTGTAGGAGAAGTTCACATGCTCCAGCTTTACGCTGCCATCCACAATCTGGAGATTGACTGCGTCGGCATCCTCCGGGGTAAACGGCGGCTCATCGATCAGCTCGAATACACGGGCTGCACAGGCCAGGGCATTCTGCAGCTCGGTCACAACACCGGAAATCTCATTGAACGGCTTGGTATACTGGTTCGCGTAGCTTAAGAACGCAGAAAGCTGTCCCACAGTAAGCAGACCGCGGATGGCAGCAAACGCGCCGGCAACGCCAACGCTGGCATATACCGTGCTGTTCACAAAACGGGTGGCCGGATTGGTGATCGAGGAGAAGAAAATCGCGCGCAGGCTGTAACCCTGAAGACGTCCGTTGATCTCCTCAAAACGCTTCTGCGCCTCATCCTGGTAGCCAAATGCCTGTACTACTTTTTCATTTCCCACCATCTCATCCACCAGGGAAGTCAGTTCTCCTCTTGTCTGGGACTGCAGCCTGAACATGGAATAGGTCTTTTTTGCGATAAAGCTTGCCACAAACAGGGAAAGCGGGGTCACGCATACCACCACCAGGGTGATAAACGGATTTACCATCAGCATAAATCCCAGTGTACCAAGAATGGTCAGCACACCGGTAAAGAGCTGGGTGAAGCCCATTAACAGTCCCTCAGAAAACTGATCAATATCCGCAATGATACGGCTGATGACATCGCCATACTGATGGGAATCAATGTAGCTCAGCGGAAGGACCTCCAGATGATTAAAGGCTTTGGTACGGATATCTTTTACTACCCGGTAGGTGATCTGGTTGTTGATGTGGTTCATCAGCCACTGGGCAGATGCCGTGATGGCAATGATAACCGCAATTTTTCTGAGGATTAAAAACAGTCCCGCAAAGTCTACATTTCCCGGTCCCAGGATCAGGTCCACGCCCTCTCCCACAAGGATCGGTGCATACAAGGTAGTGGCCACGGTTACAGCCGCCAGAACCAGTGACAGAACAACCATCCACTTATAGCTGCCTATATAGTCCAGAATCCGTTTTAAGGTTGATTTATGTTTTCCGATTTCAAGTTTTGCCACCTTACTGCACCTCCTCTTTCGAAAGCTGGGACAGGCAGATCTCACGGTATACCTCGCAGTTTTCAAATAACTCTTCGTGGGTGCCAATGCCCACAGCCGCACCATCATCCAGTACTACGATCTGATCCGCATGGCGGATTGTGGTCGCGCGCTGGGATACGATAAACACGGTCATGTCCTTCGTTCCCTTCTGAATGGCCATACGCAGCTTTGCGTCTGTCGCGAAGTCCAGCGCGGAGGCACTGTCATCCATGATCAGGATCTCTGGTTCCCGCACCAGTGCACGGGCAATGGTCAGGCGCTGTTTCTGACCGCCGGATAAGTTCTTTCCGGCCTGGTCAATATAGAGATCCAGGCCTTTCTCCTTGCTGTCCACGAACTCGCGGGCCTGGGCAATGTCCAGGGCACGGTAGATTTCCTCATCGGTAGCGTCCTTCCTGCCCCATTTCATATTTTCACGCAGGGTTCCTTTAAACAGGATTGCCTTCTGCGGAACCACGCCAATCTTCTCACGCAGCGTCTCCAGGCGGTAATCCTTTACATTCACGCCATCTACAAAAACCGCGCCCTCCCGCACGTCATAGAAACGCGGGATCAGGTTCACCAGGGATGATTTTCCAGAACCGGTACCGCCAATGATACCGATGGTCTGTCCCTTCTTTACGGTCAGGCTGATGTCTGTTAAGGAATCGGCCTTGGCCCCTTTGTAAAGGAAGTTTACATGATCAAACCGTACCTTCGCCGGTACGTCTGCTCCCTCTGCATCAGTTACCGGAGCCTGTTCCATACCCTTAGCAGGGCTGACAATGCTGCTCTTCTCCTCCAGCACAGCACTGATACGGTTGGCACAGGCCAGTGCTTTGGAAATAGAAACGATCAGGTTTGCCATCTTGATCAGCTCTACCAGAATCTGGGACATGTAATTTACAAGCGCTACCGTCTCCCCCTGGGTGATGATGCCGGCATCTACCTGTTTTCCGGAGATCCACACCACTGCGATGATAGAAAGGTTCACTACCACGTAAGTCATTGGGTTCATCAGGGCAGAGATCTTGCCAACAAAAACCTGGAACTTCACCAGAAGGCTGTTGGATTCATCGAAATTCCGGATCTCATCCTCCTGACGGTTGAAGGCACGGATAACACGCGCACCGGTTAAATTTTCCCTGGTTGCCTGAGTCACATGGTCCAACTGCTTCTGTACTTTTTTATACAGAGGCATACTGATGGCCATGATGCCAAAGACGATGATGGAAAGCACCGGAATAGCAACCACAAAAACCATCGCTGCCCTTGCGTTCACGGTAAAAGCCATGATCATGGCACCAAACACGATAAATGGAGAACGCAGGAGCAGGCGCAGCGTTAAGTTTACGCCGGACTGAACCTGATTGATATCACTGGTCATGCGGGTGATCAGCGTAGACGTTCCGATGGTATCCTGTTCACTGTAAGACAGGCTTCCAATATGGGCAAACAAGTCATTTCGCAGCCCGGTAGCAAAACCAACCGCTGACTTTGCCGCAAAATACTGCGCCGTGATGGAACAGGTCAGGCCGATCACTCCCAGCAATACAAGCATCCCTCCCATTTTCAGAATATATCCTGCTTCCTGGTTTTTGATGCCCACATCTACGATCTGAGCCACAACCAGCGGCACAAACAATTCAAAGCTGGCTTCCAGCATTTTAAAGAGCGGAGCCAGCACCGACTCTTTTTTGTAATCGTTTAAGTAACGCAACAACCTCTTCATGGTAAACCTCCCGGTGTCATAGGTTTTTTCGTTTTGTAATTACGCGCAAAACATATTAAAATATTATACCACATTTTTCCTGCACCCACAAGAAGCCGGACGGCTCTCCTTGCCATATTTCCCACCGCATGCTACTATGATATAGAATAAACATTCCGGAAATAACAGAAAGGGAACCAATCCTTATGATTTCTTTTTTCTTTCACTGCAAACAGATCTGGGACCGGTGCGTAAAGGATGAGATCACCGTGTACGCGGCACAGGCATCCTTCTTTATTGTAACCGCCTTTTTCCCATTTATCATGCTCCTTCTGACCCTGATCCAGTTTCTTCCAAATGTAGGTAAATCCGACCTGCTTGCTGTCATGGTACGGATCATGCCCAAGATGCTGCATTCTTTAGTGGTCAGCATTGTTGATGATCTCTATATCAAATCACCGGGAACCATTCTGTCCGCGACTGCGCTGACCGCTCTCTGGTCTGCTGCCAAGGGGATGCTGGGCATTGAACGGGGCTTAAACCGGATTTATGGAGATTTCAAACACCGCAATTATATTTTGCAGCGGCTGTTATGTTCCTTCTATACCCTGATTTTCATGCTGGTATGTGTCATGTCCCTGGTGCTTCTGATCTTCGGCAAAAACATCGAACACCTGCTATTTCGTTTTCTCCCGATTCTGGCACCTGCGGCCCGCTTTGTCATCAGCCTGCGTTTTCTGTTTGCGCTGACTGTATTTTTGCTTACCTTCATAGGACTTTACGCCATCGTTCCCTCCAGAAAACAAAAACCGCGGCAGCAGCTTCCTGGAGCTGCCTTTACCGCGGTCGGATGGCTGGTATTTTCCTATGCCTTTTCTATTTATTTTACACATTTCAGCAATTTTTCCTACATGTATGGGAGCCTGACAGCCATTGTCCTCCTGATGCTGTGGCTCTACATCTGCATTTGTATCCTGTTTATTGGAGCGGAGTTAAACAGTTTCCTGAACCGGGAGCATGTTCTGAGCCGGTGTCAGGAGCACTGACCTGATATGGAGGCGCATCCTACTCATGCAGGCGGCGGATAATCTTGAAAATAATCGTGCCCTCCATCACCGTAGGCTCATGATAGGCAAAAAAGACAATACCGTCCGTCGGTGATAAAATCTGGCTGATCACCTCACCCTCCAGTGGGTCAATGATGGAAGCCAGCACCTCCCCCCGGTGCACTTCCTGTCCCGGTTCCACATGCCTGCGGTATAGTCCCGGAAGATCGTTTTTCACATTGGTCAGATCATCTTCCCGCAGGACACTGGCAATGTAGCCGCTGTGGCTCGTATAGCGCAAAATTCCCATGCGGGTCAGGAAACGGAGCACGGATGCCACTGCCATACGCGCTGCCCGCTCATCAATCTGCACGGTAGCACTGGTATAAACAGAAAACGCGTTTGTATTCCAGATCTGCCAGTTATAATTCAATGTAGCCGTATCGATCGGCTGCGGCTGCCGGATTACCACATAGGGAAGACCGAAGAGATTTGCCAGGCTTGCATTCTGATAACCGGTATCCATCATGCGGACATGCGGCACAAAATCCCCCGGCAGGTAAAAGCTGGTAAACTGAATACCGTAATTATATCCCTGGATGGCCTGAAATACGCCGTCCGCGATCCGCTGGGTGGTCTCTCCGGCATGGTATCCTGGGAACATCCGGTTGATATCGGTATTATCCGTTGCCCAAAAGCGTTTTCCAATGTTCATAGAGCTGTGATTGACGGACGGGATCACCAGGATCTCGTTGTCATGCACAATCGCGCCCTTTTCTTCCAGTTCTTTGAGTGCCTTTACCAGCTGGGAACAGATATAAAGCTGCTGCACCTCGTTGCCCCGCATGGCACCTACAATGCAGGCTGCCTTTTCTCCCTTTCCGAAGTGGAAGCCGTATACATCCATGTCATCCCGGTAGCAGTTTTCCAGTGTGAATATTTTTTCTTTTCTCAATGGTAGTCACCTCCCAGCACACGGGCAATCAGGGAACCGCAGGATACCACCGGGTATTCCCGCAGGGTAAACAGCATTCCGTGAATCGGCGTCTTCACTTCCTGGGCAATTTCTCCGGTCAGCGGATTTAAGATCCGCCCAATGATCTGCCCCTCTTCCACATTTTTCCAGTGCTCCACACAGGGTACAAAGATTCCCGGGTGCTCTGCGTTTAAAAATCCAACCTCCCCGTCATCGGAAACGATCGGCTCTTTCGGTTCGATCACATCGCCGTCCCAGATTCCCATATCCTTCATCACACAGAAAATTCCGTCGGTAAGCTGATGGCAGAAGCTCTCCGTAATGCGCATGCCAACACCCATCTCCACCACAACCGTCGGAACTCCGATGGAGTTTAAGCTGTGGGCCAGCGTAGATTCCAGCACCGTTGCCGCTGCATGGACCCAGACAAAATCCAGATTCAGCCGTGTTGCGAAAGGCAGCAGGGTCTCTTTTGTGTTGACATTGACGCGGGCCTGGGGAATCTCCCTCAGGAAAATGTTGCTGGCATGAATGTCAACGCAAAGATCCGCTCCGGCAATGTCCTCCACGATTTTTGCAGCCACATGCTCTGCTACGGATCCCTCCTCGCTTCCCGGAAAAATCCGGTTCATGTCCAGGTCAAACATAGGAATACCCCGGGATATGGAGTCCACGCCCAGGGGATTTAATGCAGGGTAAATCTCAACGATTCCCTTCAAATGTTCTTTTTGTTCTCTTAAAATGCGGTTCAGCTCATAGCAGACGTACTGGCCTTCCAGCTCGTCTCCATGGGTGCCGGTTACCACACAGATCCGCTTTTCCTGTCCGGTTTTGTGTTCCGGCTCAATCACGTGTTTTAAGATCCGTAAGTTTTCATCGACAGCAAGTCCTACTTCTGTCACTGTTTTTATCGTAGCATCGTGTTTCACTTTTCTTCCACCTTTATTAAAATTGTCTGCTGCTGGCTGGCTGTGCCAAGGAAGCACCCCCGGTCCACGGCAGCATCCATAAAATCCCGGCCATGGCTCTGCTTGATATACCGCTCATCCACAAGGCAGTTATGAGTGGGATCCAGTCCATGCCAAAACTGACCATCCCACACCTCTGTCCAGGCATGGCTCGCTCCCTCTCCGGTCATCATCCCGGTCGCGCCAGCCATCTCCAAGATTCATGATCTCATTGAATGTGTCTATCTCTGATAGATTATAATGAATCCGGATTTTATGCAAGCGGTTTAAGAATTTATTATATTCTTTTTCGATCATACGGTATGGATAATCCAGCCGCATATACAGATCCAGGCGTTCCAGGTATTTGCCGCACTTGATGATATTGCGGCATTCCTCATCCTCCACATTGTCGTCCAGGCAGCCCCAGAACGCAAACAGGTCATCCAGAACCGGCTGAAGGTCGTAGGCAAAGGCTCCTCTTCCGGCATGCTTCTCCATGCAGTCCAGCGCCAGCTGAATATAGGATAAGGTTCTGCTGCTCAGTTCATCCCGCAGTACCACCGCATTGTCATAGGCGCGCTCCATACTGGAAGAATGTTCAAAGAATGCCGCATTGTATCGTCCCGGAGTCAGGACCACGTTGATGCCTTCTATATGATCGACCAGTTCTCTCATCAGCATACGCTCCTTTCCATTCCTTTTATACAAAAGACGGGCAAAGGCGCTCAAGATTCCTCTTCAGCGCCTTTGCCCGTCTTTTGCATTCTGAACCCATCATGGACGTGTTCTGTAATTTACTGAGAATATTACAACACTTTTCCAGCCTTGTCAATTGTAAATTGTTTTGGCTTTCTCTTTACAACTCATCAGCAGCGTGATAGAATAGCCGTAGTTTTATAAGGAGGACTAATATTGGATATCAATTACGAACTATATAAAGTGTTTTATCATGTCGCAAATACCCTAAGCTTCTCGGAAGCCTCCAAGCAGCTGTTTATTTCCCAGTCTGCGGTCAGCCAGTCCATCAAGGTACTGGAAAAGAAGTTAAACCAGCCTCTTTTCATCCGCAGCACCAAACGGGTACAGCTGACACCTGAGGGCGAGATTCTCTTAAAACATATCGAACCAGCCATGAACCTGATCCGCCAGGGCGAGAACCAGCTTCTGGAGGCTAACACCTTAAACGGCGGCCAGCTGCGCATCGGTGCCAGCGATACCATCTGCCGTTATTATTTGGTTTCTTATCTGAAGGATTTCCACCGGCGTTACCCGAATGTGCATATTAAAGTCACCAATCAGACTTCCATTGCCTGCGCAAAGCTGCTGGAATCCGGTCAGGTGGATTTTGCCATCACTAACTACCCGAACTCCGGGCTTTCCAACACTCAGAATGTACGGATCATCCGGGAATTCAAGGATGTGTTCGTGGCCAATGACGAATACAAAGAGCTGAGGGGCAAAACCATCAGCCTGAAAGATTTAAAACGCTTCCCGATCCTGATGCTGGACCGAAAGAGCACCACCAGCGAATTTCTTCACAGCATGTTCCAGCGCCATCAGCTGGATCTGGTTCCGGAAATTGAGCTTTCCAGCAACGACCTCTTAATTGACCTGGCCCGTATCGGCCTTGGTGTTGCTTTCGTCCCGGATTACTGTATCCCGGATAATGAACGCAGTCTTTTTAAGGTTCAAATTGAAGAAGAGCTTCCAACCCGCCAGATCGTGGTTGCCAGCAATGACAGCCTGCCAATTTCCCAGGCAGCCAAGCAGTTTATGGAGATGCTATAATGCCTCTCCTTTTTTTGTTGAGCCTTTGCTTTTCCTGTCTGAATATGCCTTCTGCTATTCTGTCCAGAGTCCATCTGTTCTTCCTATCTGCTCTCCCAGAAATGCTTCAGCCACCCTCCCACTGTTTCACGGGTCACCAGGCCATATTCGGTCCATTCCCGCGGAAATAGATCCTGAATCTCCGGGCGCAGAAACCGGTCATCCAGAAGCAGGATCACGCCTCGGTCCTGAGCTGTCCGGATCACCCGGCCTGCTGCCTGCAGTACCTTGTTCATCCCAGGATACTGATAGGCATAATCATAGCCATTCTCCCCCTGGTCCGCAAAATACTGCATCAGGATTTCCTGCTCACTGCATACCATGGGAAGTCCGGTTCCCACAATGATTGTCCCCTCCAGACGCTCTGCCTTTAGATCAATTCCTTCTGAGAAAATCCCCCCAAGCACGCAAAGACCCACAAAGGACTGTTCCCGTTTTTCCTCAAACAAGGCAAGGAACTCTTCCCGTTCTTCCTCTGTCATACGTTTTGTCTGCATCTGCCAGCGAAAGCTTCCGTCGTAGCGCTCATCCAGAATCTGCTCCACTACCTCCATATAACGGTAGGAAGGAAAAAATACCATATAATTTCCCACATGGCTCTGCGCCAGCATCATGATATAATCTGCCACCTTGCCAAACTCTGCTTTATTTCTGCGGGTATAACGGCTGCTGACATCCTTTGCCACCAGAATCAGCCGTTTTTCACGGTCAAACGGTGAATTCGCGTAAACCGCAAAGTCCTCCGGATTTCCGCTGAGAAGCTTCTTATAATACATGACCGGAATCATGGTCGCGGAAAAGAAAATACCTGCAATGCCCTTTTCCAGACAGGCATTTAAGCAGCGGGACGGGTCGATACAGAAGAGATACAGGCGAAAGTTTCCATCCTCCCCAAGTTCTGTGTAGATCCGGTAATGATCATCCAGCCCGTCATACATATTCAGGAAATGCCGCAGATCAAAATAAAACTGCAGCACCAGCTCCCGCTCCGGAAATTCCTTTTCCTCTTCCAGAAAGGAGTCGAATTCTCCCATGACTCCGAGAAGATTGGAAGCCAGCAGATTCGCATCCGGCAGCACCCGGTACTCTGCTGATTCCCGCTTTAATTCCAGCAGATTCCGGTTGCAGCGTTCCAGTTCCCTCTCCAGCTTACGCGAACGGCCTTTGATGATTTTTTTCACCAGCAGAATATCCTCTTTTACCAGACAGGCACTGAACATCTCCCTCGCCCGGCTCACCAGATTGTGGGCCTCATCGATCAAAAACAGATAGTCTCCCTGATTTCCATCCGCAAAATAACGCTTCAGGCGGGCGTTCGGATCAAACACATAGTTGTAATCACAGATAATGCCATCTGCCCAGCTGCTGATATCCAGACAAAATTCAAAGGGGCATACCTGATATTTCTCCGCGTAATCCAGAATAATTTTCCTGGTGATGCCTTGCTGTTCATGGAGAATATCAAATACGGCATCATTTACCCGGTCAAAATGCCCCTTTGCATAAGGACACACATCCGGGTTACACTCCGTCTTTTCCAGAGGGCAAAGTTTTTCTTTTGCCGTGATCGTCACCGTGGTAAAAAGCATCCCCCGCTCCCGAAGCAGGAAAAAGCAGTTTTCCGCCACACTCCGGGTGATGGTCTTGGCCGTTAAATAAAACAATTTTTCCCCATTCCCATTTCCCATAGATTTTAAAGACGGGTAAACCACGGAGAGCGTTTTTCCGATGCCGGTCGGTGCCTGAATAAACAGATTGCGTTTTCTTGCCAGTGCCCGGTATACGGACACCGCAAGTTCCTTCTGCCCGGCCCGGTACTTGTAAGGAAATTCCAGTTCCCGCAGGGATTCATCCCGGCGCAGGGTATGGCGGTACAGATACTCCGCCCATTTTAGATACTCGTGGATCAGCCCCTGAAACCATGTTTCCAGTTCTTCCCTCGTCTTATCCTGCTTCAGGCGGCGGATCTCCTCTGTTTCCAGATTGCAGTAGGTAATCTGAATGGTAATCGTATTCACGTTTTCATGGTCACAGCAATACATATAGCCATAGCAGAGGGCCTGGGCCAGATGAACCGGGAGCGGCTCCTCCAGCTGGCGAATATCCATGTATACACATTTGATCTCATCAATTGTGACCCCGGAGACTGCCTCAATGATGCCGTCTGCCCGGCCCTCCACCAGTATCTGGTAATCCTCCTGCTCCACTCTGTGCTTCATGGAGACTTCCGCATGATAATCCGCGCCCTGGCGCTTCTGGATTTTCCGGTGCATGCGGCTTCCTGCCTGCATGGCATCTTTTTCTGCCGAGGAAGTGCGGCGATTGTCAATATCTCCGCCCCGCATGACAAACTCCACGAGATTCCGCACAGAAATACGAATGGTACTGCGGTCAGTGTCCATGAAGCTTCCTCCTTTCTGAAATGCTGATTATGAATATACGAAAAAAGCGATAAGATCTTTCGACCTTATCGCTTTTCGCTTAGCAGGGGATGAGGGGCTCGAACCCCCATCGACGGTTTTGGAGACCGGTGCTCTACCATTGAACTAATCCCCTATGCTATTTTGCTGAGGCTTTGTTTTTTCGTTTCCCTCAACGCTCATTTATAATAGCACGGATTATTCTGACTGTCAACAATTTTTTTAATTTTTTGAAAAAAATATATTTTTGATACGAAATCAGTATTTGAAGCAGGCTGCCGGGACATAGCCCGGCCTCCGCCATTCCCCATCAGATCAACCGAATAGCTTCCCTTACATTGCTCACGCCGTACAGCGCAATCTTATCGGTTTTCTTCATTTTGTCCAGGGATACCTGCGGCAGGATGCAGGATTCGAAGCCCAGCTTGATGGCTTCATGCACCCTCTGCTCTGCCTGGGATACAGCACGAACCTCGCCGGCCAGACCAACCTCGCCAAAGATGATACACTTTGGATTCACCGGCTTGTCTTTCATGCTGGATACCAGGGCCATGATAATGGCAAGATCCAGGGCCGGCTCATTCATGCGCATGCCGCCCGCGATATTCACATAGGCGTCATAGCGGGACATTTCGTAGCGGCAGCGTTTTTCCAGCACCGCGATCAGAAGATTCACACGGTTAAAGTCCGCTCCTGCCGCAGTACGTCTTGGCATGCCAAAGTTTGTCTGGGTCACCAGCGCCTGCACCTCCAGCAGAATCGGTCTGCTTCCCTCCAGAGAACAGGCTGCCACTGCGCCAGAGGCATCCTCCGGACGGCCGCTTAAGAGATACTCGGAGGGATTTTCCACCTCCTCCAGGCCGTTTTCCTGCATCTCAAACACGCCAATCTCGTTGGTGGAGCCAAAACGGTTCTTCACCCCCCTTAAAATCCGATACGAAGCATTCCGCTCTCCTTCAAAATAAAGTACCGTGTCCACCATATGCTCCAGCACACGGGGCCCGGCCACCACGCCCTCTTTGGTCACATGGCCGACAATAAACACGGAGATACCCATGCCCTTGGCAATCTGCATCAGGACATTCGTGGACTCCCGCACCTGGCTTACGCTGCCCGGGGCGGATGTGACATCTTCCCGGAACATGGTCTGAATGGAGTCAATGATGACAATCTCCGGCTTGGTTTCACGGATTGCCTCTTCGATGGTGTCCAGATTCGTCTCACATAAGAATAACAGTTCCCCGCTGATGGTTCCAATGCGGCTGGCCCGCATCTTGATCTGCTTTAAAGATTCCTCGCCGGAAATGTATAGAACCCGGTGCCCATCCCGGGCCAGATTCCGGCACATCTGAAGCAGCAGGGTCGATTTGCCGATACCCGGATCGCCCCCAACTAAAACCAGGGAGCCGGCTACAATGCCGCTCCCCAGTACACGGTCCAGTTCCGGATATCCGGTGGAAATCCGATCCTGTTCTTCTATGGACACTTCCTCCAGCTTCACAGGTTTTGCCTGCGTACGCGGTAAGCCCCCGCCGGTATGGCCGGCCAGCGTTTTCTTTGCCACCGGCTCCTCTACCAGAGTGTTCCACTCTTTACAGGCAGGACACTGCCCTAACCATTTGCTGGATTCAAAACCGCATTCCTTACAGAAAAATACGGTTGTTTTTGCTTTTGCCATATATGTATATCCTTCCGTCAAAGGATGTTTAGCGTTTTACCACCTTAACCTGACAGGTAACACCCTCATTTAACTCTACGCTGACAACCAGCTTGCCGCTCATGTTGGTCTTCATGCCGCCCACTGCAACACCGTCTACGTATACCTCATACTCCGTGTCATCCTCCAGCTGAACGGTAATCTGCGCGTCTTTATTGCCAGACACGGTAAACTCTACGCCATCATGTTTTGCAGAAAAATGCTCTACTGCGGTTCCCGGTACGGACTCATATACGAAAGAACCATTGCGCTCTAACTTGGTGATTTCGTAAAAAGTTTTGATCTTATATAAATCTCCCGCATGTTCAAAATTCTCAAGCTTGCTCTTGGTGTCTAATTTGTAATTGCCAAAGCTGATAGTTCCATCTGCCTCGGAGCGGATTAAAGATTCGATTACTGGCATGTGTTTGCCCTCCTGGTATATTATTACATTTTACTGCTGTAGAAAATCGGAGGTCGAAAAATGGATCCCGGAATTTTCTGGAATCCATTCTCCACCTGTCCGTTTCTCATTGGATTATACAACAACCGTCAAAATTAATCTAGTTTTTTATCACTTCTGCCGACAAAAATTTCAGGCCGTCATCTCCTTTGGTAACAGTGACCTCATCCCCTGCTTTTACCTTGCCGTCCAGTACCGCCTCTGCAAGACCATCTTCTAACAGATTCTGGATCGCGCGGCGCAGCGGGCGCGCGCCGTATTTTTCATCATAGCCCTTCTCCACAAGGAATGCCTTTGCAGAATCGTCCACCGTGAGTTTTAAGTTCATCTGCGCCAGGGTACGCCTGCAGATGCCCTTTAACATGATGTCCACAATCTCCTTCATGTGATCCTGGGAGAGCTGATGGAATACAATAATTTCATCAATACGGTTTAAGAACTCCGGCTTGAACATCCGCTTCACTTCTTCCATGACACGCTCCTTCATAAAGCGGTACCGCTCCTTTGCGTCGTCATTGGACGCAAAGCCCAGACGTTTCGGGGAAATGATATTCTCTGCGCCTGCGTTGGACGTCATAATGAGTACGGTATTCTTAAAATCAATCTTTCGTCCCTGCGCATCAGTGATATGTCCGTCATCGAGTACCTGAAGCAGGATGTTGAACACATCCGGATGTGCCTTCTCGATCTCATCGAAAAGGATCACGGAGTACGGATTTCTGCGGACCTTCTCACTGAGCTGTCCGCCCTCCTCGTAACCAACATATCCTGGCGGAGATCCGATCATCTTGGAGACGCTGTGTTTCTCCATATACTCCGACATATCAACCCGGATCAGTGCATTCTCAGTGCCAAACATGGCTTCGGCCAGCGCTTTGCAAAGTTCGGTTTTTCCGACCCCAGTCGGTCCCAGGAATAAGAAGGAACCAATCGGGCGTTTCGGGTCTTTTAAGCCCACGCGGCCTCTGCGGATGGCTTTGGCCACGGCTGTCACAGCCTCTTCCTGGCCTACTACCCGCTCATGCAGGATGGACTCCAGCTTGCGCAGCCGCTCAGACTCTTCCTCTGCCAGCTTTCTCACCGGAATCTTGGTCCAGCCGGAAACGACATCGGCAATTTCACCTTCGCCGACAGTCAGCTTTCTGGACGTTTTTTCCTTCTGCCATTTTTCCCGGATTTTCTCGATCTTTTCGCGCTTCTTCTGCTGACGCTTCTTGATGTCTCCGGCCTTCTCATATGCCTCGTTCTTAATGGCCTGTTCCTTCTGGATTTCCAGCTTTTCAATATCCTCCGTCAGGCTCTTGATCTCTGCCGGCTCCACATATGTGGTCAGGCGGATTTTAGAAGCCGCTTCATCGATCAGGTCAATGGCCTTATCCGGAAGGAAACGGTCGTTGATGTAGCGGGAGGAAAGGCGGACCGCTGCTACCAGGGCCTCATCGGTAATGGTCACCTTATGATGCTCCTCATATTTTGGACGCAGTCCCTTTAAGATGGCAATGGACTGCTCCTCCGTCGGCTCTTCGACCACGACTGGCTGGAACCGGCGCTCCAGTGCCGCGTCCTTCTCAATGTATTTGCGGTACTCTTCTCTTGTAGTAGCACCGATGAGCTGAATCTCACCACGTGCCAGGGACGGCTTTAAGATGTTGGAGGCATCAATAGCTCCCTCCGCGCCGCCTGCGCCGATGATGGTATGAATCTCATCCAGGAACAGAAGCACGTTACCGTCCTCTGTCACCTCGGAAATTACTTTCTTGATCCGCTCCTCAAACTCACCGCGGTATTTGGAACCAGCTACCATGCCGGACAGATCCAGAGTCATGACGCGCCTGTCCGCAATGGTCTCCGGCACATTGCCGCCGGCGATCATCTGGGCCAGGCCTTCCACAACTGCGGTTTTGCCCACGCCCGGTTCCCCGATCAGGCATGGATTATTCTTGGTTCTTCTGCTTAAGATCTGGACAACACGCTGAATCTCACTTTCCCGGCCGATCACCGGATCCAGCTTTCCTTCCCTGGCGAGCTTTGTCAGGTCACGGCTGAAGCTGTTTAAGGTCGGCGTAGAGGCGCTGCTGTCTTTTCCTGCTCTGGATGACTGCAGTTCCTCTCTCGCATCTGCTCCATCCTCTCCCATGGCACTGCGCAGATCCACATAAAGCTTCTGCAGGCTCACATCCATCGTGTTGAGCAGCCGTACTGCTGCACAGTCGCTTTCCCGGATCATGGCAATCAGCAGATGCTCGGTTCCGATAAGCGGTGCCTTAAAGCGCACTGCCTCCCGGTAACTCTGGTTCAGCACCCGTACAGCCCCAGGCGTATAAACCGTCTCACCGATGGTGCCCACATTCTGGTTTGGAAAGATGAGCTGGCTGATCAGTTCTTTTACCTTATCTGCCTTCACACCGTTGGCATCCAGAACTCTGGCTGCCACTCCCTCCTCTTCCAGCAAAAGTCCCACCAGAAGATGTTCGGTCCCCACATAATTATGGCCCAGTTCACTGGCTGCCTGGGTAGACAGCGCAATGGCATTCCAGGCCTGTTCTGTAAAATGGTTTCTGTCTATCAAATTCAGGTCCTCCTTGTATCTAATTCAGCTGCGGCAGTTCTGCCCGCACATAAGCTGCCCGCGCCATTTCCAGTTCTTCCCGCCCCAAAGGTCTGGTGGAAAGCTTCTGAAGGTTCGCCGGCTGGATTCCCAGCATCAGGCGGTATACCGAGCACGGCTCTTCCATACGCAAAAGCCCGTCCGCACATCCGGCCATCAGTCTGGACAGCAGCGTCATGGCTTCTTTCATGGTCAGCTTTCTGGCATATTTTAATGTACCGTAGGCGCGGCAGGCATCATCCTCCCGGGACACCCGGTTCTTGTCCAGCGCCAGCTTTCGCATCTGTTCTTCCTGGGCAGTAAGCTGCAATGCCACCTTGGACACCATGTCCAGAATTTCTTTTTCCGTCATACCCAGGGTCTTCTGGTTGCTGACCTCATAAAGAGATCCACAGTTCTCCTCGCCTTCCCCGTACATGCCTTTTACCGAAGCGCCAAACCGCGTCATCTCGGTCACCATGCCGTTGAAACGCTTGCTCTGGGACAAAAGCGGCAGATGCAGCACCACAGATGCCCGAAGTCCGGTGCCCACACTGGTTGGGAAGGAAGTCAGGTAGCCATACTTTTCATCAAACGCGTAATCAAAACGCTCATTGAGATAATCATCAATCTGCCCTGCCTGGTTCATAAGTTCATCCAGATGCAGGCCAGCGGCAAACAGCTGGATGCGGATGTGATCGGTTCCGTTTAATACAATGCCCACCTGCTCATCATCGGATACCATAACTCCGGCCGGTGCCTTGCCGGAAGCAATGGTGGAATTAAACACCCGGCGCTCCCGGAGAGCTCTGCGGTCCAGATCACTCAGCTCCTGCAGCCTTGCCTGCTCATAATGGCGTCCGTCCACGCTTCCAAGCCCCTTTAACGCCTCCTCCAGGCGTCCGATCATCTCATCGGCCTGCTGTTCATCCAGTCTGGATGGAAAGGCGTATTCCTCCAGATTCCGCACAAGACGTACCCGGCTGCAGATGACCGCAGGCCTGGTCAGGTTTACTTCCTCAAACCATTTCATCATGACTGCGCCTCCTTCAGTGCCCGGATCTGGTCACGGCACTCCGCCGCCACCTCATATTCCTCCGTGCGGACTGCCTCCCGGAGTCTGGCCTCAAGCTTGCGAATCTGAGCCTGAACCTCATTTTCCCCTTTAGAAGCAACATTTGCATCCTGTCCCTCAGAGCCGGTCACCGCATTCGCCGCGATTCCTTCCACCGGCTGCCCGGAAGATGTCAGGTGAAAGGGATCTGCTTTGATCTTCTGGAATTTCGGATGTTTTCCGGTATGACGCACATTGCCCTGAAGCTGTTTGATCTTGTCATTGATCAGCAGGTCAAAGACACTGTAGCAGTCTGCGCAGCCAAAACGGCTGTCTTTCACAAAATCATCATAGCTGGTGCCACAGGTTGGACAGACGATCTGGCTGGTCTTTTCCTCTTCATCCGCTTCCCCCTGTACACCTAAAAGTCCTGACAGCAGCTTTCCTAACGGGAACTCTCCCTCAAAAATTGCGGAGTAAGGACCAAAATCCATCTCCTTTGCGCACTGGGTACAGTAGTTGTGCTCGGTGCGTACTCCATTGACAATTTCCGTATACTGAATATTTGCTTCTCTTATCTTACAACGCTCACATAACATGGCACTTCCTCCATTTAACCCTGGCCTCCGCCTGTGTAGAAATCATAGATTTCATCCACCAGGTCGTGGACCTCCTCCCTGGAAATATTTTTACAGACACTTCTGGCAAGAAGAACCGAAAGTTCCTCCCTCAGGCGCTCAATCGAACGAATCTTGTCGATATCCAGGGCAATCACGGCTCCGCGGCGGCGGTCCAGCTTGATATAACCTTCCTGTTTCAGTACGGTATAAGCCTTATTCACAGTATGCATGTTGATCCCGATATTTTCCGCCAGCTGGCGGACAGAAGGGAGCGAATCCCCTTCATGGATCCGGTCTGTCGCAATGCCCATGATGATCTGGTTCCTGAGCTGGATATAAATTGCCTCCTCGCTTTCAAAATCAATCTTAATGATCATGTCTTCACCATCTTTCGCACTCTCTGTTATAGAAATCGTATAACAGTATTATAGCAAAAAAAGCGGCGAAGTCAATACACCGCTTTTTTGCTTATTTCTTTTTTAAAGTTCATCGTCCAGATCAAATACCTCGAAATCATCATCCTCTGACTCTTTTTCTGCCTTCGGTGCCTCTTTTTCGTTTTCTCTGGTCTGCTCTGAATCTTCTGCAAGGCTCGCAGCCAGCTGTTTCTTTACCTGGTCTAACTGTGCGTCTGCGTCCTGCGCAGGATCCGGAATGTATTCCCCGGCATCCTGAATCTCCATCTCATCGTCTTCCGGTTCCTCTTCGCCTGTTTCCTGCTCCGGCTCGTAGTTCTCCTCGTAGTCGTCCTCTTCACCCATCATATAGCGTTCTTCCTGGCTGAGCTTACGGCCATTTTTACGGAATTCCTTCTTTGCTTTCTTTTCTTTTCTCTCCGGCTTTTCATCCAGCTGCGCGTAAGCATCATACTCCTCTTCATTCTTACGGCCGCGGCCTTTGCGGCTGAGAATCAGAAGGATCAGAAGAACAACTGCAACAACGCCCACAGCAGCCAGCAGAACTCTGACAATATTGTAATCGTCTACCAGATTATTGTAACGCTCCGTCACATCCTGGAGCTCCAGTGTCTGGGTGTTGCCCTCTGCGCTCTGCTCAAAGTAACGCTGAATGGTCTTATCTGTCAGATCATAGCGGTAGAATCCGGCATTTCCGCTCTCGCTCACGCCATAGAAGACGCAGTATTCAGGCTGTCCGCCCTGGGTATCCGGAACCCAGCCCTGAACCTTGGTCTCACCAATGGTAATGGAGGTTTCCTTCATGCCATATGGAACGGTTACATCTGCCGGAAGTGCAGCAATGCCGATCTTAAGCGGGGTTCTGGATGCCTCTAACTCTGCAAGGACTTCCACATTCTCAGCTTCTGCTGTGGTTTCTTCCTGGTCTGCTTCTGCCATGCTCTCACCGCCCTCTACGCGGTTCACCAGAATGGTGTAAGTGCGGCTGGTTGTGCCATCCTCTGCGGTTACGGTACAGGTTACAGTATTCTCACCATCCTGCAGGTCTGTTCCGCTTAAAGCAACGGTTGCCTTGTCGCTGGCCGGTACTGCACTTACGGTAAGCTTCTCAGTGTCCAGGCTTACGGAAGCAGTGTAGCTGTCAACCTCAGAACTGAACTCCGGGCTTAAGGTACCCGGGGAGATCTGCAGGGAGGACAGAGACGCGTCACTGGATGCCGCTGCCGCTGTGCTGCCGCTGTTGATGGTAACCGCAGAGCTTCCCAGCTGGGTAATATCAAGCAGCTGCTCGTCTGCGTCATAGCCCTCGTAATCCGTTACTTCAATCTTGCTGCTTCCTGCTTTGAGTGCCTTAAAACGAATGGTGGACGCGGACTCACTGGTCCCGCTTACGCTGCCGATGACACGGATAGCACCGTTTCCGCCGCTTACATCCGGCTCACCACTCACAAATTCCATCGCACTGGAATCATAAGAAAGCATGACTACCGTCTTGCCGATCTTTTCACCAGTGGTACAGGTAAATTTAACATTTACGGTAAATTCACTTCCTACCTCTGCAGTAGGATCAGAGAATGCAATACGCGCATTCCCCGCAAAGCTCTGAAACGGAATTGCCACAGCCAGCATCAGTACCATGGCAAACCGGATCCAGATCTGTTTCCAATTTCTGTTCATAATTGTCTGTTATCTCCTGTTTCATTTTATCAATCTTTTTATTCCAGGCAGCCGGTTTTCAGCTGCCAGGATTTTGATTTTTAATTTCCGCCCGGGCTGGAAAATGTTACACGGTTTCCACCTGAAGATGAACCGGAATTCGGGGACGTGCTCGTGGAGCCTCCATTCGGTCCCACAGTGATCACACCAGAGGAGCTGCTTCCGGAAGAGGTATTTCCAGAATTGCTTCCCGGTCCTCCCACCGTTACGCTGGAGGAACCACTATTAGAAACGCCGCTTCCAATTCCACCGTTATAGGTCGGACCGCCTGACTGGCGTACCACATGAATCGTGTAAGTACGCTCTGTGCCATTCTCTGCCCTTACAACTACGGAAATATCATTGATTCCGCTGGAAAGGGATACATTTCCATTGCCTCGTACTGATGCCTTGGAATCGATGGCCGATGCGCTTACCGTTACATTGGATACGGAATGATCTACAATCAGATCGTAAGAGTAGGTATCACGGTTAAAAGTCGGTGTTAAGGTAAAGCCTTCTACACCCAGGCCATTTAACTTGTTGTTCGGGCTGCCGCTTAAGGTCGGCTGCGCACATGGAGTTTCCGGCATGTTGTTATATACCGGGATCTTGAAGTTCAGGGCTGTACTCTTCTGCTGGGAAGTAAAGCCCTCCGCGAAAATAGTGCCCTCAGAAGCTGCGCCATTTACATTGGTCATGTACTGGTGTTTGTACATATTGGATCCCTGAACATTGTACTTCTTTAAATAGAGGGTATCCTGTCCGGCCTTTACATAGTTGGTGCCGTAGAACTGGGCACCGCCTGCGATAGAGCTTTCCGGTGTTGTCCACGGTCTGCCATAGCTGCCGCTCTGAGATGCGTACCAGAGGCCCCTCTGAACCGCTCCCATACCATCAGAGGCATAAGCTCCTACGTTAAAATAATTGTAATAGCCAGTATACCCAGCATAGTTTCCGGAAATAGAATTGCCGGTGCCGTTTCGTCCCTGCTCCTGAATGATCATGGCCGCGATCACATACGGACTTACGCCAGAGCTCTGGGCCGCACTCATAATGGCATCCGCATAACTTACATTTGAAGCAGATGTCCCTGTGTTTCCAGAAGTGCCAGGGGTCTGTACGCCTGAAGATGTTGTGCCCGAAGGGCTTCCGCTGGTAGAGCTTCCGCTGTTAGAGGATGCTGCTCCCGGTCCCACGCCAATCATGACGCTGGATGCCAGCAGCTCTGTATTTTTTCTGCTGATGGATGCACTCGGGCCCTCCAGGCGAACCTGATGCCCTCCGTTGGAAGACGGGTTCTGGCTGGTACTGCCCGATGAAGAACCTGTACTTCCGCCTGGCGTTGAAGAAGTAGCTCCAGAGTTGCTGCCTCCTGGTGCCAAAGAGGTAACTCCAGAACTGCTGTTTCCTGGCGTTGAGGATGTGGATCCGGAAGATTTATTTCCTGATACCCCCGGACCTGCGGTAACAACACCAGACGAACCAGAAGAACTGCTTCCGGATGAACTGCCGCCCGATGAACTGTTGCCTGACGCAAAGCCTCCGGTCTTCACATTCCCTTCCATGAACGTTCCCTTTAGCATGGACTGTAAGCCCTCTTTGGTGTGCAGGGAAGCATTGTAGCTCTGGTCCAGAAACTGGAAGATGTTCACTTCATCCAGGAAATTTCGCGGATCCATATAGTAGCTGATGATTTCTGTGGATGCTGCCACCCAGGTACTGCCGTCAAAACCGGTCCAGGTGCCGGAATCCCAGTTGTAGGCTCCGTCCGCCAGAGATTTATAAGAAGAAATACTGTTGGTATGTACCAGATTACGTCCGAGAACACCTTCGTTCTGAATCACAGTATTCCAGTCCAGCCCGGTCTTGACTGCCGTAAAGGTCCAGTTCGGATACTGCGCATGGATCTGACGCAGTCCTTCCTTATAAGATTCAGGGAACCCCTGTGCGGAGAGCTTTGACTCAAAGCTGGAATCATGGCTGTAGGACACCGGAAACTTCACATAGGTGCTTAATACATATCCTGTCTGAGTCGAGCCGCCGCTGGTATAACGGATCTGATACCAGGTTTTCCCGTCAGAAGCGGCCTTTTCCCCTACCACGGTAACTGCCGTGCCTTTTCCCAGTTTTCCAACCGGAGAGTAGGAGGTTCCCGCTCCGCTCCGGACATTTAAGCTGGAAGCGTTGATGGTAGCCGCACGCTCCTGCGCGTATGCGGAAAGCTGCAGCACGCTGTGTACCGCCGGTGTCTGCACGCAGAGCGCCAGTCCCAGAACCGCTGCCAGACCTTTTTTCAAGGTTTGTTTTCTCATTTGATGATCTCCTTAGTATCGCTTTTGCCGTAAAACAGATTTTCGTTCCCGACAAATTTGCGCTATGTTACATTATAATGACAAAATCCGACTGCGTCAACGGGAAGCACAGAAACTTCACAGAATCACAAAAAATTGTAAGAAATAATGTCATTGCAACGCAAAAAAACAGGAAGAAACCTGTTTCACAGATTTCTTCCTGTCCTGATCATAAATTCAGTATTAATTATACCGGATAAGCCTTGCTCTCGGTATCTGCCACGGCAGCGTCTACCTTGGTCTGCTGAGCCTCTCTGTATTTAAAGAACTCTTCTGCTACCTTCGGGAACAGAGCGTAGGAAAGGACATCCTCATCCTGCTGCTTCCACTGAGCACACTCTTTCTCAAACTGCGGCAGCTGCGGAGCGATCAGATCTGCAGGTCTGCAGGTGATCGGGGTCTCGTCGCCGATGATCTTCTTCTGTACTTCTGCGTTGAACGGTTTTACAGTCTGACCGAACTCGCCAAGCATGATCTTCTTGGACTCCTTCGGAACCAGTTTGTAGCGTTCGCCAGAGATAACGTTCATAACAGCCTGGGTACCAACGATCTGGGAAGACGGGGTAACAAGCGGCGGCTCACCGAAGTCCTTACGAACACGCGGGATCTCCTCGAGAACCTCCTGATACTTATCTTCCTTACCTGCCTCTTTCAGCTGGCTGACCAGGTTAGAGAGCATACCGCCCGGAACCTGATAACGAAGGGTCTTGATATTCACGCCAAGTACCTTCGGATTTAACAGACCGGATTTCAGAGCCTCTTCACGGATCGGTGCGAAGTAATCGGTGATCTCAGCAAGCTGATCCTGGGATAAACCGGTATCGTACGGAGTTCCCTTGAAGGTCTCTACCATAACCTCAGTTGCCGGCTGGCTGGTACCAAGTGCCAGCGGAGACATTGCAGTATCAATGATATCGCAGCCTGCCTCTACAGCCTTTAAGTAAGTCATGGAAGCTACACCGGAGGTGTAGTGGGTATGCAGGTCGATCGGCAGCTCGGTAGACTCTTTTAATGCGCTTACCAGTTCCTGTGCTGCATACGGGGTTAACAGACCAGCCATATCCTTGATACAGATGGAATCTGCGCCCATATCTTCAATTCTCTTTGCGATGTCTTTCCAGTAATCCAGGGTATAAGCATCACCCAGGGTGTAGCACAGTGCGATCTGAGCATGTGCCTTTTCCTTATTTGCTGCCTTTACAGCGGTCTGCAGGTTGCGCAGATCGTTTAAGCAGTCGAAAATACGGATGATATCAATACCGTTTGCAACGGATTTCTGTACGAAGTACTCTACTACATCATCTGCGTAGTGGTTGTAACCCAGAATGTTCTGACCACGGAACAGCATCTGTAATTTTGTATTTTTAAAGCCCGCTCTTAACTTTCTCAGTCTCTCCCACGGATCTTCCTTCAGGAATCGAAGAGAAGCATCAAAGGTTGCGCCGCCCCAGCACTCTACTGCATAATAGCCAATCTTATCCATTTTATCGATGATCGGAAGCATCTGCTCGGTGCTCATTCTGGTTGCGATCAGGGACTGATGAGCGTCACGCAGGACAGTCTCAACGATCTTAACCGGTTTTTTCTGAATCTCAGCCATGATTCTTTACCTCCAAATTTATATGTTGCGGCAACTTTATATTGCTGCAGCAAGAAATGATTGAATTTTAAACGCCGAAAATTGCCATGAATGTACCGGCTGCAACTGCAGTACCGATAACACCTGCTACGTTCGGGCCCATTGCATGCATCAGCAGGAAGTTCGTCGGGTCTGCCTCAGAACCAACCTTCTGGGATACACGGGCTGCCATCGGCACTGCAGATACACCTGCGGAACCGATTAACGGGTTTACCTTGCCGCCGGTAAGCTTGCACATGATCTTACCGAAGATAACGCCGGCTGCGGTACCTACTGCGAATGCTACCAGACCCAGGGCAACGATCTTTAAGGTGGTTACCTTTAAGAAAGCCTCTGCACTGGTGGATGCGCCTACGGAAGTACCAAGCAGGATAACTACGATATACATCAGGGCATTGCTTGCGGTTTCGGACAGCTGTTTTACAACGCCAGACTCACGGAACAGGTTACCAAGCATTAACATACCAACAAGCGGTGCGGTAGTCGGCAGAATCAGGCAGACTACTACGGTTACGATAACCGGGAACAGAATCTTCTCCAGCTTGGAAACCGGACGAAGCTGATCCATCTTGATCTTACGCTCTTTTTCTGTGGTCAGAGCCTTCATGATCGGCGGCTGGATGATCGGAACCAGCGCCATGTAGGAGTAAGCTGCTACTGCGATCGGTCCCATGAACTCAGACTGTCCGAGCTTACCTGCAAGGAAGATAGAAGTCGGGCCGTCTGCTCCACCAATGATGGAGATAGCTGCTGCTGCCTTATCATTGAAGCCCATGAAAATTGCAAGGAAATATGCACTGTAGATACCAAACTGAGCTGCTGCACCAAGCAGGAAGCTCTTCGGGTTTGCGATCAGCGGACCGAAATCGGTCATTGCGCCGACACCCATGAAAATCAGAGACGGAAGGATACTCCACTCATCCAGAATGAAGAAGTAGTGAAGAAGTCCGCCTACGCCATTGGACATATCTTCCGGGGCAGCCATAATATCCGGGTAGATATTAACTAACAGCATACCAAACGCGATCGGAACCAGTAAGAGCGGCTCGAATCCTTTTCTGATCGCCAGATACAGGAATACAAATGCCACCAGAATCATGATAAAGTTTCCGAAGGTCAGATTCAGGAATGCGGTCTGCTGAAGAAGATTGGCCAAAGTAGATCCAATATAATCCATTTTAATCCCTCCATGTGGAACTTGCTTTTTTGCAAGCTATTAGTTTAATGTAGCAAGAGTTGCGCCAGCTTCTACTGCGTCGCCTGCTGCTGCATTAATGCTTGCAACGGTTCCATCCTGAGGAGCTACGATATCGTTCTCCATCTTCATAGCCTCGAGAACCATGATAACATCGCCTTTCTTTACAGCCTGTCCGGCGTTAGCCTTTACTGCCAGGATCTTACCCGGCATCGGAGCGGTTACAACTACAGAACCCTGAGCGCCGGCCGGAGCTGCTGCCTTCGGAGCTGCCGGAGCTGCCTTCGGTGCTGCTGCCGGAGCCTGAACTACACCAGCGGTGGTTCCCTCTTCAACAGTTACATTGTATACATTGCCATTCACAGTAATTGTGTAATTTTTCATGATAAGAATCCTCCTATTCGCTTATGCTCTTTTCCATTTTGCGCCCGGTGCACGTTTGATGGAGCGTACTACCAGGGAGTCGGTTGATGAGTTGGTTGATGCTGCGATAGCCGCAGTAATGACAGCCACCAGTTCCAGATCATCCACAAGCTCTTCCTCTTCTGCTGCCGGTGCTGCCACTGGAGCTGCTGCCGGTGCCGGAGCTGCGTTCTTTGCTTTCATCTTGTTTTCGAAGACGCTGATGAACTTGAAGCAGCTGATCAGGATGCTGATGAAGATCAGTACCAGGAATACGGTACCCATACCAAGTAAGGTATTCATACCTGCCTTTGCCATATTCTCGCCTACGGTGTACTCCGGGCTGAAGGTCAGGCTGACCGGATTTAAGTTCTGGCTCTGCGGATCCATGGTGTAGAATGCTTTGAACTCTACGTTGCGTTTCTCAAACTGTGCCTGAATCACACATACATACTGATCATCCTCGCCAAGCTCGGTATCGGAGGAAAGGACGCTTACGAACGCGCCGGTGTCCTTCATGACACCGATCCAGGAAGTCAGGCCGCTTGCAAGTCCGTCCTCGCCCTGCTTTAACAGGCCGGTCTCAGACTCCTCTGCTGTGGCTTCGTCCATCTCGGCGATGGTCTGGAGCAGGTTTTCCGAGATCTGAGAAATGTAGGAAGCTGTCTGCGGATCCATAGTTTCTGCCTCAGCAGCATTCTTGTTGGAGCATGCGGACAGAGCAAAGAGGCTGACTACCATGCTTAACACTAACAAAACTCGTTTCATATACTGTTTCATATATTTGTCACCTCATTCTAAACCGTTCCATGTTTTCTGTCCGGACGATCCTCTCTTTTGGTAAACAGCATCTCGAATGCTGCGATCACACGTTTTCTGGTGTCACATGCCTCGATGATATCGTCTACATATCCTCTCTTTGCCGCTGCAAGTGCGCTGGACTGCATTTCACGATAAGCAGCTGCCTTCTCATTGATGAGTGCAACGGAGTCATCTGCCTTTGCAATTTCGTCTGCGTACATGATCTTAGCTGCAGCGGAAGCATCCATCATGCCGATGGTTGCGTTCGACCATGCATATACCACATCTGCACCGATGGACTTGGAGTTCATGGTCAGGTATGCGGTACCATAAGCCTCGCCGACTACGACGGTTACCTTCGGAACGCTTGCGTTTGCAAAAGCGTAGGTCAGACGGCCTGCGTTCTTTGCGATGCGGCGCTCAGTGCATTTGCATGCCTTGTAGCCCTTTACGTTCACCAGGGTCAGTAACGGAATGTTGAATGCGTCACAGAAGGAAACAAACTTTGCTGCCTTCTCTGCGCCGTTAGCGGAGAGAACTGCATCGAACTCGTCTTCCTTCACACCGTCTGCCGCGTAAACAGCAGTGCGGTTTGCCACGCAGCCCACGGTGGTTCCGTTCAGACGGATAAAGCCGGTTACCATGGACTTGTCATAGTCCTTCTTCACCTCTAAGAAGAAATTGTCATCGGAGATCTGTGCCAGTGCCAGATCGGTTGCTCCTGCATAATTTTCAAGATCGGAGCATACACGGTTTAAATCGTCGGTGCACTCGCTGTAGGACATATCATCCTCGTTGTTGGCCGGAAGGATGGTTACCAGGGAGCGGATCTGGGATAAGATATCCTCTTCGCTGCCGGTGAAGTCCACAAGTCCGGTTTCCTCGCTCTGGAATGCAGCGCTGGAAGTATCGCACTTCTCAACACGGTTTCCATCGATTGCGTTCGGAGAATTTACAAATAATTTTGCGTTCTTCTCTTCCATAAAAATAAAGTCAGACATAGCAGATGCAACTGCCATACCGCCGCCGCAGGTACCAAAGATAGCGGAGATCTGCGGAACTACGCCGGATGCCAGGGTCTGGCTTAAATACATCTCGCCAAAGCCGTTTAAAGCGTCGGTTGCTTCCTGCAGGCGAAGACCTGCACAGTCAACCAGTCCGATGACCGGTGCGCCCATCTTTACTGCCATGGAATAGATGTTGGAAATTTTCTTTGCGTGCATCTCGCCTAAGGAACCGCCCAGTACGGAAGCGTCCTGGCTGTACACATACACAAGGTTTCCTTCGATGGTACCGTAACCGGTGATTACGCCATCTGCCGGAGTCTCCTTAGCAGCCATGTTAAAATCAGTGCTTCTTGCTGTAATGTAAGCGCCAACTTCAACAAAACTGTTCTCATCAAGTAATGCGTTGATTCTGTTACTTGCTGATGTTTGATTACTCATTTTGCAATCCTCCATTTTGAAATATTTGACGATCGCTTTTCCTCCTCTTTTGTATTGTTAAGAGAAAGACAAACTATCGTTTAGTAAATCCAATTTCTGCCGATTATAATAATATAATGTCATCGGATAAAATTCAAGCATTTTTGAATTTTTTTTTACAATTTCAGGAACAGCCAGAAATGGAACATTTTCTCCATGCAGTAAGCCAGATCCCAGGCCGCCGCTTCTTCCTCCGTACGGTACCGGCTCTGCCCGATCAGCTTCTTCCCAAGACGGTAATATACCGCCCCGGCATATTCGCCTGCTTTCACCGGAGCATCCAGCGCCTTTTTCAGATCATATTCCGCCGTCGGCCGTTCTTCTTCTGAAACCAGAAGGCGAAACTCCCGTTCTCCCCCCTGTGTCTCCGAACCCACACAGATCCAGTCTTTATAGGCACCGTTACGCAGAGGGATTCGGACTTGTTTTTCCTCAAATGCAAAATTCCGGTAGAAAAAATGTTCTTTTCCGTAGCGGTAAAGTGTCCGTACATCCTCCCATTTCCAGGTCTTGTGCGGAGGCCAGCCACAGCCAAGCAGTGTGAGGATAAAGGTCCGATCCCCATCAGAAAGCTCCGCCGCGTAACAGTAACCGGCTTCTCCCGTAAAACCGGTCTTTCCGGTCACTGCCTCCTGCGTCATATCCAGAAGCGCATTGTGGTTTCTGCAGGAATAGGTATGTTGTCCTTTCTGGTCGGAAAAGACATGGCTCTTTGCGCGCGTTATTGTTAAAAATTCATCACGTTTTGGTGACTCTTTTGTGCAGTAACGCAGAATTTTTGCCAGTTCTGCTGCTGTTGTGCTGTGGCATACCGTCTCACCATCTGTATTCTGTTCCTTAGCATCCAGTCCGTTTGGTGTCAGAAATGTAGTATCCACGCAGCCAATCTCCTGCGCCTTACGGTTCATGGCCCTGGCAAAGGCCTCAACGCTTCCACTAATATGCTCTGCAATCACCACGGCGGAATCGTTGTGAGACTCCAGCATCAGGGAATATAGAAGATCCTGAAGCTTTAACCGGCTGCCCGCCGGCGCGCCAAGTTTCACTTTTGGCTGCGCTGATGCCTTTTTGGAAACCTCACAGAAATCTTCCGGGTTTCCCAGCTCCAGCGCAAGAATACAGGTCATGATTTTGGTAGTACTGGCCATGGGCCGGATCTGCTGCTCGTCCTTTCCATATAAAATGCGTCCACTGTCCGCGTCCATTAAAACGGCACTCTGGGCATACAGGGAAAGAGCCTGTTCCCTGTTTCCGGTGCCGTCCTGCACTGCTTTTCCTGTTCTCTGCACTGCTTTTCCGATTTCCTGTACCGCTGGCATTCTGCTTTGCGCCATCTGCACATTTCCGTTTGCCAGCCATGTATCCGGCTGAAGCCGTACGCTTCCCCACACCGCGAACCCGATACTGATTCCGGCCATCAGCCCGATCAGACGGTTTTTCTTTCCTGTTCCTTTTCTGTTCAACCTGCACTCCCCACTTTTTTCATCACACACTCTCTCTATCCTATTCTGGTAATTTTTCGGATATTCTGTTATGATAGAAGCCATAGTAAAGCCCTGAAACAGGAGGTCAAATAACATGGAAGCCAGACGGCTGATCTTTCATATTGATGTAAATTCCGCTTTTTTAAGCTGGGAATCCGTATACCGGCTTTCTCTGAATCCGGACGCACAGGATCTCCGGCTGATTCCTTCCGCAGTAGGCGGAGATGTCAGTTCCCGGCATGGCATTATCCTAGCAAAATCCACTCCGGCGAAAAAATCCGGTGTCGTCACAGCAGAAACCATTGCCTCAGCCCTGCGCAAGTGTCCGGAACTCATCATCGTGCCCTCCCGCTTTGATATTTACTCCAGTTATTCCAGACAGATGTTGAACCTGCTTTCCGAATATACCCCGGATATCGAGAAATTCAGCATCGATGAGGCCTTTTTGGACATGACAGAAACCATTCACCTGTTTGGCCGGCCAAACGAAGTAGCGGACCAGATCCGGGAACGGATCCGAAAAGAGCTGAAATTCACCGTCAATGTCGGAATTTCCTGTAACAAGCTGCTGGCCAAAATGGCTTCTGATTTCGAAAAGCCCGATAAAACCAATACGCTCTTCCCCGAGGATGTTCCCACGAAAATGTGGCCGCTCCCGCTGCGCGATCTGCTTTTTGTAGGAAAATCCACAGCAGACAAGATGGCACGGATTGGTCTTCACACCATTGGAGATGCCGCAGCCTGTGACCCTGGTATCCTGAAAGCCCATCTCGGCGAAAAATACGGCATCCAGGTACACCGCTATGCCAACGGCATTGACCATGAACCGGTGGCACCGCCGGATCCCACCAGAAAAGGCTACGGGAACAGCATCACACTCCCCCAGGATGTTTCCGATTTTGATACTGCATGTCAGGTGCTCCTGGCTTTGAGTGAGACGGTAGGAGCCAGGCTCCGGGAAGCAAAAGTCCGTTGCAACAGCGTTACTGTAGAGCTAAAGGACTGGAAATTTGCCTGTCAGTCCCATCAGTGCGTCTTAAAAAGCCCTACCGACTCCACCTCTGTTCTCTATGATACTGCCTGTCAGCTGTTAAAAGAATTCTGGAACAAAACACCGGTACGGCTGATTGGACTGCGCACCACTCAGATTCAGGAAGAGACATTTGAACAGATCAGCCTGTTTGAAGACGAACACGCAAAGAAAATGCGTGCCATGGAAAAAGCAGTGGACGCCATCCGCGGCCGTTATGGCATCGACAGCGTCCAGCGCGCCAGCTTCTTAAAAGAAAACACACTGATTCCTCACGCAGTGAGCCGCCAGAAGCATTTGGGCAAAGCATCCGAACAAACACCAGGAAAGGAATTTTAACATCATGAACCCGATCATCCACCACTCCTACAAAGCCATGGAAAACGGGCGGACCGTCGAGGAGCTGCTGCGCTCACTTGGCTATTCCAAATCCCTGATCAACCGGATTAAACTGACCGACAACGGTCTCCTGATTCACGGTGAGAAAGTCTATACCACACACCACATGCAGCCCGGCGAACGACTTGAGGTAACGCTTCCGCAGGAACCCTCCTCAGAACACATTGTTCCAACGCCCATGTCTCTTTCTATTCTCTATGAGGACGAAGACCTGATGGTCATAAATAAGGCAGCAAATGTTCCCATTCATCCTTCCCAGGGAAACTTTTCCAATTCCCTTGCCAACGGGCTGGCCTGGTATTTTGAACAGAAGCAGCAGACCTTTGTGTTCCGTGCCATCAACCGTCTGGACCGTGACACCACAGGTCTTCTGATTGTTGCTAAAAACGCTCTGAGCAGCTGTATTCTTTCCGATATGGTAAAAAAGCGCCAGATTCACCGTACCTACCTGGCTGCGGTAAACGGAAATCTTTCTGATCAGCCGGAAGGAACCATTGACGTTCCCATAGCCCGGCTCCCAGGATCTACCATTGCACGCATCCCGGACCCGGTACATGGGGAATCCGCAGTCACCCATTACCGGCTGCTCTCCTATCAATCCGGGACGGACACCTCCCTTTTGGAAATCCGTCTCGAAACCGGGCGCACCCACCAGATCCGTGTTCATATGAAATACATCGGACATCCGCTTTACGGGGATTTCCTCTACAATCCGGATTACCGTTTTTTAAACCGCCAGAGCCTGCATTCCTGGAAACTGTCTTTTCTGCACCCTGTTACAAGGGATCCCATGGAGTTTACGGCTGATATTCCGGAAGACATGCAGCAGTTCTTCCATTGCACTTAATTCCGTACAAGTTTCGTTAAGGTTTTATCTTGCAATGAAAAAACTCCTGCTCTATAATTGAGAATCAGAATACTACTCAGGATCAATAAAAACACCAATACATACAGGGGATTTATTTTATGGAAGGGAAAAAACTATCCAACAGCACCCTCATCAACGGAGTGGCTCTTGGTTTCTCTATTGCATTTCTGATTTCATCTCTGGCTGCCGGTATCTACACCAGAGATCTTCACAACATTTTTCACGGCTGGTATCTTATCATGACTTCTCCCAGCCCACTTGTAACTGATTATCTTGAGATTGGCGGCCTGCCAAGTGCCATGCTCAATGCCGGAGCCTGCGGTATGGCCTGCTGGCTCTTTATGGTGGGATTAAAAGGGGAATCCCGCCCAAGCACATTGGCCGGTTATTTTCTTGTAGTAGCTCACTGCTTTTATGGTCTGAATTTTCTGACCATGTGGCCATGCTTTCTGGCACCGTTCCTCTATCTGCACTTAAAGAAGCTGGACTACAAAGGCAACCTGCATGTCTGCATGTTCACGACCTCCTTTGGTCCGTTCATCGGAGAACTGCTCTTCCGCTACACCCAGGATACTTTCGTATTTGGCCACCCAACCCTGACGATAAGCGGAGTGCTTTTAACACTGGCCTTTTCCCTAATGCTCGGCTTCATTGTACCGGCAATCCTGCCGGGTGCCCATGCATGGCACAAGGGCTATAACCTGTACAACGGCGGCCTTGCTTTCGGACTTTTTGGTTTTTTCCTGTTCAACTTCTTCTATAATACAATGGGAATTGACCCATCCTCCAAGCCGACCCGTTTTAATCCGGTCTACGAGCAGTTCGGACACTCCTTTCAGCTTTACGCGAACTGCTTTTTCCTGATCATTTTTGTCATCTGTATTGTAACCGGATTTTTCTTAAACAGCAAAAGCTTTCGCGGATATGAAGAGCTGACCCGCGACACCGGACATCAAAGTGATTTTGCCACCAAATATGGCATGCCGCTCTGTCTCATCAATATCGGCACAGTTGGGCTGTTCTTTCTGTTTTACCTGGATATTATCATGATCTACACGGAAGGAGCTGGCTTTACCGGTGCCACCATCGGCGTAATCCTTGCGGCTCTGACCTTTACCTGTATGGGACAGCATCCAAAAAATATCTGGCCAATCCTTGCGGGATACCAGCTGCTTTACCTGTTCACCCTGGCCATTTGCTACCTCAATGGCCGGGAGATCAGCTGGACCATCACGACCCAGGGATACATAAACGGCGTAGCTTTCGCCACCGGCCTGTGTCCGATTTCCGGTCGTTATGGCAGACGTGCAGGCATTGTGGCAGGTTTTATGTGCGCTTCCATGTGCACAGCAACCAGCGCCCTTCACGGCGGTCTGGTGCTTTATAACGGAGGATTTACCAGTGGTATCACGGCGCTTATCCTTCTGCCGATTCTGGAACATTACATTCCAAAAACCAGAGACTTCATGAACAACAAAAAGCTGAACAAAGAAGAGATGATCGCAATCGTTGAGACCTTCAAAACCCACGACTGACCATGTCGTACGATCGTTACCGTCTGGCTTAGATAAAAGGGCTTCGCACACAGGTTTAACCCTGTATGCGGAGCCCTTTTGGATAATGGTTCTTCACGGTTCCGGAGACTGCTTTTCCCCAGCCCAGAGGATAACCCTCTATGCAGACTAAGGTCCATCCAGACAGATCCGACGGTCCATTTACCGTATTTCCTTTTAGATAAGCCAGAATCTGTGCATCATCCCGTTCAAGCTTTAAAACTGATGCGGCCTGCTCCGGCTTCAGGTAATGAGAAAGCGCATGAGACGGCTCAAACCGTTTAGTCTTGAATGCCCCGAGATGCAATCCCGGACGAAGGACACGCAGACGGTCCAGCGCCGGTGTTCCCTCCGGCAGCTGATACAACTGGTCTCCAAACAGGATCAGACGATCCAGGCCAGCTTCCAGTGCGTCATGTCCGGCCTTTGTCAGCGATTTTTTTAAAAATTCCTCCAAATAGGAACGGCCAGCCTTCTCATTCCAGTATTTCGGTATTTTTCGCTTTCGGTCATCTTCTGCCGCCCAGGTTGCTTCCTTGCGCAGCAGCGCCAGATAGTGTCCCTCTCCCTCTGACTTATGGGGCCAGATACGGAACGTGTACCTGAGGTCCGGATTCTGATCCTGACTCCATTCCGGACACCCACAAGACAACCCCTCCGGATATTCTCCCGCTTCCAGGCGTAGAATGGAAAACTCCGGATGGCGTTTCAGAAAGCTGGAAATACCGTCTTCATCCTCCTCCGGCGCAAAGGTACAGGTAGAATACACCATTCTTCCGCCGGGCTTTAACATCTCTGCCGCGTTGTCCAGAATTTCCTGCTGGCGTTCTGCGCAGAGCTTTACGTTTGCCTCACTCCACTCGTTTCTTGCCTGTTCGTCTTTTCGGAACATACCTTCGCCAGAGCAGGGCGCATCCACTACTATGCAGTCAAAAAAATCCGGGAAAAATCTGGCCAAACTGCCAGAATCCTCGTTGGTTACAATGGCATTGCCAATCCCCATACGTTCCACATTCTGGGACAGGATTTTCGCCCGGGCCGGATGAATCTCATTGCTGACCAAAAGCCCGCAGCCTTCCAGGCGTGACGCAATATGGGTGGTTTTGCCGCCTGGAGCCGCACACAGATCCAGTACTTTTTCTCCCGGTTTCGGCTCCAGCAGGGATACCACAGCCATGGCGCTCGGCTCCTGAATATAATAGGCTCCGGCTTCATGATATGGATGACGGCCCGGACGGCTTTCCTGCGCATAATATAAACCTTCTCTGCACCAGGAAACCGGACGCAGGGAAAATGCTGCCTGGTTTTTTTCGGCAAATTCTGCTGCTGGAACCTTCAGGGTATTTACCCTGAGTCCTAGCGCCCGTTCTTTTTCATAACTGGCAAGAAATGCATCACATTCGTCTCCCAGCATATCTTTCATTCTTGCCACAAATGCATCTGGCAGTCTCCAGGTTTCCTGCTGTCCCATCCGTGTCTCTCCTTTAGCTTTCTGAATTACATATTATTTTTCTTATAATAACAAATGAGTGAGGCCTTGAAACAAAGCCCCACTCCACTCTTTACAAAGTGTACAGATACAACTGAGATTCCTGAATTATAAGGTTACCTTATAATCGTCAGAACCTTCTCCGTTTACTACATAGTAAGCAACATTTTCTTCCGGTTTTACATAAACTTCAATGGTTTTGATCTCTGCGCCCTTATGAGCTTCCGCATATGCCTTCACTGCCTTGTCCAGAACGTCTTTTGCAACGATCTGCTTGCCAGCGAATTCAATGTATACGCAAGCCTTCGGGTCTGCCTTCTTTGCAGGAGCTTTCTTAGCTGGTGCTTTCTTGGTGGTCTCGACTGGCTTTGCTGCCGGTGCCTCAACAACTGCCTTTACCGGAGTTTCTGCCTTAACCTCTGCTGCAGTAGTCTTAACTTCTGCCTTTACGGTCTCAGTCTTCGGTGCTGCTTTTGCTGCTGCTTTAGCTGCGCTTCTTCTTGTTGCCATAGTTCTTATCCTCCTCATTCGATTCCAAATATGGATTGCTCCCCATCGCCCGCTTTAGGACAGACGATGAGGGAATTATAAATCTGTTTCCCGTTTTTGTCAATGTTTTCCAACGGTTTCCCGTGAGTGAAGTCCGGTTGTTTTCGTTTTAGTGCAGGATCATTTCCGCAATATAAACGACCACACATGCACCGATGGAGACCCGGAACAGATTGCCGTCAATCCAGGCCAGGATCACGCCTGCCGCAAAGCCAGCCAGTCCAGTAATCCGGTTTCCCGTTGCGGACAGGATAGATGGGAATGTCATGACGGACAAACTGACATATGGCACATAATACAGAAAAGACTGGATAAACGGATTTTTGATTTCCTTTCGAATCAATGTCAGCGGGAGAGCCCGCACAGCGTAGATTGTCAGGAACATCACCAGAATAGACGCGTAAATATTATGATTCATGCTGTTCCTCCTTTACCGGGAACAATACCGCTGCAGCCGCTGAAATCAGCACGGTCAGCAGGATGATCTGAAATCCCGATGAAATATTTTTAAGCCCTGGAAGGCTCTGAAATAAAAAGCTTACCGCCATAGATACCACAACCACCGCGGCAATGATCTTATCCTTTCTTGCCGGCGGAACAACCACTGCAAGGAACATGCCGTAAATGGCCACACTCATGGCACTCATAACCGGCACCGGAAGAATCATGCCTACTACTGCACCAAGGAATGTACCAAGCACCCAGCCCGGAGCCGCCACACTGGCTGCTCCGTACTGGTAAAAGGGATTCAGTTTTCCCGGAACAGCCATGGAAATTCCAAAGATTTCATCCGTTACTGCATAAGACATAAAAATACGGTGAAGAAACGGCCGGTTCTGCTGTACCTTCTGGGACAGCGCACTGGACATCAGCAGATACCGCATGTTGATGACCACAGTAGTGATGATCATCTCCATAAATCCGGCACCCGACGCGATCATACTAATAGCCGCAAACTCTCCAGCCGATGCCAGCATCAGTGCAGACATCAGAGACGACTGCAGTGCATTCATTCCCGCCTTTCCTGCTGTAATGCCAAGGGTAAAAGCTACGGCAAAGTACCCAAGTCCAATGGGAACTCCGTCGCGCATTCCCGCAAGAAAACTTGTTTTATTGTCTTGTTGTTCCATTGTAAAACCCCTTCTCAATTGTAAAATCCTGGTTTCTTCTGCAAAACCTGTTTCATTCTATCTCAGTCCATGAAGCAAGTCAAGCTGCAGTTCATGTGCTACGCGGCGGCCTTTGTGTTTTTTCCGGTTTTGTATTATAATCCTTTTATCATGCAGTGCAGAAACCATGCAGAAAAGAGGATTCCATGACTACGAAAGAACTTCTCTATGTTAAAACCGTGGCCGATGAAAAAAACATTTCGAAGGCTGCGAAAAAACTTTTTATCGCACAGCCATCTTTAAGCCAGTCCATCCAGCGAATTGAAGAATCTGTTGGAACGGAGCTGTTCAACCGCACATCCGGCGGCCTGACCATGACCTTTGCCGGTGAGCGCTACTACCATATGGCGGTTCAGGTTTTAAAACTATATCAGGACTTTGAGATGGAAATCAGCGATATTAACAACTTAAAGACCGGACGCATCCACCTTGGTACTACCAACCATCTGGGGACTCTGGTGCTCCCTAAGGTCCTTCCCCGCTTTCACGAACTCTGCGCCAATATCGAGCTGAATATCAGTGAAGAAAACACGACTATACTGGAACAGCTTCTTCTGTCCGGGGAGTTGGACTTCGCCCTGATGCATGCGCCCTCTGATCCGGCGCAGCACCCTCAGTTTCACTATGACATCATGAAGCGGGATCCCTTTGTCCTGGCCATCGCGCCAGACCACCCGTTAACCGCCCTGGCTGAAATCCGGGAAGGATACCCATACCCAGTTCTGGACATCCGCCTTGCGGCAAAAGAGCCATTTTTAATGCTTCACACTTCCCAGCGTATCCGCCAGATTACCGACAACGTACTGCGCCGGGCCGGAATCACACGGCCGCGCATTTCCATGACGCTGCGCAACTTTGAGACCACACAGCTTCTGGCCGCCAAAGGCATGGGCCTGGCTTTGATTCCGCTGGAATATTCGCGTATTTCCCCTTCGGATTTCCAACCATCCCTCCTCTGCATCGACAAAAAATATCATGCCTACTGGGACACCTGCATTGCCACTCTAAAAGACGGCTTTCTGTCAAAAGCAGACCAGCTCTTCATCCGCATCGCAAAGGAAGAGCTGGCCTGAACAGGTCTTTTATTCAGTTTCGTAATTACAGCACATCCTGTCGCATAATATGACGGATACGCTCTTCATTTAATCCGCGGATGACCTCAACTGCCATTTTGATAGTAGATTCGATGTCTTCCTTTGCGCAGAAGTTGTAGTGGGTGTGCACATAACGGGACGGGATGCCCAGAACCAGAACCGGAACTGCCTGATGCGTCAGATGAATTTTACCTGCATTGGTGCTGCCGCCGCGTCTCACCGCATCCTGGCATTTGATTCCGTATTTGTCAGCGATCTCATGGGCATAAGCCATAAACGCGTCATTGGCCACATAGCTGTTGTCCATATGACGGATCTGCACACCCTTCTTTAAGCAGCCCTGGGCTACACCGGTACGGTAATAGAAATCGTCTGCCGGAGATCCCTCAAACACAATAGCAAGATCCGGCTTTACCTGCTGTGCAGTGACGGTTGCGCCGCGCATGCCAACCTCCTCCTGGGAAGCAAAGGCACCGACAACATCCACGGCCAGGCTCTCTGTCTCCTTCATCAGGGCTTTCATGGTCTCAATGATGCAGACACAGCCAAGACGGTTATCAAACGCCTTTCCGGAACAGATGCCGTGTTTTTCATCATAGGAGAAGGTCACATCCGGCATGATCGGATCGCCGACGTGGATTCCGTAATCCTCTTCGATCTCCTGTCTGCTGCTGGCTCCGACATCCACCTTTAATTCCTCGATCGTCAGGGAATTGTCGGCCTTCTGGGCTGCCGTTAAGAAATGTACCGGCTTGGATGTAATGATTCCCTTGATTTTTTCGCCTTTACTATTGCGCACAATGACACTGTGGGCCGGAAGGCTGGTCATATGAAATCCGCCCAGGGTGATGATGCTGAGAAGTCCGTTATCCTCCACGTTCTGGACCATAAAGCCGCATTCATCGGTATGCGCATCCAGCATAAACACCGGGCGGTTTCCCTTTGCGTCCGGCATCGTCGCATATACATTATACATCGCGTCGTTTCTTAAATTCAGCCCCTCGCAATGCTTCTGTACTGCTTTTACAACCTCTTCCTCAAAACCGCTCGGGCCGAAAGCGTTGGTTAAATCCTCAATTGTCTTTAAATCTGCCATGGTTCATATCCTCCCTGTATGTTCTTCTAATATACCACAAATGAATGAGCTGTCACAATATCCATCCAGTTTTTGCTGGTAAGACGGTTGGTGCGCGCGTCTACCGCCTCCATGCCCGGATAAAAGGACATCTGGTAAGCTTTTTTCAGATCCTTGTAGTTTACCTCATAAGTGAACTGCTCCGGAAGCGTGACTCTGCATGCAGCAAGCTTTGCCTCTACATCACCGGAAAGCACTTCTGTGACAGAAGCTTTCAGATCTGCGATCACAGTCTTTGGTGATACATTCCAGGCACTTCCGCCCACACCCTTCTTGGAAGACACCGTCGTGATCTGCGGAACCAGCTCCTTTGAGAGCTCACAGATGCGCTCGTCACCGGATAAGAAGAGCACCGGAACACCATACATGGCCGCCGTATAAGTGTTCAGCATGAATTCGCTCATCCGTTTTCCGTTTAACTCAATAAAATTGCTGGCCCCCGTGGAGGTATGGCTCAGCGGACTTCCCGGATCGCCGGCCGGTGCATGGTATCCTATATAAAATACTGCATCGAATGCCTCATCAAGACCATACATCATGTTGATGGGATGACCGCTCTTTCCACGGATCAGGGTGACATGCTCCGGCATGGCCATCACATCAATGTTCGTGGCATCTCCGTGTCCGTCCTTTACTACGATCTCATCCACACCAGCAGCCAGAGCTGCCTCGCAGACAGCCACGACCTCATCGGTCATCTGCTTTGCGTATTTCTGGTAAGCCGGTTCGTCTTTGTGGGTTTCATAATTGAGGGTTGTTCCGGCACAGCCTTCAATATCCGCACTGATAAACAGTTTCATTGTTCGTGCCTCTCTTTTTATGAAAATTTTAATTGCGTTTTTTCAAAAGGCGGCAAAAGAGCCGGTTCATGGCATCTAGTCATGAAACCGGCTCCTCTGCCATGTAATTGCTATTCTGACTGCATTACTGATGAATCACTGCGTTCTCCGCAGCTTTCGCGTTCTTCTTCGCTTCCTCGGTGTCGTACAGATGGCAGTATACAAAATGATCGTCACCTACCTGGTACTTCTGCGGAGCCTCCGTTTTGCAGCGCTCCATGCACTTCGGGCAGCGGGTGTGGAATTTACATCCACTCGGCGGATTCAGTGCAGAGGGGATATTGCCCTCCAGAATGATCCGGTCTTTCTTTGCCTTCGGGTCCGGGATACGGTCTTGGAATCCAGTGGCACCCGGAAGCCATGCTGGTGGCATCCGATGATATGCTTCCGGTCTTTACCGGACTGATCGAAGCAGCGAAAAAAGCCGCTGACAAATAATCCTGCTCAAATACATTCAACGCCAGAAGCGGACTGCAGGCAGAGAAATCGTTTCTCTCATCCTGCAATCCGCTTTTTCTATACAGTTTCTGTTGATTGTCTGAACGAATTTGTTACTGTTTCGGATCCTGGTCTTCAAGATACTCCGCCAGACTGTAATAAAGTTCTCCTGCCAGTCCGCGGGTCCGCTCTGCTGCTGTCATGGAATTTAAGATTGCTTCCTGCTCTGCCTCCGCAGCAGCAAGAAATGCCCGGTTGATCACATGCTCCGGAATCGCCTGAATCTGCAGCAGTTTCTCTTCTGTGCCGGATGGAATCCGGTTTTCTGTGGTAAATCCGATCATGACCTCGCCGCTTCCGTGACCGGTATATCCGCCGGTGCGGGCAATGCCAACGCCGGTTCTCCGAAGAATCCGTTTTAACTGGCGGCTGGTCAGCGGAAGGTCCGTGGCCAGAATACTCATGATGGAGCCCTTGTCTTCTTCCGATGCCGCCATATCGTCTTTTTCCTGCTTCCAGTCCAGAATCTTCGCTCCAACAGCCTCTCCGTTTAACACAAAATCCTCTGTTGCGCCAAAATTGGACTGAACCAAGACACCAATGGTGTATTCTTTCTCTCCGATCCGGATCACACGGGACGCAGACCCAATCCCGCCTTTCATGCCATAGCAGATGGTTCCGGTTCCGGCCCCAACAGCTCCTTCTTCAAAGTCATCTGCAACAGACGCAAACGCCTGGCGTACTTCAGCCGCCCCCACAGCCCGCTTTTGAATCCGATTGATGCGGCTATCATTACATTCACCCACCACTGGATTGATGCTCATGGGTTCCAGACCGTCTTTTTCGCACTGTTCCACCACAATATCCACCATAACATCCCACACTTTTCCTACATTTAAGGTATTGGTCAGGGCAATGGGCGTTTCCAATGTGCCAAGTTCTTCTATCTGCACCAGGCCGGCACTTTTGCCAAACCCGTTATGAACATAGGCGGCTGCGGTGTATTTCTTCGCAAAGGCATTGTCCTCTCCTGGAAGAATCACGGTCACCCCGGTATGATTTTCTTCTGTTTTTATGGTACAGTGCCCGACCTTCACACCAGGCACATCCGTAATCTTATTTCGTTTTCCAGTCTCCAGGCGTCCTGGCACAATGCCAAAATCCCGAATTCGTTTTTTCTCCACGTTATCTTCCTCTCTTCTTTCCATTCTGGACCGCCACGACAGATTATTTTCCAATCTCATTGAAATATTGGTCGCGCAGCTTCTGTATCAGTTCCGGATTCTTCATGCCGACTGCCCTTTTGTTTAACTCCATAGCCCGCATGCTCGGATGACTGGTACTGGTCACCAGGATCTCATCTGCCGTGTAAAGCTCCTCCAGGGTAAATGCTCGCTCCTCCACCGGAATCCCCAGCTCAACGCACCAGCGGATGATGTGTTTTCTCTCTGTGCCAGGAAGAATCAGATTGTCCAGCGGATGTGTAATAAACACACCATCCTTTACCATGGAAATATTGGAATGAGAACACTCCGTTACATAGCCGTCCCGGACAAAGACCGTCTCATTGCAGCCTGCCTCGGATGCCTGCTGGGCTGCCATCACATTGGGGATCAGATTTAAAGTCTTGATGTTGCAATGGTAGAAACGGGTATCAGGAATACTGATGAGACGATATTCATCGGACATCTGTACGCCGTTCCACGGTTTGCTGTATACATACAGATTACTGGAAACGCCCTCCCCTGGGAAGAGATGGTTACGCGGAGAGGTTCCTCTGGTCGCCTGCCAGTAAAGGAACTGGCAGCTGCTCTCTAACTTCTGCACCAGATCCGTCAGAAGCGCGCCGACTTCTTCTTTTGTATAGGGAAGCTCAATGCGAAGCATGGCTGCACTGTTAAACATGCGGTCCAGATGATCCTGCAGAGCAAAGATCTTATGGTCAAATACCATGGCCGCTTCGTAAATTCCATCTCCGAAGTAGAATCCACGATCATTAGCCGGAATCATCATATCGTCAATCGCTGTAATCTTTCCGTTATAATAAGCAAGGTCCCTCATCTTATCCATATTCTTCTCCTTATCTTCCGGTTCATGGCCGCTTTGCTGCTGCTTCATTCTCCAGCAGTACAGATTGCGCGGTCATGAAGTCCGTAGGTGTCTTTGCTGTAAGTAGTATACAATGTGAATTTTTAAAAGTAAATAGCTGTGCTGAACTGTAACTGAGATTTTGCAAAAGATTGGTCAGTCACATTTTCAAAATCAGTCTATTGTGATAAACTAGGGAAAGAACAATCAACTGTCCAGAACCCAGAGGAGGAAAGATTATGGAAAAAATCAAAATGACTACACCGCTTGTCGAGATGGACGGCGACGAGATGGCTGCAATCCTGTGGAAAGAAACCAAGGAAAAACTGATTCTGCCTTTTGTAGATCTCATGGTCGAGTATTATAACTTAAGCATCCGCAACCGTGACTTCACCGATGACCAGGTTACAATCGACTCCGCCAATGCCGCCAACAAATACGGTGTTGCCGTCAAATGCGCCACCATCACGCCAAACCTGGAGCGCATGCAGGAATATCAGTTGAAAAAAATGTGGAAGAGCCCGAACGCTACCATCCGCTCCATCATGGACGGTACCGTGTTCCGTGCACCGATCCTGATCAAAGGCATTGAACCCTATATCAAAACCTGGACGAAACCCATCACCCTGGCCCGCCATGCATATGGCGATCTCTACCGTGCTTCCGAAATGAAGATTGACCAGCCGGGCAAATGTGAACTGGTTTTCACTGCTGAAGACGGGACGGAAACAAGAGAGCTCATCCATAATTTTACCACGCCTGGTGTTGTCCAGGGCATCCATAACCTGGATTCTTCCATCCAGAGCTTTGCCCGCTGCTGCATGTCCTATGCACTGGATGTAAAGCAGGATCTGATCTTTTCCGCAAAGGACACGATCTCAAAGGTCTATGACCGTAATTTCCGTGAAATTTTCAAAGATGTTTTCATGAATGAATTTATGGAAGACTTTGAGAAGGCCGGTATTTCCTATCAGTACTGTCTGATCGACGATGCAGTGTCCCGTGCCGTAAAAAATCAGGGCGGCTATGTCTGGGCCTGCCAGAACTATGACGGCGATGTTATGAGTGATATGCTGGCTACCGCCTATGGTTCCGCAGCTATGATGACCTCTGTGCTGGTATCTCCAAACGGCAATTATGAGTACGAGGCTGCTCACGGAACCGTGCGCCGTCACTACTACCGCTACCTGGAAGGCGGTGTTGCATCTACCAACCCGCTTGCCATCATTATGGCCTGGGCCAGCGCTCTGGAAAAACGCGGCGAGCTGGATCAGAACAAAGAGCTGGAAACCTTTGGCCGCCAGTTAAAAGAAGCAGCAGTCAGAACCGTAGAAGACGGCATTATGACTGCTGATCTGAAAAAAGTGACCACGATTAAAAATCCGCATGTTGTTACCGGACTTGTATTCATTGCCACTGTCCAGGAACGGCTGATGAAGCTTCGCGGTTAATCTCTAAAAATGCATATAGGGCTTCTCATCAACCGATGAGAAGCCCTAATATTGCCGCAATCAATATTGTCTTAGGAATGGATATATTTTTTTGAAGCAGTAAATATAATGAAACCAGTGCAATTAATATCTGATTCCAATGAATGGTAGAAAACCACATGCTTCCGGCTTCTCTCCAGTAAGTTGTTATTCCAAGCGTCACTGCTGCCGCCGCCAGCATACCAAGACTTACAGGACGCACGCCCCGTAACGCGCTCTCCAACCATGGATTTCCATTTAATTGAAAGATAAATCCTGCAGCAGCCATGCTCAATGTAAGGGATGGCATCATAACTCCAAAACTTGCAGACAGCGCTCCTGGAATTCCAGCAGTTCGCAAACCAACAAAGGTTGCGCAGTTTATCCCTAAAGACCCTGGTGTCATTTCTGCCACTGCAACAATATCAATTACTTCCGCTGCAGTCATCCAGCCATGCGATAAAACCTCATCATTAATGACTGGTACCATCGTTGTTCCGCCAAAACTACAGAATCCTATTCTCATAAATGAAAGAAACAGTTCAAGATACAGTTCCATCATTTTTCCCCTTCCAAATGAGCATACCTAGAATCAGTGAAACTGCTACAAGCAACAGCTTGTTAATTCCAGTCATAACGCATAAAATGAATGAAGCAAAAACAAGCAGCCATGATACCTTACTGTGGATTGCTGTTTTTTTCAGGCGCAGACAGGCACTTATGATAATCGGAACTACTACACTTCGCACACCATTTAAAATTTTTATTACATAGATATTATCACGAAGAGATGCATAGAAATACGTAACAACCGCAATCGCAAGCAACGCGGGGGCAGACAGACCAAAAGCCGCTGCCACTGCACCACTGACACCATTCATTGCAAAACCGCAAAAAACAGACATATTAATGATCATAATTCCTGGAAATGATTTTGCCAAAGACATATAATCTGCAATCTGTTCTTCTGTCATCCATCCTCTCCGATCTACAAATTCTGCCTGCATTTGTGCAATAATGCTCCAACCACCGCCAAATGTAAATGCGCCGATTTTAAACATTAGCAAAAATATTATGACAAGTCGTTGTATTTTTTTCATACTCTGTTCCTTCCGACCGAGCTCAGCAGAAAACTCTCCGTCTTTTCATCTGTACACCAGACACTGTACAGCGCGGCGCTTTCTGTGGTCATTACATCAATCGCCATCCGGTATTCCATACTTATATTGGAAATACCATCTCCAACAAATTATAAAATCTTATTCTTAATAAAAATCATTTTGAAACGTTGCCGCAATCAAAGCAAGCGCAATATCTTGAGGACCAACACCTGGTCTTGGAGCACCCGTCAATTTGACTGCCAGAACGAGAGGAAATGCGATATATTTGTTAGTTATAATTATATGGCATACATTTCTTTAAGTAAAATACATAATCTGGTATAGCATCCATATGGTTTTTCTATAGTAAAAAGCATTTCACCATGAGCCTCATAATATCAGCACAAACATTCAGGCCATTAACCTCTTACCATTTACTTTTGAAATTTTCAAGGAAAAAATATTAGTATCAAAATAAAAATACAAAAGATTTGTCAGTAAGGAGTTGGATCTGCCCAAGTTGTGGTGCAGAACATGACAGAGATATCAATGCAGCAAAAACATATTGGCAGAAGGATTACGGCAAATTTCCATACCGGCGCAGCATCAGGTCTGTTTTTTCGAATCACATGTCCCTTTTTCAGCATAATGGTATATAAATATCATAACCTTTATTCAATCCGCGGCAGATTCCACCGATAATGCATAGCCAGAAAACGCACGATCACGACCGCAGAGGCCCCCACCATCATAGCCGTCAGATTTCCAAGTGTACTTTTTGTATAGACACACACCAGGGCTCCGATGATGGAAGCGCAGGCATAAATATGCTTTGTCAGAATATACGGTTTCTCCTGCGCCATCACATCTCTCAGCAGACCTCCGCCCACTCCGGTGATCACGCCGACAAACACCAGCAAAAACAATTGATGATACCCGGCATTCCAGGCTGTATTAATGCCGACCACCGTAAAAATTCCGAGACCGATCGCGTCAGAAATATTCATCAGCAGATCGTAAAGCTGTCCGATACGCCCGTCCAGAAGATTTCTCCGGATATAAAGAAGAGCAAACAGTCCCAGTGAAACCATCACAGCCACAATGGTATAAATCGGCCTGCGGAACATTCCCGGAGGAATGATACCAAGCGTCACATCACGGATTGCTCCGCCCCCTACTGAAGTTGTCACTCCAAGAACACAGACCCCGAAGAGGTCCATTTTTTTACGGATACCAAGCATGGCACCCGATGCGGCAAACGCCACCGTCCCCATCATTTCCATAATGAAAATGATCAAATCTGAATAATTCATGATTGAAACCCCCGCCTTCTCTCCATTTATTTTTTTATCTTATCATGATTTCTGCATTCTCACAAGAACACAAAAAAAGACTTATATCTGAAATCATCATCAAAAAAAATGAGATAAAAGTGTACATCAAAGCCCTTGACCCTGGAACAGTTCCAGGGTTTATAATAAATAGTAAAAAAGAAGAACAATCTGGAGGTTTTCTAAAGATGAGAAAGAATCACAAGATAAAAGCAGCACTCTTTGCAGGGCTTGCAGGAACCATGCTGTTTGGAAGCTGCATGACCGCCTATGCAGCCGGAGTGACCAAAGCTAACGGAAAGCTTTACTACTATCAGGCAGACGGTTCCCTGGCCAACGGCCTGATCCACGACACCGCTTCCGACAAATATTACTATGCGCTCTCCGATGGCAGCCTTGTAACAGGCTGGCTCCATCTGGATCAGGATTACTATTATATGAGTGATGATGGCTCCCTGTGGACCGGCTGGAGAACTATCTCCGGCTCCCGCTACTACTTCTATCCGGAATCCGGCAAATGCGCACTGAACGTGGCTATGCCAATCGGAGACAGCTGGTACTTATTCGGAACCGACGGCAAGATGCAGACCGGTTTCCAGAATGTCAACGGAAACACCTACTACTTTGATCCGTCTACCGGTGTCATGTATGCAGGAACCACCCGCACCATCAACGGTATTTCCTACACCTTCAATGCAAACGGAACCTGTACCCCCCATGTGGATACCGCAAACTCCTTCACCATTGGTGATGAGGCAAATAACCAGAACAAAAAACCAAACAGCCAGACCACACAGGAAACCAGAACCGAAGGCGGTTCCCGTGTTGTAACTGCCGGTTCCAGCAGATATTAGATTCCGATAGAAAAGCAACCGTGCAGGAACGGCTTATGGCACTGTACAAATAACAAAATATCGAATTACAGTCAAACAGGAGGCTAATCAAACGAATGATTAGCCTCCTGTTCCATTCAGATCATCTTATAAATTGAATTTTTGTTTCATCAGATCGATCAGGAAACGCTCTGCCCGCCCGAGATACATATCCTCCTTGTACACTGCATTGACACTCCAGAATTCTGGTGTCACTGAGAAATCATAACAATTGAAACGCTCCATTCCCCCAAGCGCATCAATTGCCCGTTGCGGAACAATTGCCACTCCCAATCCCGCTGCGGCCAGTTGAACTGCTGAAATACAACTGGATAGTTCTATCATAATCTTCGGATCAATGCCATATTGCCGCAACACAAGATCTGTCTTTTTACGGATTGCATGACCTTTTTTCAACATAACAAATGGAAGGCTTGACATTTTACTCAGATTCACACACCTGTTTTTCCTCTTACCTTCTGTCAGATTCGACACACATGACTCATCCAGAAACATGTCTTCTGTAAGCATACTTTCTTCCGCCACCAGCAGAAGCTGCTCCCGATAAATAGGTTCTGCTTTCAGTCCGACCGGAAGTTCTCCCTGGCTGCGTGGAATTACATAAAAGCTGATATCATCCCGCAGAATTGCCTGAAGAAGTTCATCGGACTTTGCCTCCATCACCTGCAATTCAATTTCAGGATACTGCTTCTTAAATTCCGGTATTACTGCAGGAAGCATATAACCAGCCCGTTCGGTTGGCATACCAAAATTAATGCGGCCTTTCTCACCAAGTCCTGCATCGATCAATTCCTTTCGCAGATTATCACTCATGAGCAGAATCTTTCTTGCTGTCTCCACATATTTCTCTCCAGCATATGTGATCGTGAGAGGCGAAGTTCCACGATCGAATAATTTCACGCCAACATCCTGCTCTACCTTAGAGACAATGTGGCTCAGGGAAGGCTGTGATATATAAAGCTTGCGTGCCGCAGCCGTGATACTGCGGCAATCCGCAACCGTTGTGATATAGAGCATTTCGCGAAAATCCATACAATTCCTCCTGACGTACAAGGTTCTTCCCTGTCTTATCGGCTATATTATATCTATTTTTTTAGATTTTCGCAATGTTTGCTTAGCTTCGGTAATAATTGATCAGACAGCCGGATAACAAAATTTTTCTCTCATCCTCTGTTAAAGTATCTAATGTACAGGAAATTTCTTTTTTTACATCGCCGGTTACCGCATCCAACAGCTGCACCTTTACCGTATTTTTGCATTCCGAAATGACCTGTTCAACATCCCGGACGAGCAGATAGCTTCCAACCGGGATTTCCAGCTTTTCTTCTGTTCGCAGAGGGAGAAGCCCCCAGTTGATCAGATTGGAACGGTAGCGCTTGGTTGCGTATTCATTTGCCAGATTCGCAAATCCGCCCAAAACTTTCTGAGAGCTTGCTGCCTGTTCTCTGGAAGATCCATCTCCAATCTTGTCACTGACCATCAAGCCTCCAAAGGTAATGTCCGGAGCCGGGCAGCCGACTGTTTTTGTGAGTTTTTCAAGCAGAGCATCAAATTCCGCATCTCCTGTCTGCACTGGACGTGCCTGTCCGCTTGCAAACTGTTCTCTCCGCTTTGTTTCCAGTGACCGGATTGCTTTCGCACGCCCTACATAATCCGGATCACGGCTGATCATGGTATATTCCGAAATTTTTTCCGGATTTGACCGGAACGATGACGCCTCACCGGACGGAATCAGTTCATCGGTAGTAACCGAACCATGATAAGAGCCTGCTGTCTTTAACAGTAAATGCTTTGTCAATGGCTGCATCTTCGGCCAGTCTGCGATATTTGGCCCCATCGTCAGTTCTACGTTATCGTCACCCTTTTCGAAATTGTTAAATACCTGATTCTCATAAATTTTTGCATCGAAATGGTGCTTCAGAGTTCTGTATTCTACATCCAGATCGGTTGCTGCCGTCAGTTTTCCGCCGTTTCTTACCGTAGCTGCAATGGAACGGGCATCCATCAGGCAGGAGCAGGCCATCTGTCCCTGACCAGGTTTCGAACCTTCCCGGTTTGGGTAATTTCGGGTCATATGGCGAATGCTGACCTGATTGTTGGCCGGAACATCCGTAACTCCGAAGCACGGACCACAGATGCAGGGGCGTAAGGTTGCCCCGGAAACTGCAAGCTCTCCGGCAATCCCCTGTTCCATCAGATCTGCCATAACAGGAAGGCTGGCTGGGTTGATGCCAAGATTCAGGCCACTTCCCGGAATTCCATAACCTTTTAAAATATCTGCCATGGCAACGATGTTTTCAAACAAACCACCACTGCATCCGCTGACCAGTGCCTGATCTACATAAAACGCTCCGTCCCGCATATGGGACTGAATGGAAAACGGTTCTCCGTGCTTTCCTTTGATCTTGTTTCCGGCTTCTTCCACTTCACGGATCACTTCCGGCATCCGCTCCTTAAATTCACGGATCGGCATTGCATTGCTCGGATGGAACGGCAGTGCAATCATACATTCTACACTGGAAAGATCAATCTCGATCAGTCCATCATAGTACGCCCCTGTCTCCGGCTGCATTTTGCGGTAAGCGTCACCGCGTCCGTGACCTACCAGAAATTCTTCTGTCTTTTCATCAGTACACCAGATACTGGAAAGTGCTGCACTCTCGGTTGTCATGACATCAATTCCCATTCGGTATTCCATGCTCAGATTGAATACCCCGTCTCCGACAAACTCCAATACCTTATTCTTATTAAAGTTATTCTGGAAGGTTGCCGCAATCAGGGCAAGCGCTACATCCTGCGGTCCTACACCAGGTCTTGGCGTTCCGGTGAGCTTCACAGCCAGAACCGGCGGATAAGCAATATCATAAGTACGGCCAAGCAGTTGTTTCGCTACTTCACCGCCGCCTTCTCCAATTCCCATTGTGCCAAGTGCACCATAGCGGGAATGACTGTCCGAACCAAGGATCATTCTGCCGCCGCCTGCCATCATCTCACGCATATACTGATGAAGCACCGCCCGGTATGGCGGGACAAAAATACCGCCATATTTTTTCGCGTTTCCAAGGCCGAATACATGATCATCCTCATTGATCGTTCCCCCCACCGCACAGAACGTATGGTGGCAGTTTGATAATACATACGGCACTGGGAACCTTTTAATCCCGCTCGCTCTTGCTGTCTGCAGAATGTTTACATAGTTGTTATCCGGCGATACTAATGCATCAAACTTCAATTGAAGCTGATCCATATTATCACTGTGATTATGTGATTTTAATACCTGGTAAGCCATCGTCTTCGTTTTTCCTTCGGCCTGCAATGCTGCATCTTCTGTTGCAGAAAAACTGCCATCAGCAGAAAGCATAACTCCATGATTTGTTAAGGTTACCATTTCCTCATCCTCCAATTTTGGTTAAAAAGCTGCCGCAAAATGCTATTTTGCACATTTTGCGGCATTTTCATTTATCTGGAAAAGCTAACAATTTCTATTTTCGGATATACAGAGTTCCATCCATAATACGACGTGCAGTTCTCTGAACACCTACACTCGGCAATTTCAGTTCTCCGTTTTCCTCTTTCAGTTCCGGAACCATGGTCATGATTCCACTCGGATGTCCAATGCGCACACGTTCTGTAGTGCCAGTGCTGAGGAGTACTTTTTCTACCACAGACCCCTTCATCGCTGCTGCTACACTGATTGCACTTGCAGAAGTCAAAGGACACGCTTTATGGCACTTAAATACAGAAATCACTCTTGCACATACATCCATATCTTCTGCATGGACCTCTGCTCCGGAAATGTCAGTATAAGACTTCGGAACAGTCACAAATCCAACCTTCGGTACCGCCGGGCTGTTTTCTGTAGCATCTTTTAAATCTTTTGCAAATCCCATTTTGCAGCACGCAACACCACGAATCTTTTCTAACAGGTCAGATACCTCTTTATTTCCATTCACTTCTTCCGGAAGCTCTGTTCCTGTCATACCGATATCTTCTGCCTTTACCAGAACCATTGGATTGGATACATCCAAAATCGTTGCCTCGATTGGGCCAAATCCAGGAATATCTAATGTTTCCACACAAGTTCCAGTTGGAAGCAGTTTACCGGTTTTTGCTCCTGCAGGATTTAAAAACTTCACGTTCAGCTCCGCAGCTGTTCCGTCTACACCGGCAATCGCACAATTTCCCTTCTGTGCAAAGGTCTTTGTCTCCGGATCGATCGGGACCGTCACATCGATGTATTTGTCGGTATTGCGGTTTAACATATGAACCGTGGTCACTGGCTCAGTGATGGACACCAGTCCCTCCTCTACCGCATAGGGGCCAACTGCAGCAGTCATGTTGCCGCAGTTGGATTTATAATCCACCTGGCTCTTGCCGACAATAACCTGGCCTACCAGATACTCCACATCGATGCCAGGCTCCTCACTTTTCCACACAATGACGATCTTATTATTGGAAGAGACGGTTCCGCCCATGCCATCGATCTGCTTCGGATCCGGGTTGCCCATGGTCTGAAGGAAAATGCTGTCCCACTCCTCCCGGTTCTCTGGAAGGTCCTCTTTATGGAACATGCAGCCCTTGCTGGTGCCGCCGCGCATAAATACAGTTTTAAATGTTCTCATCTTATTTCTCCTCCATTTCTTTTAACTGCTTCTGCAGGTGACGCAGCTGACCTCCGGAAAGAATAACCTCCAGTTCATTGTCGGAAAGCTCCAGCTTTGCCTTGAAGGAAATACTCTTGGTCAGATCTTTGATTTCTACTTCCCGGGTCTTCATCTGGTCCAGAAGGTCCTCTACCTCCAGCTCATCCAAGAGATCCAGCTTGTCATAATCAGCCGGATCCGCAAATACCATCGGAATGATACCGTGATTGATCAAATTTCCTTTGTGGATACGGGCAATACTCTTCGCAACAACCATCTTCACGCCCAGGTACATCGGGTTGATGGCTGCATGCTCACGGGAAGAACCCTGGCCGTAGTTCTCGCCTCCAATGATGATGCTCTTACCCATGGCTTTGGCGCGGGCTGCAAACTCCGGATCATAACGGTGGTAACAGTACTGGCTCATCAGCGGGATGTTGGAACGCATGCTGGAGAACTCCGCGCTGGCCGGGGTAATATCATCCGTGGTGATATTGTCCACAGTCTTTAAGCTGATCTGTGCCTTTAAATGCTGCTCCGGCGCGTCCGGGATCGGAAGCGGCTGGATGTTCGGTCCGCGCACGATCTCGACCTTCTTTGCTTCTTCCTCCGGAAGCGGCTCAATGATCATGGAATCATCTACCGGGAACTCCTCCGGTTCTTTTACTTCTGTCAGAACGGACAGGTCACTGCCAAGGATATCCTCCGCACTTGCAAAGGTTCCGGTGATGGCGGTAGCCGCAGCACTTTCCGGGCTTACCAGATAAATTTCCGCGGTCGGGTTGCCTGCACGGCCCTTGAAGTTACGGTTGGAAGTACGCACCGCCACACCCTTGGTTGCCGGAGACTGGCCAATGGCGCAGCACGGTCCACAGGCAATTTCCAGAAGTCTTACGCCGGCATCTAACAACATATCAATATAGCCATCACGCATCAGAAGCTTGTAAATTTGTTTGGAAGAGATCGCGCAGGTACAGCTCACATCCTCACTTACATGTCTTCCCTTGAACACCAGAGCTGCCTTCGCGATATCGGAATAGCTGGCATTGGTGCAGCTTCCGATGAAAACCTGCTGTACTTTCTTTTTCTCTACATCTTTTAACGGAATCACATTGTCCGGCTGATGCGGGCAGGCACATAACGGAACCAGTTCGCTTAAATTCAGCTCCATCTCGCCGTCGTATTCCGCATCCGCATCCGGTAAGATTTCCGTGAAGTCTTCTTCTCTCTTCTCTGCTTTCAGGAATTTTCTCACCTGCTCGTCTGCCGGGAAAATGGAAGTGGTTGCTCCCATCTCCGCGCCCATGTTGGTGATGCTGGCACGCTCAGACACGCTTAAGGTGGCTGCGCCCGGGCCCACATACTCAAAGACCTTTCCGAGACCGCCCTTGATGCCGACACGACGCAGCATTTCCAGAATAACTTCCTTCGCGTTGCAGCCTGGCTGTAAATGTCCGGTTAAGTTGACTTTGATGATCTGCGGCATTTTCAGGCGCATCGGGACACCGGTCATGGCCGTTGCCACATCCATGCCGCCAACGCCGATACACAGCATACCGATGGAACCGCCGTGGGGAGTATGGCTGTCGCCGCCCATTAAGAGCTTGCCCGGAGCACCAAAACGAGCCACCTGCACTGCGTGGCAGATACCATTGCCCGGTCTGGAAACATGAACGCCATAGCGTTTTGCAACAGACTGTAAGTAAATATGGTCATCCGGAGTTTTGTTGTCCAGATATAACAGATTGTGATCCAGGTAGCTGACACTGCACTCGGTGCGGACCCGGTCCAGTCCAACCTGCTCAAACGCGAGATACGTCATAACTGCGTTGATATCGTGGGTCAGAGTCTGGTCTACCTTCAACAGAATCTCCTCGCCCGGCTTCATTTCGGACGGTGCCGCAAGATGTGCGGATAAGATTTTCTTTGTAATGTTCATGCCCATGTGAATACTCTCCTTGTTCTCTATTTTTTTAACAGTTTCGTATAAACCTGACCGGTACGCTTCATCTCTGCGAGCGTATATTTCTGCTTTTCTATTTTTTTCAGTGCCCGCTCAATGACGCCCTCCGCCTCCTCCAGGGTAAGCACACAGACACCATTGACATCACCGATTACAATATCCCCCGGTCTTACACAGACACCGCCGCAGCTGACCGGAACATTGATGGCTCCCGCGCCGCTCTTGGCTGCCGTACCGCAGGTAAGGCCCTTCGCATAGACCGGAAAGCCTGACTCTTCGCAGCCTTCCAGATCCCGGAACGCGCCATCGATCACCACGCCCTCTGCCTTCATCATAGCCGCGCAAATGCTCCGGTGATCGCCCCAGTAGGAACAGTCACAGTTACCTTTTCCTGCAACGACCAGCACATCGCCCTCTTCCAGTTCCAGAATTGCGTCCGCAACGATGTCTCCCTCGCCGCTGGGCACATCCACCGTAACCGCCGGTCCGACAATTTTGGTTCTGCCGATCCAGGGCTTAATCTGGTAATCCATGGAGTGGTAAAGCCCCGCTCCATCGCAGAGTTCCGGAGTGGTAAATGCCCTCAAACGTTCGATGAGTTTCTTCGGCGGACGAGTAGATTGTTCTTTTTTTGTCAGTGTTCCCATGTGTGCTCCCCTCTCGTTGTTCTGGTTTGATTATAACGCATGGGTTCTTATAAGTAAAATGCATGGTTTTGTATAAATATCATGCCACTTTGTCTATGCTATAACGTTAAAGAAAAAAGAAGGACAAGCAATTAGGGCTGTCCTTCTCTTCATGTTCATTTCTATTTTGTTTTAAACACCACACAGACCGGGCTTTCTGCCGCGATCTCGGTTCCGCTGTAGGCTAACAGTCCAGTCTCCGGATCAATGTCCATGCAGCAAATGGTATCCGTCAGCTCATTCGCCGCAAGAAGCATCGTTCCGTCCGGATTGATGGTAATAAAACGCGGCTGTTCCCCCTTTGTCTTGATATTCTGGAGATAAGTCATATGGCCATTTTCCTGATCCAGTCCAAACACGGTCACACTGTCATGTTTCCGGTTCGACAGATACAGGTATGTTCCGTCAATTCCGATCTCAATGGCACTTGCCCAGCCGTCTCCCGGAAAATCTTCCGGCAAGGTGGTCAAGATCTGCTTTGGATCCAGAGTGCCGGTTTCTTCATCAAAGTAGTAACAGGTAACAGTGCTGTCTTTTTCATTCAGGCAATAGCAGAAACGATTATTCGGATGAAATACACAATGTCTTGGTTCAGATCCGCTTCTTCCTTTTACCATCGAGGTCTCTTTCAGATTACCATGCTCAGAGTCAATCCGAAAGACCGTTATTTTACCAACTCCCTGCAGACGTCCCTGCGATGGAACCAGAAGCCATTTTCCGCTCCGATCCTGACACACCTGGTGCGGATGGGAAATATAGCCTGGTCCGCCGTTTCCGGAAATGAATTTCAGTTCCTTAATCTTTCCGAGAGATCCATCTTCCTCGACTGGAATCACAGAAACGCCGCCTGTCTGCAAGTTTGCCACAAACAGCCATTTTCCCGTCCGGTCAATGGTCAGATGCACCGGATTCGTACCATGGGTTTCTGTTGTATTCTGATAGGTAAGCGTTCCATCCTCTGCTACTTTGTAAGCGCTGACTTCCGAAAAGTCCCCATGAATCGCATACAGACGATCCTGCTTTTCATTCAGACACAGATAGGACGGGTTCACCTGCCCTTTTGCAATCTGCTTTAACTCCCATGCTCCATTATTTATCTCATATACGCGGATTCCTTTTCCCCGGGCATTCCGTTCTTTTGTGGTACGGCAACCAATATATGCATACATTCTTATTTTCCTCCCTGCTTTAACCAATAAATCCAAGTACACCCGTTAAACTCAGCACGAATACAATTGCTACGACACTCGCTGAAATTGCAAACAAGGTTCCAAACATCTTCTGCTGTTCTTTCTCATCACAGCCTGTTTCCTGCGCATAGCTTGCCATGATCAGGCTGCCTCCTGTTGAAAGCGGGCTGATACCTGCTACCGTTGCACTGCACACGATCGCGCTTACCATCTGGACGATAGAAGCACCGCCGACCTGCTGTGCGATCTCCGGTACTGTTGGGATCAGAGTTGGGAATACTACACCATTTGCACTAGAGAACCAGGACATCAGACCTCCAGTAAATCCCATGATCGGGGCAGCTGTTCTCGTAGACATGAATGAAGCTAGAATGGAAGCCAATAAATCAATTCCTCCCAGTTTTTGCGTAATATTCATCAGCACATTGACACCAGCGATCAGAATTAACACACTCCACGGAATCATTTTTAACGCTGCCTTTTCATTTGCTGCTTTGGTCAGCATCAGCACCAGAGACAGGGTAAAGCAGATCAAGCCAACATCATAAGAAAATCCGACAACAAGAACCACCATGACCAAAAGGGCCACCAAACTAATCATCTGGCTTCGATCAAAAGCCTCCTTTTCCTGCTGGCCACCAGCTTCAGCTGCGCGAAACTTATAACCGCCAAGAACAACATATACCGCAATTGCACAAATCAGATTGGAAACTGAAACTCCGATAAAAATAGGAGTTCCGAGACCTTCAATGCCCATCTCTGTCAAAAGATCCCCCACGATAATTCCGGTCAGCGCGATCGGAGATGCAGTTCCGCCTACTGCACCAAGAATTGCCATAACTCCCATTAAGACCGGGCTGACTTTCATCTGTACTGCAAGAGACACTGCAAAAATAACAGTTACAGACTGCACGCTAATTGCGCCAGGTCCAGCAGCGGACAAAACAAAACTAACCACATATACAATAACCGGTACCAGAAAGGTATTCTTTCCGCAAATACTGATCAGACGCTTTGATATTTTCTCTAATGTGCCATTCTGCTGAAGCAGGCTGAAAAACAACATGGTTCCCAATAATGTAGCAAATAACTTATACGGAAATCCTTTGTAGATATCCCCGGCACCCATACCACCCAGTTTACCAAGAATCAGGGCAAGCCCCAGACACACAACACCAACGTTCATTTTTTTAGCAAATCCAAGAGCAATTGCTCCAATCAGAAACAATAGCGCAATTACCTGTAAACCCATATGCCATCTCTCCTTTATACAATAGTTTATCTTCTCGAAACATGTAAAATCAGGGATATTAATCTGTATACTTTTTACAACTCCTTTCCTGTTTCCCCCTGATTTCTTGTTATCTTTACTATACAGCTTGTTTATTATAAAGTATAATGGTATAATTTTATCAATATTAATAACTTATTGGAATGTTTTGAAGGGGGCACGCACCATGGATGAAAAAGACTACGAACTGCTTTTAGACTTAAATAGAACAAAAAACATCACAAAAACAGCGCAGGAACTATACATGACCCAGCCCGCCATCACCAAGCGAATTCAGAAAATGGAAGAAGAACTGCAATGCACGCTGTTTCTTCGCTCCAAAAAAGGAATTTTGTTTACCCCGGCGGGAGAACAGATTCTTCCCTATGCTTCTGAAATCCTGGCCAACAGCCGAAAACTAAAAGAACAGGTATCGGTCTGTCAGGATCAGATCTGCGGTACACTCCGTCTTGGTTCTTCTTTAAATTTCGCTCACTACCGGCTTCCAAAAATCCTGAAAGCTTATACCGACCAGTATCCGCTCGTTGACGTACAGATTACAACCGGACAGAGCAAACATCTCTTCCAATTATTAAACCGGGATGAAATTGCCATTGCGATCATGCGCGGACAGTATGTCTGGGATGAAACCAGCCAGCTCATCTCTTCTGAACCGATGTGCTTAATCTGCAGCAAAGAAAATCAGGGACGGCCTTTAAGCGAATATTCCTACATTGGGCGCCACACAGATTCAGACTTATCCTCCCGGATTGACCGGTGGCTGACTGCACATGATCTTGCCCAAATTCGTCCGCATATGTGGATCGACAGCATTGATACCTGCAAAGAAATGGCGCGGTATGGCCTTGGCTGGTGCATCCTTCCCCGCATCTGTCTGGATGATTTTAATGGATATATAGAAGATCTTTATCTGGAAGACGGAACTCCTTTCGTACGAAAAACCTATGTCCTGTATAAAGACCAGTATGCACAGCTCCCGCAGGTAAAACTATTTCTGGATGCGCTGCTTTCCAGTTCCATATAGGCAGGATATGCGCTGATGTTTTTGTGCTGCTCCCCTGATGCTTGAGAATCAAAAAAAACAGAGACCTGCTTGTTTTCGCACAGGTCTCTGCTTTGGCAGAAATGATTGATTGGATTTTTAGAATTTGATTACACCGATCAGGGTAGCCATAATCAGTACTGCAATACTTGCCGGCCATACCAGTCTCAGAGAGTACTTGATATGCTCACCAATGGATACATCTGCAAGGCCAAGTCCTACATACGTTGCTGCTACAGACGGACTGATCGGTGTTCCCAGAGTTGCAGTCAAAAGAAAGGCTGCTGCTACCGTCTCAGGTGTTACACCAAACGGCTCTACCACACCGATGATGATCGGAAGCAGTGCATAGTAAAATGCATCGGTACCAAGGATCATCAGAAGCGGTACGGAGAAGAGGCACATAAACCAGTGCATATGCGGAGCAATGGCTGCCGGAAGTACACCTACAATGGCATTGGCCATAGCCTCAACCATTCCGGAATCTTTGATAACACCCATGAAGATACCTACTGAAAACAGTGTCATAGTCATAACCATGGCATTGGTACCGTACTCTTTAATTTTCTTATTCTGCTGCTTTGCGTTCGGGAAGTTTACGATCAGTCCGATGGCAAATGCTACCATGAAAATGGAATACAGCGGAACCGGAAGGTCACGGAATAACAGAACCAGCATAACCAGGGTAAGAACCAAGTTAAAATAATAGACGCCCTTCTTTGTTTCTTTTTTCTCTGCGTTCGCATCATCTGTGGCCTGCGCATGAGCGCCTGCCTCTGCACCATTCTTTTTCTCAATCATGGAAACTACAATCGCAATAGCGAACGCTGCAATTACCAGACATACAACACCTGGAATCATAAATCCATACAGGTCTCCGGCCTCTACACCTACCACACTTGCGGCACGCATGGTCGGACCACCCCACGGCACCAGATTCATAACACCGTAAGCACCACACATTGCAGCAAGCAACGCCTGCGGACGAACTCCCATACGCTTACAGATCGGAAGAAATGCAGGAACCACAATCAGGAATGTGGTTGCGCCGGAACCATCCAGATGCGCAACAAATGTGGTCAGAACAATCGCAACAAAAATGGTTGCTACATTTTTTCCGGCCCGTTTGATCAGGAAATTGATGATCGGATCAAATAATCCCGCATCCGACATCATGGTAAAATAAGAAATGGAGAAAATGAACAGAATCGCGGTACTTAACATCGTATTCATACCGGTCTTAATAAATCCGGCAATCTCCTCCAGGCCGAATCCGGCCAGTGCAGCCGCGATCAGCGGCAGTAAAATAAATGCCAGAGGCGGCGCCATCTTTTCCTTGATCAATGCAAACATCAGAATGATCATCAGTGCAAACCCAATTAATGCTAACATTTCGTTACCCCCTATTGTTTTTTATTTTATCTCATCTGCTGTATCATTCAGAATCAATCAAATGAATACTCCCTGACCTCTCGCACTACATCCATAATACTGCCATCCCGGGCTTCTATGATTCCAACTACTTTATCACCAAACTGTACCGGATCCGGTGCACCTGTAATGGCATAGGCCTGGTCCCGGAGTTCCTCAATGGTGCAGATTGGCAGTCCGCTGCTCTTCATGCATTCGATGAGGTCTTGTCTGCGTGGATTGATGGCAATGCCATAATCGGTGATCACAACGTCTACGGTTTCTCCAGGTGTTGTCACGGTGGTCACATTCGTGCAGATAGCCGGAATTCTTCCCTGCAGAAGCGGTGCAATCACAATCGTGCATTTTGCGCCTGCTGCAGTATCCGGATGTCCGCCCTGTGCTCCGGTAATAATACCGTCAGAGCCTACCACTACGTTACAGTTGAAGTTTACATCCACTTCCAGTGCGGCCAGAATGACAAAATCAAGCTTGTTCACATAAGCTCCCTTATTGAACGGATTGGCATACTCAGATGCACTGATTTCGATATGGCGGTCCGGATGTTTTTTAATAGACTCTACCGCACCCAGATCAAAGTCCTGGGTATCTACCAGAACATCAACCAGGTCACGCTCCAGAAGATCTGCCATCGGTTTGGTCAGTCCGCCAACGCCAAAACTCATGCGGATGCCGCGTTTCTCCATCTCGTCTGCCAGTGAAATGGTGGATGCAATGGATGCGCCGCCTACACCAGTCTGATAGGAGAAACCGTTCTTAAAGTACGGGGTACGGATTACGAACTGGGTGCAGTAATCTGCCATTCTCAGTTTTCTCATATCGGTGGTCGGTTTTGCCGCACCGGTTGCGATCTTTGCCGGATTACCGATCTCATCTACGACGCAGACGAAATCTACCTGGGTCATGGAGATGCTTGCCGGGATGTTCGGGAATGGAACCAGGCAATCAGTAATGGCCACCACACGATCTGCATACTGCGCATCTGCCATTGCGTAAGACAGCACACCACAGTCGCTCTTTCCGCCATTAGCTCTTAAGTTTCCATATTCATCACAGGTCGGTGCGCCGATAAACGCGATGTCGATATGAACCTCACCGGACTCAACAGCTCTGACACGGCCGCCGTGAGAGCACATCACTGCCAGGTTCTTTAACTTGCCTGCTGAGATTGCTTCACCGATCTTGCCGCGAACACCGGAAGACCGAATACCGGTTACAGTACCGTCCTCGATCATCGGAACGATCGGATCGTGTGCCTTACCAAGAGAACTTGCACAGATGGTGATATCTTTAATGCCCATCTTGTGGATTTCTTCCATAACCATGTTTACTATATAGTCACCCTCACGGAAGTGATGGTGGAAGGAAATGGTCATGCCGTCCTTGATCTCACATTTCACCAGTGCCTCATGAATGTTCTCCACGATCTTGCTTCTGTTCGGATCCATCATGGCATGAGCCTTCGGAGCTGCTTTCTTATACTCGTGATTATCGTAAGCGTAAGCGCCCTTGAACGCTTCCTTACCGGTTGCCTTTAATACCTCTTCCGGGATTTCTCTTCCTACTGCATTGATCATCTTATAAATCCCCCTCATATACGCCTGATGCTTTTGCCAGGGCAATTGTTCTCTTTGCTCCGTCGTAAAATGCGATATCGATCATCTTGCCGTCTACGGTAAATACGCCGATACCCAGTGCCTTCTTCTCATCGATCTCTTTTACGACCTTCTCTGCGAAGATGATCTCCTTCTGGGTCGGGGTGAAGATCTTATGAACAACATCGATCTGACGCGGGTTTACGAGGGACTTACCATCGAAGCCCATCATCTTGATCATCTTGACCTCTTCCTCGAACACATCCATAGCATCCAGGTTGGTGAACACGGTATCCCAGCACTGCACACCGGCTGCTCTTGCGGCGATGATCATCTGCTGTCTTGCTCCCTGCAGCTCCACACCGGTTCCGGTGATCACGGTCTGCAGATCCTTGGTGTAGTCACCGCCGGAAAGAGCAATACCGATCAGACGGTCAGAAGACTTACAAACCTCAAGGGCATTTAAGACACCCTTGCAGGACTCCAGAGCTGCCATTAACAGAGTGGAGCCTTCCGGTCTTCTGAACTCTCTCTCAGCTGCCAGCACATGCTCCTCTACGGTATGTACATCTTGTGCGGTCTCGGTCTTTGCGATACGGATGGTATCAGCACCGCCAGCCACGCAGACGCGGATATCTTCCTTCCAGTGCGGGGTGTCCAGTCCGTTGATGCGGACAACACGCTCAACTCCGCGGTAATCGATCTCCTGCAGTGCATGGTAAAGGGAATATCTTGCTGCATCCTTCTGGTTCTCTGCTACTGCGTCCTCCAGATCCAGCATGATGGAATCCGGTCTGTAGATGTACGGATCCTTGATCAGGCCCGGCTTCTGGCAGTTTAAGAACATCATGGAACGTCTCAGTCTTTTTTTGTTCGGATGGCTCATGATTTCAATACACCTCCCCATGGAAGATTATCAGTGATATCGTTGGAACGGTATACTGCGCACTCAACACGTGCCTTTAAGGTGCAGTCCAGAGCACCCTTGTCTACTACGGTTACCTTTGCGTCTTTCACATCCAGACGGTCTAAGGTCTCCAGGACGGTTGCCTTGATCTGCTTTCCAAACTGGTGAATCACACTGCTCTCGATGGAAAGCTCTATGGTGCCATTTCCCGGCTCTACGGTTACCTGGGCGTCACTGGACTCCAGGGTTCCTGCCATGGCAGCTTTCTTAATCTGCATAATGTCTTCCTCCTTATATTATTGGTAGCTGTTCTCTGCTCTCCAGATTTAATAACTCTTCTATCGTTTTCTGCTCTCTTCCCGGACACACCACACTCAAGAACTCCTCTGCCTTCTTCATGGCCTGTTTCCGGGACAGCGGCCTTGCCACGCTGCCGGACGGATCTTCCACTTCCGCTTCGTAAGCTGTTCCATCCTGCATGATGACCTTTACATGACAGCCCCAATGCTTTGGATACTGCTCGGTAAAGCGCTCCAACGGACGCACACGCACCTTCTCCAGAAGCTTCTGAACGGCTGGATCCAATACCACTTCCGGGTCGAACTGCTCCATTCCTACGCTTCCGTAAAGGAAAGCAGCTGCCACAGAATAAGGCGTGGAGAATTTCGCGTCCAGAATGGTTTTCGGATGCAGGCAGCCATCACTGACCGCACACTGCTTGTAGCCCACCAAATAGGTATCGATCTCGATTTCACTGATCTGCTGTACCAGAATCTCTGCCTCCGGCTTATTCTGAATTTTCAGTCCCATGCGTTTTTCCATCTGCTCCCGTATCTCCAGAATCCCGTCGATCGCGCAGTGTGCGCTTCTGCAGCATGGATACGGTTTCATATCCATATTTAAAATTTCATAGACCTCGCCCAGCCCCTGACTGAGTTGTGATATTGCTCCGCCGTCGGACATCGCAGTTAGCAGCCCCCCGTCCTTTGCTTCAAAGATATGCTCCGGTCCGGTCATTCCGGCTCTGGCCAGAAAAGCAGCCTCAATGCCGTCTGCTGCGGCCCTGGCCGGATGCAGGATCTTGCAGCTGCTTCCATCTCCCAGAAAGGCCCATACACCGCTGGACTGGGTTCCTGCCATGCCGAGGGCTGACACGATCTGATCCACGCTCAGGTCCAGAAGCTTCGCGCAGGCTGCCGCGCAGCCAAACACGCCGCAGGTTGCCGTGGCATGCCAGCCCCGGTTCCGATGCGCAGACACACCAAATGCCATACCCACCCGGTTCACGGTTTCATAGCCGCAAACCACTGCCAGGAGGAAGTCTTTTCCGCTTTTTCCAAGATACTCCGTACAGGACCAGGCGGACGGAATCAGGCTGGCGCTTCCGTGGGTCTTGGATGCAGTGTGGACATCATCCAGTTCCAGGGTATGAGCCAGCATGGCATTGATCATGGCGGCTGTTGCCAGCGGATATTTTCCGGGATCCCCCCAGACGGAAACAAATCCCGGCCGATTCAAATCCGCATCCGGTATTTCTGCCTGACATCCGCTCACTATTCCCAATGCTTTTTTTGCTGCTTCCACCAGCGGATCCTTTGCCGCTCCGGCTGCCACACTGACCAGATCAAGCACGCGGAGCGCTGCAGTTTCCCGCACGCGCTCCGGCAGCTGGTCCCATGTGATGTCATGAATAAATTCTGCTAATTTCCGCAAATCTGACATACACACGCCCCATTTCTATTCTGCTTTATAAGAATTGATCAGGCTGCCTGCCAGAAGAACCTTCTTCTCCGCCTCGCTCACACCGTTTAACTCCAATTCCATAGTGCGAGTGTTTCCGTCTTTTCCGATGATGGTTGCCTCGAATCTGGTTGCGCCCTCTTCCACTGCCTTGCGGATGCCAGGCAGATATACATACTCGCCAACCTCCAGGTTGATGTTGTCATCCGGATAAGTGAACGGCAGCATGCCCCAGTTGACACAGTTACTGCGGTAACGCTTGGTTGCGTACTCAATGCAGATGTTTGCCAGGCCGCCCAGTACCTTCTGGCAGCTTGCGGCATATTCGCGGGCAGAACCATCACCCGGGCGCTTTGCGTATAATACAGAACCAATTCCGGTAGTCTTCATCAATTCTTCTACCGGTGTGTCCACACCAGCTGCTTTCAGAACTTCATAAATTTCTGCAGTCTTTGCGGCATCTCCTGCCACGCGGGCTTTCTCATACACCTGTACTGCCTTTGCCTTGCCCACATACTCCGGATCCTTCCGGATCAGGGTAAACTCAGAAATCTTGTACGGGTTGGAACGGTAGGATGCAGTCTCACCGGACGGGATCAGCTCATCTGTGGTGGTTACCTCATCGCGGATCACACTTGCCACCTGAAGGAGCAGGTTGTCGGTCAGGGCAGACATCTGCGGCCAGTCTTTGATGGACGGACCATAGACAATCTCGGTCTCCGGCTTTGCCTTGCCATAACCGTTATAAACAATGTTATCGTAAATGTTGCTGTTGAACTCATAGGACGGAACGGTAAACTCGACCGGGCAGTCCTCTGCGGAGGTTAAATAGCCGCCGTTGAATGCGGTTGCCGCGATGGACTTGGAATCCATCAGCGCTACCGATGCAATCTGGCCGTTTGCCGGACTGGAGCCTTCGCGGTTCGGGAAGTTTCTGGTGCTGTGACGGATACAGAAATCGTTGTTTCCCGGAGCATCGGAAGCACCGAAGCACGGTCCGCAGAATGCAGTCTTCACACGGGCACCATAGTTCATTAAGTCATTCAGCACACCAATCTTGTTTAACTCATACATGATCGGCTGGGATGCCGGATAAATGTTTAACGGGAAGGTTCCAAGGCCATGATTTAACTTCTTCGCGATCTGGTCTACCGCGTAAATGTTCTCAAAGGATCCTGCTGCACAGCCTGCGATGGCAGCCTGGTCTACCTTAATCTTGCCGTTATGGATCTTGGAGCGCAGGTCTAAGTGGATGTCCTTGTTATTCTCAAAGACACGCTCTGCCTCTTTCTCCACCATACCCAGATATTTCTCCGGATCGGCAATGACATCTGCCAGCGGATAAGCGTTGCTCGGATGGAACGGCAGTGCGATCATCGGAACGATGGTGTCCAGGTTGATCTCTACAATGCCGTCATACAGAGCTGCGTCGCCCTGCTGCATACGTTTGAAATCGTTCGGGCGTTTGTGAATCTCAAAATACTCTTTTACCTTGTCATCGGTGGCCCATACGGAGGACAGGCATGCAGACTCGGTGGTCATGGTATCGATACCGTTACGGAAATCCATGGACATGCTGCTGACTCCAGGTCCGATAAACTCCAGGACTTTGTTCTTCACGAAATTGTTCTTAAATACTTTTCCAATGATGCTTAAAGCTACATCCATCGGTCCAACCCACGGCTTCGGAGCGCCGGTCATGAACACACCGATGACCTCCGGGTAGTCGATCTCATAATATTTGCCAAGCATGGCCTTTGCAAGCTCCGGGCCGCCCTCTCCGATGGATACGGAGCCCTGTGTACCGTAGCGGGTATGAGAATCGGATACGATGGACATGTCGCCGGATTTCACGATCATCTCACGCATGTACTGGTGAATGACTGCCTCGTGCGGCGGAACGAAGATACCGCCGGACTTCTTGCAGGCAGACTCTGCGTATTTATGTACATCGGTGTTGATGGTTCCGCCTACCGCGCACAGACAGTTGTGGCAGTTGGTGAATACGCACGGCATCGGGAACTCTTTCAGTCCGCTTGCATATGCGGTCTGCAAAATGCCGACATAAGTGTTATCGTAAACACCCATGGAATCAAATTTGATTTCCAGATGCTCCATATTGTCGGAATGGTTATGCTTTTCCAGAACCTGGTAGGTCAGGGTCTGTTTCTTCCCTTCTTCTGCGGAAAGCTTTGCGGCTTCCTCTGCGGTTGCGATATGATCATTATTGATAATGTAATGTTTTCCTTTATGTAAAGTTACCATGTAAATATTCTCCTCTCAATCTCAGTCTCTGACGTAAACCCAGCCATCCATAATTCTTCTTGCGGTACGGGTCACACCGCCCTTGATGACGCGCTCGCCATCCATCTTGACATCTACTTCCGTCACGCCGCTGGAGTGGCCAATCTTGATGATATCCTGATCCGGTGCCGGTTTTGCAATGTCATTCACGATGGTTCCCGGAATTCTTGCTGCTGCTCCGGTTCCAACCGCAACGGTCATTGGGTAAGCCTTGTGCAGGGCTCCTACCGAGATGGCCCGGCAGCAAATATCCATGGACTCTGCTTTTACTTCGTTCTTATCCATGTCAATGTAATCCTGCGGATCCGAGATGATGGATACCTTCGGTGCGGAGGTGGATTTGGTTCTTGCATCCTCCCATTTCTCTACGAATCCGCATTTTAATGCTGCGATGCAGCGGATACGCTCGATGTGCTCCATGACATCCTTGTTCTGGTTCAGCTCTACCAGCTCGGTTCCTTTGATGCCTAAGTCTTTCGCACGGATGAATACCATCGGGTTGGAGCAGTCTAACACCGTTACTTCAATCTCGCCGTAACCCGGTACATCGAAGATATCACGCTTGTTTCCGGTCGGGAACAGCTTTCCGGTCTTGGAGCCTGCCGGATCCTCAAAGTACATGTCGATGCGGGATCCGGTTCCCGGAACACCCTTGATGACCTCATCGCCGTGTACCATAGCATGTCCGTCTTCCACCCGTACATGCTCCTCAATGATCTTATTGGTGTTGGTGTTCAGCACACGTACAACGGTAATCGGCTCTACGGCTTTTACCAGTCCCTCGTCAATGGCGAACGGACCGACTGCAGAAGAAATGTTACCGCAGTTTGCGCTGCCATCCACACGCGGGATTACGATGTCTACCTGCTTGAAGGTGTAATTGACATCGACATCCTCCCGGTCAGATGGGGAAATGATAGCAATCTTACTGGTGGAAGAAACGGTTCCGCCCATGCCGTCAATCTGCTTCACATCCGGGGTACCCATGACTTTCAGAAAGATCTCATCCCAGAGCTTTTTGTCCTCCGGAAGGTCTTTCTCATGGAAGAATACTGCTTTGCTTGTGCCGCCGCGCATATATACGCAGGGGTATTTTTTCATGTACATATCTGACAACTCCTTTTCTGTTTTGTGCTTGTTTTTTTGTTATCTTTACTATAATCCATCTATATCATAAAGTAAAATGGTCTGTTTTTATCATTATCAATAACTGTTTGGAATGATATCAGAACCGAAGGCGGTTCCCGTGTTGTAACTGCCGGCTCCAGCAGATATTAGATTTCAATAGCAAAAAAGGAACATCAGCGGGCTTACATCCCAATGACGTTCCTTTTTTGTCTGTCTTTCTTTTTTATCCAATCCGGTATCTGTCTCTGTCACGCGCTTTCCAGTGTATCCGCAGCTGTCTCCTGGCCGGCTTTTTCTTTCATTTTGCCGATCAGTTTTTCCAGCCCGAACAGGTAATGATCCAGGATCGCCGAAAGTATTTCTTCCGGTTTTCCGTTCTGGCAGACCTTCAGAAGCTTCTCATGAATCTGATACTGTCTCTCGGTTACATCGTTCTGGTTTACAAACAGATTGTAACCAATCACGATATTCCCATAGCTCAAATCTTCCCATGCTTTTTTCAGCCGCTGAAACGGCACCAGATCCATAATCTGTTCATGAAAGCGGTTATCCAGCTCAAACACTTCCCGATAAGCGCTGCAGTCCAGCTGCATCATCTGCTCCAGGATCTGCCGCATCCGCATCAGCGTCTCTTCTGGAAAGGGACTTCCATACAGCTTCACCGCCATCATCTCATAATTTGCCCGCATATAGTAAATTTCATAGATATCTTCCGGTCCGATCTGGCGTACCGAACAGCCGGCATTGCGGGCATATTCTATAAGACCTTCCTCTTCCATCTGGCGCAGGGCCTCACGCACCGGTCCGCGACTGACACCAAATTCCGAAGCCAGCTCCTGTTCTACAATTCTTTCTCCCGGAACAAGCTCCCCCCGCAGGATCTTCATTCTAATCTCGTCCAGCACGTTTTCTCTTAATGTCCGATAATCCAGTCTGCCCATAATTTTCCTTGCTTTCCGCATTTTCCTTTGTGTCTACGCCGTCATATTGTTTGTGTCATTGTACCACAACGCGTTAAACAAGTAAAGTGGAATTCATACGTTTTTCACGTCTGAAATTCCACCTTATCTGCTAAAGCAATATGTTATTTTTCTGCCTGCTCACGCTTTGCGATCTGAGGAAGGATCAGACCCAGAGCCGTCAGGATTACCGGGGTGATGACATTCAACGCAAAGGTAAACGGATTCTTATCATACATACCAAGGAGACAGCTGGCCGCAGTTACAAAGAAGCACCAGCCGCCAAAGAACTTGGCTACTGCCTGGTTCTTTACGAAACGATACTCCGCTGGAATGCGGTCGATCGCTCCCCGCAGGGCAATGTAGGCCACAAACACCCAAAGATAACGCATCGGCATACAGACAGAGTTTAGCTTGGTCAGCTGGCGAAGCACCGCTGCAGCACCCGGAACAAAGGACTGTACCAGGATAATGGCACCGGAAAGGACAACTACCATCTTGATACCATTGCTGTGAACACCATACTGATTGGTTTTCTTCAGTGCGGATGGGATAAACTGCTGGGTATTCTCGTTCTCAAGAAGCATACGGAGCGGTGCGTCGATGCTTAATACGAGAACAGCAAACTGGCTGACCACATTGCACAGTGCGTAAATGATCAGGAATGTATCCCCGACATGATAATACTGTCCAAGCTTCTGGAAGGCCCAGTAGGAACCGTTTGCTGCATAGTTGTTGAAGCTTTCCTCGCTGGCATTGATGACAGCAGGATCAAACATGCGGGACATCGCAAGGGTGCCGAGGATCGCGCAGATGACAACCATTCCGGCCAGGGCGATCATGCCCTTCGGGAAGCCCTTGCTCGGATTCTCAACCTTGTTTACATACGGTGAGATCTTTTCACATCCACCCACGGCAAATACTAGGATAGAGATAGATGTCACATATCCTAAATTAAACTGCGGGATAAGTCCTTTCATGGAAAAGTCCGCATGTGTATACTCCGCAGCCGGGTTGATAGCCGGAGCTGCCAGCATCATGAAGATATAGAGCAGGGACATGACAAAGGTCGTGGTACCTGCCAGGGTAAGCATTTTCTTAAGCGGATTTAAACCTCTGCTGGCTACATAGCAGCCGATGAGGAATACCACGAGGGTTGCGATCTGTACCATATGCGTCGGCAGGGTATCGTATGTCTTGGCATTGCGGAACACCGCCCAGCTTAACGCCTTTAAACCGCCGCTGGATTTACTTGCAATGTAGGTGATGTGGCATGCCCAGTAGGTCCAGCCTGCATAGTAGGCAAGCTTTGCATTTGTAGTCTCATGGAGCCAGCCGCTGACACCGCCTCCGGTCTTCTTAAAGGCAGATCCAAGTTCTCCCACCATAAGGGCATACGGAATAAAATACAGTGCAAACATCAAAAGCCAGCTGAAAATAACCTGGACACCGTTGAAATAAACAAATCCGTTTACGATGTTCCCAAAACCCCATACAGTCGAGAATGCCATAAGAGCAAGCGTACCCCATGTAATCTTGTTTTTGTCTGACATGATTCTTCTCCTTTTCATATTTATTCGATTTATTTTATCGTTTTATTTCGGAATTGTAAATAGTTAATTGTCGATTGTTGACAATTTATGTGGGACAATGAAACGTTATCTGTCTTATAAGGATCATATTTTTAGTTTTTACACCAAAAAAGAGCCTGACCATTTCTCCCCTGGGCCAGGCTCTTCTCTTTCTTTTGTTCTGTTTTTTTATCTGTAAATACTCCCTATATTTCCAGACCAGGAGGCTTCCTGCTCTCCTATGACGCCGCGTCCTTCTTTAAAAATCCCAGGATCACACAGCCCACTGCGGAACCGACAGCCACCGCCGCCAGATACATAAGCGGATTGCCGATTGTCGGCAGGACAAATATGCCGCCGTGCGGTGCCCTGAGCGTGCATCCGAATGCCATGGACAGACCTCCTGCCATTGCTGCTCCGATCGCACAGGACGGAATCACACGAAGCGGATCCTGAGCTGCGAACGGAATGGCACCCTCTGTAATGAAGGAAAGTCCCATCACGTAGTTTACAATGCCGGACTGGCGTTCTTTCTCGGTAAATTTCTTCTTGAAGAAGGTGGTGCACAGGGCAATGGCGATCGGAGGAACCATACCGCCTGCCATAACAGAGGCCATCACCTCAAAGTTGCCCTCTGCCAGCTGTGCCGTTCCAAATACATAGGCTGCCTTGTTGAACGGACCGCCCATATCGATGGACATCATGCCGCCGAGCAGCATTCCGAGCAGAATACGGCTGGTACTACCCATTCCGTTTAAGAAGGCAGTAAGCGCATCATTGATCATGCCCATATATGGGTTGATAAAGGTGGTCACCACTGCTGCCAGGAAAATACCGATAACCGGATACAGAAGGACCGGCTTAATGCCCTCTAAGGATTTCGGCAGCTTCGAGAACAGCTTTCTTAAACCGAGCACCAGATAACCGCCTGCAAAGCCTGCAAACAATGCTCCTAAAAATCCGGCGTTCACATCGCCGCCTGCCGGGTTTGCGAATGTGCATCCCATCTTCGCGATCAGGCCAGACACCAGGCCGACTGCAAGGCCAGGACGGTCTGCGATGCTCATGGCAATGAAGCCTGCAAGAATCGGAAGCATCATACCGAAGGCCTGCTCACCGATGGTCTTTAAGTATGCTGCAAGCGGTGTATTCTTACCAAAGTTGGAAGGATCAATCGAATAATCATCAAGCAGGAAGGCCAGCGCGATCAGGATTCCGCCGCCGATCACGAACGGAAGCATATGAGATACGCCATTCATCAGGTGCTTATAAATCGTACGTCCGATGCTGTCCTTTCCCTCATCAGAAGTGCTGCTTTCGCTGCCATCCTCCTGATGGTGGTAAACCGGAACACTTCCGCTTACCGCGCGGTTGATCAGCTCCTCTGCCTTATGAATGCCATCTGCGACCGGGACCTGGATCACAGGTTTTCCGTTGAAACGCGCCATGCCGACATTCTTGTCCGCGGCCACGATGATAGCCTCAGCAGAGTCGATCTCGGCCTTTGTCAGCACGTTCTGGGCACCACCGGATCCGTCAGTCTCCACCTTAATGGAAACTCCAAGCTTCTTTGCCATATTTTCCAGGCTCTCTGCAGCCATATAGGTGTGGGCAATGCCGGTCGGACAGGCGGTAACTGCCAGAACACGATAACCTGCAGCTTTCTTTTTTTCTTCGTTTTCTTTCTTTTCCTCTGCACCAAATTTAGCGGTCTCCGCATCATCAATCACCTTTAAAAAGGCCTCCTTGGATTCCGCCTTTAACAGTCCTTCCATGAAGTCCGGATTCATCAGCAGTGTGGAAAGTCTGGAAAGTGCTTCCAAATGCACATCCGCGCCCTCCGCCGGTGCCGCGATCATAAACAGGATATTTGCCAAAGAACCGTCAAACGCCTCATAATCAACACCTGCCGGCACCACCATAGCTGCCAGTCCAGGCTCCTTTACTGCCTCCACCTTGGCATGCGGAATTGCAATGCCGCCGCCAATGCCGGTACTGCCAAGTGCTTCTCTTGCAAGGATTCCTTCCTTATATCCGGCCTTGTCCTTCAGCCGTCCTCCGGCCGCCATGAGATCTACCAGCTTGTCAATCGCTTCTTCTTTTGTGGATACAGATACATTCAGTCCAATACTTTCCTGCTTCAGCAATTCTGTAATTCGCATCTTTTTCTCCCCCTATTTTTTATTCAGCTGCGTGAACAGTTCCATGATTTTTTCCCGGCTGCCGATTCCATGCGAAAAGGCAGTCGCTCCTCCGCTGGCCGTGCCAAACTTTAAGGCATAACCATAATCTCCTGTTTTCAGGTATCCTGCCAGAAAACCGGCTACCATGGAATCCCCTGCTCCTACGGAATTTACTACAGTTCCGCGGCAGACACCCTCTCTGTAAACAGCTCCGTCTTCTGTCAGGAGCACTGCCCCGTCCCCGGCCATAGACACCAGAACATTGCGGGCGCCTAATGCCTGCAGCTCTTTTGCACCTTCCAGGACTTCTTCTTTTGTGGAAAGTGTTCTGCCAAGCATTGCCTCCAGCTCATGGTTATTCGGCTTGATCATAAACGGATGAAGCGGAAGCACCTCCATCAGAAGCGCTTTCTCCGCATCCACCACGATCTGAATGCCGCGGCCCTGAAGACGTTCCATGATCTCCTTGTAAATGCTGCTGCGGATACTGGACGGGATGCTTCCGGAAAGCACCAGAATATCTCCGGCTTTCAGCTCGTTCAGCTGTTCGAACAAAAGCTCCACATTCGTTCCGGTGATGTCCGGCCCCATGCCGTTGATCTCGGTCTCCTCATCTGATTTCATCTTCACATTGATGCGTGACAGACCTTCCTTTACGCGGATAAAGTCAGAATGAAAACCGGCTTTCTGACATCGCCTCACAATCTCCTCTCCGGTAAATCCGGCTACAAACCCAAGAGCTGTACTCTCATAGCCCAGGTTTGCAAGCAGCGCTGAAACATTAATGCCCTTCCCTCCGCAGACCATGGTTTCTTCCTTTGTCCGGTTGATCTGGCCCGGTGCAAAATGATCCACAGCGATCACATAGTCCAGAGCCGGATTAAAGGTTACCGTGTAAATCATATGTCATCTCTCCTTAGTTTTAAGAAAATATATTTCTTATCGTTGAATCAATCATAATATGATTTTTAATTTTCGTCAATAGTGTTTTTCGTGAAACTCATTTTCACGCCAATTTTCAGCATTTAACACAAAAAGATGGTCTCCATATACAGGAATACCATCTTTCTTTTGTGTAATATATCTATGCTATTCTTTCCGTTTTTCCATCTGTTTATCCGCAGAAATTGCTTTTTCATGCCGGCGCACATGACCGGCTGCCGTCGGCATGCCTGCCATCAGGAGAAGATACAGAATTTCCATGACTGCCGTAGCCGCAACACGGGAAAACCAGAACTCCTCGGTAAAGAGCTTTTCCCGGGTGGCCGTGATGATGCGGTAGTCTGCCATCTGTGCCAGCGGAGACTCCGGGTTGTTGGTGATCAGAATGACCGCAGCACCATTTTCTTTCGCGCCTTGCGCAAGAATCTGCAGACGGTTGGAGGTACCAGAGTTGGAAATGATAAGCACCACATCCTCCGGCCCCAGATTAAACGCATAAGCCGTCTGTGCTTCCCAGATTGTTTCTGCCACTGCCGTAATTCCAAGCTGACTGAATTTGAACGCTCCGTCCAGCGCCACCGGGAGCGTGTTACCCACCGCTGCCAGCTGTACAAGCCGTGCATGCTCCAGCTTTTGTAAAATTGCTTCCAGATTGTCTGTGTCCATCATCCGGACTGTTTCGGTCAGTTCCGCCACCTTATTCGCCAGAATGTTCTTTAACGACTGGTCCAGATCATGACGGTCAATCTCATTGGTGACCTCCTGTTCCCGGTGTGCCTCCTCCAGAAGTTCCCGGGTCAGAGCCAGTTTTAGATCCTGGAATCCCTTAAACCCACAGCGGCGGCAGAACCGGGACACCGTAGCGTCGCTGGTCTGGCTGGCCCTGGCCAGCTCTCCCACCGTCATTCCGGCTGCCTCTGCCTTATGCTCGATCAGAAAATCTGCAATCTTCTTCTCTGCCTCAAAAAAGCTGTCATAAGCCGAACAGATCACAGAGGTTGCATTTCGTGCTTCATTCATTCCATCCACTTCCAATTTCATGTAAATTTGTTTCTTATCTAATACTATAACACAGGCCGTAGAAAAAAGGAACGAAAAATAACGCAGAAAACCTGCCGAAAAAATCGGCAGGCTTTCTTAAGAAGGGATATGAACACGAAGACTCGAATTATTTGATCTTATCGATGGTCTCTAACAGGTAATCGGTAAACTCTGCTGCGCTTGCGCCATCCACATCGGTGGTAACCACCTTCTTACGCTCGGTAATGGTGCAGATATCCAGAGCCTTGTCCAGGACTGCCTTGCGGTCAGCATAACCGATGTGAGCCATCAGCATGCCAGCTGCACGGATCAGGGAACACGGATCTGCGTAATCGCCTCTGCCATGGTTAATCAGGAACGGAGCAGTTCCATGGATTGCCTCAAACATCGCATACTTGTTGCCCAGGTTGGAGGAAGAAGCGGTTCCCAGACCTCCCTGATGCTCTGCAGCTACATCGGTTACGATATCGCCATACAGGTTCGGCAGAACCACAACCTCGATGCCCTTGTTGAACTCCGGATCCAGCATCTTTGCACACATTGCATCAACCAGACGCTCCTGGATCTCGATTTCCGGATATTCCTCACCAACCTTGCGGACAGCCTTGATAAAGTTACCGTCAGCCAGCTTCACAATATTTGCCTTGGTTACGATAGTCACATTCTTTTTGCCGTTCTTTCTTGCGAACTCGAAAGCCGCTCTTGCAATGCGCTCGCTTCCCTGCTTGGTCTGTACCTTGAAGTCGACCGCCAGGTCATCATTTACCTGAATTCCCTTGTTGCCCCAGATGTACTCACCCTCGATGTTCTCACGGAAGAAAGTCCAGTCAATGTTCTTGTCCGGAATCTTGATCGGGCGGACTGCTGCGAACAGTTCAAGTCCACGGCGCAGCAAGCTGTTTGCGGATACCAGGTTCGGCCACGGCTCGCCGGCACGCGGGGTAACCATCGGCCCCTTGATGAGGACATTGCATTTCTTGATCTCTTCAAATACCTCGTCCGGAAGGCTCTGCAGCTTTGCGGCACGATTCTCAATGGTCATGCCCTCAATCTCACGGATCTCGATGCGTCCTCCTGCGATTTCCGGTGCCAGCAGATCATTCAGAACACGCAGTGCCTGTTTCATGATGATCGGGCCAATGCCGTCGCCTGGAAGCACGCCGATGACGATCTTCTCCAGCTTGTCAAAATCGGTTACTTCGTTGTCTGCCTTCATGCGCTCGATGCGCTCAAACTCGGACTGGATCAGCTCGCCGAACTTTTCCTGTGCAGCCTTTACATTCTCTACATTCTTCTCCATGATTTTCCCTCCATGTTGATTTCGTTCTTTGTTATGGCCTTATCTTAACACAGAGATTTTCATAGGTAAAATACATAATTCTGCATATCTCATATAGGATTTTTGCATGATGTGTGGTAAACTGAAGTACAGAAAATCACATATTCAGAACTACCAGCTAATGCCAGACACCGCATTCAGATCTGGCACAGAAAGGAATCCGTATGACACAAAATGAACTTCTTTATATTCTGACCATTGCGGAACACGGTAACATCACCAGGGCGGCCCAGGAACTCTTTATCTCCCAGCCATCCTTAAGTGAATCCTTAAATAAAGTGGAGCAGGAATTTGGAAGAACCATTTTTGACCGCACCCAGGAAGGCCTGATACCTACTGCATTCGGTCTGCGCTATCTGGAGACTGCCAGAAACATCCTGAACCGCTATAAACGCCTGGAGACTGACCTGGATGAATACCGTCAGATGCGCCGCGGAAAGCTTACCTTCGGCATTCCCATGAACCTCGGAACTTACCTGCTTCCCAGGGTGCTTCCGGCCTTTCAAGAGCTCTACCCGGACATCTCCGTGCAGTTTAAGGAAAACAACTCCACAGAGCTGGATAAGCTTATGCTGTCCGGCAAACTGGACTTCTCCGTCATGCACTACGAGACACCCAATAAAGCAATCCACTATGAGCTGCTGGCAGAAGATGTTTTCTATCTGGTTATGCCGCTGGCCCTGTCACGAAAATATAACTTTCCGGAATACCGCCCACTAAGCATCTATGACTTAAAAGCCCTGGAAATAGAACCATTTCTCATGGTAGCAAACCGGCAGAAGCTGCGGCAGGTTGCAGATTCCATTCTGGAACAGCTTTCCATCAAGCCTGACATCCGCTGCACTACCAAAAGCATGGAAACAGCCAAGCGCCTGGCTGCCGCTGGCATGGGTGTGACCTTTCTCCCGCACAGTTATTTAAATCTCTTTTCCGGTGTGGACAATCTGGCCTGTTACCCCCTTGATCCAGCATTGCAGGCCTCGTGGAAACTGGTTATCGGCTATCCGGACGGCCGTCTGCTCTCCCGGTGCTCCAAAGAATTTATCCGGTTTCTCAAACAAAAAATGCAGCCAGACGAAGCTTAAGCTTCTCCGGCTGCATTTTTTATTTTGCCGCGTCTTGTTTCAGTTCATCATACATTGCAAGGATCTCACCTGCTGCCTGCAGATAAACCTCTCCCTCCGGTGTGGGGCGCAGCCCCTCCGGAGTCCGCTTAAAGAGAATAATATCCATATCCTCCTCCACCCGGTGCACGGCGCGGCTTAAGGAAGACGGATTCTTCTCTAAAAGTACTGCCGCTTTCTGGATACTCCCGGCCTCTGCAATGTATTTCATATAACGGAGTTCTTTCTCGTTCATACTGCTCTCCCACATCCGTTAGTTATCCGATCTGGAAAAGGCATTCTTCATCTGGCTGCTCAGCTCAAACAGAACCTTATCCAGAGTATCTGCCGTCTTTTTCTTTAACATCTCCGCAATTTCCCGGTTCGCATCCTCTCTCAGGATCTCGCGCTCTGCCCCGTCACCTGCCTGTTCCATCAGTGCGTCGTACTTATGCAGGATCGCGTAAGCGTCCGACTGGACTGCCACCTGGTAACGCTCCACATGGACAATAGAGGTTCCGTAGGAGGCATCGGTCATAGCAGCAATGAGACGGCTGTTCCAGTAAAAATTATCGGTAGAAACCTCTTTTGTGGTATTGGAAAGATACTCCGGAGTTTCGGAAACACGCGCATAAAACGGCACCAGCACATTGAATGCGTTGGAGGCAAAAGCCAGCCACTGGATTACAGCCGCATCCTCCGGCTGATCCGGACGCATCTGGATCACAGCCACAAAGTCATTGCGGTTAATACCAACCACACGGTATTTGCCGCGCTCTGACAGATCTCCCCTATGGGTATACGGATCATATGGTGTGCCCTGATAATGGGTGGAAAGCACGTATTTGACATCCTCCACGGTCAGCTTTTTCTCCGGCACCAGACTCCAGGGAATATCATCGGACTCCGGTCCGTACTCCGCGTCTGCGCCATCCCAGGAGAAGGTATGCGGATTTAAACAGCGCTCGATATACCAGGCACGGGGCGTATTGTATACATGATCTGAATCGGTGTGGCTTCCGAATGCATCCCGCGGGCAGAACACACTTTCCTCATCCAGGCGCAGATCCAGATGATTCTTCTCGATAAACTCTCTTAAATCTGCAGAGCAGAGATGTTCACGCTTTGCTCCAAACGCATCCTCCAGATCAAATTCATCCATGCCAAACTGGTTCGGCATCACCACGTACCGGTCATCCGGAACCTTCTTCGCGATCCAGTGATGACCGCCAATGGTTTCCAGCCACCAGATCTCATCCTGATCCTGGAACGCGATGCCGTTCTTCTCATAGGTTCCGTAGGTCTCCAGCAGGCTTCCCAGGCGCAGAACGCCCTCTCTTGCGCTGTTTATGTACGGGAGCACCAGATAAACGATATCCTCCTCTCCAATGCCGCCCGGCACCTCCTCTTTCCCGTCCTCCGCAGCCTGGTATTCCACCAGAGGATCTGCGCCAAGCACCCGGGGATTGGAGGTGATGGTCTCTGTGGCAGTCATCGCCACGTTCTTTTCATTCACACCGCTAGCTGCCCAGATTCCTTTTCCGGCTACCGCATTCGGCACTGCCGTAAACTGATACGGATGCTCCGGAAGCTCTACCTCCACATGAGATAATACAGACCGGTATATCCGCTTCTGGTCCTCCGGGTGGATCACCACAAATTTCTTCGGTGTAAAATGACCGGAACCGGAATCATCGTTCCGGGCGATCATGGTAGAACCGTCATAAGATGCATGTTTTCCTACAAGAATCGTTGTACAAGCCATGTTTGTATCCTCCTGATGTCACATTTTCTATGTAATATATTACCTCAGGATAAGCGAAAAAACAACGCAGAAATCCAGGAAAATCGATTGGGACTCTCCTGTCATGCATTTTTCTCCATCTCCCTCTAATTTTTTTATAAATCATTTCCACACGCTGTTTTTCTACGCAACGCAAAACGGAGCTGCCTTTTCAGACAGCCCCGTTTTGCTCTTACACTTACATAAGGAGTTTTATATAGTCACAGACAAGCCGTAAAACGGTGGGAATCTTATCTGTTTCTATTGAAGTTGATCAGGCAGCCAGCCTGTACGATCCTGCGCTCGTTCTCGGTCATCGGCTGGATGTAGAGATGAATCTCTTCTGCCTTGCCGTTCTTGATGACATATGCCGGAATATCGGTTAAGTCGCCCTCTAATGCGGTGCGTATATTCGGGATGTAGATGTAATCATCTACATCGAACATAGTCGGCTCGCCCTTTAAATGGAACGGAAGCATACCCCAGTTCATGCAGTTGGAACGATAACGCTTGGTTGCGTATTCCTGGGTGATGTTTGCAAGAGCGCCCAGGACTCTCTGGCAGGAAGCAGCCTGCTCACGGGCAGAACCATCGCCCGGCTTATTTGCGTAGATGGTGGAACCAATCTCAACATCCGCTGCCTTTACATTCTCCTGACCCGGAATGGTGTTAACCACCTTCATAACCTCTGCGATCTCAGTGTTTACAGTACCTGCAAGACGCTCCTTCTCCATAGCCTGAACAGCCTTTGCACGGCCTACATACTCCGGATCACGTCTGGAGAGGGTGAACTCAGCCAGTCCTAACGGGTTAGAACGGTAGGATGAAGTCTCACCGGACGGGATCAGCTCGTCAGTGGTGGTTACTTCGTCCAGGATCTTGGAAGAAACCTTTAAAAGGATATTCTCAGAAAGTGCCTCCATCTCCGGCCAGTCTTTGATATTCGGACCAAAGCGCAGCTCAGAATCCAGTTCTGCTTTGTTATAGCCATTGTAAACTCTTGCCTTGTAAGCGCGATCCTCGTAGTTGTACTCCGGGATATCGCCCCAGCAGTCCATAGTCTCTGCAGAAGTCAGCTTACCGCCGTTTGCTGCGGTTGCAGCGATGGAACGTGCATCCATAAGGGCAACTGCGGACATCTGTCCATTACCCGGCTTGGAGCCTTCGCGGTTCGGGAAGTTTCTGGTAGTATGACGGATGGAAAGCGCGTTGTTGGCCGGGGTATCGCCTGCACCGAAGCACGGTCCGCAGAAAGCGGAACGGATGATCGCACCTGCATCCATCAGGTCTGCTAACAGACCCTTGCGGTCCAGATCGGTGTAAACCGGCTGGGAGGAAGGATATACGGACAGGTAGAACTCGCCATCGCCGATGTTCTTGCCCTTTAATGCGTGTGCAGCTTCTACCACGTTGGTATAGTTACCGCCTGCACAGCCTGCAATGATACCCTGCTGTACCTGAAGCTTACCATCTTTGGTAATTTTGTCAAGTAAGGTAAAGTGTGCTCTGCCCTCTGCAACCTGGTCAGCTGCCTTCTCGGTCTCACGCAGAATGTCTTCGAGGTTCTCGTACAGGTAATCGATCTCGTAAGCATTAGACGGATGGAACGGCAGTGCGATCATCGGCTTGATGGTGCTTAAGTCGATCTCTACGCAGCCATCGTAGTAAGCCACATCTGCCGGATTCAGCTCCTTGAACTCATCTCCGCGGTGATGTTTCTCCAGGAATGCCCTGGTGTCATCATCGGTTCTCCAGATGGAGGACAGGCAGGTGGTCTCGGTGGTCATAACATCCACGCCATTGCGGTAGTCAGTAGTCATGGAAGAAACGCCCGGTCCGACGAACTCCATTACTTTATTCTTTACATAGCCATTCTTGTAAACAGCTCCGCAGATAGCCAGTGCGATATCGTGCGGTCCAACGAACGGCTGCGGTTTTCCGGTTAAGTAAATTGCGATAACGCCCGGATAAGCAACATCATAGGTCTGCTTTAACAGCTGCTTGGACAGCTCACCGCCGCCCTCACCAATGGCCATGGTACCCAGTGCACCGTAACGGGTATGGGAGTCAGAGCCCAGGATCATCTTGCCGCCGCCTGCAAAGCACTCACGCATGTACTGATGGCATACTGCTACGTGCGGCGGAACGAAAAGACCGCCATACTTCTTTGCCGCAGAAAGGCCAAAATAGTGATCATCGTCATTGATGGTTCCGCCAACTGCACATAAAGAGTTATGGCAGCAGGTTAAAACGTAAGGAAGCGGGAACTTCTCCATTCCTGATGCCCGGGCAGTCTGGATAATACCAACAAAGGTGATATCATGAGACACCATCGCGTCAAATTTGATCTGCAGCTTATCCATGTTATCGGACTGGTTGTGGGCTTTCATGATACCGTAAGCAATGGTACCTTTCTTAGCCTCCTCTTTTGCAACAGCTATTCCGGTCATCTGCTCAACCTTTGCAGCCTCTGTCTCCGGAATCAGGGTCTCACCGTTAACGAGATAAACACCGCCATCATGTAACTTTACCATACGAACTCTCCTCCTGTAATTGAGTGGTTTATTGCGTTAAAGCCTTTTGATTCTGAATCCATTCTGATTCGTTTCCGGCTTTATTTCCTTTGATGGCTTTATTATGCATCTTTTCTCAGTATTTGTAAAATACTATATATAATATAAAAGTCATAGGTATTTCCTATAGCTTTGTTTGGCCTGATTGCAGACTTTCTGTGATCTGAATGTCTGGCCTGTGCTTCTGGTCTGTCAATCCAGTTTCGATCTGCCTAATGATTCTCCAGCCAGCACTTCAGGTCACGCATCTTCATAAGCGCATCCCGCCTTCCAATGTCATACACCTGCTGCAGTTTCTCCGGGCTGCGCTCTAGCCGTCCGATCTTAAGCGGCTCATCCGGACGCAGCACAAAAATCTCACCCATTTTCTCCAACTCTTCAATCTGCCGCAAACTCTCATTATAGCGCTCATGCCTGTGAGACAGCGCCTCCACAAAGGCCGGATACTTCCGATAGCGGATTTTCGCCATAGCCAGCTGCTCCGGTTCCTTCTGGTATCCCTTCGGCCGGGTCAGGATCACCACATTCTTTGTGAATCCCATCTCCCTGAACTTCATGAGAGGAATGCTGTCCGTGCAGCCGCCATCCAACAGCTTCATCCCTTCTGTCTTCACCAGTCTGGAAACGTATGGAAGGGAGGCCGATGCCCGGATCACATCAATCTGATTTTTCATATCTGTAATGCGGATATACTCCGGCTTTCCAGTCTCCACATTGCTGCAGACTGCATAAAACTCCGTTTTAGAACGGTTGAAGGCATCGTAATCGTAAAGATCAAGCTTCTCCGGCAGATCATGATAGCAGAACTGCACCTCCGCAATATCTCCGGTCCGGACCAGATTCCGCATACTGATAAACCGGTTATCTCGGATATATTTCTTATAATAACGAATGTTCCGGCCTCTTTGCCCAGACACAAAACTGGAACCATGGATAGCTCCGGCCGAAACTCCGATCACTCCGTCAAAGGAAAGTCCCTGATCCAGAAAAACATCCAGAATACCGTCGGTATACATCCCACGCATCCCGCCGCCCTCTAATACCAGGCCGGTTTTTACGGTGTTTTCAGTATTGTCTGCACCATGGATGTTGTTTGTGCCGTTGATACTGTTTGTGCCGTTGATGATGTTTGTTCCGTTGATGCTGCCTGTGCCATTGATGTTGCTCATAGATTCTCACTCCATTCTTTTGCCGCGGCCATGCGGGCCTCATACTGGCTGTAAAAGTCCCGGCTGGTGTCATAGGAAAGCAGATAAAACCGCTGCAAAATATACATGCTGACGGACTTTGCGAGATCAGGAGCTGGCGTCTCGTTTGCGCCATCCGCACTTGCTTTTGCCGCAGTTTCTCCATCCAGCTCTGCTCCGATACGAATCCGCAGCTGTTTCAGGAATGCATGCCAGTCCGCAATATAGGCATCATACCGCTCCATATCCGGCGTGTCCATCCACTTTCGGATCTTCACCTTGCTGCGATTTGGTTTCTCACATTCATGAAGCTGCAGAATGTAGTGAAATCCATCTTCCTCATAATACCGCCCCAAAGGAAACAGCCTGCAGATGCCCGGCCGGTACGGATGAATGCTGCACCGCCCCGATTCATTTAAAAAGGTACATTGTTCGGATTCTCCCGCCAGTTTCAGATTTGGCAGGATAATCCCGTCCACCACATTCAATTCCAGATGCCCCGCTAAAAGCTGCTGCAGCGAAACGCCAAGACCACCCGTCAACCGCCAGACATCATAGGGATCCAGCACAATCGTGTTTCCCATTCCTCGGCAACAGGACGAACAGCCCACACAGTCATTGCAGCCCAGCTTCGCCATATCATTCAACCCATATAATCTGCCGTCTGAAATCTCCTCCAGACTCACATTTCTAAGCACTCCAAGTTTCCTCCCGATTTTGATTTTCTGCTGCCAATGCTTTCCATCGACTCACTTCACAATATCCGATCTGCTGCGCCACAGTTTCACACAGCAGATCCCACTCCGCTATATTCTGTACCGCTAATTGTTCTCATCCAGTAATTCCCAATAACGCTCAATCAGAATACCTTTGTATTCATCCAAATGACTCTGATTTTCACGTATCAGCGTAGTCAGGACACGTACAGCTTCCCGCACCGCCGCCTCCAGACTCTCTCCGTTTAATAGTTTTCCAGTCATAACTGTAGAAAAAATATCTCCGCTTCCGGCAACCCGGACAGGGAGAAAGGTAAACGGCACACGGAAATACTGTCCGCTTTTGTGGTCATACCCGCAAACCAGATGTTCATCCGTTTCAGAATCCTGCGCGCTGGTAATGACCACCGATTTCCCGGATAACTTGTGCAGCCCGTCAACCAGTTCCCGCAGTTCTGACGCCGAGGCCCGTTCCCTGCCCGGGCAGATTCCCGTCAGAAAGCCAGCCTCGGTCATGTTCGGAACCATCACATCCGAGTAGCTGACCAGTTTTCTCATGGCCGCAACCCGCTCCATGCCAATTCCATTGTAAAGCTTTCCGCCATCCGCCATGATCGGATCTACCATGACAAGACGGCCATTGTTCACATTCTGTATCTTATCGATTCTCGGCTTCCTGCTTCGAATATAATCTCCGATCAGTTCCACCTGCTCCTCCGAAAGTACAAATCCAGTACAGATACAGTCCGGATCAAAGCCCAGCTCATCCCACACTTTTATGGTATCCCGCATGTAGTCCGTCATGTCCTGAATCCGAAACTTTCCGAAATCCAGCGTATTGGAAACCACCGCAGTGGGTACCTGATAAGGGAAATGTCCCATACGCGAAAACAGTGGCACCATGGCGGCCAGAGCTACCTTACCATAACCCGGAAGGTCGTTAAAAAGAACAATCCGTTTTCCCATTTAAATATTTTCCTCTCTGCGGATCTTTTCAAGAAGCCCGCTGCATCCAGCCATAACATCGGCAAACGTCGCATCAAAATCCCCCGTATACCAAGGATCTGCCACATCACGCCCACTGCCTGCAAATGTCAACAGTTTAAAAATCTTCTGTTCTTTATCCGCCCCGCCTGCAATCCTGGTCATGTTCCGGATATTTGCCGTATCCATACCGATGAGATAATCATAATACCGGTAATCCTCCGCCATCATCTGGCGCGCATGATGCGGGATCAGTGGAATATGCTCCCGACGCAGCTTATCCACGGTACCGTAATGCGGCGGATTACCGATTTCCTCACGGCTGGTGGCCGCGGAATTGATTTCAAAATGGGATGCCAGGCCAGCCTGAGTGACCAGGTAGGTGAACACACTCTCGGCCATTGTGGAACGGCAGATATTGCCGTGGCAGATGAATAGTACTTTTATCATTATTCTATTTCTCCTTGTTTTGCCCAGAAATGCCCTGTTTTGCAAGGAATTTCGGGGTTCGTGTGGTTTGCTCTGAAATTACAGATTGTGGCAAATCAGAGCAGAATTAAGCAAGTTATTACTACCTGTTAGTAGTAAAATTGGTAGTAAAAGGGAAAGGTTTACTACTAAGGATTTTTTAGTTTTTTATCTTGCTTTGTTTTTCGATAAGATAATTTATAAAAGCTGAACACGAAACTAACATATACTTTGCGTCCTCAGCAGGTGCATTTGTAAAATCTATTCCACCGTGTCGAATTCCATCTGAATCTGAAGTATATCCATATAATTTTTCAAACGCAGTTTTCATAGCTCCATGAATCACTACTCCACCGTCTTTTTCCAATTTTTTCAATGTGCTCCCTAAAGTTGCTTGCGAACCTGTGGCTCCTGTAATAATGCAACATAGTGACTCTACAGCACTAATTGATTCTTTAATTGAATTTTCATAATCTGGTTTCTTTTTATCTGAATAAAGAGCGAGAGCTTTATTAATGTGAATTTTAACTGCTTGATATGGGGAGTCTATTATTTTATTTATTTCCTGTAATTCCTCATCACTAATTATGTTAACAAATTTATCATTTAATAATCTATATCCAGATTTTTCTTGTTCTAACATAATATTAATATCAGTTGTTACATTTCTAAACCACTCTGTGTAACCACAATACTCACAGCTATCATCGCTTCTATATTCACATTCTTTACAATGAAGCCTTTTTGCTTCAAAAAATAACTCAATTACTTCATATGGCATGTACCAAGGAATAGATGAGTCTTCGCCCTCTAAAACTGTATTAATAATATACCAATTCCTGTTTGTAGTTGATTCCACTTGATATCCAAGCCTATCAACAACATATTCTAATTCTTCGTGTATCATTGGAGAACTCTCTGAAAATCTATGTACCATATTATACAAGCGATTTCTCAAGCTTCTATCTATTTCATCTACCTGAACAGTCTTCTCTTTCACAAAACCATTTCTTTCTGCAAAACCCATAATGTCCACCTCCTATCCCATAGCAGCATTCTTTACTATCGGCAATAATTCTTCGCAAGAAGAATACCTATTTTCAATGCTACTTGATAAACATTTCATTATTATGTCAATATCTGTTGGTGTAATTTGTGAGTTTGACTTTTCCAAATACTCCCTCATATCACTCCCACTTGGAGCTCGCCCGCATAACAAAAAATACCAAATTGCACCAACTGAATATATATCACTTCTCACATCTCGAATTTTAGGTTTTTGTTGTAATATTGGATCGATAAAGCTTCCACCTGCGATGTGTTCACCTGTTTTTGTCAATTGTGTATGATTTTCTGTATCTAAAAATGCACTTACACCAAAATCAATAATCTTAAACATTCTTTCATTTTCTGAAAAAATCACATTTCTTGGTCTCAAGTCCCTATGAATCACACCATGTTCATGTGCATGCTTTAATCCAGCTAAAATATGTAAAATTACAATTGCACTTCTAGAAAAAGACATATTCCCTTCTCGGTTTCTAAGCTCCTCTACTGTATATCCTTTAATATATTCCATTCTAATATATGGTTTACCATCCATACGACCTGCATCATAAATTCTAGCAATATGAGTATTATTTAGTGAAAATAACATTTTAGCTTCTCTGAAAAATCTCTTTTCTCCTTCAAGTTGCTCTTCTGCGGAAACAAACACCGGATCATATATCTTAACGGCAAAATCCATATCTAAACAATTATTATGATATTTGTATACAGTTCCAAAACCACCACTTCCCAATTCTTCTTGCTTGCTTTTGCTATTAATCCGCTTTTAAATTCATCAATCAAATCTCTTATTGCATTTTTATCCATCTTATCTGCCACATCCACTCCATAAAATCTATAATCATACACTTCTCTGCCTGATATGTATTCCTTTATATATAATTCATACCCGTCTTCTTTTATCAAATTGTTTACTTTTTCTAAAAATAATCCCCACTGCTTTTTTTCATCTCTAACCAAAGGATGGAATATCTCACAAATGAACCTCAAAAACATTTCATCCGATCCATTTGCTAATCCAAATCTATCATCTTCAAAAACCCAACAATACGGATAATCATCATTATTTATTGTATGGCGAATAATATCCCCCTTTGCGTTTTCATGCCTTGAATCAATGCTTTTCATATTATCTAAATCATATAGTCTTTCAAGAAAATCAATTTCTTCTAATCTTCCATAATAAGGATATTGAACATTCTCTGTATGAAACAAATCTTCTACAGTGCATCCATCACGAAATAATTCATATATGTCTCTCTTAGTTATTTCAGTTAATCTATTCAAGAATATCGCCCCTTTTTGCAATATTAATCCAAAATATATTATATCAGTAGCTTCGCGGTTTTTCCATAGAAAAAACGCCCCAGTCTAAGCCAGAGCGTCATCCTTCTTTCATATTAAACTACCTTGAACATTTTCTGTGACATTGGTTTTTCCTTCTTCTGCTCAACCTCCGCCTGTGCCTTCCTGAATTCTTCCATCCTCTTCAATTCTTCCTCTGCATCATCGAATCCGATATGCGTGTACACATTCATTGTGACCGATATATCCGAATGCCCCATGAGGTACTGTAGTGTCTTAGGATTCATTCCCGATTTTGCCATATTGGAGCAATAGGTATGTCGGCATACATGAGGCGTGATATTTGACAACTGCACCCGGTAAATATCATTGTACCTGCCGACCATATGGTTGAATCGGTGTTGCCAATGCATTGCAACAAGGGGCATTCCATTATCATCATAAAATAAGAATCCACTATATCCGTCTATGGATTTCTCCACTTTCGGTGCATTTCTGTCCTCGATGATTGCCTGAAACATCTGTGCCACATCCTCTGTAATCGGCAATACTCTTGTTCCGGCATCCGTCTTTGTAGTTTCTATGATGTATCGCATATCCGATGTTCTCTGCAATTGGTGGTCGATATTTACAGTTCTGTTCTCAAGATCAATGTCCTTTAGTGTCAGTCCACAAAATTCCGATATTCGCATTCCCATATGAAAAAGTATGTACACCACTTCATAGTATTTGCAGTACACTACATCGTCATGCACAAACTTTAGGAACTTTCTCATCTGGTCTTTGGAAATTGCCTCTCTTGTGACTGCGTCATTTACCAATACTCCGGCAAGCTGAAATCCGAATGGATTCTTTACCAGAATGTCATCATCCACCGCCATCTGAAAGGCTGGTCGCAGCACTCCACGGATGGTATGAATGGAACTGTAGCTTTTGCCATCTTCCTGCTGCAATTTGATAAGGAACAGCTTTGCATCGGATGTTTTCACACTTCGTATCGTCTTTTTGCCAAATGCTTCCTTTGCAAGTAATCTCTGTACTGTAACATATCCCTGTTTTGTGCTTTGCCTTACTCCGGTCTTTGTTTTCAAATATCGGTCTACAAGTTCACAGACTGTCATCTGTCCGTCCACGATATTTACAAGCAAATCCAAATCTGTGTTTACCTGTTTTTCCAATTCACGAAGGGAGAGGCATGGCTTCTTGCCCTTTGGAAGTTTATCCGTAGGTTCCAGTTTCCAACTGTATACAAAATGTGGTTTTCCATCAATATGATATTTATATTGATATTTTCCATCTGCCCTTATACTCTCTCCCGGTCTAAGAACTCTTCTTTTGGAATCACGCCTTGTCTGTCCTCTTCCTGCCTTTGCCATTATACCCGCCTCCTTAGTTCTGGATGGTTACACAGATACCTTTCAAAGGCTACACGAAGAATCAGCTTGCGTTCTCCGTAGTATGCCAGAAAATCTTCCCCATCCGTATTACTCAATAAATCATAAAATTTTCTCCGGCTCAAAACAAAATATTCAATTGCCTCAGAAGGATTTAAAATATCTTTTTCTGCTAAACTTGGTCTTGCCATAAAAGTACTTCCTTTCTGCCAAAAGTGGCTGTTTTCACAGGTTTTCGAGGTCATACTATATATCACTCTGAACGCTGATAATATCAACTACTTTCGGCAGACAAACGGAATTATATCTCCGAAGAAGCACTGATAAATTTTTCAAACTGCGGGCGGATAATCAGATACCTATTTCCGCTGAATACCGCAAATCTTCCTCTGTTATCTTCTGCCAGTCTACGCATTTTCTTTGTTCCGATATTAAAATACGATGCTGCTTCTTTGATTGTCAGTGTGTACTTTTCACTCACAGGGACAAGTGTATTTTCCGTAGTATCATGTTTTTCTATTGCCATGTGCAATCCTCCTTCCATACGGGCTGCAGTATTTCCACAGCCCCAACTGCTTAGTCTGCTGCCATCTGAAGTACCTTGACTGCATCCTTACGGATCAACTTTCCATCCAGATACTCACATCCCAGATACCCTACCTGTCCACGCATGGCAAACTTTTCTTTCAGTGTGCGGATAGTCAGTGGGAAACGCTGAACGAGCCAGTAATTGCTGAAATCTCCAAATGCGATTACTTTCTGTCCCTTTCCGATAGACGGCATGGAATCAACAATCTGCACAGGTTTTGAGAAAATCGTTTCATCACTTTCCTTCCACAGATAGTTTCCGGCTGAATCTTTGAGGGTACGGAGTGCCAGAGCCGTTTCGGCATTCATAAGCCATGTACCATGTTTACGGTATTTCTTATCCACGGACAGATACAGTTTGATGATTTCATCATAGCTGATAGCAGAATCACTCTCTGCCGTCACGCCCGTTTCTGCTCCGTCAGTGGCGTGCAGAATACCTGTCGGCTGATTTTCCCCTGTTCCGTTGATAAACGCCTGTTCCTCGCTTGTGCCAAAACAACGTGCCATTTTCCCGATTACATAATCCTCTATGGCAAAGGACTGGTCAGAAGCGAACTCCAATCCAAGTCTGACAAGCTCGGACAATCGGTATGCCTGTACTTCAAATCTCTGAAAATCGTCCTCGTTATCCATGCCCTCCAGATTGACCATATCGCCCCATTCAGCCTGACCTTCACAGTCAAATGTCCAAAGACGGCTGTCACTTCTGGTCGCATTCACAACGGTTGCCAGCTGACGGACTGCACTTTCTTTCTGTAGTACTGCCGTATATTTTTTATTTGATTCTCCGGGCAGATGGTACGCATTTGTCTTGCTTTCACGGTTGTTATAAAGGCTGTCCGTAACTGCCTGTTTTCCTCTCATTTCGTTCCAAAAATCGTTATAATAAGCTGTACTGTTAATCATAATAAACCTCCTGAAAAATTATTTTTGTGTCATATAACCACTCTGTCTGCAATAATCCACTGCTTCAGAATAGGACAGATAAAACATCTCCAATGACCCGTCAACCACACGGTAATAAGGCGGGTCACAGGATTCGCTTGCCATGATAAGGACCGGGCATCTGTCCCTTAAATTGATGACATTCACACATCTGTACTTGTCTGTTGAAAAATCCGATGGCTCAAACCGCATCGGTGGTGCTGCTTTCTGTTTTCCCATGTGTACCTCCTTTTTTCTTAACAGAAGAAATCTCTGCACAAGAGCCGATATCCAGTTAAAAGTGTAGTCTTTTCTCCGCCATCCCTTGGGCGCCTGCGGACTATCGTACCGATTGTGCGGAGTGCCTGATTAAAATTCCGGCTGTTCTCCGCAAAATATCCATTGTCATTGCACCAGTTTCGGTATGCCTGATACACTGCCGATGTCCGGCATTCCGCATCCTTCTCCTGTTCCAGAAATTCCTCCACAAAAAGTTCCATCTTATCGCTGTCATGCTGATAGGACATGGTGGCATCTTTTACTGCTTTTGGCTGAGCGAAACCTTCTTCTTTCAAGATGGTGTAGCCTTCAATCAGCCAGTTTAAGATGGCACTTGCTGCCTCCGGCCTGGAAAATTCTGCTTTCAGATTCTGTTCCTGCTCCCATTCCTCAAAATGTCTGTCAAAGGGAATGATTACGACACGTCCGCTCGAAAACAGTGTCATATCCGTAATAGCCGGAAGATAATTTGTATTTACATACAGCTTGAACTGTGGTTTAAAATCAAAACTGTTTTCATGCAGGAATCTGGCATTCAGTGTATCATTTCCCGTCATGCTTTTGATCTGTGCTTCATTCAGCACCAGTCCCCGCCTTGGCTCTGAGATATTGGCGAACCGCACTCCGGCAAGACGTGCAATATCCTCTGTCGGGTTCTGGCTGTTGGCAGACGGTTTTGCAGCAATCGTTTCCGGTCGGACAGTCAAACCGTAATCTCCCATCACATGAAGTGTGCTTTCCATCAGAGTCCCTTTCCCATTTCTGGTGGTTGCACCGTAGTAGAAAAACATACATTCATAGCGTGTATCACCTGTCAGACCATAACCAAGGCTTTTCTGCATGAACCTTGCTTTCTCCGTATCCCCACTCATCACCTCTGAAACAAATCTGGTAAAACGTGGATTCTTTGCATTCGGATCATAGGCCGCCCCTGCAATCTTGGTCAGCTTGTCCTGTGGTGTATGCGGATGGAACTCTCCCGTCTGCAGATCCAGTGTTCCGTTCTGACAGTTCAGGTAATAAACATTGCGGTCAAACTCAGACATTGCAATCGGATACACGCTCTGGGCATCACTGATATACGTGTTACGGTAATTCCGGCTCTGCCATTTCGCAGAATATTCCAGATAGTCCTTTCTTATACGTTCATCAGTAATTGTCAGGGCATATCTGACCAGACTGTCCGCAAGGGATTTTGCAAGTTCCATTGTTTTCAATCCGCCAATGTCCGGAATCCACCGGGTTCCGTCATACACATACCACTTTTTCCTTTCCGGCACATACCTTGCGATATCTTTATACACATCCGCAAACAATCTGCCTGAGCCGTTGTCATTCCACGGGTATCTGCTGTTATCCGACACATTCAGTTCTATCAGCTTCTGCAGCATATCATCAAAATCACTCTCTGCTGATGTCCTTGCATAAGGTCTGTAGAAATCCAATGCCTGTGCCACTGCCTTTTCCATCGTCAATGCGCCGTAGGTTGAGCCACTCTGCACACGGTCCCACTTGCTCCGCATCAATCCCGATTTTCGGAACAGTCTGTCCATCTGCCCTGTGTCACCGCCACACCAGAATGCAAGGATACTTGCAAGCGACATATCCGCATCGCTGTGGGATTTTCCTTCCGGAATTTCTCCATTCCACAAGGCTTTGAACTTTTCGCCCTGTCTGGAATCCGATGCCAAGCGGACCACGGAATCATCGGACAGATAACTGCCGGGAATATCCTGTACATCGTTCTTTTTCTTAGAAATCGGACGGAGCATATAAATTTCCAGTATTTCACCAATTTCAGTGCTTCGCTCCTCAACACCACGGTTGCGGATCACATTTCCTGTCAGAGTACAGAATTTCTTTGTTACACCTGCTGCATAGATTTCCAGACCAAGTTTCTGATTATTGATGTAATATCTGCCCGTATCATAAGACAGGGAAGATGCCTTACATACTATGCGGACTCCCGTGCCGGAGGGGCTGAATTCTGTATAGGAGTCCATTCTCTCCACGATGTCTTCTGCCATCTGTGTCATCTTTCCACCAAACACGCAGTGGTCGATATCTACCATGCAGAAATCATCAAATGCACCCATACCGATTCCGTCATAACCATCCATTGCACTGACTGCCAATCGAAAATCCGAAAAGGTATTTTTATCGGCACTGCTCGCTTTTCTGCCATTTGTCTGATACGGCACTTTTGTCATGCGTCCGTTTCTTTCTTCATATTTCCACAGACAGAACCGTCCGTCTTTTTTCAACTGTTCCGGAAGTTTCTCATACATTCTGTGCTCCTCCTTCCCCGCTTATTTTCTGACGTATCATTTCTCCGTGGCTCTTGCCGATAACCACACCTTAAATTCAGAAACAGGAACCAATACCCGCTTGCCTACACGGACAATTGGAAAATCCGCTTCTCTGGTCAGTGCATACGCTTTGCTCAGGCTGATTCCCATCTGCATTGCCATTTCCTGTACGCTCATCGTAACTTTATCCATAGCCATCCTCCTCTCTCTGCATTCCAAACATGAATTGCTCTTGTTTTCTATCACAGTATACTTTATAATGTTACCAAAGGCTATTTTCTATTGGTAAGAGCTCGTACCGAAAGCAAGTTCTATCGGTAAGAATGGAGGTAGAATATGAACGAAGATTTCAGTTTGGGGAAAATGAGTGCGGATGCACGGCTGACCGCAACTTTCAAATGCTATGAAAAGACAGAACAGAATGGAAAAATCGTAATCACCGCCTGTCTGGGCAAGGGCGATGTTCCGAAACTCAACCGTGGATACGGCTTGGACGGAAATGAGCTCTGGCTTTCTCTGAATAACCTGTACCAGAGTATCCGTGGAAAAGATGACTACACTGCTGCCGATGATATCATTTCTTGGTGTCAGCAGTACGCACACCCCTACTATGCCTCTGAGGACATCGAAGAATATCGTTGGGATATTGAAAAGGATACGGAATACTGGGATTTTTCCACTAACATTCTTGGTAATTTCACTTTTGATGTTCACACCATGCGGAAAGATCTCGAAAGCCTGTACCGGGATACCCTTGTCATCCTGATGTTCAAAAAATGTCTGGAACGGCTTGACGTTTCCACGGATCTTGCGCAGATCACATGGACGAATGAATTTGCAGATTTTAATTCGTTTCCTATGCAGAAACATCTCGGTAAAATATCAGCTTACCTAAATAAAATGAGTGGCGTAACCATGAAGTTGGGACTGGATGAAAATGGAGAATTGAAGGTCATGCCGGATTTCCATTCTGTTTTTGATGCTGCCCGATTCGCTCTGTCGCAATATGTATCTATCCCTACAGATTACCCCATTGCTTATGCCGACCGTGTGGGCGTTGCCACCTGTGAGTGTTGCGGCCGTCTGTTCATCAAAAACGGGAACCGCCAGAAATACTGTGACAATCCAGAATGTAAAAAGGAACGAAACCGCAGAAAATCCCGCACTGCTTATCGCAGAAAGATACAGGAAGAAAATGATAACCGATGGGCGTGACCACGGCTGTTTTCACACTGGGGCAAGATGTGGCAAGTAATATAGGTTATTTTCTATATAGGCTCTATAAGAATAACCTAAATCATCTGCCACAAGCTGCCCCAACTGTTTTTTCCATAGAAAAAGGGCATCGGTCTACACCGACACCCCATGTCATTTTATCCTTACTCTCCGCAGCGGAATGCTGAATTTCCCGTAAGATTTCTAATCAGAATCTTTCTCGCTGTCTTATACTCTTTTCCGATAAAGCCAAGTCTGAGCAGAAAACAGCGGAAAGCATATTTGTCATTATCCGTTTCGGTCGGCTTCGATGATACCCTTTTTGCATCTCTTGCCATATCACACAGTCTTGAGATAAATTGTGTGTAGGCTGCCATTTCATCGCTATCCGTTGTGTATGGAAACCATGTGAAGTTTATTTTTTCCTCAGTAATCTCTATTTCTGTGCTGTCCATCCGAAATGCACGTTGAAAAAGTGTCTGCCTATTTGCTATGATCTTCTGTAAATTTTCTAATGCCGTATCCGTAAGGCTTTCTCTCGGAATTCCTATTGTCAGTTTATCCTCCTGCACTGGCACTTCTTCGGTTACTTCCGCATCGTCCTGAAACCCACGCTCCCGTAACTGCCGAATCAGGTCTTTCGTTGTTTCTTCTGCTCCCTCCGGGATATGCAGTACACCCTCTTTATCCAGTCGGTATCCTACAATATCATATGCGCAGCTTGGTACCCGTTCATAATGCGGTACTGTTCCAAGTATGTTTCCAATCTCCTGTGCCAGTTTTGGTCTCTGCTTTGATTCCAATGTAAATCTGATTTCATTCTTCATAATATGTACCCGCCTTTCTTTTTCGGTAGTACATATATCACTCTGATGGCACAGAATTGCAAGACAATTCGGATTATATTTCTGCCAAAATGTACGCAGAAAAACTGTGATTTTTATACTGTTTTTTACACGTTTTTTCTGCGTATTTCGTTACTATCCGGCAAAACAAAATCAGCTAAAGTGATGACATTCAGCGGATATTTTCACATCAACCGACCTTGACGGGTATTCCCCCTGTTTAATTCTGCGAAAATTCGCACGAAGGGGGCCATCGGTCTTGAAGCGAAAATATTGTAGAGATTTAAACTCCCACTCCCCATTCTTTAGCACTTCCTATCATATACTGTACAAGTCATCAATTTTTTTTCTCTTCTCCATAACAATATTCTTCAAAGAATTAATTTCTTCTTCATATTTTTGTATGTCTTGTTCCAGTATTTTAGCTAAGTCAATATTAATTTTTAATTGTAAAAGTTCTTTTGCATCCATACGGGCATGTCGTTTTCCTGATTGAAGCATTCTCATTGCTTCTCTCATTTGTGGTAATGATAACAAATACCCAACAACTCTTGGACTTGATTTTTTACACTTAAGCCCTACCCATTCCGTTGTTCCTATTGCTTCTTCTTCCGGATTAATTATACATTTTCCCAAATAAGGTTCAAGCTTAGAAACAACCAAATCCGCTCCTGAAAATTCCACCTTATCCGATCCAATCATCGATACTTCTGGTACTTCATCATAATTAACACCACCACACAACGGGTAAACACTATCTAAATCAATCAACTTTCTATCGTACGCCAAATCACCTTTCTTTATTTTATTCAATTCAACAATTTTTACATAGTTGCCAATATCATTCCATGCAGCTCCTCTAGCCACTAAACTAATTTTTCCTTCCAGTACATCCCATAACCATCTATACTTCGCGTCTAGTCGTAATGTACTTCTACTAAATATTGCTTTTAATGTTGTTTCAAAACCATATCTTAGTGATTTTTGACTTTTATTTCCTCTGTAATTAAACAAAACCTTAGGCAAATCATTCTCTGTTATCAAATCTGATAGGCCCTTTCTTCGTTTATATCCAATTGCTTGAGGTTCTGCCATAAATATTTTTTCATCCAGCAAACCGCAATCATCAAAAACTTTTTTTAGTCCTTCAACTCCTTCCTTTTTTGTCCATCCACTTTCTTTAATTTCCTTTTCTATCCTATTTACTTGTTCCGTACTTCTTTTCTCTGCATAAATAACACAAGTTTTTACACTTGTATATGGCTTAAAAGTTAAATAAGGAAGGGATATAATAGCCTTAATTTTAAAATGTGATAATAGATATATTCTAGTATCCAATTCTGTTGGTGTATCGCATACAGATTCTGGAAGTACGCAACAAAAAACCCCCTGTTCTGGTCTTAATAATTGGTACCACCTTTCAATAAATAAATCTTCTGATATCTTCAATTCACCTGAAAATGCCTTCTCAACTGATTTTTTTTCGTCTGGAGTTAATTTCAGTGAAAACGGCGGGTTTGAAAGTACAATATCAAACTTTTCATTTTGATACTCTTCATGCATTTCTAAAATAGTAGGTCTATCTTGTATACAATAATCTGAAAAAGGAAGTAGCCCACTTGTCACAAAGGTATTCATACTTCCATCTCCATGTAAAATCATGTTTACCTTTGCCGCCAACCCTAAATCATAATTATTCTCAATCGCAAATAGTGATCTCTTGGCCCAATTAGTATGTGTTTGACCAGAAAATTCAGCTTCAAATGTTTCCAATGCCCTGTCACTTAATCCTGCTTTAAAAGTTCCATTTTCATACATTTTTTTTACTATCGACTTCATGTAAACAATTAAGAAAGTACCCACTCCACAAGACGGATCGATTACATTTGGCATCCTATGAATTCCTCTACCATCAGGCTTCTCTACAAGAACTCTTTTCGCATGCTCTGTAATATCACATAATTCTGTCATGAACTCAACCAGCTGAACAGGCGTAAAAAATTGTCCTTTAGTTTGCGTGAAGCCATGTGCAACTATTTCTTCAAAAAAGCTTCCTAATAAATCTCCTCCGTATACATTCTTAGTTAAAGATATTCCTTCTAGCCTTTGCACCACGTAAAAGACTTTTGATGGTTTTATTCTGGCCTTATCAAAAGCAACATTATCACTTTTTTCATCTAATAAATAAGAACTTTCCGCTTTTTTATATAGTACATTCATTCTGTCCACTAGTGCATCTGGACTCTCCACAATATTGCCTATATAATTTACTTGAAATTCATACTTATTTCCTGGTCTGATTTCTTTTTCATCATAAATTTTACACAGAAATAATTTTGTGATAACTGCAAATACGTCATTATTATTTGTTCCACCTCCTCCCCAAATAACATTATGTAATTCTTCTGTCAATTGCTTAAAAAACAATTCATCAGAAGTCTCGTCTAATGGAATTGACGTCTCCGTTTCCTTTGGAACACGCGCATAACTTTTTTGAATTACAGTTCCATACCCCTTCGGAATAGCATTTCCTGCTGGTTCTCCTGCATCCTGCCACTTGTCATATTCTCCATACTGACTAGTTGATATTACCAATGTGTTAATTGCAGGCTCTCCACTATCATTAAACACAACTGTTGTCCATAGCAAATAATCAGGTCTCTTTATTTTTTCAAGCTTACTTGATTGAAAAAGTTGCCCTTTTATCAAATATCTTTCTGATATATACTTCTGCGGCGTTTTTAGCTCAAAATATAAAAAAGGAGACCCATCCTCATTTCTAATAACAATATCTGATCTGCTCCCTTTTGCTCCCTTTTTAGGTCTTCCCGGTGCTTCATAAACTTTCTCAATATCTATATATTTATTTTCAAATTTATATCCGTACTCTTTCTCCAACTTCAGAAGTAAAACAGCCCTTACCATTTCTTCGTCATTTAAGTTAGTCGTTGTCCCCTTAAAGTCTGGTGCCTCTGGATCAACATTTACACATTTAGGATTATATGTAATCTTTCCTTTTCCAGTCTTTTCATCAAATGTAATTGAGGAAATTATATCAGATTTACTATCCTGAATATATTTTATATATAATTTTGGTTCAAAAACTTTCGCCATGTTGTTTCTCCTAGATTATTTTTTTAATTGATCAATCACTCGCTCTGCTTCTTTCAGGGCAGTTCTTCGTACAAACTCACTATATGAAGCATATGCTTCTATTCTAGCCGCCTGTTTCAATTTTGCTAATTCCTCTTCACTCACTCTTATACTCATAGAAATAGTTTTGTTCATTCCCAAGCCCTCCTATGTCAAAAATTATATCATTTGTGTGCAACATTTACAATACAATTCTCCACGTCCTCAACATAGAAATAGCCACTTTTCATAGTAGTTCTACTAGCAAAAAGCGGCTATATATCAGCATTTACAAATTATTTTTCATGATTTCCATATAGTTTTCTGGGAATCCAATCAACTTCAAATCAATATCATCACTATACTCACTTATCACATTTTCCACGGTTTGAATCAAAGATTTTTTACTACTCTCATCTGGTAATCTTTTTAATAGGACAAGCGTATACGCAAATAATGAATTATTCTTTATTTCTGAATGTTTTCTCAAAAATGACGTTGTAAACTTTGCCGGAGGATTAAAATCTGTATTATACATTCTAGCCGCATGCGCACATTTGTTTCGTAAAACCGATAAACAATGAAGATGATTTTCTAATGTATCTCTTCCAACACCAACCATATGAGCAATGGCATCTTTTTCTGAATAATACATAGAGCTGTATAATTTAGACATATTAGAAAAAGACATTAATTCCACAATAACCCACAATGGCATTTTACTAGAATATTTCATTTTATGATGCTTCACAATTAGGCTATCTTTATAATAATTTTTCTCCCTACTGAAATTTTCCATAACTTCCCTGTAACCCTTTTTGTTATAGAAATTATTCTCATCATAATGCTGATCATACGGAGTCTCCGTACATTTAGCAATTGAAAATCCATATGCAATCTGCGTCCTATAATATACTTCTGCTTTTTCAATATACCGCCGAAATGTATCACGTAATATTTCATCCACTTTGTATAGATGATATACCGTTTCAAATGTAGTTCCCACTATATAGTCACTACCAGAAGGGGCTTGTCTGAATTGTAAAGCATAACCCGTAAAACGATAATAATTTACTCTTTTCAAAATATCTTTTGCTTTCTCTCTGTCTGTGATAATCATACCATGGGCTACTAACTTATCCAATTGTTCATCGAAGGTCAATGGTTTTTTCAAATCCATAAAATCTCTCCTTAACGTAAAAAAGCTGAGCACAAGTCTCAGCTTGGTCCCCAATGCCAAAAAGACTTCGGGCAACTCTGTTACATATAGTATATTCAAAAAGCAAAAAAATTGCAATAGTTTTTATTATTTTCTTAGAAAAATCTATCACATTGAGTCTAAGTAGTCCATTACTACTAAGGATTTCTCCCCACACCTTTGACTTTATCCCAATTCCATCCATGAGCCTTAGTAGTCGAAAACGTAGTATTTTCAATGCTTTCCGCCATATTCTGCCCTGTGTTGCCCCACTTTGCGAAGATATGCATTATCATAAAACTGGAGTGCCGTGGCAGATGAATAGTACTTTTATCATTGTTTTATTTCTCCTTGTTTTGACCAGAAATGCCCTGTTTTGCAAGGGATTTCGGGAATTTTGTGGTTTTTTCTGAAATGTGTGAATGTGGCAAATCAGAGCAAAATTTAGCAAGTTATTACGTAAGCGCTTAAATTTCAGCCGTTGATATAAAAATTCCC
>NZ_QUFI01000012.1 GCF_003478505.1 Clostridium sp. AF27-2AA
CTTGGCGCGCTGCAAGCTTTTGGGTATCGGCGGCCGCAGGGCAAAGAAAGCCGGTTTGGATCTATGCCGTCAGGCGTTGGAATTGGCAAAGGAGAGCTGCGAAAAAGAGGATTACGGCTATGAAGCCGAAATGAATCTTTTGCGGCGTACCATTGCGGAAAACGAATCATAAAGGACGAAAAAAGGGACGCTTCGGCGCAATGTCATTAAGTTAATCTAAAAACCCAGCCGTTGAGGGGTGGAAAGATGCTTTCCTCTTCTTAACGGCTGGGGGCTTTTTGGGCTTTTGCATTTAATTAGTGTCTGCTGATTAAGCCGCAAACACTTAATTTTACTGACTTTTGCCCCATTTTCTGGTATAATGATTGCAAGGATTTTGACGAAAACAAATCGTTTTTCTTGCAGTTTTTTACAGATTTTGAGCATATAGGAGCTAAAACAATGTACAAACCGATCGACAAGCTACAGCATTCCTTCCTTGATTTCAACCAGCCTTTGGGTCTCCACATGAATCCAGATAACCGCTGGATCAAACTGGCTGACCGTATCCCATGGGATACGTTTGAAGCCAAATACGCTGAACTTTTCCCAAGTGATACCGGTAATGTAGCCAAGCCTCTTCGCATGGCGTTAGGAGCTCTGATCATCCAGACCAAGTTCCAGTATTCTGACCGTGAACTCGTGGAGCAGATCGCTGAGAATCCGTATCTGCAATACTTTATCGGACTTCCCGGCTTTCGGGAAGAAGCTCCGTTTGATGCAAGTACACTGGTTCTTTTTCGTAAACGCATTTCCGCAGAAATGCTGATGGAAGTAAACGAGTATCTTCTTGCGCATAAGGATGATGACAAAGATGACCATACTCCGCCATCCGGAGGAAAAACCAATGATGATGGTACTGCAAAAGAAGATACACACAAAGGAACGCTGACCCTTGATGCAACCTGTGCGCCTGCAAACATACGTTATCCGCAGGATATCTCACTGTTGAATGAAGCAAGAGAAAAACTGGAGACCATGATTTACCGTTTTTGTAAATGCTATGGTCTTAAGCTGCCAAGAAGATACCGTAAATGTGCCAGAAAAGAGTATCTTGCATTTGCTAAGAGCAGGAAGCTCTGTTCCGGGAAGCAAATGAGGATACGTGCAGAAAGAAGAATCCGTATGAGAAAGAGCATGACCTGGCACGGGAAGAATTCACAGAAAAGTACGGTATGTTCGGTGAGATGCTGAAAACGGAAGAGGAAATTGCGAGGGAAAAACGGAAGCATACGCACCGTCTGTATACGATGAGCGATGTGCCGGAATATGTGGAGATCTCTGAAAAGTGGCTGGCGGCTGAGAATGAATTGCGTGAGTACCGGGACCGGTGCCTGAAGCAGGGAATGGAGCTTATGATGAAATATTTCCGGAACCTGTGGGATTGATAGGCATGGATGGGCAAAAACAAAGCGGCAGGGAGTCGAAGGATGATTCCCTGCCGCTTCTGTCGTTTGCCTTCTGCTTTTTCCGGTTGTATGCCCTGCCGTTTGGCATGGTCCGCGTTGCCGGGTTCAGGATGCCCCAGGTGGAGCGCTGTAAGGAATGGTATGCTTTTTGTGCTTTCTTACTCTGTTTGCTGATCGGGACAAATGATTTTTTCATGGTCTCCTCCTTTGTGATAGCTGTATGTAAGGAAAAGGCTACGGAACTTCCATTCCGCAGCCGGTGGTGCCTGAAACCGTACCCCGGCACCGGTGTGATCGCTCACGGGTTTTCTACAGGGGATGATTAAGCTCTATAATTTGTCTGATTATTTTACCATGAACCGAAAGATACAACGGATAAAAAATAACAAAACAATCCATGCCACTGAACGTTAACAATCCCATTTGCATTTTTAAAGACCCTGTACGAAAAAATCCTTTAGAGCTCCACTTCAAACAGGAACGTCTGATTGTACTGGTCAAGGGCAATCTGCATTTCCATGATCTTACCGGAGATACGTTCATAATCCCGTTTTACCAGCTCTGGGTCATAGTTGGTGTAGCGGTATTCAGGAACGGCATTTCTGGAGCTGAATGAGTGGGAAGATTCCCTCATTTTCGGCAGGCATTTCCGCATGGTGTCCAGAGTTGTTTTCCGGTAATTAAGCTGTGCCATTTTGACCAGGATGCTGTCCACGCTCATTTCCGTATCACCGACCGGGATCTTTGCGGTGGCGTTGGCCAGGTTCAGTGCGTGCCTGATGATGACGGTTTTCCGGTCAATTTCATTTAATGTATCGGAAACGGCGGAGTAGTCATACTCCGGGATGACTGGTTCCTCGCCGACGGCAGCAACGTAAGTGCGGGATGCCTCTTCCTTGTTTGTCCAGTAAGATTTTTCATCTGCCAGGCTTTTGAGCAGTTTATTGGCATAAGCCGAAGTCATTTTCATGATGTGTTCGCCTCCTCATCAATTCCTTATGACACGATTATAAGACAGGAGAGGAAAGCTGTCATTGAACCACTGGTTTAAGCCGGCCCATAAACGAGGAATATCCCCGTCAATGACGAGGATATTTTCAATGCTGGTATGTAATAATCTGCTGAGAATGATAAAGTTGTCCAGGCTCGGCAGGGATTTTCCCGCAATCCACTTGTAGATTGCTTGCGGGTTTTCAAAGCCGAACGCACCCTGGATCTCTCGGATCGTATAGTTCTGCTCTGAAAGCAGCTGCTTGATCCGCTTCCCGGTTTCCACGGGCTGGATTGACAAATACATCGGTTCCATTTACATCCCTCCATGATTCTGTACCATCCCGAAACACTGTTTTTATTCTATCACGGATGATGCGGAATGAACAGCGGAATTTATCCGGGCGATGGCTTATTTGGAAAAATGTCCGTACCGTCTGTCATCGCAATTGCAGTAAGGTCCTTCACAATGACCGTCATGAGTAAAAGAATGAGCACAGACGGAATTGCTGTGCTCATTGAGTGATTTAAAATTTGATTTATTCTACCGTTACCGATTTCGCCAGATTTCTCGGCTGGTCTACATCCAGATTCTTTCCGAGAGAAGCATAATAGGCAATCAGCTGCAGCACGACAGCGATCGGGAATACAGTGAAGCGGTCGTCTACATCCGGAATGCGGATTCGGATATCAGCCAGATTGTCATCCACTACAGAGCCTTCTTTTGTCAGCAGAATTACAAAGGCTCCGCGGGCTTTGACCTCACGGATGTTGGAAATGGTCTTGGAGAACACATGTTCCTGAGTTGCAATGGCAATGACCGGTACCTGATCAGAAATCAGGGCAATGGTGCCGTGCTTTAATTCCCCGGCAGCATAAGCCTCCGCATGAATGTAGGAAATCTCTTTCAGTTTCAGGGCACCTTCTAAGGAAAAGGCATAGTCCAGGCCACGGCCGATAAAGAACGCATCCGGACTCTGAATGATATGAGAAACTACACCCTTGATCATCTGTTCCTGCGCGATCATGGTCTCCATTGCCGGGATCACATCTAGCAGGTCGGAGAGGAATTCCATAGCCTGTTTTTCTGTAAACTTGCCGCGAACCAGTGCCATGCGGCAGCTGATCATATAAAGGGCAGCGAGCTGTACGGAGTAAGCCTTGGTGCTGGCTACCGCGATTTCCGGACCCGCATGGGTGTAAAGCACATAATCACTTTCTCTTGCGATCGTAGAGCCTTTTACATTCACAATGGCCAGAGTTTTAGAGCCGTACTCATGAGCCAGACGTAGCGCAGCCAATGTATCAATGGTCTCACCAGACTGGGAGATGATCAGCACCAGGGTATGCTCGTCAATCAACGGCTGCTCATAGCGGAACTCAGAAGCAATGGTCACAGTAACCGGAATCCGCAGGATCGGCTCCATAAGCGCCCGAGCTACCATACCGGTATGCATGGCAGTACCACAGGCCACAATGTGGATCTGATTGCAGTCTTTGAAGATCTCATCCGGGATTTTATCATCGGAGAAATCCGGAAGTCCCTTGCTGATACGCGGGAGGATGGTATTTTTCATAGCCTCCGGCTGCTCGTGGATCTCCTTCATCATAAAATGCGGATAACCGTTCTTCATAGCCGCGTCCATATTCCAGTTGACGGTCATAATTTCCGGGTATACCTTGGAGAAGTTCTCATCCATGTTGTATACATGCACCTTGTAAGGAGTCAGGCGCACGATCTTGTCTTCCGGTACAACAAAATACTGATTGCTGTAGGGAATCAGCGCAGTTAAATCAGAAGCGATGATGGCACCTGCATGGGTGTAGGAGGCCACCAGCGGACTCACTCTGCGGATCGCATATACAGAGCCCGGCTGGTCATCGAAGAGGATGCAGAAGCCGTAAGAACCCACTATCAGCTCCTGAAGCTTCTGAATGGCCTTTAACGGGTCTCCGTCATACAGGGCATCCAGGACTCTTGCAGCCACCTCACTGTCGGTCTGGGAGATGAGGCTGCCCTCCAGATGAAACTGCTCGGTCAGCTCATGATAGTTCTCAATGATGCCGTTGTGGATCAGGGTAACTTTTCCGGCACGATGCGGATGAGCATTGGTATCGGTAACGCCGCCGTGGGTGGCCCAGCGGGTATGGCCAATGCCGCTGTGGGCAGTTCCGTGAACGTTTGCCTCGCAGTATTCTCTTAAGTTTTTTACTTTTCCGACCTTTTTCGCGATACAGATACTGGTGTCCTCCATACACAGACCGATGCCGGCACTGTCATAGCCACGGTACTCCAGACCGCTGAGGCCGTCTAAGAGGATCTTGCTTGCGTCTAAAGGTCCTGAATATCCAATAATTCCACACATATTATAAAAATTCCTTTCTGTCTTTCCTGTTGTCATGGTTCCTGTGATACGCTTCTTCATTTATACCGGCCGCATGATGTTCCGCCAAAAATGCGTACAAAAAGAAGACCCTCCGGTTATCCTGCGTTTGTTTTGCGGTTGCCCGCATATTTCACAGAATATACACGCCCGGAGAAGCATGGGAGAGTACCCGCCGAATTTTCGATGATCTCTCCACCTCGTTAACCTGAAAAACCAGCTTTTCAGCTTTCACGTACAGTTCTCAGGTGCATGGCGCTATAGCTTTGCTATTGTACATTTCGTTCCTCCTGAAAAACGAAATCGCGTTAATTATAGACCAGAATCGTTTTTTCGTCAATGAAATGCAGTTTCTTCATGAAATATTAAAGTTTCCGCTCTGTATTTCCCAAAACTTCTGTGTTAAAATACAAAGTTGTATTGCTACATCAAAACCAAAGAAGAACGAGACAACGAGTATGAAACCACATTTCAATTCTGAACAGATCATGAAGCTTATCGCAGATTCCATGGTCCGTTACAAAAATAAATGGGCAGCTGCAGGAATGGTTCTGGTTCTTGGAGCCGGAAGCATTGGTGTTTCTTTTCTGTATCACCCTGCTGTAAAGGCAGCTGTTCCGGATGAGAAAATTGAAACAGAGGAGACCATGGCAGCTTCAACCGCGGCAGCCTCAACAGAAGCGGAAACACAGAGTGCCTGGATTCCCACCCTGGAAGAGCTGAACCTGGTCCACTATTTTCCAGAGGGCGGAGATGAAACGGATATCACAAAGAGTCTGGCTGGTCACGTGTTTCATGAACTGATGACCAGGGATGCCAACTGGTCCAGTGCGCTTTACAGCTATTCCGATGTAACGCCAGCAGATATGGCGGCAAAGCTTGGCATTTCCAGGGAACGCATTCTTGGAAAGTATAATCCGGAAGACAAAAGCCATCAGAAGGAAAATCCCTCCACATGGACGATTGGAAGTTTTCGCAACGTGCGGATTCAGGCGGTAGATGGGGACGGTCATGCTGTCTCCCCATATTCCAATGTACCGCAGATCATGTCGATGGCGAATGTCTATACCTATTATCATAATCCGCAGGACAGTGATGCGTTCCTTTCTTACGCAAAAGCATTGTGGGAAGCATCTCATTCCTATACCATGTCAATCAGTGACGTCTATTACTGTTCTGGCTGCATCGGAAAGAACGCGGAGGAACTGGAACAGAAGGCTCTGCTGGAAGAAGCAGAGGCAGAAAAAGAGAATCCGAACATGGAACGTCCTTATGAGGAGATATCATCCGAAGAGAACGGTCAAACAGGAGAATCCGCTTCTGACAGCCAGGCGCAGGACAGCGTGATCACAGCCGGGCTGACCACAGCAGAAAAGAAAGCAAAAGAGGCAAGCCGTGCGGAAAGTATTGCTGCCGAAACCGAGCTTGCTGAGACTGTACCGGAATCTACCAGCGGCGTGATCACGGCTCCATCGAAACAGAAAGCAGCTTCGCCGTCCAATGCAGAACAGACTGAATCTGTCCTTTCCTCTGTTGATAAGAGTTGGACAGATTCAGAAGCTTCCAAACCGGAAACCTCTGAATCCGAAGGTTCTGCCGAAACTGCTTCGAAACAGGAAGAGAGCAGTGCGGCAGAAATTTCTGCGGTGGAGGAATCTTCTGCGGTGGAGGAATCAAAAAGCAGCGGGTTAAGCTGTCCGGGCCATGTAGACCTGACAGTCACCATGAAGATTGGAGGCCTGACAGAGGGTGCCGGTTTGTTTGCTCTTGACGCAGCCGGAAATGATGAAAGTAAATATACAGAAGGAGGCTGGCAGGGCTGGACGGAAGAAAACCGTGCGGCAGCCATTGCCCTGGCTTCCGAAGACTGGTATCAGAAATATGGGCTCAGCGTGTCTTCCATTTCAACCGGAACTCCGCTGACGGCAGAAGAAATTGCGGAATATCTGGATGGTCTTCCATCCGATATCTCAGAAACCAGAAAGGAACTTTTACGTTTTGCCCTAAATTCTGTCGGCAAAGTACCTTATTACTGGGGTGGCAAACCGGCTGCCCAAAATTATGAAGGGAACCATTTCGGTACTCTGGTATCGCCGGATGAGGACGGACGCACCTTAAAGGGTCTGGACTGCTCTGGCTGGATCAGCTGGGTGTACTGGTCTGTTACAGGCAATCATCTTCCTTATGAAGGAACCAGCGGTCTGGCGGCTCTCGGCAGGCGCATCAGCCGGGAAAATCTGCAGCCTGGAGATATTTTAATCCGTACCGGTGCAGATGCCCATGTGGTCATGTTCCTGGGCTGGACAGACGATGGACGGATCCGGTGTGTCCATGAGACCAGTGGTTCTATCAATAATGTTACAGTCGGAACACGTAATGCCGGATGGCCTTATTACCGCCGTCTGATCGATTAAATATTACCGGCCGGAAATTCCGGTCAGAGAGGAGTATGGTTTGAATTATAGAGAGGAGCCATTTGAGGGAGACGAGCTGGACCGCATGCGTGCAAGACAGCAGCGAAAAAAACAGGGCGCACCGTCCCGCAGAAGCAGCCGGCGCGATACTCCGGATTCAGTGCCGGAATGCCGCAGTTACAGCCGTACACCGGATGCGCCAGACGCGGATTTTGATGATCTGAGTCCGAACCAGATCGAAGAACTGGATCTGGATGATTACGATACTTATGAAAACGCGCTGGAGCAGGAGTTAAACCGCACCATCGCCCAGAGTGAAAAAGAGCAGGAATATTCCAGAGGGAGGAACCGTCAGAGCGATATGAGACAGAATCGTGCCGATTACGCTTATGAAAGACCTCGCAGAAAACGCCGGAAGAAAAAACATTTTGGGAAAATACTGATCCTGGTGGTATGCTTGTTCGCAGGTTTGTTTCTGTACCGTCATTTCCGGGATAACGGCTACTGGACCATTGCGGTGTTCGGTGTGGATTCCCGTGACGGCAATCTGGAAAAAGGCGCCCTTTCCGATGTGGAGATGATCGCCAGCATTAATAAGAAGACCGGTGAAATCCGTCTGGTATCGGTTTTCCGCGACAGCTATCTGCGGATTTCTGATCAGGAAGATGATTATGATAAGATCAATGAGGCATATTTCAAGGGTGGTCATGAACAGGCAGTTCAGGCGCTGGAGCGCAACTTAAATCTGAAAATTGATGATTATACCACATTCAACTGGAAGGCTGTTGTGGATGCCATCAACGTGCTCGGCGGCGTGGACATTGAAATCAGTGATAAGGAATTTGCCTACATCAATTCCTTTATCACGGAAACCGTAAATTCCACCGGAGTCGGTTCCTATCAGCTGGATCACAGCGGCATGAACCACCTGGATGGTGTCCAGGCCGTTGCTTATGCAAGACTGCGTCTGATGGATACTGACTTTAACCGGACAGAGCGCCAGCGCAAGGTACTGGGACAGGCCATGGAAAAAGCGAAATCTTCTGATTTTAAGACCCTACGTACGCTGGTTGGAGCCGTTTACCCGGAGATTTCTACCAGCATTGGCGTAGACGATATCCTCACGATGGCAAAGGGTGCAAGAAAGTATTATATCGGACAGACCTCCGGTTTCCCGTTCTCTCATCAGGAGATGAAGATCGGTAAAAAATCCTGCGTGATTCCGACCACTCTGGAAAGCAATGTGATACAGCTTCATACCTTCTTATATGACCAGGAATCCTATGATGCCCCGTCTTCTGTAAGAGAGATCAGCAATTACATTGCGCAGAAGACAGGCCTTGGTGAACCTGGCAAAGATACCGAGTCTGGTAAGAATGTAGGAGCGGAAGGCAATAACGGAGGTGGACAGACCGAAGGAAAGTCTGAGCAGCCTGCTGCCGCCCCGGCCCAGACAGAACCGGCTGCAGAGGAGAGCAGTGAAGCCGTGGAAGAGTCTTCGGAATCCGCAGATGAGACGATTGAAAGCTCTGAAGCAGAGGAAACGGAAGAAACCGAAACTTCTTCCGGCGTCATCAGCGCGCCGCAGGATCGTCCGGGTTCATCTGAGACAACCGCTTCCGACCACATCAGTGCCGGACCGGGATCTTCTACAAATGGACCAGGTACATCCAGTGCTCCAACCGCGGCAGAAACGAATGCCGCTTTAGAAGCACCTGGCCAAAATTCCGGAAATGGAGCAGAGGAAGTCGGACCGGGAGTCTAAAAATTTAAATAAAAATGCGAGAGGCTGCCACAGTTTTGCCGTGGTTTTTCTCTCGCATTTTTGTTATTCTTTGTTATAGTATAAATTGGTATAGCTTCCTTTACTTCGTCGATAAGTGCCTTCTTCTCGCTGATAAGATCAGAGAGTTCTTTTGTGTTGGAATCCAGGACTTCGCGGTAAGAGGCAAGCTCAGTGTGGATCTGTGCCCGCTCCTCACGTCCTTCTGCTTTTTCCGGGTTTTTTACTGCCGCGAAAGAGCAGAAAGGAAGTGCCAGGCACATTCCAAAGGCAATCAGGCCGGTTTTTATATTTTTTCTCATCATAATCATCGTCTCCTTTTCTCTCTATTGTTTTTTTGTCCTTTGGATCTTTTCTGATCCTGAAACCATCATACGATAAAGGCCTGCATCATTTCGAGAGAAGACTTGCAGAAGAAAACCACACGATTTCAGAATTGGTGTTCGGCCCGCTGATTCTTTATCCAGAACGTAGATCTGCTGTACTGAATAATACTCCTCTGTCCTTAACTCCTACGGAATTTGATTTTCTTACCTATCTTGTGGAACATCAGGACCGGGCAGTAAGCCGAGATGAACTGCTGAAAAATCTCTGGCAGTATAACTGGCAGGCAGATACCCGGGCCGCAGACGATCTGGTAAAACGCCTGCGCAGAAAACTGCGGGAATGCAAAAGCAGCGTGCGGATCGAAACTGTGTGGGGCTTTGGATTTCGACTGGAAAAGGAGTCCGTATCATGATAAGAAAAAGGAGAAAAAACATTCTCTGGCATATCCTGCTGCCCATTGTGTTGATTCTGGTTCTGATCCCGCCTGCATGCAGTCTGGTATTCTGGCATTTTGCTGACCAGTTTGCCCATTATGCTGCGGCCAGTGAACTGGGCAAGATTCAAGAGCCATTAACTGCGCTGATCGGTAAAACATTTTCTGCGGAGCCTGAGGAAATCGGTGCGGAGGATCGCAGAGAGCAGATTCGTGGCTTTCTGCTTCGGGCGCAGACGATTATAGAGGAAAGCGGTGCAAACGCAGAAATAATTGTATATGAATCACAGGGCAAAGCCGTCTACCCCAAACATGAAGAAAAGAGGGAGCAGATACAGTCTCTGATTGAAGAATGCCAGAAAATCCGGAGTACGGAACTTTCATCCGGCACGTTGTCCGGCATCTCTGTAAAATCGGAAACCGGAACATACCTTACCGATTTCTATGAAATTCCCGGACATCTTCCGCAGATCAGCTGTGTGGCTGTAACCTGTTCCGTATCCCGTCTGACTTTATGGCTGAAGCCGGCAGTCCACTGGATTTTTCTGTTAAGCAGTATTCTGGTCTGCCTGTGCCTTCTTCTGATCTGGCATATGGTAAAGGGAATTACGGTGCCTCTGGAGCAGCTTTGCCTTCGGGCTAAAGAAATCGGGCAGGGTGATTTCACAAAAACGAATGTATCCTATGATCTTTATGAACTGGAAAATCTCCGTACGGAAATGAACCACATGGCGGAGCAGCTCAAACGGTCACAGGAAATTCAAAAAGACTTTTTCCAGAATGTATCCCATGAATTGAGAAACCCACTGATGTCCATTAGCGGTTACGCACAGGGCATTGAACATGGAATTTTCAAAGAGCCGGAAACGGCTGCCCACACGATTCTGGAAGAGAGCGGAAGGCTTACCGAGCTGGTAACCAGCCTGCTGACCCTTTCCCGTATTGAAAGTAGGGACAATGGAACAGATATCAGCCTTCAACCAGTTCCGTTAGATGAAGTTCTGGAGGACTGTCTGGACCGCGTCAGCAGTCTGGCCGTGAAAAAGGGAATCCAGGTCCAGATTGCTCCTTACGAGGAAGAGGAAGCCGTTCTTGGAGATGGCGAATTGATCTGCAAAGTGCTGGAAAACTTTCTGACGAACGCCCTGCGATACGCAATATCAGAAGTGACCATCCGGATCCGGCCTGAAAAAAAACTGACTGCAATTTCTGTGGAAGATGACGGAAATGGAATTGCATCCAAAGATCTGCCGCATCTGTTTGAGCGCTGCTACAAAGGAAATGGCGGCAATTTTGGAATCAGTCTTGCGATTGCCACTTCTGCTGCTGAACGCATGAAGGGATCTGTAAAAGGAGAAAACCGTACAGAAGGCGGTGCTGTGTTTACGCTTACCCTGCAGAGATCGTCATAATATACAGAAATCCGCTTATAGGCCGGCAATCTTTGTATAATGAGACAAAATTCAAAAAAATGGCAAAAAACTATTATACAAAATGAAATTTTCCGCTATAATAGCACCTCGGTAACAACAATACATCATACAGTTTTTTGAGAACACAGTGAGATGCACACCGGATATCTGTAGTATGCAGATGCCCGATATCTGAATTCAGAATGCAGTGGAGTCGCAACGAGTTTGACGGCTTTACTGCATTTTTTTGCGAAATACTCCCACAACTTTCGCCCCTACTGCTGTGTTCCAGGATAGTCAAGGAGGAAATTACTTATGCCAAAATCTTTAAAACAGGAAATTATTTACGGAATCATGATGGTTTTTGCCATGGTTTATGCTATGGTCTGCTACAATGTCACACTGAATGTCGGTGGTATGCAGAACTTTGTATTTGCAGCAGCGCTTCATGAGCTTCCAATCATGTGCCCGCTTGCATTTATTTTTGACTTTTTCGTAGTCGGACCGATCGCGAAAAAGATTACCTTCCGCATTTTTAATCCGGGTGAAGATAAACCGCTGTTCATCATTTTGATGATTTCTGTGCTTACTATCTGGATGATGTGCCCATACATGAGCCTGATGGCTACCATCATCTTCAAGAATGGGCTTCAGCCGGAATTTTTAAGCATCTGGATTTCTACCACCATTAAGAACTTCCCGATGGCATTCTTCTGGCAGCTCTTCGCGGCAGGCCCGCTGGTTCGCTTTATCTTTGGAAAGATGTTTAAATAAAAGAACTTTCATGATAAAATAATGAAAAAAGAAAAGGACAACTGTACATGCGGACCAAGGACGAATTCAACGAACAGAGACAGCGACAACAGCTCTTAAATGCAGCCTGGAAGTTGTTTTACAAGAAAGGTTATCAGAATACCACCATGGAGGATATCCTGAAAGAGGCTCATTGCTCAAAGGGCAGGTTTTATTATTATTTTCATGCCAAGGCAGAACTCCTGGATTCCATGTATGAACTGTTTGATGAAAAATACGAGGAGTTTTACCAGAGCATTGATAAGACCCTGGGAAGCTTTGAGCAGCTGCTTGCCTTAAACCAGTTCATGTTCGAGTTTATGAGCCGGCAGATTGGAAGGGAGCTGCTTACCAGTCTCTATATCAGCCAGCTTTCCGGAACCACCGGCATCCGGTTCTGGGGAGAGCAGCGTTCTTTCGTGAAGATCATTCTGGAAATCGTGAAATATGGGCAGGAGAGGGGCGAGATCCGGACTGATCTTGACTGTCATTCGCTTGCCGCTGACATTGTCGCGGAGGAGCGCAGCCAGCTGATCTCCTGGTGCCTGGCAGGCGGGACTTATGATCTTGCGTCAGTGAGTATTCCGAAGCTGGAACGATCCTACATTGGATATTCGTCTCAATACGAATCTTCTCAATATGAAGTTAGAAAAGAATAACAAAAGGAAAATCTTCAATTTTTCATTCATTTTAGCTATAGTGACTTTATTTTAGAAGGTGCAGACTGGAACTGTTGCGCCTTCTTTCTTTTTTGTTTATAATGAGACCATGGTCTAAAAAAGAAAATGAACAGGAGGTACTTTTATGCAGGAAACGGCACAAAAGAAAAAGAACGGAAAAGTTCTGGATTTTATTGAACGGGTAGGAAATCAGCTTCCGCATCCGTACATCTTATTTTTATGGTTATGTCTGATCCTGGCGCTGATCAGCCTGGCATGCAGCATGACCGGAATCAGTGTTGTAAATCCGACCAATGGAGAAACGGTTCTGGCGAAGAGCCTCATCAGCAAAGATGGCCTTGTCTGGCTGTTAGAAAATCTGCTTTCTAACTTCCAGGGATTCTCACCCCTTGGCCTTGTACTGGCCATGCAGATTGCCATCGGCTTTTCCGAAAAGGTTGGTCTTCTGACAACGGCAATGCGCCGTGCCATCCTGGGTGTTCCCCTGTGGGCCCTGACTGCGACGGTATTATTCCTTGGCATCAACGGCAGTATCGCTTCTGAGGCATCCATCATCGTGGTTCCGGCTCTGGCTGCTGCAGCTTTTGAGTCTGTCGGAATGCATCCGGTTGCAGGACTGCTCGCCGGATATGCTGCAACCAATGCCGGATTTACCGCCTGTGTCATCGTAGCCGGTACCGATGTTCTGTTATCTGGTGTAACGGAATCCGCAGCCCAGATGATTGATCCGTCCATGACCGTCAATGCCACCTGCAACTGGTACTTCATGTTCGTATCCGTATTTACCCTGACTGTAGCAGGCGTGTTCGTAAACAAGAAATTTATCGTTCCGCGTCTCGGTACCTATGATCCGGTAGACGGAGAGGGCGTTGACGCCGTAGAGTCCACCTCTGAGATCACTCCGGTTCAGGCAAAGGCACTTCGCGCAGCCGGTATTTTCAGCATTCTCTACATCCTGTTATTTGCAATCCTGGTCATCCCGTCCGGCGGTATCCTGCGCGCGGAAGACGGTTCCATTTTAAACGGACCGTTTATTAAGGGACTGGTTCCGATCCTGATGATCTACTTCATTCTGGTTGGCGTTGTATACGGCGTGAAGGCTGGCACCATCAAGAACAGTTCTGACGTTCCGATGCTGATGGCCCAGGCTCTGGAAGGCATGACTGGCTACATTGTTCTGGTATTTGTCATCGCGCAGTTCATCAATATGTTCAGCTATACCAACCTCGGCATGATCATTGCCGTAAAGAGCGCCGATGCCCTGCAGGTAGCCGGCTTTACCGGTATCCCGTTAATGCTGTTCTTCATCCTGCTCTGCTGCGTGGTAAACCTGTTCATGACCAGTGGTTCTGGCAAATGGTACATTTTTGCTCCAATTCTGGTTCCGATGATGATGATGCTCGGCTACAGCCCGGCATTTGCGCAGATCATCTACCGTATCGGTGATTCCACCACCAATGCGATCACACCGATTTATCCATATATCCCGATCGCAATCGGAATGGCAAAGAAGTACGACAAGAAGTTCGGCATGGGAAGCCTGATCTCCATGATGCTTCCTTATTCCATCGCATTCCTTCTTGTCTGGGTTGTCCAGATGATCATCTGGGTACTCTTTAACCTTCCGCTTGGTCCAGGAGTCAGCGTATTCTTATAAGAAGGAGAAGCAGCATGAAACATCATAATATGAGAGCGCGATATGAAGCGGCGGAAACGCTTCTGACGAAACATACTCGCACTGCCGTGTTAAATGGAAATCCGAAAATCCACTGGAATGCGGACGGCACCGCGTTTCAGTATGAACGGCAGGAGCGTTCCGGCAGCGAAGTTACCTCTGTTCTGGCAGAAGTGAATGGAATGGATGGAACAAGAAAGATGATACAGAAAGCAGAGAAAGCAGGGCAGGCGGCAAATGCCGGCTCTGCTTCCGGCTGCTCTGAGGAAAGAGCGGTAACTATGTCTCCGGATGGTGCTTACCATCTTTCTTACGATCGGCATAACCTGATTCTGACCGAACAAAAAACCGGGGAGCAGAGCCAGCTTACCTTTGACGGGGAACCGGATCTGGAATATGGATGCTACATTGACATTTACAGTCAGATCACCGTAAAACGTCAGGGATATCAGGAGCATCCCCAGGTACTCTGGAGCCCGGATGGCACCCGGTTCATCACCTATCGCGCAGACCGGAGAACTACGAAAAAGCTTCCGCTGATCGCATCCTACTCAGACGGGCTTCATGATCTGCGCCCGGAGCTTTACGAGTATCCGTGCCCCTTTGTAACCGATAGTGATGAGGAGATTCCGCACTACAGCCTGTATATTGGTTCCTTAGCGGACAAAACACTGGTGAAGGCAGATGCTCCGGATTTCCTTTATCCGGTATTTACCTCCCCAGAGAAATCGACTGTCAAATGGATGGAGGACAGCCGCCATTTCTATTTTACCTGGATTGCGAGAGGCTACCAGGAGGCTTGCCTTTATCTCGGTGACGCACAAAACGGAAGCTACCATGTCGTGATCCGTGAGACAACGGAGCAGTTTTTCAACCTCGGCGCTTTCGGGCTGCTGGACGGCTACGGAAGCTATCTGTTTTCCAACTTTATTACCAGTGACAGAGCTTACGCTTTCTGGCAGAGTGAGCGAAATGGCTTTGCCCATCTTTACCGCTACCGCCTGACAGAAAACGAAAGCGTCTGTGAAGGAGATCTCTTTGACGCATCTGAGAAAGAACTGATCGTTCAGAAGCTGATCCGTGTCGACGAGCAGGATAAACAGATCTACTTTATGGCAAACAATGTTCCAGACTGTTCGGATCCCATGTATTATCAGCTCTACCGCATCGGATTTGACGGAAGCGGCCTGACACGCCTGACGCCGGAGGATGCCGTTCATCAGGTCAGCATGGGTAGCCAATCCTTCGTGGACACGTATTCCCGCGTGGATCTTCCACCAGTCACGGTTCTTCGGAAGCTGGATGGCACGCTAATCTGCGAACTGGAAAAAGCAGATATTTCAAATCTGTTAAAGCTGGGCTATCAGATTCCAGAGCGGATCACACTGACTGCCGCAGATGGAAAAACAACGCTATATGGTATTTTCTTCCGGCCGGATCCGGTTGTCGCTGACTGTCAGGAAGAAGAGACAGCCGAAGGCCTGGATTTTGAATTGCGACAGCAGAAAGATCGAAAAGATTCCTGGCCGCTCATCGACTATATTTACGGCGGTGCGCAGCTTTACAACGTTCCGAGAGAGTTTACCTGGGACAATGGCATGAACCGGGAGATATTTGGCGGTCTGCAGTCTTTCGCAAAGCTCGGTTTTGCCGGACTGATTCTGGACGGCCGGGGCGTTCCGGGCCGGGGTATGGAATTCCACAGCTTCAGCTATCACAACATTCATGCCTGCGCAGGCCTGGCTGATCATGTATTTTGTTTAAAAGAATTAAAACAGCGGTATCCGCAGATTGACCTGGGCCGCGTTGGCATGTGGGGCAATTCTGCCGGTGGCTACGCAACCGTATCAGCTATGCTTCAGTACCCGGGGGTGTACTGCGCCGGTGTGGCATCCTCCGGAAACTATGACCAGCGTGTGTATGAGCATTCCTGGACGGAGCGCTACAACGGACTTTATACGGAAGAGGTTTACCAGTACGGCGATATTACCCGCCTGGCAGGAAATCTGAAAGGGCATCTGATGTTGGCCTACGGTGCCATGGATGACAATGTGACCATGGCACAGACGCTCCGCCTCTGTGATGAGCTGAATGCCCACAATAAGCGTTATGAGCTGGTGGTTCTGCCAAGATGCAATCACAATGTGCCATCCGATGCGTATTTTGTGCGCAGGAAGATGGATTACTTTGTACGCAATCTTCTTGGAGCAGAAGATCCGGGAATTTTTGAAGAATAAACGCAGGGAAAAGGAGTTCAGACAGTATGAATAAAAAATACCAGGTTCTGCGATGCGGGCGTCTTTATGATGGTGTAACGCAGGAGTGGAAGAGCAGTCAGAGTATTCTGGTAGAAGATCATCTCATTGTGGAAGTCGGCAGCAATGTTTCCGTACCGGAGGGCGCGAACGTGATTGATCTCACGGACTGCCAGGTAACACCTGGAATGATCGATGCCCATATGCATATGGACTATTTTGACTGGCATACCGTGCGGGAGGAGGTATACACCCAGAGCGAGGAGGCCAAGACACTGGCCATTGCGCGTTGCGCGGAAAAAGCGCTGCGCCGGGGCTTTACCACCGTACGCCACGTTGGCGGTATCACCAGCAACGGATATGGCGTTCTGGATGTAAAACGCGCCATTGAGAAGGGATATTTCCCGGGAAGCCGCATTGTGGCGGCACCGATGTTTCTGTGTTCTGCCGGCAGCCACGGGGATCTCAGCCAGGACTTTGCGAGAAATCCGCTGTTATCCCAGAAGCTTCAGCAGGAGCGACTGACTCTGGGTGTCGGAAAGGATTATTTTGTCAATGCAGTACGGGAACAGGTAAAATACGGCTCTGATTTTCTGAAGATCATGGCTACCGGAGGGTTTTTCACACCTTACGATACACCGATCCAGCAGCAGCTCAATGATGAGGAATTAAAGGCCATCATGGACACGGCCCACGCACTGGGAAAAACCGTAACAGCCCATGTATACACGAATGAACTGATGCAGAAGCTGATTGCCTTCGGTATTGATGGAATGGAACACGGAAGCCTGATGAACCGCGAAACGGCGCAGCTGATCGAAGATGAGGGCCTGTATCTGGTCCCGACCTTCTGTCCTTACGAGGAAGCGGTTCATTATGATCCGGAAGAGATGAAGAAAAAGCAGCCGGAATTCCGACGGAAGCTGGAACTGTATAAGAATGCGCTCCAGGCGGGACGCGAAGTCATCTGCAGCAGTAAGATCAAATTAGGCTATGGAACCGATTTTGTAGCGAACCATCAGAACTATGAGAGTGGTTACGAATATGAAGCCTGGTTAAACAGCGGAATGAATCCATTTGCCGCATTAAAGGCCGCAACATCCGTCAATGCGGACATTTTACAGTTGTCTGACAAGATTGGAACCATAGAACCTGGAAAATATGCCGATATTTCTGCCTGGAAACGGGATCTCATGCACGACACGAAAGCATTGCTGGACTGCGCGTTTGTCATGAAAGACGGAAAGGTGTACGAGACGGAAAGCTGTCTGAATTAATATGTAACATACGCAAAAAGGAGCAGGTGCAGTTTGGAAGCGCGGCTCCTTTTTATATATCCGTAACTATTTTCTGAATATTCGGGAATATGGGATTGCGGATCTATCCCATCTGCGGTAGGATAGAACATGGAAATGAAGAATCATGAAATGAAGGATATACTTTATGATAAACAAAGAGTTGCCGGAGGCTATCCGGCTGGAACAGCGGTTTCATATAGAAAGAATTCGTCAGAAATACGGTCATGTACTATCTTCGCATGCATTTGCGAGCCTGTTTCTCTGGAAAGAACAGATGAAACTGCAGATTGTGCCAGAGGATGACGCGTTTTTTGTAAAGACCGGTCTGGAGGGCTCTGATGTCTGGTTCTTTCCCTGTGGGCAAAAACGTGATACACTAGAGTTTATAGAACAGCATATGGATAACCCGTCGTTTGGCATGGTTTATCTGAGAGAAGAAGATAAGTGCATGCTGGAATCATGCTTTCCGGGCCGTTTTTTTTGTTCTCCTATGCCTGAGTCCGATGAATATATTTTTGACCGTACAGAACTGGAGCAGCTTTCCGGTCCCAAATTCGCAAACGTCCGCAATCAGGTGAATCGGCTGTTTCGGGAGCATGAGATTTGGTGCAGGCCTTATACGGAATGTGATGAATCCGCTGTATGGGATTTTCTGAACCATCTGGAAGGAATAACACATCGTCCTGGTTATCATATGCTGACAGACAGTCAGGTTCCTCAGACGGCCATGACATACAGGACGGAGCTTGGCCTGCATCTTGTCACGGTGTGGGCGGATGGTATTTTAAGCGGAATCAGCATGGGATTTCCGCTTACCGGAGATACCATGGACGGATGTGTGGAACGCCACCTTCCTTCCATCCACGGGCTTTCCTGCTTTACCCAGATGTCCTTAATCCGGGAGGCACCGCCGCGGTACCGCTATATGAATGGAGAAGAGGATCTGGGCCTTTCTGGTCTTCGGACCATGAAACACCATATGAATCCCTGCCGGATGAACCGAATCTGGCGTGCTGATATCAAACATACGTAAAGGATAACAATATGAACACACAAAGAAAAGATATTTTTTCAGACAAAATGTTTCGGAAATTGTGGATTCCATCCATGCTGACCGCGGTCGGACTGGCCTTTGGAGATATGGCAGACGCGGTTGTAGTCGGCCAGAAGATGGGAGCGGTCGGACTGGCAGCAGTCAGTCTGGTACTTCCGGTTTTTATGGTCATTAACATTTTTGTACACGGCTTTGGAATTGGCGGCTCGGTCCGCTATTCCAAATATGTCGGACAGGGACACGGGCAGGAGGCCGTTGCCTCTTTTAATCAGATCTTTGCGTTGATTCTGCTGATCTCCATATTCTGTTCAGCAGCAGGAAATCTTTTTCTGTCCCCGCTTTTACGGCTTCTTGGTGTACAGCCAGGGGACGGACTGGTGTATGAGGCCTGCAGGGAATATGTGCGTGTGATTCTGTATGGTATGCCAGTCCTGTTTTCTTCTTATCTGCTGAATTACTATCTTCGCAATGATAATAACCAGAATCTTGCGGTAGTCGGTTTTACCGTTGGAAATCTTTCGGATCTTGGCATGAATATTCTGTTTGTGCTGATCCTCGATATGGGAGTTTTGGGTGCCGCCATTTCCACAGTGCTTGGACAGGCCATTGCCATCTGCATCTATCTGCCCGGCTTTTTCGGAAAGCGGAATCTTTTGCGTTTTCAGCCGAAGCAGATGCTGCAGATTCAGTGGAAGGAATGCTTTTCCTGCTTCTTTGTCGGATTGTCCAGCTCCATTGAGCATTTCTGGCATTTTATTTTTTTCCTGATCATCAACCATGCATTGATGTATTATGCGGGAGAGAATGGTGTTGCGGTATTTGACATGGTTCAGAATATGTCCTTCCTGATCTTTTATCTGTATGAATATACCGCCAAAGCTATGCAGCCGCTGCTCAGTACTTATTATGGAGAGCATAATCGGGGAGGAATTTACTATGTACTGAAAAAGGGTCTGATATCTGGCTCTGTCTGCGGTATTACGGTTGCCCTGCTTCTGGCTGCATTTCCATCTGCCGTCAGCCTCCTGTTTGGTTTAGACAGCCCGGAGCTGATTGCAATGGGCAACCAGGCAGTCCGGATTTTCTGCATTGGTACGGCTGCAGCAGGCTGCAGTATCATTCTGGAAAATTATTATCAGTCCTGTGAAGATGGAAAACCGGCATACCTGCTCTCTACCCTTCGCAGTGCCATTGTGCTGATTCCGGCAGCCCTGGTCCTGATTCCATTTGGAATGCCGTACCTGTGGCTGTTTTATCCGCTTACCGAGTTTCTTTCCCTGGGCATTTTCCTGCTTCTGGCGAAACGTGTGGAGCGGAAACCCTTTGATCCAGAACGAATCTATAGCAGGATCATAGAAAACAAGAACGAGGACTTTTCCAGTCTTCTAGGTGAGATAGAAGCCTTCAGTGAAAAATGGGACGCGGATGCCAGACAGATTTTTCTGGTGAATATGGCGGCGGAAGAGCTTTGCGGAATTATTTTGAAACGGGCTTTCACCGGGCAGCAGGCCGGATTTTTACAGATTACCCTGGTTGCCCTTCCAAACCATGAATTCGAACTTCATATCCGCGATAATGGGCAGGCCTTTGATCCGTTTTCCCAGAAAGCAGAAAAAGTAGGCAATGCTGATTCCGACGTGGATACCATTGGCATTCTGGTCATCCGGGAAAAGGCAAAGGATTTCTTCTATCATCAGTATCAGGGATTTAATACCCTGGTCGTACGTATCTGAGGAGGACAGTTTCATGAAACACAAATTGAGCAGACGAATTGGAGTTCTGGCCATCTTTATGGCATTCGTTCTGGCGGTGGCTGCCTGCGCAGTCAGCTATCGTGTTTACACAAGCACCATTACAGAGCACTATAATACCATGGCGCGGAACCTGTCGGAAACCCTTGTTACGGCGGTGGACAAACAGGACGTTACAGTTCTGCGAGAACAGGTTATGGGTATTTACCGTACAATCTGCAGTGAATATGGCGGAACAATTCCCTTTGATACCTTCTCTGAATCAGACTGGGATGCTTATTACAGCCGTTTCCGTGAAGTGGAATCCCTGCCGGAATATCAGAAACTGCATTCGAACCTTCTGGAATACGGAAGAAAGAACCAGACCAGTTCTATTTACATCGGTTATACGGATATTGACACCGGATATGGCGTCTATCTGATCGATGGTTCCGGTGAGGGAAAGGAAAGCCCAATCGGAACCGCAGATCCGGTTGAGCCGGTTACTTATGCGGAGATCCAGAAAGGTAACTATGGTTTTCCACCCAACATTACCAATTATCCGGAGTATGGCTGGCTCTGTTCGGTTGGTACCGGAATCTATGCAGACGATGGTTCCATCATCGGTACTCTGTGTATTGACATTTCCATGGATGACGTGAAAATGGATGGTTATACCTTCCTTGGTTCTCTCGGAATTCTGATGCTGTTTGCTGCGGTGGTTCTGCTCGCTCTGATCATTTACACCATGAACCGCATGGTGGTCATGCCAATTAACCGTCTGGCAGAAGCAGCAGCTTCGTTTGTATCCGAGCGAAAAGAAGATAAGCAGGAATCCGTCATTGCAAAGGCTGAAGTTCATACTGGAGATGAAATCGAGAATCTGTATGATTCCATGAAAAAAATGGAGCTGGATATCAATACCTATATTCGTGACCTGACCACGATCACTGCGGAAAGGGAACGTATCAGCGCGGAACTGGATGTTGCAAAGACCATACAGGCCAGTATGCTTCCCTGTATATTTCCTGCCTTTCCAAACCGCCATGAATTCGATATTTACGCATCTATGACTCCGGCCAAGGAGGTCGGCGGAGATTTTTACGACTTCTTCCTAATTGATCCGGATCATTTTGCCATGGTCATTGCGGATGTATCCGGTAAGGGAATCCCTGCCGCGCTGTTTATGGTGGTTTCCAGAACCATGATCAAAAACACAGCTCTGAGCGGCTGTTCCCCGGCAGAAATTCTGGCCAGCGTCAATAACCAGCTCTATGAAAATAATGAGGCAAATATGTTTGTTACCGTCTGGATCGGAATTCTGACGATTTCGACCGGAAACGTTGTCTGTTCCAATGCCGGACATGAATTCCCGGCAATCCGCCACAATGGTTCCTATGAACTGCTCAAAGACAAGCATGGACTGGTTATCGGAGTTATGGAGGATATGCAATACAGTGAATATGAGATTAAATTGGAACCTGGCGATCAGATTTTTGTATACACAGATGGCGTGCCAGAGGCAACCAACGCAAAGGATGAACTGTTTGGCACAGACCGCATGACCGACCTGCTGAATGAGTATGCAGACGAAACTCCGGATCCGTTGTTAATACATGTCAAAGCCGGAATCGACGAATTTGTCGGAGACGCTCCGCAGTTTGATGACCTGACCATGTTATCCCTGTTTTATCGCGGGAATCAGCCGCAATAAGAATTCGGCACCTTCACAGTTATGAGAGGAGAAGAATATGACACAGCGAACATTTGATGCAGTCAGAGAAAATCTTGATCAGGTACTTACCTTTCTTGATAGTCAGCTGGAAAACTGGGACTGTCCCATGCGTGTTCAGATGCAGCTGGATGTGGCGGTCGAAGAACTTTTTGTAAATATTGCAAGCTACGCATATGTGGATAAAACCGGAATTGCCGATATCACAATAGAACTTTTGCCCGGTCAGGTTGTCCAGATTACCTTCCGGGACAGCGGCATTCCCTACAACCCGTTAGAGAAACCAGATCCAGATATAACAAAACCGGCAGAAGAACGGGAGATAGGCGGTCTTGGCATTTATATCGTAAAGAAAAGCATGGATGAAGTGCTTTACCGGTATGAAGATGGACAAAACATCCTGACAATCCGAAAAGCATTTTAAAAACATCAATGAGACGGTAAGAGAGATTTTTGAAGTCACCGGATTTTTGGATATCCTTACGGTTGAATAATATATAAAAACGGATTATTTGAAAGATTGCACACATAGTCTGATGAAAAGAGAGTGTTTTCAAACTATTCGCGAAAGAATACTTTAACGAATAATTGACAAAGAAAACGGGACATGGTAACCTGTATATGGTTTCTGGTGTCCTGTTTTTTATGGGAACTAATTTTAAAATATTTAGAAAGGAACTCTCACTTCCATGAAACTTCAGAGACTTTTAAGCCTGCTGCGTCAGGCAATTGATCAGTATAACATGATTGAGGATGGAGATCATGTTGCCATTGGTATTTCCGGCGGTAAAGACAGCCTGACGCTTTTATATGGCCTTGCTAATCTTCAGAGGTTTTATCCAAAATCGTTTCGTCTTTCTGCTATTACCGTTGATATGGGTCTTGATACCATGGATTTGGAAACCGTAAAGGCCCTTTGCGCGGGTTTTAACGTCCCATATGAGGTAATTCCCACTGAGATCGGTAAAATCCTTTTTGAGGCGCGTAAAGAGTCCAATCCGTGTGCTCTGTGCGCCAAAATGCGGAAAGGTGCCCTGAACCAGAAGGCAATGGAGCTCGGCTGCAACAAAATCGCCTATGCGCACCATAAGGATGATATCATCGAAACTGCCATGATGTCCCTGCTGTATGAGGGACGTTTCTACGCTTTCCCACCGGTCACGCATCTGGACCGTACCGACCTGACCGTGATTCGGCCGTTGATGCTGGTATCAGAGGCCGATGTAAAGGGATTTCGGAATAAATACCAGCTTCCTGTCTGCAAAAATCCATGCCCAATGGACGGTCATACACACCGGGAATACGTGAAAAACCTGATTCGAGGTCTGAATACGGACAGTCCGGGAGTTCGCGACCGGCTTTTCCATGCAGTCATTACCGGAAATATTGACGGATGGCCGAAGCATTCTATTTGATATAACATGTTAGACTGGCATAAGAAAGGACTCCGAAAAATGGCTAATATTCCCTATTACGAACAAAAAGACATTGAGAACATAAAAAAACTACGGGAAATGATGAAAGAACTCCCGCCATTCTGCACAGAATTTTTCCGTGGAATCGAACCGCGTACATCTACAAGAACGCGGATTGCGTACGCATACGATCTCTCCGTCTTTTTTGATTTTCTGAAAAAAGAAAATCCGGTGTTTTCCAAAATGGAACTGATGGATTTCACATTGGACCATCTGGATCAGATTACGGTAACAGATCTGGAAGAATATATGGAATACCTGAAATACCGTTTTAATGATCACAATCAGGAAATCACCAACAAAGAGCGCGGCATCATGCGGAAAATTTCTTCTTTAAAAAGCTTTTATAATTACTTTTTCCGCACGGAAAAACTCAAGACCAATCCTGCTGCCCTCGTCCAGCTCCCAAAGCTCCACGAAAAAGAAATCATCCGTCTGGATGTAGACGAGGTAGCCCTGCTGCTGGATGCCGTAGAGCAGGGAGACGGATTAACTGAGAAGCAGAAAGCCTTCCACAACCGCACCCGTCTTCGCGACCTTGCCATGCTGACCCTGCTGCTCGGAACCGGTATTCGTGTTTCGGAATGTGTTGGTCTGGATATCAATGATGTGGACTTTAAAAACGGAGGCATTCACATTCACCGAAAAGGCGGTAAAGAAGTCACCGTATATTTTGGAGCCGAGGTGGAAAATGCCCTCCAGGACTATCTGGATGAGCGCTTTGGAATTGTTGCGGAAGAAGGCAGCGAAAACGCACTCTTCCTCTCGCTCCAGAGAAAGCGCATGAATGTGCGCAGCGTAGAAAATCTGGTAAAAAAATACGCTAAGATTGTCACACCTCTTAAGAAAATTACACCGCACAAACTACGCAGCACCTACGGCACCAATTTGTACCGGGAAACCGGTGATATCTATCTGGTAGCTGATGTCTTGGGGCATTCTGATGTCAATACCACGAAAAAGCATTATGCGGCCCTGGAGGATGAACGGCGTAGAAGCGCGCGGAATGCGGTGAAATTGCGGGAAAGTTAACTTTTCCCGCAATCTCTTTTCATTAACGTGAAAAAAAATCCCAATTATACGGCGTTGATATCATAGCCTCATCCGTTCTCTGATCCATGTTCGCATAACAATAGTTTTTAATCTGGTCAATGTCTTTAGTTCTAAGCAATTCTTTTAATGTTTCATTTTTTTTAATATGTAGAAATGAATTTTGTTCAAAAGGGGAAATTGAACGCACTACATTGGAATCTTTTGAACAATAAACATATAAATCTTGATTATCGTGAGTCATAGCTTTCCACATTGTATATTGTCCTTCAAAGATTATTACCTGTATCAATGAATGATCAAATGCATGATCTTCAATTTGTTCTATAGTGCTCGGAATAACAACAATACGAGCATTTTTGCAAGACATAAAAGCATGTGTGTAAATAAGTACCAGCCGGCTCCTGCGGAAAGAAATATATAAGATATTTGTCTTGGACCCTATCTGATTGAAAAAGTCCAATTAGACCAGGATGCCCAATATATTTTCCACGCCAGTCAGTGTACAGATTTCCTCTTATATCTGTAGCAGATTTTAAAACGCCAGTATAATTTCGAATCCAATGCATTTTTCCCTCCGGTAATGAATTTTTTATTGATATAGTAATGCAATTTTTCACATCACTTTATTTATATCATCCTAAATGAATTTTACATATATGATGGCACTATGATGCAACAAACGTGATACAAACTTGCAACAAAAAAAGAGGCAGCAAATTTGCGCCTCAATGTGTTTATATTTTTCTGAGTATTTTAATGTCCGGTGGAATTTACCCTTGCACTGGAATTTAAAATTTCAAGTCAGCGTTCTCTGTCATCATATGATCCTCCTTTTGAAATCCGAATTCCATACTAAGAATGGTGCTGCCTTACACAACACCATTTTATTTGTTTATCGTTTTTGATTCAATTCTTGATATTCCGGTAATCTCTTTATAAACCCAGTGAATTCCGGAACCGTGAAATCAAGTTCTTTATATTTGACAGCATAAATGATTCCTTTATTAATTAGCTGTGCTCGCGAAGTTGATATTGCTTTTACCTCTCGCTTCATAATTGCAGCCACATTAGAAATAGTACAAGGTAATTTTTCACAAGCAACCATTGCAAAGATGAATTTTTTGTCAGACTCTGTACATCTTTCATATCTCACCTTGAAAAAGCCAGTATCTAAAATTTTGAAAAATTCAGATATGCTATTTTTCACATCACTCAAATGCACTATATCTCCGTTGACACTTTGAAATACAATTTGGCACAACTGTTGTACAAAAAACGGATACCCTTTAGTGATGTCTATGATTTTTTTCACTGCGTCATCATCATATGTTACATGCAATTTTTCCGCTGGCTTTCTAATTGCCTCTGCACATTGCTTATCTTCCAAAGATCCAATTTCTTTATAGATAAATAATCTTTCTGAATAAGATTTAGCTTCCGATAACATCGCATAAATTTTGGGAAGTCCAGCGCCGACTAACATAATTGGATATCCTAGCTGGTTTACTCTGTGCAATGCAGCAATTAGAGCACTCAGTTCTTCTCTCTTCATGTACTGGATTTCATCAATGAAGAAACAAATTGGAGAATCTGTGTTTGAGGCAATTTCTCCTAACGTCGTAAATACATCAGTTAAACTCTGTGTCAAATTGGTTGATGTGTATAATTCCTTATCTTGAACCGAAAGTGAAAATGAATTGTTATTTGGGTCAAAAGATACCACTAATGCTTTAATTGCGTCAAGTGAAGTTTGAACCAACGATTTAACTTTCTCTTTTACACTAATTCTTCTCAAAAATGCCTGTGAACAGCTAGCAATTTGAGAAATAAAATCATTTCGTTCTTCCACTTCAATATGCTTGCAAAAAATCTGTCTATCTTCTGCAACTTCTTGTAGTTTGTTAATCAAGACTGTTTTTCCTACGCCTCTTAAACCACTAAAAATCACAGATTGTGTTGGTATTTTTAAACATAAGGCATCAAATAGATGTTCCATTTCTTTAATATCTGAGTCTCTACCTGCTAGGTAGGTCGGCATCAATCCTGCTCCTGGTCTATAAGGATTTACTTTGAACATTTTACCACCTCCATTGATATTATCTCATGTAAAAGCATAATAGTCAATACAATTCCGCCTAAAAGTATTTATCAAAACTTCAAAGTATTAAAAAGTATCTTTATTCTATTAGAAGTTGTCGGAAGTTTGAAAACTTGTAAAACTTTCAAAAGTAAATTCCATCCTCCGCATGCCCATCGATTACAAAGTTTCTTTTTCATAGTATATATTCTCCTTTCCATCAATCAATATCATGAAAACTGTACTTTATTTTCGCCCATAAAACCACTCTATCACCATATCCGGACAATAAAAAATGTACTTTATTTTTTATGACATAAAATTTTCTATCAAACAAAAAGGAAGCCGTCGTTTTGGCTTCCTTTTTGTTTAAATAAAGTGGCGCTGTTTTCGTCTGTAACCTTTACAAAATGAGCACGATTCCATATGGCGTTTTTCGTAATATAATTTACACACTTTACTTGACAAACTCATTTTAATTCTGGAAACAGTTTCTCAAATTCTTCATGCAATGTCCCATTCCTTAAGGGTTTGCCACAGCGTCTCGATGGTCTGCGTTTTCTGCTCATTTTCCATTAATAGAACCGTTTATAACAACATATCTTTCACGCATTTACTCCGATAGTCACTCGGCGATATTTTGTATCTTTCTTTAAATGTTCGGTTAAACGTTCTTTGACTTTCAAATCCACTATCCAGACAAATATTTGTAATAGAATCCCTCGTATTTTCCAAACGACAACATGCGTAGTTTAACCTTGCATCATTAAGATATTGATTGAAATTTCTATGGAATATTTGAGAAAAAAGCCTAGATAAGACATATTTGCTTACCCCCAGATCTTTTGCCATCTCTTCCAGCGAAAACTTTTTTTGAAATTTGCTGATATATAGGAAACCGTCTGGTAAATCAGATCCCTGCTCCCCACATTACTCTTTTCTACCAAATTCAATTTTCCCATGCAACGTGCTAACATAATCTGAAGATATGCCTGTGCAACAGTTATATCTGGCTGTTCTGTCTCTAAAATTGCATTTATAACTCTATATACCTCTTGTTCAACCTTTTCCGCTTTGATAATCGGATATTCGATTTCATGTAAAATCCCTCTTTTTCTTTTGTTTGTGAATGATCATCCTCTTAGAAATCATCTTCATCATCACTGTCGAAGTCATCATCCTCGTCATCATCGAAATCGCCGGCATCTCCAAAAATTGCTTCATGTTCTTCTTTGTCCGTGCACATCATTTCATCCCACAAAAATTTTTCTGTATCATTTAATTTTTTGTTTTTATCCCAAATATTCCAACTCATAACGTGTCCTCCTCTGGATTTAATGATTTGTTAACCTTGATGGTTATATCATAGCAGACATGGTGTCCTATAAATTGCACATGTCCTATAAAATCACCATCAGATAAGTTATACATTCATGACCCTTCTTCAAACCAGTGCTCATCAAAATAGATAATGAAAAATGCACTAGAAAAGAACAAGATTCCTTAATTGCTATGGTGAAATGCGGAGAACTCCCATGTACCATTGGAAATGTTGCAATTATTCTTAAAACAAAAAGCTCATCTATATCTTCTACACGTGCCCAACTTATTAGTAAGGGTATTATCTGTTCAACACATCATGCTGAAATAGACTTTACAGTCCCTTTGTTTGATGAATATTTAAGAAGAATCAATCCAGATTTGAAAATTGGAAAATAATAATATGAAAGCTGCTGGTTATTGATCAGCAGCTTTTGTTCCTCTTCTCTGTAAATTACATTCAATTTACTGAAACTGTACTTTATTTTCTCCCATAAAATCACTCTCCCACTACATACAGGCAATAAAAAATGTACTTTATTCTGTTGCGAAATAAAGTACATTCTGAAATAAAGTACATTCTGAAATAAAGTACATTTTGAAATTTTTGTACTTTATGCTATAATCATTTATCTAAGCCATTTATGAACCAATAACTATAAAGTACAAATTTTTTTACTTTAAATTTATCTAAATCTGTTCTTAAGGTATACTGGTAACGTGTGAAATTTTGTAAAAATGAGAGGAACTCAGATATGAAAGGAATTTTATATGGAGTAGGGGTTGGACCAGGAGATCCGCGCCTTATGACTTATCTTGCAGTTGAAACAATCAGACGCTGCCCGGTAATCGCGGTTCCGGCGGATGGCAAGGAAAACGCAGTTGCTTATCGGATTGCAAGCGGCATTGTAAAAGATATTGACAGCAAGGAATGTATTAATCTTACAACACCTATGACAAAAGACAAAGCAGTATTAAATGCAGCCTATCAGACTGCCGCAGACCGAATTATCGAAAAGCTGGATCAGGGAAAAAATGTTGCCTGCCTTACATTGGGTGATCCAACGATCTACAGCACATACATCTATATTCATCGTATCGTAAGAACCCGTGGATTTGCCGCCCAGATCATCAACGGTGTTCCATCTTTTTGTGCAGTCAGTGCCCGTCTGGAAGACAGTCTTGTAGACCGGTCAGAGCAGCTTCATATCATTCCGTCCACTTATGGTGTTGAAGAAGCATTAAAATATCCTGGAACCAAGGTTTTCATGAAAGCCGCATCCAAAATGCCACTGGTAAGGGAAGTATTAAAACGCTGCAATGTGAAATGCCAAATGATTGAAAATTGCGGAATGCCAAATGAGCATATTTACCACGATCTGGATGATATTCCAGAGCATGCAAGCTATTATTCTATTATTGTTGTGAAAGAAGAACATCATGATTGAATTACAAAACCTGTCCAAACAGTATGATCGGTTTCTTGCAGTTGACAATCTGAATCTTACCATTGGAGATGGAGAATTTTTTGGTCTTCTTGGTCCAAATGGTGCGGGAAAGACCACGACCATCAGCATGTTGTCTACACTCCTGCTGCCGACAACCGGAACGATTTGGATCAATGGAGAACTTTTGACCAGAAAGAACGATCGATTAAAAAGAAAACTTAGCGTTGTAACACAGGAATATTCTATGCGCCAGGATATGACGATGGACGAAATCATGGAATACCAGGGGCGTCTTTACTATATGCCATTGAAAAAAATACGGGAACGCTCAGAAGAATTACTGGACTTTTGCGGACTTTTGGATTATCGGAAACGAACGGTTAGAAAGCTGTCTGGCGGAATGAAGCGTAAACTGATGGTATGCCGTGCCTTATTGACGGAGCCAGAGATACTGCTGCTGGATGAACCGACGGCCGGGATGGATGCACTGGCTCGCAGGCAGATGTGGAATCTGTTAAAAAAACTTAACCATCAGAATCTGACAATTCTTCTGACAACCCACTATATGGAGGAGGCAGAATTGCTCTGTGACCGTGTTGGATTCATGTGCCACGGTGTTCTGGAAGAAACTGATACGCCAAAACATCTGATTGAAATGCTTGGGTGTTATACTGTAGATGCAACGGAACCAGATGGTGTCAAAAGCCATTATTTTTCCGGAAAGGAGGAAGCAATCCGGTATCTCACCGACTCTCCATATGAGACGGCACTTCGCAGCACCACGCTGGAAGATGTCTTTCTGGAACATGTCGGTAAAGCCATGGATCGCGGATGATTATGGGAATTCTTACAGTGTTATGGGAAAAATGGGTTGAATTCCGCCATAACTTTTTCAAAATCACCTCGGCAGCCATGATTGCTCCCCTCATGTACATTCTGGTATTCGGCTTTGGTGTTCAGACGATATCACACGGACAGTCTTACCTGAATTTTCTGATTCCGGGCGTGGTAGCTTTGACTAGCATGAATGGAAGCTTCAATGCAATTGCACAGACATTGAATGTACAGCGTCTGTATGAAAAAGCATTTGATCAGGTTATGATTTCTCCAACTCCGCTATGGCAATTTATAGCAGGGCAGATTATTGGTGGAAGCCTGCGCGGGGTCTATGCGGGAAGTATGATCATTCTGATGATCCTGCCTCTGAAAACCGGGCTTTGCTTTAATGGCTGGTCCTTTTTATTTATGTTTCTGAATGGAGCCGTATTCTCTACGATTGGTGTTGTTGTATCTTTTTATGCAAAAAACCATGCCGATGTACCGCGATTCTCCAACTATGTGATCATGCCGATGTCCTATCTGTGCAATACTTTTTTCTCTGCCCAGAATATGCCAGATGGAATTCGACAGCTGGTCAGTTACCTTCCATTATCACAGACAAGCGCAGCTTTACGCCAGGTTGCGAATCATGAAGCATTTTCTTTTTCAGGAATTCTAATTCTGATTCTGTATCTGGCAAGCTTTTCCGCCGCAGCGTCCTGGTTCTTATATAAAAAGAAAAATCTGTGATTGCATTACAGTTGTTTTACTTCCATTAGCAGTTCTTCTGCTGCTTTTCTCGGATTTTCTGCTTTCATGATTGCAGATACCACTGCAATGCCGTCTGCGCCGCTTCCCTTTAAGATATCCAGATTGGAAAGATTCAGACCGCCAATGGCAACAACCGGAATCGGTACGGCTTTGCAGATAGCAGACAATGTGGAAACTTCTGTCAGTACGGTAGTAACCTTGGTGGTTGTCGGGTAAATAGCTCCAACCCCAAGGTAATCGGCACCGTCCTGGTATGCTTTCCTGGCAGCCTCCACGGTTTTTGCGGTGGCACCAACAATTTTATCCGGACCAAGGAGACGCCGTACTTTCGCCACAGGAAGGTCTGAGGCACCCACATGAACTCCGGCTGCTCCGCAGGCCATGGCTACATCCACGCGGTCATCAATGATCAGGGGAATCTGGTAGCGGTCGGTAATTTCGCGGACTTTGCATGCTTTCTCCAGATAATCACGCCCGCCAGTATTCTTTTCTCTAAGCTGTACGAGTGTTACGCCACCTTTACAGGCGTCCTCCACCGTACGCAAAAAAGATTCTTCTGTATGATAAGTGCTGTCAGTTACCAAATATAAGCTCACATTCAGATTGTTCATATTCAAATCCTCTTTTCCATTTCATTTATAATGTTTCCACATTCTGCCGTCAAAACTCCTGCAGCCTGGCCTTTTCAAGAAGCGTCTCATCTGTCATGGCATAAACCTCATCCAGAAGTGCTGTCTGGAAGCTTCCTGGACCTTTTGAAATCTCTGCTGCAAGCTCTCCGGAAATTCCCATTGCGACAGCCGCCAGAAGCGCTGCTGCTGTTCCGTAAGACACTTTTGTTTTATCCGGTATTATGGAAGATGTTTCAAAGATACCAGATTTTGTAAAAATTGCCTTACTGCCCGGAAGATAAGCAGCGGTCAGCGCACCTACCATGCAGCCGGTACCGGTAACACCGGATAAGGCTGCATGACCATTCGATACCAGAAATGCGTTTTCAGCATCCGCTATCAGATCCTTTTTTCCTGTCGCCATAACAGTACAGTTCAGGTGTTTCGCAAGATGCCTTGCGGTTTCACAGTACCACGCCTGATTTTCCACGGAAACAGCGTCCTGACTTCCGGCATCGATTCCGGTTCCATGATACGGAAGTTCTGCGGCTGCCAGGATCTCAGAAATGTTTCCTTTGATAACAGAGAAAACGCCTTGAGAAAGCAGCTGCTTAGCAAAGCTGCGCCGAAGCTGACTGCACGTAACGCCTACGAGATCCAGAAGAACTGGTATATTCTTCCTGTTTGCCGTACTTAACGCACGCTGCATGGAAATAATGCGGGCATCAGTAATATTTCCCAGATTCAGCATCAGGGCCGAAGAAACTTCTGTGATCTCTTCCACCTCTTCCGGATGCTCTGCCATGATTGGACGTGCGCCCACAGCCAGAATCATATTGGCACAGTCATGGATGGAAATGGGATTGGTAATGCAGTGAATCAGAGGAGCTGAGTTTTTAGTAAACTCTCGAATTTCTGGTATACCCGGTTTCTGTGTCAGCACCTTCTGCGCTTTTTCTGTGATTTTTGTCATAAACTTTTGCACCAAGACTTTCTTGAAATTTTGCGAGCATTCCCGTCTGGCTTAATGCCTTCAGAAATACGTAGGCCGCAATACCGCCCATAATGGTAGCGGAAATAAACATAGGGGTATAATAAAACGCGTTCAGTCCCTCTCTTCCCATCAAAAAAGCCATGACTGGATAGGATACCAGGGAACCAATGATTCCGGTTCCAAAGATCTCACCAAATACCGCACAGATGATCTTGCCTTTTGAGGCACGGTAGAACACACCGGATAAAAAGGCACCAAAAACAGCTCCGGTCAGAGCTAATGGCGGAATTCCCATAAACATCATGCGAATCACACCAATCATGCAGGCACAGAGCAGAGAATACCAGGGACCCATAAATACAGAACAGGTAATGTTGATCAGATGCGCGGTAGGACACATACCTTCTATTCGCAGAATCGGTGAGATTACCACACCAATGGCTACCATCATAGCCAGAAATACCATACGAAACGTTTTCATTCTTTGTTTTTCCATTTTCAATCTTAAATCCTCCTGTTTTTCCGGGATTTCTGTCACTGGACAAGAATGCATGCTGTTCCGTAAAGCGACAGTGATCCCTTGTTCGGTCGAAGTTCCATTACTTCCTCTCACTCCGAAAACACGGATTCCCATCGCTATGTAAATTCCTTCTGCCATGGCTGCAGGGCGCTCCCCCTCCGACCATCTTTAACAGCGGAATATGGTTATCAAAGAATTCCGCTGTGCAGTTGGATATTATGTTTCATAAGACACAATTTCCGTAAAACAAAAATGCGTCCTCCGGACAATGCCAGAAGACGCACTCTTATATTCTGCTTCCCTCCGTTGGCATTACCCAAATCAGGTACGGTCGAAGATTTATCTTCCTCTCAGCCTGTCGCACAGGCTCCCGCGCTTATGATTTTCATTTCTGTATGTAAGCATAACACAGAGCCCCTGTCCTGTCAACAGCAGAAAAGTCCGCGCAAAGTCAGAATCACCGTCACAAATTCCGCACAGGGAAAAGCAAGCCATACACCATTCATCCCAATCTACTGCCCAGCCTTCCCTGTATTTTTTCCAAGCTGCCAGAATGCCACAGCGCTGGCAGCAGCCACGTTCAGGGAATCTACGCCATGAGCCATGGGAATACGAATTGTATAGTCACAGTCTGAGATGGTGTTTCTGGCAAGTCCGTCTCCCTCTGTTCCAAGGACGATGGCCAGCTTTTCTTCTGCGAGTATGGATGGATCATCAATACAGACAGACTGATCTGTTAAAGCCATGGCTGCAGTTTTAAAGCCAAGTTTATCCAACTGCTCCATAGCAGGATGTGGCCAGGCATGATTCCGGTCGAATATGGTCCATGGAATCTGAAATACAGTCCCCATGCTGACCCGGACAGCTCTTCGATATAATGGATCACTGCAGCCAGAAGTAAGAAGTACGGCACCCATATTCAGTGCTGCAGCAGATCGGAATATAGCTCCGATATTGGTGGGATTTACAATATTCTCCAGAATCGCAATGCGTTTTGCTCCGGAACAGACATCCGCAACAGAAGGAAGGTGGCGGCGGCGCATTGCACACAAAAGCCCTCTAGTCAGGGCAAAGCCGGTTATCTGCGTAAGCACCTCCATGGAGGCCGTATATACCGGAATATCACCGCACCGGTTAATAAAAGCGGCAGAAGAACCGTGAAGTTCGCCTTCTTCTACCAGGACAGAGATGGGATCATAACCGGCATCCAGTGCACGTCCGGCCACAATCGGACTCTCAGCAATAAAAATACCGGGAGCCGGTTCATAATAATGCAGCAGCTGATTCTCCGAAAAGCGGGAGTAAAGTTCTAGTTCCGGCAGCTGCAGATCTGTTACATGTATGACGTTTGTATATGGCATTGAACATTCCTCACTCAGATTTGATAAAAACAAATCCTATTATAACTAATGCCTGTGCCATATGCAAGAAAGATTCTGCCGGTTACTCCGCAAAGTAGACCACTGTGAGATATTCTCCGGAATGGATCTGCTCGGATTTAAGACCGTTCATGCGCTTTAACTCCTCCACATACTCTGTTCTGGAATAGCCGCTTCCCACACGGTACTGCTCTGCCAGATCCCAAAGACTATCTCCCTTGTGCAGCTGTACACTGGTGTAGTAACGTTTTAGTTCCGGAAGCTGTGCCTCCTCCGCTCTGGCATTCAACAGCGTATGTCCGAAAAAGCCGGAACAAAATGCAAGGATCATCAATAGAATGATGGTGAAATTGCGGAGCCTGCGCTTTCCATGGTTTCTTGTTTTCATAAAAGATTCCCCCTTGTCTGGATTTCCGAACGTACGTTTGCTATGACACGATTATAGAATAAGAACATACGTTTGTCAATATCGTTTTTTATAAAATCCGAACAAAAGTTTGCTTTTTGTAAAAAGGTGTGTTACTATATTATTATCAGAAAATCCCGTTACTGTCCGCACTTCATATGAACAGTAACGAATACATCCATACGGAGGAAATATTATGGGTCATGGTAAGATCAGCGCAAAACAGCAGGAAATTTTAACATATATCAAGGAATGTATTTTAAAGAAGGGCTATCCGCCTGCAGTCCGGGAAATCTGTGAGGCGGTTCAGTTAAAATCCACTTCATCTGTCCACTCCCACCTGGAGTCTCTGGAAGCCAACGGCTATATCCGGAGAGATCCGACTAAGCCGCGTGCCATCGAAATTCTGGATGACGAATTTGCGATGAACCGCCGTGAGATGGTTCAGGTGCCCATGATCGGCACCGTAGCAGCCGGAGAACCGATTCTGGCGCAGGAGCACATCGAGGACTACTTCCCAATCCCTGCAGAAATTCTGCCGAACGCAGATACGTTTATGCTTAAGGTAAAAGGTGAAAGCATGATCAATGCAGGCATCTTTGACGGTGACCAGGTTATTGTAGAACAGACCAATACTGCAGAGAATGGGGAGATTGTTGTTGCGTTGGTGGACGATTCTGCCACTGTGAAACGCTTTTATAAGGAAAACGGTCATTATCGTCTGCAGCCGGAGAACGACTCCATGAATCCGATCATTGTAGATCATGTGGAAATCCTCGGCAGGGTTATCGGTCTCTTCCGTATGATGGCCTGATCACAGTTCCAGGATTTCAAAAAATAAGCTGACGGGGTTTTATCATGCATAACAAAAGGGGCTTCCCATCATTCGATGAGAAGCCTTTTATATTTGCTGTAATGAGTTTCGTTTTCTATTATGCCAGAAACAGGCACCAGAGAGGAACCGTAACCATGGAAAGTAGGGTAGACAGCACCACGCATTTGGTGGCGAACACTTCATCCTTTCCATATTTTGCCGCAAGCACAGCGGTGACACTGGCAGACGGCATACCGGACAATACTACAGATACACCGGTAACAAGGCTGTCCACTTGCGCAAAGTGACATGCCAGATACACCAGAAACGGAATAAAAAACAGGCGGATAAAGCTGTAATAGACCGTATCCTTTTCCGGAAGGGAGCGAAACGGCACTTCTGCCAGAATTGTTCCTACCAGCGACATGGCCAGAAAGGTGTTTCCACCTGCGATGTTTTTAATGGTCAGGCTGAGAAAACCCTGAACCGGGATCTGAAATACCATGATCAGCATGCCGATTACCACAGAAACAATGCAGGGATGCGTAGATACCTTCTTAATCAGGGTTTTCATGTCCGGAGCCTGTGTAAAATATGTCAGGCCGATGGACCACATAAAAGTACGCTGGGGAATGGTATAAATGGATGCATATAAAAGTCCCATACTGCCGAAAATGCCTTCCGCAATAGGATTGCCAAGAATGCCGGCATTCGAACATATGGTTGCGTATTGAAGTACCTTCTTGCGTTCATCCGGGAAACCCGGGTAGAGAATCATGCCAAGCAGCCACGCTCCCACCTGAATTCCTGCGGCTACCACAATCACAACTATACAGCTCACCAGAATCTGATGGTTAAATTCAATCTGGAATGATTTGATGATACTGGCCGGAAGTGTTACATATAAGACCAGATCCGTCAGCAGGCTTTTTCCCTCGTCGCTGATCATTCCTGCTTTTCGGAAAATGTATCCAAGAATCATAATGGTAAACAGCATACCCTGCATTTCAAATAATCCTGTAAAATCCATAAGCTTCTCCTGTGGCCCCCATTAGCAGACCATTCTGTTTATTTTTGTAAAAAGAATTTTATCTTTTCCTATCATAATACAGCCATTTATCTTCGTCAAATATCCTTTTTTGATGTCTGTTATAACTAAAATTTTATGAGTTCACTAAATGTTCACCATTTTGAAGAAAACTTAATAAAAAATCAATGGCTTTTTCGATTGCTTTGTAGTAAACTCTTGATTGTTGGTTCCCAGGTTTGGAATCGACAGAGAAAGATCAGAGGAGTGATATATTATGAAAAAAGCATTATTAATCACTGCTATCGCAGCAGTTTCCATCAGCGCAGCAGCATGTTCCAGCAAAAAGCCCGCAGAAACAACTGCAGCTCCGGTAGAGACCACCGCAGCAGAAACCACAACAGCGGCAGAAACCAACGAGGATTACACCAGCGGTATCATCACTGCCATCGACGGAGATGTACTTACCGTAAAAGATGATTATGATGATGAAGAAAGAAAATATGATATTTCCGGCGCTGATGTAACCAACGAATTCCCGCTCACTGAGGGTGACTGGGTTGACATTACCTTCCAGGCTGACAGCACAGAGGATCCGGTTCTGGCTATCGCAGTAGAGGTTACTTCTTCCGTATTAGAGCAGACCATGGATCCGGTTGCGGAAGGAACGATTAAAGAGGTTGCTTCCGATACCATGACTCTTGAGGTCGATGGTGAGGAATATAAGATTCTGACCGGCAATGCCTATGTTGTAGGAAAGGACGGAATCAAAGCTGACGCAGACGCAGAGGTTACTTACCTTGGCGATCTGGATGATGAGCCGCTGGCAATCAAGATCGTTATGGCTGACGCAAAAGATTCTGACGATGCTAAGATCAATGCATTCGTAGGTAAGGTTGCCCAGATCGGCGAAGATGGTGATCATATCGTTCTGGAGGCACAGACCGGCGATTTCTTTACTTTTGTTTCTGACGATACTGATTTCAGCCAGTATGCAGAGGGTGATACCCTTCAGATTCAGTATGATGGTTCCATCAATGACAAAGAGATCCAGGTAGTAAAAATCACCAAAAAGTAATCTTCCATTCCATATTGCAGATTCAAAAAGACCGCCACATGAAGTGACGGTCTTTTTGAATCTGCGAAAATTCTTAAATATCGTACCCGATCATACGGATATAGTCTTTGATCAGTTCTACTACCTGGTCCAGTTCCAGCTTACTTGCATTGATCGGGAGATCATAATTGGTAACATCCTCCCATTCTTTTCCGGTGAAATACTTGTGATAGGATTTACGCTGTTTTGTGATCTTGTTTAATTTATTGAGAGCTTCTTTGGTATCCGTGATACCATCAGTTTCCTGAGTTCTGCGGACACAGGTCGGAATGTCTGCATAGACAAAGATCTTAACCAGATCCTCCTTCCCTGCGGTCTCCAGGATATAATCCGCGCAGCGGCCAACAATTACGCAGGACTCTGCAGCAGCCAGCTCCCGGATGACTTCAGACTGGAAGCGGAACAGGTTATCCGGGGAGGTTACGTCACCCTCTGTCTTTGGTTCATCAAAAATGCCTGCAGGGAATCGCAGATTCCCGACAATTTTACGGAGCAGGTTATTTCCTGCTTTTTCATCAGCAAGGCGGAAATATTTTTCTCCTACTGCACTCTTTTCTGCAGTCATGCTTAAGATTTCATCATCGTAAAAAGGAATACCCAGTTCCTCTGCCAGTTTTTTTCCGACGATGCGGCCGCCGCTTCCGTACTGACGCTCAATGGTAATGACCAGTTTGCTTTTATCCATAAGAAATCCTCCTTTGGAAATCATTATTGTCTGTATTTGGTATATTTAGTATAGCACAAAACCGGCAGAGTGCCAAACTTTTTTACACTCTGCCGGTCTATAACATTTTTTTCTGATTATTTTAAAAGCTATTTTGCGAGCATCATGCGGTCGTTCGCAAATTCTTCACCGCTTGCTTCCTCGAATTTGTGAAGAAGATCTTCTACGGTAAGATGTTTCTTTTCCTCTCCTGCCACATCGTAGATGATATTTCCCTCATGCATCATGATCAGGCGGTTGCCCATCTGAATGGCATCACGCATATTGTGAGTAATCATCAGAGTGGTAAGCTTCTGCTCTTCTACCATCTCTGCAGTCAGATCCAGTACCTTCTTAGCTGTTTTCGGGTCCAGTGCAGCCGTGTGCTCATCTAACAAAAGAAGCCGCGGTCTCTGCAGGGTAGACATCAACAGAGTCAGTGCCTGACGCTGGCCGCCGGAAAGAAGTCCTACTTTTGATGTAAGACGATCTTCCAGGCCGAGCCCAAGACGTTTTAACATATCCACATAGAGCTTGCGTTCTTCATTTTTGATTCCCGGTTTCAAACTGCGCACTCTTCCACGACGCAGAGCCAGGGCAAGATTCTCCTCAATTCCCATTGTTGCTGCAGTACCATTCATCGGGTCCTGGAAGACACGTCCCAAAAAAGCAGCGCGCTTGTATTCCGGAAGACGAGTGACATCTTTTCCATCAATCACAATGGCACCGGTATCAATGGGCCAGACTCCCGCGATCGCGTTTAACAGCGTAGATTTTCCAGCTCCATTTCCGCCGATCACGGTAACGAAATCTCCGTCATTTAAGGTAAGATTGACACCACGAAGGGCTTTCTTTTCATTCACAGTTCCTCTGTTAAAGGTTTTTGTGATATTTTTGATCTCCAGCATGTTCTCCTACCCTCTCTTTCCCATATTTGAAAAATAACGGCTCTTCCAGGTAGGAATTGCCAGGAAGACAGCAACCACTGCTGCGGATAACAGCTTTAACAGATCCGTATCAATGCCCATCCAAATGACAACCTGCAGTACCAGATAATAAATAATGGATCCAAGGGCAACGCCAAGCAGCTTCAGGCCAAAGTTGCGGAAGATTTTTCCAAAAATTGCCTCACCGATGATGACTGCAGCCAGTCCAATGACGATGGCACCGCGTCCCATGTTGATATCCGCAAATCCCTGATACTGGCAGAGCATGGCACCGGAAAGTGCTACCAGGCCATTGGATATCATGAGTCCGAGAACCCGGCTTAAATCCGTATTGATTCCCTGGGCGCGAGCCATTTTATCGTTGCAGCCGGTGGCTCTTAAGGAGCAGCCGAGCTCTGTGCCGAAGAACCAGTACAATACGGCAATCAGAATGATGATCGTAATCGCAACCATCAGGATCGTGTTTCTGTAAAATGGAACCTTGCGGATGAAACGCAGGGAAACCAGCAGGTCATATTTGTCGACATTGATTGCCTGGTTCGCTTTTCCCATGGTTTTCAAGTTGATGGAATACAGGCCAAGCTGGGTCAGGATTCCGGCCAGGATTGCCGGAATTCCCATAAAGGTATGGAGAATTCCGGTTGCAAGTCCGGCTGCCATACCGGCTGCCGTTGCACCTGCCATAGATACCCATACATTCTGCCCGGACAGCATCAGCATAATGCAGACCGCACCGCCGGTTCCAAGAGAACCGTCCACTGTTAGATCCGCAATATCCAGAATCCGGAATGTTAAATACACGCCAATGGCCATGATACCCCAGATCAGTCCCTGTGCCACTGCGCCAGGCAGGGCATTTACCAAACTCATCATATCTCAATTACTCCTCAATCGCAACGTAATCATCCGGAACAGTAACGCCCAGTGCCTCGCAGATGGTCTTGTTGTATTTTTTGGTGAACTGCGGAGCGTATTCGATCGGCATCTCAGAAATGTTGGACTCACCGGTCAGGATCTTTGCTGCCATCTTACCAGTTGCTACGCCAAGGTCATAATAGCTGATGGAAAGGGTTGCTACGCCGCATCCGCTGCAGATGCCTTCCTCACCTGCGATGATCGGTACACCGGCTGGCTGGCAGATGTTGTTGATGATCTCGGTATTTGCGGCAGCGGTATTGTCAGTCGGGATGTAGATAACATCAGAACTGTTTGCTGCATTGGTAACAATCGTTGCCAGATCATTAGAATCAGAGAATGCGTAGTATTCACAGGTATAGCCAAGCTTCTCCAGCTCTGCTTTTACGGTATCTACCTGATACTGGGAGTTTGCTTCTGCGGAACAATATAACAGACCAACATTCTTTGCGTCCGGGAAGAGCTCCTTTAACATAGCAGCCTGTTCATTTAACGGCGCAAGGTCCGCAGTACCGGAAATGTTACCGCCAACGGTTCCATTAAAATCGTCAATACCAAGTGCTACACCATACTCGGTAACTGCAGTTCCGAGAACCGGAATGGTGTCCGTGCCAGCCTGTGCAGCCTGAAGGGCCGGTGTTGCGTTGGCCAGGATCAGATCTACATCTTCTGCAACAAAATTGTTGATGATGGTAGAACAGGTATTGGAATCACCCTGTGCGTTCTGCTCATCAAAAGTAACCTGGTCTCCAAGGGCTTCGGTCAGGGCATCTTTAAAGCCCTCAGTAGCTGCATCCAGCGCTACATGCTGTACCAGCTGGCAGATACCAACCTTATAAGAAGCTCCATCTGCAGAAGTCTCTGCCTTTGTCCCGTCTGCGCTTTCAGCGGCAGTGGTGTCTGCAGTCTTACCAGAGCCACAGGCAGTCATGGATGCGGCCATCATTCCGGCCAGAATCAGCGCAAGTGCTTTTTTTGTCTTTTTCATAATACAACTCTCCCTTTTTCTTATATTCTGATTTCATAGCAAAAGCTTGAACTTTTTCCATCATACTACACTTTTATTACTCCGTCAATTTAAAGCTTTAAATTCCTGCAAATTCAACGCATTAAAGTGATAAGGGCAGATTTATATAGGCCATAACTTATTAAGTATTTGCGTTTTACATATATTTAACCTATAATAATACCCGTAACAACTAAGTAGTGTTCTGAGATCCAATATAGCTTCTGTTTCAAAACCGATGGCTCTTAAATCCGATTTCTGCCAAATGATCGTGGAATATTTTGCCATACGGATGGAATATGGAGCTTTATTGGTATATAAAAAAATATTTATTCACAGGGGGATTTTATGGAAGAAGTAAGTCTGCAGGAAATGCTTGCTGCCAGAGAGAGGCGCTGCTATCTGCAAACCCAGCTGCTGCATCAGTATAAAAAAAGCCTCATCAGCTTTACCTTAAACATTCCTGGACCAGTCAAAGTCCTGACGGATGTTCCGGAAGCATTTGCGAGCGGCTGTCAGAGAATCGAGACACTGTTAAAAGACCGTCTGGTTCTTATTCAGCATATGGAAACCATAAAAGAAAAAACAGGATATGAAGCCTTTTACAGCGTCGACGCGAATCCGGATTTTATAAAAGAGCTGATGGTCTCACTGGAAGATCAGGACCGGCTTGGCCGCCTGTTTGATATTGATGTACTCCGCCCGGACGGGAGCAAGGTCTCCAGAGAAGATATGGGAAGTGCGCCAAGAACCTGTCTGCTTTGCGGACAGCCGGCGCATGTCTGCAGCCGAAGCCGCAGGCACAGCGTTGCAGAACTGACTGCAGAGATCGGTAAAATTTTAAGCGGATTATAAATAAATTGGGGATGGGGAGGAACTGGTATTTATGATTTCATCTGTTTTTGCTGAGGAATGTGCCTATGCACTCATGGCTGAGGTAGGCGCTACCCCGAAACCTGGACTGGTAGACCGTCATGACAGCGGCGCGCACACGGATATGGATTATGATACCTTTGCGGCCAGCACAACAGCAATTGTTCCATATCTGGCCCGTATGTTTGAGGCCGGATACACGTGGGAATCCAAAGATTTTAATGCACTGTTCGAAAGCATCCGTCCCATCGGTATTGAGGCGGAAAAGGCCATGTTTGCTGCCACAGATGGTGTGAATACACACAAAGGCATGATTTTTTCCATGGGAACCATTGCGGCGGCAGCAGGACTTTTTTACAAACGGCACGAAAAGTTTGACGCGGAAAAAATCCTGATGCTGGCCGGTTATCTCTGCCACGATGCCATGCGCAGGGATTTTCAGAAGATCGACCGCAAGAATCCACGGACAAACGGAGAACTTCTCTACCTGCGTTACAGTACCAAGGGAATCCGTGGAGAAGCCCAAAAGGGGTTTCCTTCCGTCCGCACGGTATCTCTGCCTAAGCTCCGCTCTGCTTTTTCCAGCGGGCAGACAGAAAATGAAGCCTACCTGAATACCTTACTCACCCTCATGGCGAATGTGGATGACACCAATGTTTTAAGCCGCACCAATATGGTAATACAGGGTCATGTCAAGTCAGAGGCCGCACAGCTCCTGAGAATAGGCGGAGCCTCCACTGCCCTGGGAATGGAGGCTCTGAAAAAGCTGAATCAGAAATTTATTCATATGAATGTCAGTCCGGGCGGCTGCGCTGATCTGCTGGCAGTCACGATCCTGCTCTATCGCCTGGAGCAGTCAGACAGATAATGGTATATGGCATTGGGTATCTGTCTGGATCCAGCCTACAACAGTTCCCGGTAAACCCGGAGTACATTGTCATGGAACACGGCTTCAATCTCTCCAGTAGTAAAGCCTTCCCGGCTCATCACATCGGCCAGAAGCTGCATACCAGAGCAGTCCTTCATATCTGTTGCGGTATCAATACCGTCAAAGTCAGAGCCAAGACCGATACAGCCGATGCCACCGACCTGTTTCATATGTTTCATATGAGCCACCATGTCGCTGCAGAGTCCATGCAGCGGCATTTTTTTATCTGCATCCTTCAGGAATGGGGCGTAGTAATTGATTCCGGCTACTCCACCACGCTCTGCAAGGGCACGGATCATCTCATCCGTCAGATTGCGTGGATGACGCGCGAGCGCGCGGGCATTGGAATGGCTTGCCACAAAAGGCTTTTTCGTGTAGTGAAATACATCACGGATCCCGGCATCATTTAAATGGGAAATATCAATGATCATGCCAATCCGTTCCATTTCCTGTACAAAGGCAATGCCGGTTTCTGTCAGGCCATGCTCCGTATCCGGCACAGATCTGGCTGGCGAAACACTCTCGTCCTTCCCATTTGGGAACCCAAGTTCATTGGGAAAATTCCAGGTAATGGTCATCATCCTGGCACCCAGGCGGTAAAAATCACGCAGGCAGGACAGATCCCCTTTGCAAATCCCGCCCTCTTCCAGAGTCAGCATAGCCGACATTTTTCCGGCCTTCTGGTTTTCTTCTATATCTTCCCAGCGTTTTACGATTCCAATGCGGTCAGAATACGGTTCTAGCTCGTTATAAAACAGATCAACCAGCTTCATGGCATAGTGAAATGGGTCTGCTGTCTTTCCCAGATGCACAAACATGGCAAAATTCTGCAAAAGATAATCCCCTTTCTGCATCCTGTTTAAATCTATATGCAGATGATTTTCCAGAATGGATGCCTCTTCCCCGCGCTCTCTGGCATGCAAAAGCTCGGATATGGTGTCACAGTGCATATCTACAACCTTCATACTAAATCTCCTCCCTGATAAATACATGAAAATTGAGACCGGCAGGCTACCGGTCTCAGTCTTTCCGGCAGATTATAAAGTCTCTGCCCGTTCTTCAATATTCCGTTTGAAATTAATAACTTCATGCTGGTAATCGCTGTTCATGAAACAGGATGTGATCATGAAGTCCGCGGTGGCCTTATTAACCGCCATAGGAATGTCGTAGACCTGCGCGATGCGCATCAGGGCCTTCACATCCGGATCGTGAGGCTGTGCCGTCAGCGGATCGGAAAAGAATACTACAAAGTCGATCACGCCTTCTACGATCTTGGCTCCGATCTGCTGGTCGCCACCGAGAGGGCCGCTGTTATAGCCTTTCACGGTAAGGCCGGTCTGGTCTGTGATCATGCGGGCTGTCGTGCCGGTACCGTAAAGATTATGCTTCTCCAGTTCCGGTTTATGTTCTTTGCACCACGCGATCAGCTTTGCTTTTTCGTTGTCGTGAGCGATCAGTGCAATGTTCTTTTTGCCGCCAATAGTAAATGTAATGTATTCCTGAGACATATAACAGATCCTCCTTACTCTTTCTTCATAGAATGTATAGAATAATTACAACGTATCACACATATTAAAAAGACTCAAGTGAAATCTTCGTAAAATCTGTCTGATGCTACTCAGACTCTGTCATTTTCGGAGCCGGATTCTGCAAAGACTCAATGAGCGCCCAGATTTCATCTCTTCCCTGCTTGGTCTCTGCAGAGAATGGAATCAGAACATCTTCTTTTTCCAGGCCAAGACCTTCCCGAACCATCTTCACATGCTTCTGGATCTGGCTGCGTTTTAATTTGTCCAGCTTGGTGGCAATGATAACCGGCTTGTAGCCATTGGATACGATCCAGTCATACATCATCTTGTCATTGGCAGACGGATCGTGGCGGATATCAATGAGAAGGAAGATACATTTGAGCATCTTCGATTTTTTTAAATACCGCTCGATCATTTTGCCCCATTTTGCCTTGACTTCCACCGATACTTTTGCATATCCATAGCCCGGAAGATCAACAAAATACAGATCATCATTTACATTGTAAAAGTTGATGGTCTGGGTCTTGCCAGGCTGTGAGGAAGTCCTCGCCAGCGCACGGCGGTTTAACAGGCCATTGATCAGGGAAGATTTTCCTACGTTGGACTTCCCGGCAAAAGCAAACTCAGGCAGCAGATTTTCCGGCAGTGTGCTGGTAATGCCGCAGACCGTCTCCAGTTCCGCTTTTCTAATAATCATCGTTCTTCCTCACTTTTCCTTTTATGCAAGTGCTGCAGCCAGCACATCTTCCATGCTCTTCATGTAGAGAATGGTTAAGCCCTTTGTGATCTCTTTGGAAAGCTCCGCAATGTCCGCCCGGTTCTTCTCCGGCACCAGAACGGTCTCCATATGAGCCATCTTCGCAGCCAGGATTTTCTCTTTCAGGCCGCCAATCGGAAGCACGCGGCCCCGCAGCGTGATTTCGCCGGTCATGGCTACTTTGGCCAGGACCTTACGGTTTACCACAGCAGAGAACATGGCTGTAGCCATTGTAATTCCGGCAGACGGGCCATCCTTCGGCACAGCTCCCTCTGGAGTATGAATGTGGATATCATTCTTTGCAAAATAATCATCCGGAACATCATACTGCGGACAGATGGAACGGACATAGGTCAGTGCCGTCATGGCGGATTCCTTCATGACATCGCCCATCTGGCCGGTCAGCTTTAACTCGCCTTTTCCCGGCATCACATTTACCTCAATCTGTAGTGTATCACCGCCGACACTGGTCCATGCAAGACCGCGCACAATACCTACCTGATCTTCCTCATTGGCGTCTTCGAAGGTGATTTTTTCTTTACCAAGGTACTTTTCCAGATTGGATTCCGTTACCCGGATATGCGTTTTTTTATGCTCCAGATACTCTCTTGCGGATTTGCGGCAGATTTCTCCGATACGGCGTTCCAGGTTGCGGACACCAGCTTCACGGGTATAATTGTGGATGATTTTTTTCAGTGCAGAGTCAGAAATCACAAGCTGATCTTTCTTTAAACCATTGCGGTCCTTCTGCTTCTCCACCAGATAATTGCGGGCAATGTGGAATTTCTCATTTTCTGTATAACTGTTGACTTCAATGACCTCCATACGGTCTAACAGCGGTCCCGGAATGGTCTGGGTCGTGTTGGCTGTCGCAATAAACAGAACGTTGGACAAATCGATTGGAAGTTCTACATAGTGGTCACGGAACTTTACGTTCTGCTCTCCGTCCAGAACCTCCAGCAGCGCAGAGGAGGTATCTCCCTTGTAATCACTGCTGACCTTATCGATTTCATCCAAAAGCATCAGCGGGTTGGAAACGCCTGCCTGACGCAGTCCATCTACAAGACGGCCCGGCATAGCCCCCACATAGGTTTTTCTGTGTCCGCGAATTTCCGCTTCGTCATGGACGCCTCCCAGACTGATCCGAACATACCTTTTATTCAGGGCGCGGGCTACGGAACGGGCAATGGATGTCTTACCGGTTCCAGGAGGGCCCACAAGGCAAATAATCGGGCTGTTGCCTTTTTTGGCAAGGACACGCACAGCCAGATATTCGAGAACGCGCTCTTTCACCTGCTCCAGGCCGTAGTGATCCTCTTCCAGAATCTGTTTGGCGTGCTTGATGTCATTATTGTCTTTGGATGTTTTATTCCACGGAAGTTCCAGAAGCGTTTCAATGTAGGTACGGATGACATTACTCTCCTGACCACCGCCAGGCATGCCTTTTAAGCGGTCAATCTCCTTCTGAAGTTTCTCTTTTACTTCCTTATCGGCTTTTAAGGAAGCAAGCTGCTTTTCATATTCATCCGTATCCGAAAGCAGATCCTCGCCAAGTTCCTCGCGGATTACCTTCATCTGCTCCCGTAAAATATAATCCTTCTGATTTTTATCAATATTTTCTTTTACTTTTTCCTGCAGTTCCCGGTGAATTTGGGATACTTCAATCTCATGGATCAGGTTGGTAAGCAGCACCTCATACTGACCGGCCAGGGTTGCCTCCTCCAGATAGCTCTGGCGGATCCGGTAATCCCACGGCAGTTCGCTGGCCATCTGAAGCATTAAGGACTCCAGATCCTCACAAACCATCAGGCCCGGCAGACTCTCTTTGCTGAATTTCGGATGCTGGCGTCCGTAGGATTCCAGCTTTTCCTTCAGGATGCGGGACATCGCCTCGGCCGCAGCGCCATCCACATCTGCTTCCTGCTCACTGGTGAGAAGCACTTCCCCGATCAGAGCCGGCTCTGTGCTGTCCAGATCCAGAAGCTCTGCGCGCTCCTGGCCCTCTGCCATCACGCGGACTATGCCGCCTGGCATCTTCACCAGCTGCTTTATGTAAGAAACGGTACCGATATGATAGAGCTGTTCCAGAGACGGATCCTGGATTTCTGGGTCCTTCTGGGCTACCAGACAGACTCTCTGGTCACTGACCATGGCCTTCTCTACAGCCGCAATGGATTTCTTGCGGCTGATATCAAAGCTGATGGTCATCTCCGGAAGCATGGTAAGTCCGCGGAGTGCTATGACCGGCATCGTTATAATCTTTGTATCTTCCATCAGGTTCCTCCTAAAAAATATGAACAGACTGAAATAGAAAATGGGAGCTATAAGCTCCCATTTTCCTGCTCCGGCGTTTATGCGATCTCGCCGGATGTTTCTTTCTTCAGTCTCTGGGAGAGTGTTTTGCGCGGCACAGCCGTATCCCGGTATACCAGCTCCGGCTCTCCTGTTTTGTCTACGACATCCCTGGTAATGGTGCAGATGCCGATATTATTGTCAGACGGGATCTCATACATCAGATCCATCATGACGGATTCCAGAATAGAACGAAGTCCTCTGGCTCCGGTTTTTCTCTCTACCGCAAGCTTTGCAACCTCTTCAATGGCTTCCGGGGTAAATTCCAGTTTAACGCCATCCAGCTCAAACAGCTTCTGATACTGCTTGGTCAGGGCATTCTTCGGCTCGGTCAGGATCCGGCTTAAGGAATGCACATCGAGAAGGTCCAGGGAAACCGTTACAGGTACACGGCCGATAAACTCCGGGATCAGGCCGAATTTCACAAGATCGTGCGGTTCTACCTGGCGTAAGAGCTCATCGATGTCGGTTTTATTCTTGTCTAAGACCTCTGCGTTAAATCCAATAGAGCCGGCGCTTAAGCGGCTCTCGATGATGTGCTCCAGACCATCAAACGCTCCTCCGCAGATAAACAGAATATTGGTTGTATCGATCTGCAGAAGCTCCTGATGCGGATGCTTTCTTCCTCCCTGCGGCGGCACACTGGCTACGGTTCCCTCGAGGATTTTTAAAAGTGCCTGCTGGACACCCTCACCGGATACATCACGGGTGATAGATACGTTCTCAGATTTCTTCGTGATCTTATCAATCTCATCCACGTAGATAATACCATACTCCGCCTTGCTGATATCGTAATCTGCCGCCTGGATCAGCTTTAAGAGAATATTCTCAACATCCTCACCTACATAACCGGCCTCAGTCAGCGCGGTTGCATCCGCGATGGCAAATGGTACATTTAAGATTTTGGCCAGAGTCTGCGCCAGATAAGTCTTACCGGAACCAGTCGGTCCCAGCATAAGAATATTGCTCTTCTGCACGTCCACATCACTGCCTGCACCGGAGGTGATACGTTTGTAGTGGTTGTAAACCGCTACAGACAGTACCTTCTTGGCTGCATCCTGTCCAATGACATACTCGTCCAGAAATGCCTTGATCTCCTTCGGCTTTAACAGGTTAATGCCAGCTAACGGAGATACCGGCTCCTTCTCTTCCTCCTCTTCCAGCTCCTCCGCGAGGATTTCTCCGCAGAGTTCAATACATTCGTCACAGATAAATACATTTTTGGAACCGGCAATCAGTTTTCTTACCTGATCCTGGGTCTTTCCGCAGAAAGAGCATCTGACCCTGTCATCTGTTCTTGTCGGCATAAAATAACACCTTGTCCTTTCCTGGTTGTAAGAATTCTTGAGCGTAAGGCAGCCTTAGTGCTTTGCGATCACCTGGTCGATCAAGCCATATTTTAAGGCTTCTTCCGCGGTCATGTAATTGTCGCGTTCCGTATCGCGGCAGATGACCTCGTAGGGCTGACCGGTATTGGCTGCAAGAATCTCATTTAATTTCTTTTTGGTCTGCAGGATTTTCTCAGCAACGATCTGAATCTCGGTTGCCTGACCCTGAGCACCACCAGACGGCTGGTGGATCATAACCTCTGCATTCGGAAGCGCGAAGCGTTTGCCCTTTGCGCCGCCGGCCAGAAGAAATGCACCCATGCTGGCTGCCATACCGATGCACACGGTAGATACATCGCATTTGATGTAATTCATGGTATCGTAGATGGCCATGCCGGCAGTCACGGATCCGCCCGGACTGTTGATGTATAAGTTAATATCCTTGCCTGGGTCCTCAGACTCCAGGAACAGAAGCTGAGCTACGATCAGGCTTGCGGAAACGTCAGTTACTTCTTCCCCAAGGAAAATAATTCTCTCTTTTAACAAGCGGGAATAGATATCGTAGGAGCGTTCTCCTCTGCTGGTCTGTTCAATTACATAAGGTACCAATGCCATCGTCAGATCCTCCTGTCTTTCATTACTGTCTTTTGCAATGATAGGTGCAGACTCCAGGTCTGGCCCGAAATCTGCACCTAGTCATAGTGTTAGTATTCCTATACTGGAAAATATTATACTAATTTAGCCTCAGCTACCAGGAAATCTACAGCCTCCTGAACAGCCATATCAGCCTTCATCTGAGCCATTCCTGCCTCACCCATGATGGTCTTGATCTGCTCAGCGTCCATCTTGTAGTTTTCGGACATCTTCTTGATCTCAGCCTCAACTAACTCCTCAGACGGCTCGATCTTCTCTGCTGCTACAACAGCCTCGAGTACCAGGCGGGTACGCAGTCTTAACTCAGCCTGCGGACGCATCTGCTCCTGTAACTGCTCGATGGTGCTTCCGGTAAACTGCAGGTACTGGTCAAAGCTGATGCCCTGGCTCTGCAGTCTGCGTGCGTAGTCCTCGATCATGTTGCGAACCTGCTCATCCACCATCGGTGCCGGAATATCCATCTGAGCGTTATCAACAACCTTCTGTACAACGTTGTTCTCGTTCTCAGCGGTAGCCTGTGCCTGCTTGGTCTCAGCCAGTTTGTTCTTAACGTCCTCTTTGTATGCGTCAAGAGTCTCGAACTCAGAAACCTCGCTTGCGAACTCATCGTTCAGCTCCGGAAGCTCTTTCATCTTGATCTCTTTGATCTTAACCTTAAAGGTTGCCGGCTTGCCAGCCAGCTCTGCTGCATGGTACTCAGCCGGGAAGGTCACGTTTACTTCTACATCCTCACCGATGTTCTTGCCGATCAGCTGATCTTCAAAGGTATCGATGAAGGAATGGGAACCGATCACCAGAGTGTAGTCCTCAGCCTTTCCGCCCTCGAATGCCTTGCCGTCTACAAAACCTTCGAAGTCGATCACGGTCTGGTCACCGTCTGCAACTGCGCGGTCAGCAACGGATACCAGTCTGGAGTTCTGCTCCTGAACCTTCTTTAACTCTGCCTCTACGTCAGCGTCGGTTACTTCCGGTTTTGCTTTTTCTACTTCAATACCCTTGTACTCGCCCAGGGTTACCTCCGGCTTGGTAGCTACGGTTGCAACGTAGATAAAGGACTTGCCCTTTTCTACCTGCTCAATGGAGATTTCCGGTCTGGAAACGATCTCAAGACCGCTCTCTTTTGCAGCGTCCGGATAAGAAGCGTTGATTGCCTCATCTACAGCGTCCTCGTAAAACACGCCGACACCGTACATCTTCTCGATCATTGCCTGCGGTGCTTTGCCCTTACGGAAGCCAGGAATGTTAAACTTGTTTTTATTCTTGTTATAGGAAGTTTTAAGAGCTGCCTCAAACTGCTCTGCCGGTACTTCTACGGTTAATTTCGCCATGTTTTTTTCTAATTTTTCTACCTGTAAACTCATAATATGGGTTCCTCCTTGCATCTATGTATGGCTGTCCCGGCAGGGCGCCACACTTCAATTCACCATTATAGCATAGACTTTTTATAATTACCAGTCCTATTTTTGCAATAACTTACGCATTTTTTCGATCACATATGGGTTTACCGGACGGATTTCCAGCTCCGGCCGTCCGAAATAATAACCCTGGAAGAGATCAGCTCCCAGAAGCAGCATAGTGTGAACCTCCTCGATCCGCTCCACACCCTCTGCGAGTACCAGGATATTGCGTTCCTTGCAGTAGTGGATCAGGTTTGCGGCAAGCTCCTGCTTATCACGGTTTTTGTCGATTCCGCTGACTAGTCCCATATCCAGCTTTACAATGTTCACCTCCATATTCAGGAGCGTTCCCTCACTGCTGTATCCGCTTCCGAAGTCATCCAGCGCGATCCTGCTTCCAGTACGGCGGATGGTCTCCATTTTGAATTCCATATCACTGCTGCTAATGGCCTCTCCCTCTGTGATCTCCATGACAACACGTTTCAGAAGATCCGGATATTTCCGGATCAGTTCATTCACGCAATCCGGGTCAAGAGATACATTGGCAATGGAATTGATGAAGATATGGCAGTCGGATGGTATTTCAGCCTTGTGAGTAAAAAGCCACCGTAAGGCGCCAACCCAGGTCAGTCGTTCAAACTGCGGAAGTTTTGCCTGACACTTGGCCAGATTCAAAACCTCCTGGATATTTTTGAAATTCCGGGTTTCCGGACGCATCAGCAGCTCATATCCATACAGACTTCCGTCACGGCAGACGATCGGCTGTGCCGCAAACGGGACATCATCCTGCTCGAGAAGACGGTTGATCTCCTCCTGCCCGGACAAAAGGTAGGAATTCTTCTGATAGCTTTCCAGATCAAATTCCTGAAGTACACCCTTGGTACTGTGCTTTGCCATGTACATGGCAAAATCGGCATACCGGACAAGCGTTTCAAAATCACGGGCCTGGCGCGGATACCAGGCAACCCCCGCTGAGGCGCGCAGCGGAAGCTCATACTGGTCGGACACCTTCAGGCTGACTGCGCACGACCTGGTGCGCAGCTCACAGAGAATACCACGTAGTTCCTCCTCACTGTTTCCGCAGAGAAATGCCATAAATTCATCGCCGGAATGGCGCTCTACCACAGCACCGTACCGGTTCAGGTTTTTCAGCTGATCTGCGAACAGACGGATATAGCGGTCTCCCATCTCATGACCATAGTTATCGTTGACATATTTCAGATTATCCAGATCCCACATCAGCATGGCACCACAGCTGATCCTTCCGCTTTGCAGAAGCTTTAGCGTATTTCTGCGGAAGGCCGGCCGGTTATAAAGCTCTGTCAGCGGATCGTAGTCACGCTCCAGCTCCAGACGTTTCTGGTTCTCCAGCTCTTCCGTCACATCAAGCAGGACGCCTGTCTCATTGCCGTTTTCCGCCCGGACGATTTTTAATCGAAGATAACGGTCCTTTCCGTTCGCCTGCAGATGATAAAGCCGGACATCCTGGTGCTCCTTAACCCCAGGACCCAGGATCTGCATCATCTTCCGGAAGCCGGTCTCTTCCAGGTACGTATAATCCCGATCCGTCTGTTCAAGTCCGAGAAGCTCAAACAGAGTCCGGCTGCAGAATACCTTTTTCCGATCCGGCAGATATTCAAATACGCCAATGGGAACACCGGAGCCTTCCAGGATCCTGGATATACGCAGAGCAGATTCCGCCACATCTGCGCTCAGATATTCAATCGCGTGGCTCAGCTCATCCAGCTCGCTGATATAGGTTGGCTGAAGATGGATCCGGGAATCATCCTCCGCAGAGCGCAGCTGGCAGATCAGCCTGCGGATCGGCAGGCTGAAGTACGTTCCGTACATCAGGGCAAACAAAATCCCAGGGATCATGGTGAAAGCACAGCCGGAAAGAAGGCTGTTCAGAAGCTTTTGATAGAAGGAGAGAAATACGCTCTGACGCCTGAGCACCACGATCTGCCAGCTCGTTCTGTGAAACGCGGAATCGCGCCCATATACCGGAAGCTCCCTGGATGCAAGATACCACCAGTCTCCGTTCTGATCCTTTGTTTTCTGAATGTCATTCCACCTGGTGGCAGTCCCGCCGATTCCGTTCATGCCTCCAAAGGACCGGTGAAAGGACAGGCCGTACGTCAGGACCGGGGTCAGGACCGTTTCATTTTCTCCCCTTTTCGCGAGCATCAGGATGGTGTTCTCATCTCTTTGAAGCAGTTCATTTTTCAGAAGTGAATAAATCTGCTCCTTCAGCATGGTTCCGCCGAGAACACCGATCACCGTGCCGTCTTCTGCTGTCAGCGGTATAGAGTAACTGACCCCGTACGTCTCTGCCTGCAGTGCGCTGGATATGGGCCCCAGGAAGGCAAAGCGAGCAATATTACCTTTGAGCTTCTGACCCTTTGTCAGAAAATACGGATTGTAAAAGCCAGATCCTGTCTCTTCTGACATGTCAAAATCAAGCTTCCAGTCGCTGGCAAATGGAACCTTAAACTGCTTTGAGATAACAGCAGCGCCACGGGAAAGCTGGAGATCGGAATTATCCGCGGCAAAGTCGCTGCTGTCCATATCCAACACGGAAATACCGGCCTGATGGCCTTCGGCACTCTGCTGTGCAGAAGGACCGTCCAGGACCACATAAATACTGTTGCCATAGCTTCGGCGGAGCAGTTCCAGGACATCCGGCATGATTTCCCCTATGATCCGCTCATTGAGCTCCCAGTCATGGGAAATGTCTGATGCTTTTTTCCCCTCTTCCTTAAGGACACTCTGGATCGTTGTCTGGATCGTCACCGAGCTTCGGATGTCATTCATCCAGTGCTGCAGCACCTCCCGCTCCAGAAGAAGCCCGCTGTTTTCCACATCCTTTTTCAATGAACGGAGTTCTGTCTGATAAAGGCCTTGGGCAACATTTCCGGTGGATAGAAATGCCATCATGAAAATAGTCTGAAAAATCAGGATCAGACAAAATGGAATCACAAGCCTCCACTTCATAGACCGTGTTTTTTTCATACGATCAACCTCATCACTTCAAATTTCTAAGCTGCGCTTTCGTGTCTTCACACCAGCTTTCAAAAGCCTCTTCTGTATTGCATTCCGAAACCGCGGTCTCCAGGGACATTCCGGAGCTTATGAGTTCCAGAACCTTTTGCCGGTCTGCCCTGGCACGTTCCGGCAGTGTAGAATCAATCACCTTTCTCGCATCCTGGGCACCGGGAAACGGAGTGGTTGTGTAAAGACTGTATTCCTTAACCTGTGGGATCGCTGTTTTCAGCATAGTCTCTACATTCGGGTTGAGTTCCAGGTTCTGCTCCTTCATGCAGGAAATGCATCGCTCCACATCACTGGCAGCTTTTGTTACCGGAAGATATCCGGATGCCGTACAGAATGGGATATTGTTGTCTTCCCTGGTCAGCCATTTTAAAAATGTGACAACGGCTTTTTCTTTTTTCTCATCCGTGCGGAACATAACCGCGCCGGCTCCCTGCTGGACTGCGCAGGAAGACGCTCCCGCAAAGCCGGGCAGCGGGAGGATGTCACACCGGATTGTCTCGGTCGAGCCATCATCATAAGTCACCTGATCCGACGCATAGACAGCTCCGCTGGAAGATCCGACATAGGCGATCAGCTTTCCTGTTTTCAGGTCATCGCTGCGGAATCTCCCATTCTCCAGATAATAACCGCTGATGTAAGGCACATAGAAGTTATCCCAGAGGCGGCGCATAGTGTCCGGATCCACATTCACGGATATGCTTCCGTTTTCGCCGGAATAAATGGTATGACCGAGCTGATAGCTCCCAACGAGAATATAATTTGCGAAGGAATCGCGCCCAAAGAAGGCCTGACCGTCATTGGGTGTCTCCGTCTTTGCATCAGTCCATTCATAATATGCTTTTGCTGTCTGAGCAAGTCCCTCCCATGTGGAAAGCTCCTCCAGTGAAGCACCGGTCTCGCTGGCAAACGGTTCCCAGGCGGTACTGTTGATCGTCAGCACTTCCGTTGATTTGGCCACTGGAAAAATCATCATGGCCGCATTGGTTCCAAAATTACCTTCCTCCAGATAGGCTGAAATATAGTTGTCATACTCCTCATCCGTCAGATAAGGACGAAAGTCCGAAATTTTATCCTTTTTCCAGAGGTCATATGCCGCGTCCGCATAGGCAGAACAGAAATCCGGAAGCGGATCACTTCCGGTCTTTCCATTCATACTGTCACGCAGCTCATCCTCAAGTTCCGATACGCTGCCTTTGCTGACAGACTCCACCACGATTTTCTGTTCCAGTCCAACTGTATCGTTGAACTCCTGGACCAGTCGGTCCATCTCCTCTTTCTGTGCCCCATTGTAATAGTTCCACATCGTGATCTGTACCGGTGTGTTACTTTTCACCTTTTCTGCGCCGCTGCAGGCAGTAAGCACCGCCGTGCCAAGCAAAGCCGCACAGAATAATAACTGATATGCTTCATGATCTGATTTTCGTCCTCTCTGACCTGTATTTATGTGATCACCACCATCCGGTGACATCTCGTTTCCAAACAGCTGCAGTCCGCTGATACAGCACTGACTGTGACAAAAACACTCTTATTATACCACATGCTCTTCCGCTTTCCAACATTTTCGTGTATACTTCATGTAAAATAAAGAAAGGAAATTACTGTATTTTTCATATAATATCACAAAATACAGTCTGGGAAAGTATTCTTATGGAAATTGAACGAAAGTATCTGGTCACTGCACCGCCCTCAGACTACCACACCTGGGAGGCCGTTCAGATGGAGCAGGCCTATCTCTGCACCGAGCCAGTCGTACGTGTCCGCAGGGAAAATGATTCCTATGTGCTCACCTGCAAATCAAAAGGGCTTCTTGCGCGGGAGGAGTACAATCTTCCGCTTACAAAGGATGCCTATGAGCATCTGCTCTCAAAGGCCGATGGCATCATCATCACAAAGACACGCTATAAAAAGCCGATCAGCGGAACCGGACTTGTGATCGAGCTCGATGTTTTTTCCGGGACTTATGAAGGACTGATGCTGGCGGAGGTAGAATTTCCAGATATGGAAGCGGCGGAGCACTTTGTGCCTCCGTCCTGGTTCGGGGAAGATGTAACCTTCTCCGGAAAATACCAGAACAGCAGACTGAGCCAAACGCGCTGAAAGGACAACGAAAAAGAAGCAGGGAGTTCTGCTGCAAAACTGCAGAACTCCCTGCTTTTTTCGATACGTGATCATAAAAGATTACTTCTTCGCGATGTATTTGCGGATATCCAGTGCAATCGCTACGATGATAACGATACCCTGTACAATGTACTGATAGTTGGTCGGAATTCCAAGGAACTGCATGGAGGATTTCAGCAGCTCGAATACGAGAACACCGATGACAACACCGGAGATACGGCCGATACCACCATTTACGGATACACCGCCGATGGTGCAGGCTGCGATTGCCTCCAGCTCATAACCCTGACCCATGTTAACGCTGGCACCGCCGGCCTTTGCGCCGAGAAGGAAGCCTGCGATCGCATACAGAGCGGCTGCGGTTACGTAGATGATGATCTTGGTTTTCTTTACGTTAACGCCGGAAACCTCAGCAGCAGCCTCATTGCCACCGATCGCGTACATGTATTTGCCATGACGGGTATAGTTAAATACGAACCACATGATCAGACCGATCACAAATGCAATGATGAACATATACGGAAGCTGTCCGAACAGCTTGCCGGTTGCGATTGCGGTATATGCCTTACGATAGCCGCCAAGCGGTGTTGCGTTGGTATAAACCAGGCAGATACCATAGACAGCCAGCTGCATGCCCAGGGTACCGATGAAAGCCGGTACATTCAGGTAAGCGATTACGATACCGTTGATCAGGCCAAAGATGGCACAGATCAGGATACATAACAGCAGGACTCCAAATACCGGCATATCCCCCAGATTCGGGAAAAACTTACCGCTGTAGTCTGCGGTCTGAAGTAAGGTACCTGCGATACAGGAAGCAAGACCTACCATACGTCCTGCGGAAAGGTCCGTACCTTTCGTGATCAGACAGCCGCTGACGCCGAATGCAATGATGACGCGGGCTGCTGTGTTTACGGAAATATTGGATAAGTTGTTCCAGGAGAAGAAATTATCCTTCGTGATGCCGGTGAGCAGTACCAGCAGAAGCAGTACAATGATGATTCCATTGTCCAGCAGTGTTTTCTTAATATCGATATTTTTCTTATTCATGCTCGTATCCTCCTTAATTAAACTGAGTAGCCATACTCATGATATTCTCCTGAGTTGCTTCCTCTCCGGATACCTCACCGGTCAGCTTGCCGGCACACATTACCAGGATCCGGTGTGACATACCGATCAACTCCGGCATTTCGGAGGAGATCATGATGATCGATTTGCCCTGTCTGGTCAGCTCGATCATGATCTGGTAGATCTCATACTTAGCGCCGACATCGATACCACGGGTCGGCTCATCCATGATCAGCACGTCCGGATTGTTGGCCAGCCAGCGGGCAATGATGACCTTCTGCTGGTTTCCTCCGGAAAGAGACTGGATCAGCGTTTTGCTGCTCGGCGTCTTGATTCTCAGTTTTGCGACATTATCCTTTACAAGATCCTCGATCTTTTTGGTGTCAAGCATCGGGCCGATCTTCAGATAATTGTTCAGGGAGGAGATGGATACGTTATCTGCAATGGAAAGGCATCCAAGGATACCGGTTCCGCGGCGGTCCTCCGTGATCATTCCGATACCATCTCCGATCGCATCACGCGGTCTGGAAACCTGGATCGGTTTTCCGTGAACGAGCACCTCTCCGCTCTTGATATGCCTCATTCCGAAAATAGCCTCCATCAGCTCGGTTCTCTGCGCTCCGACCAGTCCGCCAAAGCCAAGGATCTCACCTTTCTTTAACTGGAAGCTGATATGCTGGAAGGACCGCTCGTGGATGCTGCACAGATCCTTCACTTCAAGGATCACATCATCCTTGATGGTATCTTCCTTAGGCGGATATACATTGGTCAGCTCACGTCCTACCATCTGGCGGACGATTTCATCATCACTGATGTTCTTAACTTCCCAGGTGCCAACATACGTGCCATCACGCATGATGGTAATATCATCGGCGATCTCACGGATCTCAGCCATCTTATGGGAGATGTAGATCATGGATACGCCTCTGGATCTAAGATCCCGGACAATACGGAACAGAGCGTCTACCTCGTTATCCGTAAGGGAAGACGTCGGCTCGTCCAGGATCACTACTTTCGCATTCATGGATACGGCCTTTGCGATCTCGACAGACTGCATCTGGGCAATAGAAAGCGTGCCAAGCTTTGCTTTCGGATCGTAAGGCATTTTGATATTTTCCAGCCATTTGGCTGCTTCTTCATTCATGGTCTTATGGTCAATGTACTTGAGCGGTCCGACCGATTTCAGCGGATAGCGGCCAAGATACATATTCTCCGCGATTGTCCGCTCCGGGATCGGCTGCAGCTCCTGATGAACCATAGCCAGTCCTTTGTGTAATGCATCATCCGGATTCAGGATCGTCATCTTTTCGCCATCCAGATAGATTTCACCTTCATCCATTTTATAAATTCCAAACAGGCATTTCATCAACGTTGATTTTCCGGCTCCGTTCTCTCCCATCAGTGCGTGAACAGTTCCGGGACGGACTCTTAAGTTGATCCCGTCAAGGGCTTTGACACCCGGGAAGCTTTTGCAGATTCCCTTCATTTCCAACCTGTACTCTGCCATCCCATTCTCTCCTTTCTGATTCCAGACCAGATCCAAAGCCGGTCTCTTTAAAAATCGGGTGTGTCAGACGACACACCCGAAACATGAATCACTGTAAATCACAGGTCAGAGTCTGACTATTTGATGATGTCAAGAATATCCTTTGCATTGTCAGGAGTAACCTTTACATAGTCAACCATATTAACCGGATCAACAGTCTCGCCGTTTAAGAACTTCACAGCCATGTCTGCTGCGGTCTTTGCCTGGCCCATGTAATCGTTGAATACGGTACCGGTCATCTTGCCCTCGGTGATATCCTGAACAGCCTCAGTCAGAGCGTCAACACCTACCAGATAGATATCCTCATTTACTTTTCTGCCTGCTGCATCGATCGCCTGCAGTGCGCCAAGTGCCATTGCATCGTTGTTACAGAAAACAACCTCGATCTTGTCGCCGAACTGGGTTAAAGCATCCTGAACGATCTGCTGGCCCTTTGCCTGATCCCAGTCACCTCTCTGAAGGAGAAGTTCTTCAACTTCCAGACCTGCATCGGTCAGTGCCTTTACAGAGAACTCAGTTCTGTACTGTGCATCTACGTTCTCCGGATCGCCCTGAACCATGATGTAGCTTACTTTGCCATCGCCGTTGATATCGCCCTTGTTAGCGGTCTCAACGATCTCTTCACCCTGATAGGTACCGGACTGTCTTGCATCTGCACCAACATAGGTTGCGCTGATGCTGTCAGAAGCCCATCTCTCTTCCTCTGCGGTATCCGGCTCACGGTTGATGTAAACAACCGGGATACCTGCATCCTTACACATATCGGTTACCTGCGGTGCGGAGGAAGCCTGTACCAGATTCAGGATCATAACGTCAACGCCGGAAGCGATGAAGTTCTGGATCTGGTTTGTCTGCTCTGCCTGATCGCCCTTACCATCCTGGATGGTGATGTTTTCTTTCTTGAAGCCAAGCTCCTCGGTTAAATATCTCTCCAGCTCGGTACGGTACAGAGTCATGAAGTTATCATCGAATTTATAAATGGAAATGCCGACTTTCTTATCGGAAAAATCGCCGCCTGCTGCCTCTTTCACTTCTGCTGCGGTGGTCTCTGCCTCTTTTGCTGCCTCAGTAGTAGCGGCCTCGGTAGCTGCTGCGGTGGTCTCTGCCGGTTTGCTTCCGCCACATGCTGTCATGGACAGGATCATGCAGGATGCCATTGCCATTGCGGTTACTTTTTTAGTTAATTTCATAATGTAAATCCTCCCTTAAATAAAATTGTCATAGTTTGTAAGTTTTTGTTTACTTTCTCCATCTGACAAGCTTATTATAATGGTGGATTGTGCATTTTTCCATAGGATTTTCTTTCCTGGATTATTGAATTTTTTCGATTATACAATTTTTTATGGATTTATTTTCTCTTTTACGACATTATTCTGCCGGCTCCAGTAATATTTTCCTTTGTCCAGCGTAATTTCGCCCGGAATTGGTTCACCCATTCCGGCTGCGGCGGCAATCGTAAAGATCGCATTCGCATAGCCGGTTTTATCCGATGACACAGTTCCCAGCATCTTTCCGCTCTGCACGGCATCCTGTCCCTGCGTAGTTCCGTCAATCCCCACAACGCTGATTTTCTTTCCTCCGGCACGGTCCAGGGCATCGATCGCTCCCAGAGCCATATCGTCGTTATTGCTGAGGACCAGCTCAATGGTATCCGGATACAGCTCCAGCCACTGCTCCATCAGGGCCGAGGCCTGGGAGCGCTCCCAGTTGGCAATGCCTCCGGTGATTTTTTCAATAGGGACACCCCGGTCCTTTAACGTCTGGACAGACCACTCTGTCCGGATCAGGGAATCCTGGTGATTGCTTTCTCCCTCCAGCAGTACATAGCTGATAACACCGTCCCCGTTTTTGTCCATGGAAGCCGGATCCTTTTCATACTGGTCCGCCACGATTTCCGCCTCCAGCACCGCGGATTCTTTGGCATCCGCACCAACATAGTAAAGCCTGTCCCAGCGGTCCATATCCTCCTCGACGGGCTGACGGTTAAAAAACACTACCGGTATATCAGCAGCCGCTGCTGCATCTATGATCCCGGAGGAGGTTGTGCGGTCCACCGGATTGACACAGAGCGTATCACAGCCCAGCGATATAAAGCGTTCCACCTGCTTATTCTGGACGTACTGATTTCCCTTGGCATCCTGAATGTCCAGTGTCACCTTGATGCCCGTCTCCTGTTCATATTCCTTTGCCCTCTTTTCCAGCTCCGACCGGATATTGCCGATAAAGGTGTCATCTGCCCGGTACAGGCTTACTCCGATGCGGATCGCATGCTTCTTCTCCGGGGCAGCGCCCGCCCGGCAGCCGGAAAGCAATATGCAGGCCAGGGCCATACAGGCCGCAGAAACTATCTTCCGGTCACATTTTTTCTTATTCCTGTGTTTTTTCATTACGAACCGCCTCCTACTCAATGGGATAAAGCATTTTCTCGAATTCCGGGCTGCGCAGGTCTTCTTTCCGGATATAATAGCTCTCCAGCACCGTTGCCTCTTCCGTTTTCTGATTGGACAAAATCTCCACGGCACGCCGGACGCTTAAGTATCCGGTACTGAAATCATCTGTCACACTAAGCCCGCTTATCACGCCGCGGTCCAGATAATTCAAAAGCGGCGTGGCAGTCCCGCGGCCGTACAAACCGCTGACATGCTCCGGATATACGCTGCTGTCGGCCAGAATCTGTGCCGTCTCAAGAAGTGTTTCCGCGTCCAGGGCAATGATCACTGCCTGGGTGGATTCCGGATAAACCAGTTCTTCCACGATCTTGCGGATGCTTCCGTCACCGTGGCGCACAAATTTCTTGATCTCACAGCCGCCTCCACGCAGAACCGATTCCACGCCATCCTGAAAATGCCGTCGGGCCGCCGATTTTCTGGAGCTGTAAAACAGATAATAAGGAATCTGGTTTCCATGCTCATTCAGAGCCTGTCTGGCAAGATTCTGTCCCATGGCATCGTAATCGGTGGAAACCACTGCTGATACCTTATCCCGCGGAAGCTCAGCATTGACAAGCACTAGCGGGATCTGTACCCGTTTATCCGCCAGGGCGGATTCCAGGGCAGATTCCTCCACAGGCATCACGATCAGTGCCCTCGCACCGTCCTGCTGCTCTCTTGCCATCCGCTCGATCTGCTGGGAAGCATCACCGCCCTCATACAGCGTGATCATGCTTACATCCGCATTCAGCTCAATGGCTGCCCGGTCCACGCCCTTCTTAAAATTCTGGTAAGACTCATCCGTCGTGTCATCCAGGATCACCGAAACCGGATAAATTTCGTTTTTCCGCTCCTTGATCAGAAGATTCGTAGAAGAAATCAGATACAGAAAGAGCAGTACGAACCCATAAATGACCCAGAGCCATGTATCCCGTTTTCTCATACCGTTTTCTCCTTTTCCTGAATTTCCCGGTAATCCACCGCCGGAAGATGGATGCGGATCGTGGTGCCCTCATCCGGCTCCGACTCAATAAACAGTCCGTATTCATTTCCGAAATACAGTCTTATCCGCTCATTCACATTTTTAACGCCGATCCCGGAGCCGCGCTTTGAGGAAACATGTGCGTGATCCGTCAGCAGATTTTCTACCTGTTCCTCCGTCATGCCAAGACCGTTATCCAGCACGGTAAACCAAAGTCCGTCTTCCTTTTGTTCTGCTTTTATTTCAATGATGCCGTCCCCGTCCTTAAATTCCATGCCATGATAGATCGCGTTTTCCACAAGCGGCTGCAGCATCAGCTTCAGACTTGCATACCCCAGAACCTCCGGCGCCGCGTCAATGGTGTAGGTGAACTTATTCTTAAAACGCATCTGCTGGATCATCAGATAGTTGCGCACATGTTCTAATTCGTCCCGCACCGGAATGATACTCTTTCCCTTGCTTAAGCTGATGCGGAAGAAACGGGCCAGGGCCGTAACCACCCGGACCGCCTCCGACTTCTGCTCGTTCTCGATCATCCACACGATGATATCCAGGGTATTGTAAAGAAAATGCGGATTGATCTGGGACTGGAGCGTGTCAAATTCGCTTTTACGCTTGGATTCATGCTCTGCCACAATATCCTGCATCAGCACCTTGATCTGGCGCGCCATGTCACCGATGGAACGCCCCAGATGCCGGATCTCATAGGATCCGCCCTGATAAACCTCCACATCCAGGTTCCCGTTCTCCAGCGCGTTGACTGATTTTTCCAGCTCCCGGATCGGGATGGTAATGCGGGAGGAAATCGATGCATTGATGATCATCAGCATAAACAGGAACAGCGCGATCAGAAATACCATAAACAATTTGGTCTTTAACGTATTCAGATAGCTTTCTTTTTCAGGTGTAACGCCCACCAGCTTCCAGCCGGTATAGCCCACCGATTTGACCGTTACATCCCGGATCTCGCCCTGATAGGACTCCCGGCAGTTGCCATCGCGGTAACCGGCAGCAGCCCGGAAATTTTCCTGCATCTGCCCCGCGTCGATCAGCTGCATCTGCGGGTGGTAGATCAGCTGTCCGCCCGGACTCACCAGATAAAGGTAGCCGTGATTTCCCATGGTGATGCTGTCCAACAGCTGCTTTAAGCTTCCATAGGTAATGTCGATCAGCAAAATTCCCTGCTCGGCCGAAACGCCCTTCGTGATCTCTACCGCACGGGTCATGGTAATGACCCAGGTATACTGGTTTTCATCACTGTCAAAAATATACTGTACATGCGGTGTTGTAAAATGCAGATTTTCCGTGCGCTCCAGCGTGTCCGTAAACCAGTCCTCCGCTGTCACATCCAGCCCGGTCTTTAAGCGTGCTGCCGGAAAGGTATCGATCAGCTCTCCCTGCTTTGAAAACAGTGCAATATTGGACACACAGTCCCGGTTATTATCGTAAAGAAGGTTCAGTTCATTGTGGATACTTTCCGTGGAAAGATCCGCATTCTTTATGACATCATAATAAAGGGAATCCGACAGCTTCATAATGGTACGCAGGTAGGAATCCACCGAATGGTTTACCTGTGCCAGCATCGTCTGGTTTTCCTCCTGGATGGCCGCCGTCATCTGTCCTACCAGACGTCCGTAGAACGAAATCCCCATCAGGATCAGGGCCGTCAGCGCACTGATGGTGAAATACAGATAGATGGTAGAACGGATGCTGACACGGCTGAAAAATTCCGTCAGTTTTTTCTTTGCCATAGCGCCTCCTCATCAGCCATTCTGAGTGCCGCGGTATTTCGTCGGAGAAATGCCGAAGCGTTTCTTGAACACGTAGCTGAAATAATTCTGCTCCTGATATCCCACCTTCTGGGCAATCACATAGGTCTTGTCGTCGGTCTCATTTAAGAGCTCCACTGCCTTTTGCAGACGCACCTCCGTCAGGTAAGCAATGTAAGTCTGGCCCGTCACCTTGCGGAACATCGTGGAAAAATAAGCAGGGCTCATATGCAGCTCCCGGCAGATCATTTCCACAGAGAGGGAGGGATCCTGATAATGGTTTTCAATGTAACGCCGCGCTTCCAGGATCACCTTCTTGGTGGTATTGTCACGTTCCCGGTTTATGCTCTCATGGATCCTGAGAGATACGTCCAGGATCCACGTTTCAAATTCCTCCGGCTTTCCAATGGCTGCCGGGATATCCAGATACTGCTTTTCCGTATCAAAAATCTCACGGGTGGTGAGATCATACTGCTGCATCAGCCGGGTCACGCAGTTAAACAGGGAAAGCATATACAGCTGCTGCTGTCTGGCATGCACCCTGGCATCATCCATGCGAGCCATCAGACTGTGTATGGTTTCCCGGATTTTTTCCTCCGGGCCGAATTTCACCGCTGTGACGAAATCATTTTCATCCGCATTGTCAAATTTTAGTTTGCCGCGGCTAACAGGCTCTACATCATTGATATAAATCGTCTGGCCCACACCGACAATACTCCGGTAGCCCAGTGCGTCCACCGCAGACTGGTACACCCTGCTGAGCTCGGAAAGCTTCTGGCAGCTGTGTCCCACCGCAATGGTTACCGTGACCTCCAGAACCCTCCGGCACTCCTTACAGATATCTCCCAGGTGATCCAGAAGGCCCGTCTGGGAATTGTTCTCATCAATGGCCACAATCAGGGTAATGCCGGCCGATGAGTTAAAGATGGTAAACCGGCAGTAATCTCTTAAATGGTCCTCCGCAATCTGCCGCACAGAAATCGGGACCAGCTCCTTTTGCAGGGCGTTCGGGCGTTCCGTAGTGTCTGCCTCAATATGGATCAGCACCGTCAGCCATTTTTGGGCATGAAGAATATCTACATTGTATTCCTGAAGCTTCTCCTCGATCATACCGGCATCGGCGGTTCCTCTCACCAGGTCGTTTAAGAAGACCGCGCGGAGGATCGGCAGGCTTTTCTGATAGCTCTCCCGCAAAAGAGCAGCATCACGCCGCTGGCTGATTTCCTCATCCAGATTCTTTTTGACCCGGGTGAGGATCTCAGAAAGCTCCTCAACGTTCACCGGCTTTAAAATATACTCCGTCACGTTCAGCTTGATAGCCTGCTGCGCATACTCAAAATCGTCGAAGCCGGAAAAAATCAGAACCTTCATGGACGGGTACTTCTGCCGGATCCTTTCTGTCAGCGTCAGGCCGTCCATAAAGGGCATGCGGATATCCGTCATGACGACCTCCGGCTCCAGCTGTTCAATCTTTTCCAATGCCTCTGCTCCGTTCTCCGCATCTCCGACCACCTCAAACCCCAGGCGATTCCAGTCAATCTTTCGTATGATGCCCTTGCGCACTTCCTCCTCGTCGTCCACAAGGATGATCCGATATAAGCTCATGGTCTGCCTTCTCCTTTGATTATTTTCCTGTTTCCTCCAGAATCTGCTCCAGGGTATGGACCAGAATCTGGTTTTCCTTCTGTCCGCTCACGCAGACACGGTAATATCCGCAGGCAAGTCCCGTAAAATTGCTGCAGTCCCGCAGCAGGATCCCCCGCTTTAAGCATGCCTCATACAAGTAGAGAGGTCCTGGCTCTTGCCCGTAAAAAAACAAAATAAAATTGATATCGGAATCGTAAACCCGAAATCCCATTCTGCGAAGCTCCCGGGTAAGGTATACCCTTCCTGCTTTTAAAAGCTCCCTTGCTTCGTTTAAATACATGCTATCCCGCAATGCCGCGCATCCTGCCTCCTGGGCAGGCACGGAAATGCTCCAGGGCTGGCGTCCGGCAGAAAGCCTGCGCAAAAGCCCGCGGTCTGCGCTGATTCCATAGCCCAGTCTCAGCCCCGCCATCGCATAGGTTTTGGTAAACGCCCTCAGAATAAACAGCTTCGGAAAATGCTCTGCTTCCGGTACAGCACTGTATGCTTCCGGGTGATCCAGAAGGTCACAGAAGCATTCATCCAGGACCATCCAGGTTCCGGTCTCCTCACAGCACTTTGCAATCTGCAGGATCTGCTCCCTGGAAATAGCATGCCCCGTCGGATTATTGGGATTGCAGAAAAAGATAAGGTCTGTATCCGGTGTGATCTGCTCACAAAGCTGCTGCACATCCGGAAGAAAACCGTTTTCCGGGCAAAGACGGCTGTAGCGGATCTCACAGTCTGACCGGGCAAGTGCCTGCTCATACTCCGCAAATCCAGGTGAAAGCAAAAGTGCCTGCCTTGGCTTTATGGTCTGCACCAGCCCATAAATAAGATCGGCCGCGCCGTTGGAGCAGAGAATCCTGTCTGCCGCAATCTGATGATAATCGGCAAGTGCTCTCGTAAGCGCTTCACACTGCGGATCCGGATAGCGTCCCCAGTCCTCCACGGTTTCTTTCAGCCTCCGTTTCACCCCTTCCGGCATGCCAAGGGGATTCAAATTGATGGAGAAATCATACCGGACCGGATTCCGGTAAATATCTCCGCCATGCCGGACCCGCTTGTCCTGCTGACAGGTGGTTATCTGCTGTTTTTTCATAGTCCCATACCTCCCGGTGCGAACATACAACAGATCAGCGCCACTGCCGCCGCACAGACTGCCAGAGTCAGAACCGAGGCCACATACATCAGGCGATTGGCTCTCGGGATATCCTCCGGTTCTATCGGGCGAAGGGCATCGCCGATGGTAGGCTTATGATACAGCTCGCCAAAATACCAGGCATCCCCCGCAAGCTGCACGCCCAGTGCCCCGGCGCAGGCAGACTCACTCTGGGCCGAATTCGGGCTTTTATGGTTTCTGCGGTCCCGCCTCCAGATTTTAAATGCGTTTTTCCCGCTCATTCCCGGGATCAGGCAGGCCGCCGCCGCAAAGGCCAGGCCGGTAAGCCTTGCCGGGATATAATTGACCAGGTCATCCAGCTTTGCCGCCGCACGGCCGAAATACAGGTATTTCTCGTTCTTATAACCAACCATGGAATCCATGGTGTTGACTGCCTTATAAAAGAAGCCGCCAACCGGACCGAAAAAGAACAGAAATAACAGCGGGGCAATGACACCGTCTGACGCATTTTCCGCTACAGTCTCCACCGCCGCCCTGGTGACGCCCTCTGCCGTCAGCCTCTCTGTATCACGCCCGACGATCATGGATACCGCATAGCGGGCGCCGTTTAAATCCTTCTCCTTCAGTTTCCGATATACCTTCATGCTCTCCGTTTTTAACGAGCGGGCCGCAAGGATCCAGCCGTCAAGCACACACATGAGGGCAAAACGGAGATAAGGATGGAGGAAGCCAGCTGCCAGCAGAAGCACTGCCGTGATCACCACCGTCATACAGGGAATGGTCACGGCCAGCGCCGCCCCGGCCAGAAGCAGATTCTGCGGGGTATCTGCCACGTTCCTTCGAAGCTGCTTTTCCATACGGGAGATCAGGCTGCCGATCCCGCAGACCGGGTGCCAGAGTCCCTGCGGATCTCCCACGATAAAGTCGATCAGAAAGCCAATACAGGCTGCTGACGCATATTCCATCCAAAGCTGTGTTAATCTCATGCTGCTTTACATTCCTTTTGTCTTTTTATTTGATCCGGGCCGCAATGCCGCACTGCACCCGGTAAACCTCTGCTGCCGCTGCCGCTAACATCTGTCCGGCATGGCCCACGGCCTCGCGGTAGTCCCGCTCTGACTTCTCCATAGGGACAATGCCGCAGCCCACCTCATCCAGCGTGATCACCGCAGGCGGGTTCACAAGAATCTGCCGTGTGAACGCTTCCGGATCTTCTCCGGCTTCCAGCGCCGCGCGGATGCGGTCCTGAAAATCGGCAAGGACCGTTCCCCCGCCACAGATCTGTGCTGCATATGCTTTCTTTCCCTGAAAGCTTCCTCCAATAACAAGAATCATAATGTGTCAACTCCTTGCTGTGTTTATCTGTTTCGCCGCAGAACATGGTGTATCTGCGGCAAATCCGCTGCTGCACTTGCGGCTGCATGCTATCTAGATCCTGCTGCACACGGCCAGCGCCGCAATCATCGCCAGCTCCGCGGTCTGCAAAAAATATCCGGCCAGATCGCCGGTGGTCCCGCCAAATTCGTGCATGGCCATGTGATGATACCAGAGAAACACTGCCGCTGCTGCCACTGTCAGGATCACTGCCGTGACGGTACCGGATACCAGAAATACAAACGCAATTCCCGCCAGAAGCCAGACTGCCAGCACTGCTTTGACTGCCGGTGCTCCGTTTCCGGTTCCTTTGGCAAACGTGGCTGCCAGTCCATCCTTTCTTGCCTTTGGGAAACAGAGAACCGAAAGACCGCTCAGGGCCCGTGTCATCACATAGATTCCGCCAATGGCCGGAAAGGCCTCCAGACGCAGCTCTGAAAAGGCTGCCGCGTACAGCAGCAGATAGACACCGCACCCGGCAATGGCAAAGGCTCCGGCGTGAGGGTCCTTTAAGATTTCCAGCTTTCGTTCCCGGCTCTGGAAGGAGCTTCTGGCATCCGTCACATCCAGAAATCCGTCCATGTGAATGCCTCCGGTGATGAGCAGCGGGACAGCCGTTCCCAGAAGGGAAAAAGCCAGAATACCAAGCCCGGCCTGCACGGACAGCCAGCAAAAGGCGCAGACACACGCGCCGATCACCACACCGATCAGCGGGAAAAAGCAGAAGGCGTACTTCATACCGCACTCACTCCACTCCACAAAGGGCATAGGGATGCGGGAATACATGGAAAACGCGATCACAAAGCTTTCCAGAATTGAAGGCAGGGTTTTCTCATTGCTGCTCATTCGCATCTTCTCCTTTCCGGCGGATGGGAATTCCATACACAACTTCTGTTACGGCATCCGCCTCCTCTGCCATCCGGATATTAAGGTTTCCGAGAAGTCTTATGTAGCGGACGGTCTCTGCGTCATAACGGCATCCGTCTGAAAAAATCTCGTTCGTCACGATGATCAGATCATCGGTCTGTTCCTTTAAATTCTGAATGCCCTGTTGGATCCGGTCCAGGATTTCCTCATCTGTTCCGCCAAGCTCAAACTGCTCATTGGCTAACAGGTTGGACATGCACTCCAGCATCAGGCTTCCCTTTTCCGGCAGGCGTAAATCATCCAGTGTGTGGAAGGCTTCGATGGTCTGAAAACCCTTTCCCTCCCGCATGGCACGATGCTTTTTTACCCGTGCCGCTCCTTCCGCGCCCCAGGGACGCATGGTGGCGATATAATATTTTTCTGCGCTCTTTGCAAGTACAAGCAGATCTTCCGCGTAGGCGGATTTTCCGCTGGCGGAAGCGCCGGTCACAAGATGCATCATGTTGTTTCCTCTCTCTCAGGACCAGATAAAAAGCTCAGGATCAGATCAGGTCCGGATAAATAATAAAGATGCGGAAAGCCCGCTAGCAGACTGTCCGTCCGGTACATACAGTCCCAGCCGCGGTCCGACTGCGGTTTTTCTGCCCGAAACGCTGATCCCGGTGCGGTGCTCTCCCAGTAGTGGAATTCATGCCCTTTGATCCGCACTGCGCCATTCTGCGTCAGAGAAATATATCCGAAACGGCCAAGTTTTTCTGTGCGGAACCCGTCTGCGTGGATCAGTCCGACCATAGGCCAGCAGTTTCCCATTTCATCCTCCAGGTGCTCCTGAAGATACAGAAACCCGCCGCACTCCGCCAGAATTTTGATGCCCTCTGCATGGGCGTTTCGAATGGACGCAAGCATCGGCTCATTGGCAGACAGCTCCTTTGCGTAGAGCTCCGGGTATCCGCCGCCCAGTAAGATGGCATGAACCTGCTCCGGCAATGCCGCATCGTGGAGCGGGGAAAATGGGATCAGCTCCCATCCGTGCTGTCTTAAAAAGTCCAGATTTTCCTGATAGTAGAAGCAGAAGGCCTTATCCATGGCCACCGCCATGCGGCGGGTAGGAGGTTCACTCTCCGAGTCTATGGGGCGGATCTCATCCTGTTTTGTTTCTTCCTGGTTCAAATCTGTCTGGTTGGATTGCTCGGTTTTTCCGGCTTCCGGCAGTTTCTCTCCGGAGCATCCCGCCAGCTCCAGAATCCCATCAACATCCAGATACTCCTCCAGCTGTTTCGCAAAGGCATTCAGATGCCCGCGCAGCTCACTCTGCTCCTGCGGCATCGTGAGTCCCAGATGGCGGCTCTTAATGTCCATGGTCTCACAGACCGGCACCGCGCCAAGATAACGCACGCCCAGCTTTTCAATTTCCGGACGCAGGCGCTCACCCACCATCTTGTTCGTTTTATTTAAGATCACGCCGCAGATATGGCTGTCCTTCCGGTAGTCCAGAAATCCTTTGATCTGCGCCGCCAGAGAAAGGCTGCTGCCTTTTCCATTCACCACAAGAATGGCCGGAGTATCGGTTATTGTTGCCACCTCATAGGTGCTGGCAGAAGTGGAATTGCCGCCAATCCCGTCATAATAGCCCATCACGCCTTCCAGAACGGAAAGCTCCGCGTCTGCCGCCCGTTTTCGAAACAGCGCCTGCAGCTCCTCTTTCGAAAGAAAGAAGCTGTCCAGGTTGCAGCTGTCGATACCCAGAATGTATTTGTGAAACATCGGGTCGATGTAGTCCGGGCCGCATTTGAAAGAACGACAGCGGATGCCGCGGTTCTGAAACAGGGTCAGTAGGCCGGTGGTAAGAAGAGTCTTGCCGCTGCCGCTTCCCGGAGCTGCCAGCAGGATACGGGGGAAATCTGCATCTTTCTGCGCGCGTCCGTTCTGTCCGGGCGCTACCGGCACATTCTGTGATTGCTGTGTCTGTTGCCCCTGTGCCGCAAGGATATAGATCGGATTCTGCGCCTGCATCATGTGGTACGGGCCTCGCTTTGCCGCGCGGGATACCTGCATACAGACCACCTCCGGCTCCCATCCTTTTTTCCGAAACCATTCCATAGCCTGGGACAGGCTTTCCAGCGCAATCACATTGATCACAAGCTGAACTGCAGGGTTTAACTCCGTCACAAGATCCAGGATTTCCTCCATATTACCGCTGCTTCCGCCGAGAAATACCCGGTCCGGCGCCGGATAGCCATATAACGACTCCGGTGCTTTTCCGGGAACTACTGTCAGATTTTTCACACCGGCCTTCTCTGCGTTCGCCCGGATCAGCGCGCAGCCTTCTTCCTTCTGTTCAAAGGCATACACATGGCCCTCCGGCACCTTAAGTGCCGCCTCCACCGAAACAGAACCGGTCCCGGCGCCAATATCATACACAATGTTGTCCCGGCACAGTTCCAGCTTGGAAACGGAAACCGCCCGCACCTCACTTTTTGTCATGGGGATTTCTCCCCGGATAAACCATTCATCTCTCATCTTTTTCCCGCTCCAGAAATACAGCCGTCAGACTGTTCGTCTCGATATCCGTCATTTCTTCTGCTGTTCCGTAAATTTTATGTTCGTCCTCATATCCCATACGGACACCCGCGTAAATTCTGGTATTTCCCATGTCAGCATCCTTCAGGATCTGGCAGATCTGTCTCAAATTCATACTGCTGTCCAACAGCAGAAATACTTTTTCATGCTCCTTAAGGAGCGCCGCCGCATCGCAGTCCCTCCCGTGGGCACTGGCGAGACAGGCATCGTCCCAGGATATCCCAAAGCGTGCCGCAAGGGCCGATACAGAAGAAATGCCCGGAAAAACCGTTACCTCATAAGGACTGGATTCCACTTCACCAAAACGTGCTTTCAGTTCCCGCATCATACTGCCGCTTCCGCTGTAGAATCCGGTATCACCGGAGCAAACCACCACGGCCTGCTGACAGGTTTTATGTTCTTCCAGCCAGTCCAGAATCTTTTCTGGCTGATAATAGGTTTCCTGATGTTTTTCGTGAAGCCACGGTGCCAGGTCTGCGAGCATCCGGGACGCGCCAAAGACAATATCACTGCGCTCCAGCACTTCCAGAGCTTCCAGGGTAAGCTGCCTTCCGCCGCCCATGCCCATGCCAATCATGCTGAGAAAACGTTTGCCCGTGCCATCTGTCACGCTGTTTTCCGGCGGCCTGGCCGTCCGGTACGCATCCATCTGCCTCTTCGCCTCTTCCAGTGAGATTCCTTCCTCGTGGACTGGACGCCGGATCACGACCACGGATACGCCGCACTGCTTTGCAGCCTCCATTTTCTCCGCAAAGCCGCCGCGCTTTCCGGCTTCCTTTGTGACAAGCCACCCGGCCTGCACGGTACGCAGAAGCGCACAATTCAGTTCCACCGAAAACGGTCCCTGCATGGCAATGATGTGGGCGCCGTGAAGGCCAAGATCCTCACATTTTTTAAGGACCTGACTGTCCGGAAGGACCCGCGCAAAGATGCGTTCCCGCAAAACCGGATCCCCGGCAAATGCTTCCAGTTCCTTGCTCCCGGTGGTAAGGAGAACCGGGCGGCCATCCTGTTTCAGACACGCAGCCGCCTCACTTACAGAATCCACCACAAATACAGGCGCAAAATCCTGTCTGTCTTCCTGCATCCCTGAGTCCTGCCCTGTGGCTTTCCCTGTCTCTGATCCCCTTAAAATCCGCTGATAAGGAATTGCAAGCTCCCGGCACAGCGCTGCCACCTGTTCCGTCACCACTCTCGCATAGGGATGGGTGGCATCCAGCACAAGCTTTGGAGCTGCTTCCCGCAAAAACTGCCGCATGGCAGCTTCATCCAGCGCTCCGGTATGTACCTGAACCAGATCACTTTCTCTCAGCAGACTTTCCCCGTAGCCGGATACCACGCTGACCAGAACCGGAATGTGATGCGCTTCCGCATACTCTGCCAGCTCCCGTCCTTCGGATGTCCCTCCAAATATCACAACAGATGCATGTCTCTGCATGGTCATTCTCCTCCTGTTTTTTCTGCCACAGCTACCGTCACGCCGTTGTGCACCTGTTTTTTCACGATCAGGCGTCCGCCTGTTCCCGCACAGCAAAGAGCCGACCGCTCACAGACATTTCCGACTCCGGTCACCTGACGCACAAACCCGGACTCCGAAAAGTCTCCCTGCACAGCCGCCAGTTCTTCACTGCTGTATGTAGAAAAAGGAATGCCAAGGCCAGCTGCTGTTTCCAACAGTCCGGCCTCGTCCTTCTTTAAATCAATGCTTGCTGCCCCGGACACTCCGCATATGTCCAGATGATGCTCTTCGAGAGTTTCCCGCACTGCTGTTTCTATGACATCCCCTGGCGTACCCCTGCGGCAGCCAATACCTAGCACGAGATTCTTTGGAACCAGACGCAGAAATTCTGCCTTCTGACATGGCAGTTCTGATGTCGGCTGTTGATGAGCTACCGTTTGTTCCTTCAGCAAGTCATACATGCCCGGCGCCTCCTGCCTGCGGCAGGTTACCCAGACATTCAGCCGGTGCACCACGTCTGCCTCATACCCGGTTCCCTCCGGCTGCGAAATCGGGTAATCACTGAAATATCCGACCGTTTCTCCATCCAGAAGCGCCGCCGCAATCTCCTTTGCCAGCTTCCGGTCTGTCAGCACAAGGCCGTGATCCACTGCCCAGACATCAATCGCAGTGCGCCCCTGCACGTCGGAGGCTGTCGTCACAACCGGTACTGCATCCAGGATTTCCGCGATCCATTCCGTCAGACGGTTTGCGCCGCCCACATGACCGGAAAGAAGGGAAATAGCAAACTGTCCAGCCTCATCCACCACAATCACAGCCGGATCCGTAAGCTTATCTTTCAAGTATGGAGCAATCAGACGCACTGCGATACCGGCTGCCCCGATAAAGATCAGTCCGTCACATGCGGCAAACTGCTGCCCGGTCCACTCTGAGAGTGTCCCGGATACGGGCTGTAACATCGAACCTGCATTGCCTGTTTTTCTTCCGCTATAGCCTGGGCAGTCTGCTCCCGCCGCACTCAGCGCCTTTGACAGCTTTTCGCAGATACTTTCGCCTGTCCTGGTAAAGCTGATCACTGCAAGTTTCATAAAGAGTCCTTTCCCCGGCCGGATGTCTCCAGCCAGGCATCAAATGCTTTCTGCCAGTTTTCTGTCGCTCCGAGCAGCTGATGTGCAGTGGAAAAGGTAACTGCTTCCACTGCGATCTGCCCTCCGCTCCAGCTTTCCATCCAGTGCTTAACACAGAGAGCAGTTCGGTCAAGAAGCGGCTTTGCAAGATCCTGTTCTTTTAACAGCGCCAGCGCGTCATCTGTGGTATTGCAGACACGGATCTGTTCCTGCAGCTTGGGATGCCCCAGTTCTTTTGTCAGCACCGCCATCTGTTCCATGCGGCCGTCTCCATACCTGGAATGGGTATTTTCCACACCGGCAGACACCTTGATCAGCTTACCGATGTGTCCCACAAACAGCAGCTTCCGAAAGCCCTCCATCTCTGCCATCAGCACCGCTTCCTTCACAAAGTTGCTGCAAAGAACGGCGCTTCCCATCGGAACGCCCAGCTCCTTCTTTAAAAATTCTTCGCCATAGTTTCCGGGCGCCATCAGAAGCTCCTTTGCCCCGTTCACTGCTTTCATGTGAATTTCCAGACGAATGGTTTCCAGCAGCGCCTCCTCACTCATAGGCTTTACAATTCCGGTAGTGCCAAGAACCGAGATACCGCCCTGAATCCCCAGCTTGGGATTGAAGGTCTGGAGTGCCAGCTGCTCCCCTTCCGGGATCCAGATGGTAACGATCAGATATTCCTCAAAAGCGGCTGTTTGCACAACATCCGCCACCGCCCCCAGGATCATGCTGCGCGGTACCGGATTGACGGCATAATGTCCCACCGGACAGCTAAGCCCCGGCTTTGTCACCATGCCGATGCCCTGGCCGCCGTTTAAATAGAGCTGCGGATATTCCTCCAGATAATATCCGGCACCCGTCCGGCATAAGGTTTCGAACTCGCTTTTATCCGCCTGGCGTACTCTGGCAAATACCTTAGTTCCATTCGTCACATCCGGATCATCCCCGGAATCCTTCTGCACAAAATAGCAGAACGCCGGAGACTCCGTTTCCTGCTCCGGCTCATACCGCGTTACCTGGATCCGGCAGACAGTTCCACCCGGAAGGGTAAGTTCCGAATAGTCCGAATCCGCTTTTCCACATAACAAAAAAGCGGCCGCCGCCTTCGCCGCAGCCGCCGCACAGGTCCCGGTTGTATATCCATTCCTCAGTCTTTTCTCTGCCACTTGTTTTCTCCGTCTCAGCATACGCTTTTTTGTACACTGTAATCGGTTTTTATTATACTTGCTTTTGGGTGGTTTGACAAGCATCAGACCGGGGCGTTTCTCTGAGTTTCCTTTTGCATCTGCTTCTTCCTTTTTGTGATGAGACCGCCGATCCTGCCGCTTTCCTTGGAGGTCAGGCAGCGCCAGCCATCCTTCAGGACCCGGTCTCCCAGGCCAAGCTCCTCCGCAATCTCAAATTTCAGCTGTTCCTCCGGGGTCATATGTTCCGGATCAAAGGGCTTCTTCTCTTTTTTCTTAGACATAACGGGCACACTCCTTTTCTCTGGAAGTGTGCCCGTTTCGCTGCGCTTTATTCATAAATTTTCATCCGAGTTCAGCGGCATAATGACCGCTGCAATAATATAGGCAATCAAGCCTGTTCCGGAGCAGGCGATCAATACCCATATCAGACGCACAATGGTCGGATCCACACCAAAATATTCTCCAAGACCTCCGCAAACGCCGCATATTACTCTGTTTGTACTGGAACGATACAGTTTTTTATTCATATCCATCTTTCATTCCTCCAAGCATATTCACACCTAATACTCTATATAATCATCCAGATGCTCCTCGATCTCGTCTGCATGATGGTAATACTCTCTCAAATAGCTTTTCGCATTCCTGGCTCCGCCTTTCATAAGACCGGCTGTAATGATTCCCGTGCCGAAAAGGCAGAACAGGATGCCCACCACTAAAAACCACTTAACGCAATTTTTCATAAGCTTTCTTTCCTCCCCGAAGCAGTCCCTTCAGAATGTTTACAATCGTCCGAATGCACCATGGCACAAATTTTCCGTATGTAAGAATCGATAACGCAATTCCGATCAGCACACAGCCAAACGTGAATACTGCAAATCCGACAACGGTAATGCCGCCCCATAAGTCGGAGACCAGGATAGCTGCACCCATTACCGTCAGAATCACAGTGCCAAAGCAGGCCGCTATGGTCAGGAAGCCGATTCCAAGCACTGCTATGGCAATAAGAGCAAGCAGCGTGGAGATTGCGGCAATGGCTCCGCTTCCCATGCCGAGGATAACCGGAAACAAAACTAAGACCAGAAGCAGCGGAAGAAGAATTCTCCGGCGTGTTCCTTCTTTTTTTCGTGACCGTCCATGTTCATACTCTGTCCGTTCCCGTCCCGCTGTCTGTGCATGACCGTCATCGTTTCTTTGTCTGTTTTCCTCCAACACATCCGGAAGATCTTTCCGTTTTACCACCTGGTACCCAGGCTCCCGGAAACGCTCATCCTCAAACCCATTCTCGGTAAAAATGCCGCCGTCTTCCAGATCCATTTTTAAATTGCTCCGGATGATGGAGGCGATCCGTTCCGGGCTTCCGAATTCCCGCAGTACTTCCTGCTCCCGCTCCGGTCCGGCCTCATCGAGATAATCACGGTAAAAGGCTATTCCGTCTTCCCGGTCTTCTTGCGAAAGATCCTGCAGCAGATATTCCAGCTTTTCCATAAACTCCGCTCTACTCATGTCTTATGTCCTCCTCAAGTATTCTGGATATCTTCTGTGCGTAAGTATTCCATTCTCCGCGATAAAGATTCAGCTGAAGCCTTCCGCTCTCCGTGATCCGGTAGTACCGGCGGTTTCTTCCGTCGATCGCCAGATCATAGCTTTCGAGACATCCGTCCTTTAAGAGACGCCGCAGCACCGGATAAAGGGTAGACTCGGAAATGTCCAGCACCTCACGCACCTCCTGGGTGATGCGGTAGCCGTAGGTTCCATTCTGATCCCTGGAGACAACGGACAGCACAATGGCATCCAGAAGTGCCGCGCCCGTATTAAAAACCATATGATCCCGCCTTTCCTTATGCTGTAATATTGTTTAACTTCATATATTATACAATGTATAATATTGCTGATGGATATACTATATGTCATATAATATAATTTGTCAAGTGGTTATTTTATAAAGAAAAGCAGGTACGGTCTGGTTTTGCCCGGCCGTACCTGCTTCGTATGAACATATTATTTTTTAAGCAGCAACTTCCATCATCATAATTCCCGTTCCAACTCTGCAAAAAACATTTCGTAAAAATCATCTTCGCCCTTTAAGAGCGGCGAATTCTCCCCGCCGCCATTGGTGCTTCGCTTGATTTCCGCGTAAAAGCTTTCTCCGGCACAGGCCAGGTCCATCTCGTAAACCGGGTATCCCAGTTTACGGCAGAGATTGCAGAATGCAGAGAGCGGATTGGCTTCTGTTCTGGTCTGCAGGATCCGGCGTTTCAGTTCCGCATCTTTTCCGGCTTTCCGCTTCAGTTCATCGAGGGTTTCCGCAATGTTCATAGGCCATATATCCTTCCTTTTTGTTCGTCCTTGTCTGGAGGAGATATCAGCCCTCCACAAAGGTCAGAATGGCTTCCGGAGTTTTGCGCTTCGGCTTTTCCGGGTCAATGTCACGGTAGCCGACAGCGATCACAGCTACTACCTGCTCTGTCTCCGGAATCTGAAGCATCTCATGGATCTTCTCTGCGTTACGGATTCCCATGATCAGGGTGTCCAGACCAAGCTCTTTTGCCTTTAAGATCAGGTTCTCATTCTGCAGGCCCAGGTCGTAATAGCCCCAGCCGTTTCCGCATTCATTATCCGGCGCTCCGGTCTCTCGGTTATAGCCTGCCCGGTTTTTGACAAATGTAGTCACAAGATAAGAAGCACCTTTGGAACTATCCCGGTTAAACTGCGGCAGGCAGCTTTCAGAAAATTCCTCACACTTTGCTTCCTCTAAAATAGCGTAATAACGTGCAGTCTGGCTGTTTTTCCAGGAGGGTGCCTGAATCGCAGCCTGTACCATAGCGGTGATCTGCTCCTTCGCTGCACGTCTGCTGCTGTCATATTTACGGATGCTTCTGCGTTCTTCGATCAGTTTTTCAAATTCCATTGTCATATCCTCCTGCTCATTTTTTTACATCATAACACATTTAGAGCAATTCTTGTAGAAAAAACGTTTTTTCGATCAATGCAGAATCCGAAAATGTCCAATAAGCGGAAGTTCTTTTGCTTTCCCTGTCACGGCATTTGCCACTCCCATGCAAAACAGCACCAGATTCAGCAGATAGCCTACTCCGGACAGTGAAAGCAGGAAGCGAAACTGCCACCAGTACCGGTCAAATACCAGATTCAGCATTGCAGATATAAACTGCCATCCCATCGACACAAGCAGTAACATAAGTCCCTGGTTTGCATGAAATCTGGCGTACTTTGAGTCCTTCGCGCACAGGATTGGCAGCAGCACCAGGAGCGAGAAATACGAAAGCACGGCCATGAGCTTGTTTTGTTCTACATCGCTCTCCTGAAATTCTCTGCTCAGATCCCGCATCTGACCTGCCTGATCCCAGGAAAACGTACCGGAACTGCCGCCTCCTGACTGCGAAATGGAAGTGCCCGAGCCTCCCCGCTCTCCGACCGGTGCGCGCACCTGGGGCAGAACCTCGCCCTCTCATTCAGTTTCTTTCCGCATTTTGAGCAAAATACCATACTCCTTCTCCTTTCTGTGGATTTCTCTATGGCAATCGTTATAGACTCTGCGCCCGCGGAAATGCCTGTTACTTTATAGCGTTTCCGCACATTGCGCAAAAGTCTTTATGCCCGTATAACAGATAAAACTGGGAAAATACATAGAACGTATGTAAGAGAATGAAAAGACACTGTCTGAAAAACAGACTGTACATAGATTGAAACCGATTATAGCATGAGAACCTGTTTATCACAATCAAAACAAGAAAGCTCTCACCGCAAAAAACTACAAAATCAGCCTTCCGGATCCCGGCACAGCAGAAATATTCCATAAAAGACACACGTAACATTTCTGCTGTGCCAATGTTATTATATTTATTTTTTCTCCGCCGTAAATACAATATCCTTCAGCTTACGTTTCGGCACATAATGAACATCCTGTTCATCGCGGTAGTAATTCGTGCTTTCTTCAGGCTCCACATCTTCCAGGACAATTTTTTCTTGCGGTTCGCCAATTGCCACCACCAGCATCGGCACGTAAGATTTATCCAGGTTCAGGATTTCCCTGATATTCTGCGCATGAAAGCTTCCGATCATGCAGCCGCCAAGCCCCTTCTCCGCGGCTGCCAAAAGCATAGTCTGTGCCACAATTCCGACATCCTTTTGGAACCGTGTCATAGAATCATTAATCTTTGTATCCTGCAAAATCACAATAAAAGCAGGTGGTTCCATGCCGAGATGCGGCAGCTTCATATGTGTAATTGCGCCGGCCCAACGGGTCTGTTCCTGAATCCTTGCCACTTCATCCGGTTCCCATGCGAGATAATAACAAAGAGGCTGAATATTGGCCGAAGAAGGACAGAGTCTTGCAATGTCCACCAGTTCCATAAGTTCCTCTTTTGTTACTTTACGGTTTTTGTTGTATCCACGATAACTACGATTTTTAAGCACTAAATCTGTTAACATGATATAGCTCCTTTCCAATTCCGTCTTCTGTCACATCCATTTGCAATGATTCGGAAGCACCATTTTCTCCATAGTACCACGATTGTTTTCACATTTCCAACATTTGAAAAAACACCATGATACGGAACCTTACATTCCATATCATGGTGCTTTTTAATTTTATTTTAATTCAGATTACTCAGCGTCTGCCTCGTTCTGCTCAGCCGGAGCCTGCAGAGCTTTCATGCTTAAGCTGATCTTTCTGTCTTCGCCGTTGAAGTCAACAACCTTAGCCTCGATCTCCTGACCGATAGTCAGAGCGTCTGCCGGTTTGTCAACGTGATCTCTGGAGATCTGGGATACGTGAAGCAGAGCGTCTACGCCCGGCTCTAACTCAACGAATGCGCCGAAGTCAGTCATACGAGCAACACGACCGGTTACTACGTTGCCTACAGCGTACTTCTCAGCTGCGTCAGCCCACGGATTCTGCTCCGGGAACTTTAAGCTCAGAGCGATCTTCTCGCCATTGATATCTTTGATGAGAGCCTTTACATGATCGCCGGTTTTGAATACCTTCTTCGGATTCTCAACACGGCCCCAGGACATCTCAGAAATATGAAGCAGGCCGTCAGCGCCGCCCAGGTCTACGAATGCACCGAAATCGGTAACGTTCTTAACAGTACCCTCTACGGTATCGCCAGCGTGGATACGCTCGAAGAGCTCTTTCTGCATCTCAGCCTTCTTAGCAACCATAAGCTGCTTTCTGTCGCCGATGACTCTTCTTCTCTTCGGGTTGAACTCAGTGATAACGAAGTCGATATCCTGACCTGCGTACTTGGTTAAATCTTTCTCGTAAGTGTCAGATACCAGGCTTGCCGGGATGAAGACTCTAGCCTCATCAACAACAACGCTTAAGCCGCCGTCCAGTACCTGTGCAACTTTTGCGGTAAGAACCTCATGGTTCTCGAAAGCCTCTTCCAGTCTCTTGTTGCCCTTGTCTGCAGCCAGTCTCTTGTAAGACAGCGCAACCTGGCCTTCGCCGTCATTTACTTTTACTACTTTTGCTTCCATCTCATCGCCAACCTGAACCTGGGTTCTGAGATCTACGTTTGCTTCGTTGGTGTACTCACTTCTCGGGATGATACCATCGGACTTGTATCCAATGTTCAGGACGATCTCGTCCTCTTTCACATCGATGACTTTACCAGTGACGATCTCTCCCGTACGTATTGTTTTTAATGATTCCTCCAACATTTGTTCAAAACTTAATTCTGACATTAGTATGAACCTCCTCAATAATTTGATTCGGGGTGGATGCCCCCGCTGTAATACCTACGCTGCGCACAGAATTCACACATTCAGGGTTGAAATCGCCGAGTGACTGGATAAAGTAAGTATTCTTACATTCCTTTTGGCATATCTCGTAGAGTTTCTGTGTGTTGGAGCTATGCTTGCCGCCTATAACAATCATAGCATCCACTTCAGAAGCAATACGTCTAGCTTCCACTTGTCTTTCCTGTGTTGCATTGCAAATCGTATTTAAAACAAGTATATCATAACCCTTTTTCTCGAATTTTTCAACTAGATCTTGAAATTTCTTGTAATTAAATGTCGTTTGGGACACAATACAAAGTTTTTCCTCTTTGGAGAGCAGAAGATCGTCGATCTGCTCCGGTTTTTCCACCACCAGAGTGGTATCATTTCCCCATCCGCGGATGCCCTGCACCTCCGGGTGTTCCGGACTTCCGATGATGATGACGCGGCGCCCCTCTGCGGTCTGTTTTTCCACAATACGGTGAATCTTTTTTACAAACGGGCAGGTGGCATCGACTACGGTGATATGGTGTGCCTCCAGCAGGTCATAGATATGCTTTCCGACGCCATGGGAGCGGATCACCACAATTCCATCGGTAAGGGCAGATAATTCTTCCTCCGTATTCAGGACACACACGCCTTTTTTCTCAAGGTCTTTTACCACAAATTCATTGTGGATGATGGGACCGTAGGTGTAGACCGGCTTTTCTGCCTTCGCGATCTGCTCGTAGACCTGCTCCACCGCGCGCTTTACGCCGAAACAGAAACCGGCTGTCTTCGCAACGATGACCTCCATTACACTTTCTCCTTCAGGCCATGCGCCTTTGCGGTATCAATGATAGCCTGTACCACCTGATCAATGGTCATCTCAGAACTGTCTAAAAGCACGGCATCTTCTGCCTGTTTTAACGGTGCGATCTCTCTGGTCATGTCGCGGTGGTCTCTCTCGATAATATCTTGCTCAATTTCTTCCAGATTACACATGGTGCCTTTTTCGGTTAATTCTTTATAGCGGCGCACGGCACGGACCCGGCTGCTGGCAGTTAAGTAAATCTTGGCTTGTGCATCCGGCAGAATGCAGGTACCGATATCACGGCCATCCATGATAACGTTCTGGCTGGCTGCCAGACTTCTCTGCAGCTCCAGCAGATGCGCGCGCACAGACGGGTAAACACTGGTGGCAGACGCGGTATTTCCGACTTTCTCGGTACGGATCAGGCCGGATACATCCTCGCCGTTTAAAATAACCTGCTGTGCCCCATCCTGATAGCGGATTGTGATGTCCGCGTTTTTTACAGCTTCGCTCACTGCAGTCTCGTCTGCGGTATCCACGCCGCCGCGCAGCAGGTAAAGCGCAATGGCGCGGTACATGGCACCAGTATCCACATAGATAAAATTCAGCTTCTTTGCCACCATCTTCGCGATGGTGCTCTTGCCGGCACCTGCCGGGCCGTCGATTGCGATATTAAATGCAAGCTTTTTCATATCGTATTCCTCTCCTTGTTTCAGTATTCGCTTCAGACAGCCAGACATCCTGACTGTCCACACGTTCTCAATCTTACTGCGGAATGGAAATTCCTGCCAGATAACCGGTGGACCAGGCAATCTGAAGGTTGAATCCGCCAGTTACCGCATCCAGATCCAGCACCTCTCCCGCAAAATACAGGCCGGCTGTTTTTTTCGACTCCATAGTAGACGGGTTTACCTCCCGCACAGACACGCCGCCCTGGGTAATGATGGCCTCCTTATAATCCCGCAGTCCCACAAGCGTAATACAAAAATCTTTTACGGCCTGTACCAGCTGATGGCGTTCCTCTCTTGTGATCTCGTTCACTTTCTTCTCCGGCGAAATGCCGCTGCGCTCAATGATGACCGAAACCAGCTTTGCCGGCAGCAGGTGGTTTAAGGAATTCTTGTACTGTTTGTTCTTTGCCTCCTCAAAATCACGGAGAATGCGGGCGTCTAGCTGCTCCACAGAAAGTGCCGGTTTTAAGTCGATGGAAAGGGTAAGCGGCCCTTTCTTCAAGACCGATGCAACATAGCTGCTGGCCGAAAGAAGCACCGGGCCGCTGACTCCAAAGTGGGTGAACAGCATCTCTCCGAATTCCTCGTATAACACCTTTTTCCCGTTTCGGATCTGCACGCTGATGTTGCGCAGGGACAATCCCTGCAGCTCCTTACAGACATCTTCCTTTGCCACAAACGGCACCAGGGCCGGGGACAGGTCTGTGATGGTATGTCCAAGCTCCTTCGCAAAGCGGTAGCCGTCTCCAGTGGAACCGGTAGATGGATAGGAAAGGCCTCCGGTGGTAACAATGACAGCATCCGCAAAAACCACCTTCTGACCGCGTTTTAAGCGCACGCCGGTGACGTGTCCGTCCTCTGCCAGGACATCGGCCACTTCTTCATGAAGTTCCATCTCCACGCCAAGTTTCCGAAGTGCTGCCGTCAGCGCATGAATGACATCCGAAGATTTGTCAGAAACCGGAAATACGCGGTTACCACGCTCTGTCTTTAGCGGACATCCATGCTTTTCAATCAAATCCATAATATCTGTATTGGTAAAGGCATAAAAGCTGCTGTACAAAAACTTGGCATTGTGCACCACATTCTGAAAGAGTTCTTCCGTGTCACAGGCATTGGTCACATTGCAGCGTCCCTTTCCCGTGATATAGATTTTTTTCCCAAGCTTTTCATTTTTCTCATAGATGCAGACCTTATGGCCTGCTCCGGCTGCGGCAATTGCCGCCATCATGCCTGCGGCACCGCCGCCGATGATGATTACCTGACTCATACTTTATTCCTCCGTCTGCAGTCCCAGATAGTTTCTCACGGCACTGCGGTATGTATTCAGTTCCCCGAACTGACTAAAATAGCGGACACATTCCTGCCAGATCCCAGGGGCATCCATTGGCCTGTCTGCCAGCACATACAGCGCAAACGCGTCCTCAAATTCTGGTGTGGTGCTTCGCTCCCGGCTTGTGTCTCCCGGGGCTGTATCCGGCTGCTCCGGCACCTGCTGGTTTTTCTGTACCAGTTCTGTATATCCTGCCTCGTATATCTCAGGCATGCTTTCCTTTAACATCTGCCCGTAGGTCCGCAGCAGCACCTTCAGATCTGCGGCACGGTCCGGGAAGGTACCATTTTCTTCCGGAAAATCTGCCGGATCAATCCGGATTGTCCACTGTTTTGTATTTTCTGAATCATTCTGTTCTGGATGATCCGCTATTTTCCGGTCTTTGGCATGGGCTGTTCCGGAAACCGGTTCCGTTTTTTCTGCCTGTATACGTTCTCCACCGATTCCATCTGATTCATAAAGAAGTGCCGCAGACAAAAGTCCGGCTGTTTCCGGCTGAAACACCACGTTTCCAAGACCTTTCAGATACTCATATCCGGTTTCCATATTTCCTTCTTCCAGTACGCCATCCGCGCTGTAACGGGCCATGAGTACCGGCTGCGGGGTATAACTGCGGATCTCGATCTCATAATCGTCCCTGCCCGGGGTCAGTTCTGCCTGCTCTCCGGTCCGGGAATCCTGCCATATGCAGTCCAGTCCATAAGGACCTGTTATTTTCTTAACCGGATTTCCGTATAGCTCTGTAAGCTGCTCCTGCATTTCGTCTGCAGTCAGGGTATTTTCTCCCGGATTCAGACTGACCAGCTCCAGCTGTTCGTCCGTAAAATAGTAGCTGGTATAAAACGGGACATCCAGACCGAACCATTTCATGACAAACTGATACCGTTCTACCGGCTGGCCTGCCGAATTGCGGGTTACCACTGCAAGTTTTCCCGGAATACCGAGGCTGGCCTGAAGTTTTCCAGGTGATACGCCAAAAGGAATACGCTTCGCTGATTCCTGTGTGTAAGTAAATTCCTTCCAGTTATTTTCAAAGTGGGCCTTAGCCCGCATGGACGGAGTATCCAGACTCATAATTTTTGATACCGCCTGACAGAGTGTATCCACAATCCCGGACAGGCATTCCGCGTCAACCGTATCGACTGTATCCAGCGGTGTTCCAAAATCAAAGCTGTCATACCGCTGTCCGACCTGCACGGAAGGAATCGCGCAGGAGGCGAAAATACCATTCTCATCCCCCGCTTTCTGTATATAGCTCCAGCGGCTTTCCGTAATACCGGCCTCAGATTCCAAAAGCAGGTCTCCCAGCATGGTGCGCTTTCCGTCCTGAGTTGCCAAAACAGTCTCCTCTGTATCAATTGCGCCACACGGACCAATCGTGATTACCCCGATGAGACGCTCGCGCTCACGCTTACTGAGGTTCTTTGCGTAAACTCTGGCACCCAGCGCATCCTTTTCATGAGCCGAAAGACTGACAAAGCGAACCTCTGTGTCAGTGGGAATCCCGGACAGAATCCGGGCTGTTTCCAGAAACACGGAAACGCCTGACGCATTGTTTCCGGCCCCTGGACTTTCCGGTGCCGAATCATGCCAGGTGCAGATCAGAATGATGTCCGCATCCGGGTCCTCAGCCGGGCGCATGGCCACCACATTAGTACCAAGAATCTCTTCGTGCTCTGACTTTTCACGGAACCGCTGCCGGTTTACCATATACCCATAGTCCTTTAACAGTTTCTGGATGTACCTGGCGGCATTGTCCTCGCCGCGGCTTCCGGATGGCCGGGGAGAAGCCGAAAGAATTCCCAGAGATTCCTGGAGATAAAAAGAATTTACTTCCTCCACCACCGGAACCTCATCCGGAACTTCCTGCATGGTACCGCTCTGTCTTTGCGGCAGCACCTTTGTAGACGGACCGGCACAGCCGGACAAAACGGCTGCTGTTAACAGCACCGCTGCTTTCTTCTTCATGAAACTCCCCTTTTCATTGCTGTTCACGCGTTGCGCAAACAGTAATCTTTCCATTCTTATGATATTAGGTCAAAACTTAAGACTCAGTATAGCACATTTTCGCTCACAACGAAAGGGGGAACCTCGCGGCGGCAAAAACCGTCGGCGGGATTCCCCCTTTTTGTAAACCGGATATCAAATCCGGCCTGTTATTTAGATTGCTGCGGTGATGAAGATGTCGTAAATAGCCTTGATTGCGGTCTCAAAATCAGAATTCTTCACACCGATGATGATGTTGAGTTCACTGGAGCCCTGATCGATCATCTTGACATTGATGCGGGCATGAGCCAGTGCGGAGAAGATTCTTCCGACGGTACCACGAGTGCCCTTCATACCTCTCCCAACCACTGCGATGAGAGCAAGGTCTGCTTCCAGATCTACCAGATCCGGCTCTACCGCGCGGTGGATACCGGCAATCACAGACTGCTCGTACTCTTCAAATTCGTCCTGATGTACCATAATGGTCATAGTGTCGATTCCTGACGGCATATGCTCAAAGGAGATTCCGTACTTCTCGAACACACCAAGAACTTTCCTCCCAAACCCAACTTCGGAATTCATCATGGCCTTCTCAATGTTGATGGCACAAAAGCCTTTTCTTCCGGCAATACCAGTGATGGTGTAGCGCGGCTTTCTGCAGGTGCTCTCTACGATCAAAGTACCCTTGTCCTCCGGACGGTTGGTGTTGCGGATATTGATCGGGATACCCTCTTTTCTTACCGGGAAGATGGCATCCTCATGGAGTACGCCTGCGCCCATGTAAGCCAGTTCACGAAGTTCTTTGTAGGTGATGGTCTCAATGACCTCCGGGTTCTCCACGATGCGCGGATCGGTTACCAGGAAGCCGGATACATCGGTCCAGTTCTCGTAGAGGTCTGCGTGGATGGCACGGGCTACGATGGAGCCGGTTACATCAGAACCGCCGCGGGAGAAGGTCTTGATGCTGCCGTCGTGTTTGGAACCGTAGAAGCCCGGGATTACAGCGCGCTCTATATGCTCCAGACGCTCGGAAAGCTCCTTGTTGGTAAGCTCTGCCTCAAAATTGCCGTTCTCATCAAAGAAAATGACCTCAGCAGCGTCAATGAACTCGTAACCGAGATAATTCGCCATAACGATACCGTTTAAGTACTCGCCGCGGGAAGCTGCGTAGTCCTTGCCGATTCCCTTTACGAAATTCTCTTCAATGGTAGCAAATTCATGGTCCAGGTTTAAGTTTAAATCCAGGCCGTCAATGATCTCCTGGTAACGTGCCTTGATGGCCTCCAGAAGTTTTTTATAGGATGCCCCGGTGGATGCTGCCGCGTAGCACTCATACAGCATATCGGTAACCTTGGTATCTTTGCTGTTTCTCTTACCCGGTGCGGACGGAATCACATATCTTCTTGATTTGTCTGCACGGATGATATCTCCGACTTTCTTGAACTGGCGGGCACTCGCCAGAGAACTTCCGCCGAACTTCACAACCTTCTTCATATCGCTGTCTCTCCTCATATTGCTCCCTGGTTTTTCCAGGGCAGTTATTCAGAATAATACTTTAAATCCCGGTTTCTGTCAATACCTGACAAAGGAAAAAGGGGATGCCGCGCTGATACGACATCCCCCAGAATTTATTACTTAAAGTACTTCACGCCACTCTCAAAGATCTTCATATCCTGCTCGCCGTAGATGTTCATGGCTACTGCCTCGCCGCGGCGCTCGGAATGCGCCATCTTGCCCAGGATACGGCCATCCGGGCTGGTGATGCCCTCGATTGCCATGTAGGAGCCGTTCGGGTTCCAGAACTCGTCCATGGTAACATTGCCCTTCTCGTCCACGTACTGGGTCGCAATCTGACCGTTTGCTGCCAGCTTCTTTAACCACTCATCATTTGCCACGAAACGTCCCTCACCGTGGGATGCCGGGTTGCAGTAGACGCCGCCAAGCTCTGCGCCAGCCAGCCACGGGGACTTGTTGGTGACAACCTTGGTATAAACCATCTTGGAAATGTGGCGTCCGATGGTATTCATAGCCAGGGTCGGGGAATCAGCAGTCTGCTCACAGATGCGTCCCTCCGGAACCAGACCAAGCTTGATGAGGGCCTGGAAGCCGTTGCAGATACCAAGCATCAGACCGTCGCGCTCATTTAACAGCTTCTCGATCTCTTCCTTGATGACTGCGTTGCGGAATACCGTCGCGAAGAACTTCGCGCTGCCCTCCGGCTCGTCGCCGGCAGAGAAGCCGCCCGGGAACATGACGATCTGGGCTTTCGCGATCTCTTTCTTATACTCCTCTACGGAGTCACGGATATCCTCCGCGCTTAAGTTCTTAAATACCCTGGTAACCACTTTCGCGCCGGCACGCTCAAAGGCCCTGGTGCTGTCGTACTCACAGTTGGTGCCCGGGAATACCGGAATGAATACGTTCGGCTGTGCAAGCTTGTGGCTGCATACATAGATCTTATCTGCCTGGTACAGATCAGACTTCACCTCGGTCTGCTTGACACCAGAGGTGGTCGGGAATACGTTCTCCAGGGTCTTGGTCCAGGAGCTTAATGCCTCATCCATGGAGATGGATACTGGGCCGTACTCGAAGGCTGCCTTGTCGGTTACCTCACCGATCACGGTATAGCGAATGGACAGATCTCCCACCTTGCCCTCCGGAACCTCGCAGACGATGTTGCCCCATCCTGCCGCGAAGAAGTCTCTCGGATCTACATTGTGCTCGATCTTCACGCCAAGTTTGTTGCCGAATGCCATCTTGCTGACTGCCTCAGCCAGTCCGTGGCCTTCTACCGCGTATGCGGAAAGGATACGGCCTGACCTGATATCAGCGTTTAATTTCTCATAACCATCCATGATCTGGGCGTAATCCGGCAGATCATACTGATCTTTCTCAATGCGGAATACGACAATCTTGCTGCCCGGCTTCTTGAACTCCGGTGTGATGATGTTCGGATAATGGTCTACATCCACAGCGAAGGAAACAAGAGTCGGCGGAACATTGATCTCGCCGTGCTTCTCATCGTTGAAGGTACCGGACATACTATCCTTGCCGCCGATGGATGGAAGGCCGAAGCCAAGCTGTGCGTTATAGGCACCAAGCAGGGCTGCGAACGGAGCTCCCCAACGGGTCGGATCCTCAGTCATACGCTTGAAGTACTCCTGGAAGGTGAAGCGGATCTTTTTGAAGTCACCGCCGCTTGCCACGATCTTCGCTACAGAAGAAAGCACCGCATATACGGAACCATGGTACGGGCTCCAGCTGGACAGGTACGGATCGTAGCCGTAGCTCATCATGGTAACGGTATCGGTCTTGCCATTCAGTACCGGAAGCTTTGCAACCATGGTCTGAGTCTCGGTCAGCTGATACTTACCGCCGTACGGCATGAATACGCTGCCTGCGCCGATAGAGCCGTCAAAACGTTCTACCAGGCCCTTCTGGGAGCATACATTTAAATCAGATAAGACATTCAGCCAGGTAGCTTTCACATCTGCTACTTCTTTCTTTACAAACGGATTGCCCCCTTTGACCGGAGTTTCCAGAACAACCTTGGCCTCCTGATGAGCACCGTTGGTGTCCAGGAATGCGCGGCTTACATCCACGATGGTCTTGCCTCTCCAGTTCATGACAAGGCGCGGCTCCTCGGTTACCACTGCAACCGGAATGGCCTCCAGGTTTTCCTCAGCGGCAAAACCCAGGAATTTATCTACATCAGACGGATCCAGAACCACTGCCATACGCTCCTGAGACTCGGAGATAGCAATCTCGGTTCCATCCAGGCCTGCGTACTTTTTCGGAACCTTGTCCAGATCAATCTGCAGACCGGCTGCCAGCTCGCCGATGGCTACGGATACACCGCCTGCGCCGAAGTCGTTACATTTCTTGATGATCTCGCTGACCTCCGGACGGCGGAACATACGCTGGATCTTGCGCTCGGTCGGAGCGTTGCCCTTCTGTACCTCTGCGCCGCAGACCTCAATAGAAGCCTCGGTATGTACCTTGGAGGAACCGGTAGCGCCGCCGATGCCGTCACGGCCGGTGCGGCCGCCTAACAGAACGATGATATCGCCCGGGTCAGAATTTAAACGCTTCACGTATTTTCGCGGAGCAGCACCCATAACCGCACCGATTTCCATACGTTTCGCCACATAGTTCGGATGATAGATTTCTTTTACATAGCCGGTAGCCAGACCGATCTGGTTGCCGTAGGAGCTGTAGCCATTTGCCGCGCTGTTGACCAGCTTTCTCTGCGGCAGCTTGCCCTTTAAGGTCTCAGAAAGCGGACGGGTCGGGTCTGCGGCACCGGTCACGCGCATTGCCTGATATACATAGGTACGGCCGGAAAGCGGGTCACGGATGGCACCACCCAGACAGGTTGCGGCACCGCCAAACGGCTCGATCTCAGTCGGATGGTTGTGGGTTTCGTTTTTGAAGTTTACCAGCCACTCTTCAGTTACACCGTCAATCTCAACCGAAACCACGATGCTGCAGGCATTGATCTCATCGGAGACCTCCAGGTCTTCCAGCTTGCCCTCTGCACGCAGCTTCTTCATGGCAAGCAGCGCCAGATCCATGAGGCAGACAAATTTGTCATCACGGCCTTTGTAGAGAACCTCACGGTCTGCCAGATAGTTTTTGTAGGTAGCCTCAATCGGAGCCTTGTACTCTCCGTCGGTAATAGTCACATCCTTTAATTCGGTGGAAAAGGTGGTGTGGCGGCAGTGATCGGACCAGTAGGTATCCAGTACACGGATCTCGGTCACGGTCGGGTCACGGTGTTCCTCCCCTGCATAGTATTTCTGGATATGCTCAAAATCACGGAATGTCATAGCCAGGTTTAAGGAATCGTAAAGCTCCTTTAACTGCGCAGTATCAAAATCAGCAAAGCCCTCGAAGGAAGCCACATCGGCCGGGGTCTCAAATACAGTTACCAGGGTCTCCGGCTTCTTGCTTCCTGCCTCGCGGGAATCCACCGGGTTGATGCAGAATGCCTTGATGGCAGCAGCCTGCTCCTCAGTGAGCCTGCCGGACAGCACATAGGTGGTGGCAGTCTTGATGACCGGCTCCTCGGTCTCTTTTAACAGCTTCACACACTGCTCTGCGGAGTCTGCTCTCTGGTCGAACTGGCCCGGAAGATATTCCACAGAAAATACGGTGTCGCCTTCCTGCTTCGGGAAATCCTCCTCATATACATAATCAACCGGCGGCTCGGAAAAGATGGTAACAAGCGCCTGCTTGTAAGTCTCCTCAGACAGATTTTCAATATCATAGCGGATCAATACACGGACCCCCGTCACGGTGTCTATGCTCAGATAGCTGCTGATCTCCTCGCGAAGCTCTCCTGCCTTTACGGCAAACTCCGGTTTTTTCTCTACATACACGCGTTTTACACTCATGTGCTTCCTCCTGTACTGTATCGTTCCTGTTTTTTGGTACTGATTCATAATCGAGACTGATAAATCTCATATAAATAAATAATACCACAAGATATATTATAAATAAAATTAATATATCTTATGGCATTTATTATTCAAACTTATTAACGCATCAGAGAATCCGGTTACATTTCCGCATCCGGGCTGACACTCATGGCATCCAGAGTCAGCTTCATGATGTCTTTGATCTCATCTTCCGTCATCTTCATCTTTTCCGCAAGCTCAGTTACGGAAGCCTCACGGCCAAGCTCCTCGGCCATGCGTTTGGAAACTTCTTTCAAGACGTTGACCCGGGCCAGCATCTCTTCCTCTACTTTGGTCTCCAGGCCCTGCTCCTCCAGCGCCGCCTTGATCATCTCTTCTGCAAGAGCTTTTACCTGACTCTTAAAATCACCATCCTGATACTGGTCTACCGCCATGATCAGAGCCATGTTCGCCTCCTGAACCAGATCCCCAATCGGAAGCCCCTGATCTGCATAAGATTTTGCGGTCTCAGCAATGAATGGCAGATATCCCTCCATCAGGCGGGATCGCACAGTGGTATCTCCACTTTTAAGCTTCTGTATAAGCTGCTCCTCTTCTGCCGCGTCCATTGGACAGATCGCTGCAATTTCATCTAAATACATCTGATATACATCGTCATGCATTGCCATGTTCTCCTTCCAGTCTTTTTATAAAACTGTCTGTAAATTCTGCGCTGGAAACCGGTCTGCTAAACAGGTATCCCTGGATAAAATCCGGTTTCAGTTCTGCAATTCGTTCCAGCTCCTCCATCGTCTCAATTCCCTCAATACACACCTGGATATTCAGACGCCTAGACATCCAGATCATCTGCGTCAGCAGATTGTACTCATAAGCATCCGTCAGGGCTCTCTGGGTAAAGGAACGGTCAATCTTGATGCCGTCCGGCGTAAGGTCACCCAGACAGTGGAAATTGGAATATCCTGTTCCAAAATCATCCAGAAGGACCTTGACCCCAAGATTTTTCAGGCCCTGCCATACCTTCTGGAAATGGGTGCCTGATTCCAGATAACCACTTTCTGTCAGCTCCACACCCAGGCATTCCGGGCTTAATCCGGTCTCATTCAAAACTTCACGCACATCGCGCAGTACATCGGTCTTTGCCACCTGAACATAAGATAAATTCACCTGTACCCGCATGCCCGGATGTTCTTTCTGCCACTCTTTGCATACTCCGGCCGCTGTGCGAACCAGCCACCTGCCCACCGGAATGATCAGGCCGCTTTCTTCCAAAATAGGAATAAATTCCGCAGGAGAGATCATGACCAGTTCCCGTGCCACGCCTGTCTCGTCCCCATCCGCGTCGGGATCGGCAGGAACAAAAAAACGCATCAGAGCCTCCGCAGAAACCAGACTATGTTCTCTGGTATGCATGATTGGCTGATAATAGATTTCAAATCCACAAAATCCATTGTTTACCGCATGTAAAAGCTGTTTTCTGAGTTTCTGCCGATGCACCCAGGCATGGTAATCCTCTTTTTGAAAAAGGTAACATTCATTCTTACCTTCCCGTTTTGCCTCATTCAGGGCGAACTCCAGAAACTTAAGAATCTGGTCATAATCATTCATCCGGTCCTTTGTATCAATAATTCCGGCCGATATCGTAAAAACAGTCTGATACTGATGCGTCTCAATCCAGCATGCGATCTCGTAGCGGATCCGGTTGTAGAGAAGGCGCGCGTCTGACACGGACCGTCCGGTCAGGTCTGTAATGATAAACTGATCGGAAACGAGACGAAACAGCTTCTGACCGGGCTCCATGGCACGCTGAATACAGTTTGCGGTTTCCTTCAGGAGATAATCTCCGTAATTCATGCCCATACTGCCATTTACCACACTCAGGTCATCAATTCCCAGACGGATGATAAATCCGGCAGGCAGGCGGTCCGGACATTCTTTTGCATACTGCCAGAGTCCTCCTTCGCCCATAAGGCCGCTCACGTTATCTGCCTTCTGTTTTTTGCCGATTTCATTGATGCAGCCAATCAGATACTTTGGGGTTCCATCTGCCTCATGCAGTACCAGTCCACGGCAATTAATCCAGACCGGATTTCCCTGATGGTCCAGCCAGCGGTAATCCAGATTATGGTTCTCTGCCTGACCGGCACAGATCTTGTCAATATCATCCCACAGAATTTTCAGGTCCTCCGCATACACAAATGTCCTGTGAGTTCCCCGTGCATGATAAAAATGATCTCCAGGAAGGCGGAAACGCTCTACTGCCTGAGGGGATATCATATAATAGTCTTCTTTCAGATCCAACACGTATAGATAGTCGTCCATCGTCGGACTAAAGAGACGGATCATATACTCCATCGTCTCTTTTGGTACTCCATGTATCACTCTGTTCATTCGTTTGTTGTTCACTCCTGGTTGTTCGGGTAAATCAGTCTGTTGTCATCCATGTTGTCCATAACCTCCCGCAGGAAACGGTCTGCAAGCCATTTGGCCATTGGAAGGTTCATGTCCAGATAGTTGCCGCAGTCTCTGGCACTGGCCCCCGGAACATCCCCCTCAAAATCGCGGATAAACACAAACATTTCTTTCATAAGTGGTACAATATCGCGGGACTGGTAATCTCCTGCAAGCAGCAGATAAAAACCCGTACGGCATCCCATCGGTCCAAAATAGATCACGCGGTCTTTGATGCCGCCATGATTTCGTAAGAATGTCGCTGCCAGATGCTCTATAGTATGAATTTCCGCTGTGTTCATAACCGGCTCAAAATTCGGTCTTGTCATACGAATATCGAAGGTGGTGATCATGCTGTCTCCTGCTTTGTCCTTCCGTGACACATAAATGCCCGGCAGAAGCTCTAGATGATTGATGGTAAAACTCGTGATTTTTTCCATGATGTGTTCTCCTATCTGATTTGAGTGCTGCAGCGTATCTCTTCCATGTAAAATGCCGATATAGCGAAACGCAATCCGCTGTCTCGGCCCCAGCTGTTTTCTGCGGAAGTTCTGCCATGCGCAGCAGTGCATATGTATTGTAATAAAAACCCGGCGTAAAATCAACCGGAATCCATCCGATTTCTCCAAGCTGGTGCAGTTCTCCGGGAATATCCGCGGACCGCTCTGGATAATCATAAACCCAGTTCCCGAATAGTACCCTGGACCGGTAACCATTATCCACACGAAATAACAAGACCGCCTTCCGCAGTCCGGCTATTTTATTACAACAGCCGGCACAACAGGAAGCGGTCTTCTTCACGTTAGGATCTTTTTCAGTTCTGTTCTCAGATCTTTATTCCACAACAGTCATGACATCTGCCACATCCACGTTCTGATCAATCAGTCCGTTTTCGAGCATCCAGTCAATATTCTCCTGCCAGCATTCCTCGGTCTGGCTTAAGAATTCTGCATCCGCAGTCTCCATGAGCGGGAGCAGGGTTTTGCAGGACTGTTCCTCTACGCTCTGGGTCAGCGGGAAGTTAGCTTCGTTCTGGTTATTCATCAGAATAGCCAGGCAGCCGTCCGGATCAGCCTTAAAATCATCAAAGCCTCTCTTGGACGCACGCAGGAAACCTGCTACGACATCCGGCTCTTCCTCTAACAGCTTGTTGCTAGTCAGGAACACTTCCTCATAATAGTTCGGAATTCCGTAGCCGCTTACCGGGAAATAGTTTAACTCAAAGCCTTCCTCTTCCATCTGCGGAACCTCATGGTTTACCAGGCAGCCAATGGTTGCGTCTACATTTCCGGTGGTCATGGAACTCATCAGGTCAAAGCCAACATCAACCATCTTTACGTCAGATGCATCTGCGCCAACAGATTCCATCATACATTTTACAAGGGACTCACTTAACACCGTGCCGCCGTAGCCGATGGTTTTTCCTACCATATCTTTCGGGCTAGTGATGTTTTTCTCCTTCAGGGAAAGAATGATATTCAGCGGAGACTGCACAATGGCTCCGATGGAACGAATCGGCGCTTTCTGGTTTGCTACTGCCTGAATCAGATCCTGCTGGTAATACATGCCAATCTCTGCCTTGCCCGCTGCCACCATAGACAGGGCATCGTTTGCGTTGGATGGAAAACGAATCTGCACATTCAGACCTTCTTCCTCATAATAACCACGCTCAATTGCGGTATAGAGGAATGTATGGATGGCATTCGGATACCAGTCCAGAACCACATTCACTTCACGAAGATCTTTCTTATCTTTATCCGTAGTTTCTGCAGCTTCGGAAGAGTCTTTCTCCTCTGTGCTCTCCTGGTCTGCGTTTGCTGCCTCCGTTTCTGCTTTTGCAGTAGTCTCAGCAGATTTAGCGCTGCTGCCACAGCCGGAAAGTGCTGCAATACTTAAAGCTGCTGCGGTAAATGCAGCCACAAATGTTCTTTTTCTCATAATTTCATCCTCACTTTATTATAAATCGTTTCTCCAGCGGATCATCCGCTTCTCCAGTAACGTTACCAGCCATACAAAGATCATGGCAACCACGGAAAGCAGCAGGATCGGCGCAAAAACACCGGCTCCGTCAAGCTGCGTCATCATACGGCGGCTGAAATAGCCAAGACCGCTCTGGGCACCCAGCCATTCTCCGATCGCCGCGCCAATGATGGACAGCGGAACCGCCATCTTTATGGCAGAAAAGAAATACAGCAAAACGGCCGGGACCTTTAATTTCCAGAAAATCTGCGCCGGTGAGGCGCCAAAGGTAAAAAGAAGTTCTTCCATCTCTGTTTTGACCGACTGAAATCCGTCAAATACCGTGATGGTGATCGGAAAAAAGGTAATCAGTACCGTGACCAGTACTTTACCCCAGATAGAATAGCCAAACCAAAGCACAAACAGCGGAGCCAGTGCCGTGGTCGGGATCGTCTGGGAGGCAATGATCAGCGGATACAGAGCTCTTCTGGCCGTGTCATTGGCATCCATCAAAACTGCAAGCCCAAGTCCAAGAACAACAGAAATGCCAAGCCCGATGGCAACGACCGACATGGTTGCCGGAAGATGGGCCGTAAAAAGCGGCACCCGCAGTTCCCAGATTTTCTGCAGGATCTGGGTTGGGGATGGAAGGATGTAGGCTGCATTTACGCCCATAGCTGCTGCCTGCCAGAAGATCAGCAGGGCAAAGGTCAGGATCAGAGCCGGAAGGCTGGAATGAATGTTCGTTTTCTTCACTTCGCATCCCTCCTTAACATCTGAATCAGGTCTTCCTTTAAGGAAAGGATTTCCGGACGCGCCAGTTCTTCCCTGGTACGCGGATATCCGGCCGGAACCTCAATGGAACGAAGATGGGTCATCGGTGTCGATTCTACCACCAGAATACGTCCGGACAAAAACAGTGCCTCTTCTACATCATGGGTAATGAACAACACCGTTTTCTGATCTCGCTGCCACTGTTCCAGCAGCCATTCCCGCATGGAAAGTCTGGTCAGATAATCCAGCGCGGAAAACGGCTCATCCAGTAATAAGAGATCAGAACCAGTCAAGACCGTGCGCGCAAATGCTGCCCTCTGTCGCATGCCGCCGGAAAGTTCTCTTGGACTCTTCTGCCCCCAGTCAGAAAGACCGACAGAAGCCAAAGCCTCATCTGCCCGTTCCAGCATCTCAGCTTTGGTATATCCACCCTGGATTTCCATAGGCAGCATCACGTTTTCCCTTACCGTGCGCCATGGAAACAGAAGATCATGCTGCGGCATGTAGCCACAGTAGTCTTTCAGACTTTCAATTTGCTGGCCGTTCACAAGCACACGACCGGCATCCGGGGTAAGAAGCTTGTTCACCAGCCGGAATATGGTACTCTTTCCGCATCCGGACGGTCCGATCACACAAACAAATTCGCCATCCTGAATCTGGAAGGAAAGCTTGTCCATGATCGCGTAATCATCCACATCATACTGGAAACACACGTTGTCGAATTCCAGCATACTACCGCCTCATTTCCCATGCCATATCCCAGAAAGACATCTCATAGCGGGAGCAGGCGGTAAAAATGTCAATCAGGCGCTCTATCTGTGCCGGTGTATAATCTGCAGTGAGACGGTTCATCAGACTGGTCAGGCGCTCATTTTCCATATGATATTCCGCGCTGGCATAGCCGGATACCCATTCTCCGTAAAATGGATGCCGGTCTGCCTCCGGATTTTTTTTCAGGATTTCTTTTGCAATGGCCTCATAGCTTAAGGCACAGGAAAGAATAGCCGCCATAACCTCCGCTTCTCCTCCCTCGTAGGCAGCTCGCAGCATATAAGAGGTATAAGAACGGTTATCCAGTGCCACAGGCGTGTTCTCGGCCTCATCCAGGCTGATGCCAAGACGCTTCATGTAAGTCCGGTGGATATCCATTTCCCCGTCCAGAATGGTGTGGGTAGAAGCCGCGAACAGTTTCATAACAGAAAGATCCTTTGCCTTGGCCACACCAACAGCAAACACACGGGTATAATCGATCAGATACAGATAATCCTGTATCATATAATAGCGGAATTTCTCCTGATCCAGGCTGCCATCACCGATTCCCATAACGAACGGATGGGTGTGATAACCTGCCCAGATTTCCTGTACGGAGCTTAATAATCTTTCTGTAATTGTCATGCTTCCTCCTTTGCAAACCCTTTGCCGCAAAATTCGAAGGCATGGTTCATCGGTCCGGAACCTGCGCCTAAATCCAGCATGGCTGCCAGTGCTCCGGAAATATATGCTTTTGCCTGCTCCACTGCAGTATCCAGATCATATCCCTTTGCCAGGTTGGAGGCAATGGCGCTGGACAAGGTACAGCCGGTACCGTGAGTGTTCGGATTGTCAATGCGGCGTCCGTTGAACCAGCGGTATCCGCCGTCACGGTATAACAGGTCGTTGGCGTCATTTAACTGATGTCCGCCCTTTAACAGGACCGCGCAGTGATAAGTCTCGCTGATCTTCTTTGCCGCTTCCACCATTTCCTCTGCCGTGGTGATCTCCATTTCGGAAAGAACCACTGCCTCCGGAATATTCGGAGTCAGAACGGTGGCAAGGGGGAACAGACATTCTTTTAAGGTTCCGATGGCATCGTCACTGATGAGCTTCGCTCCGCTGGTTGCCACCATCACCGGATCTACTACAATGTTCTCTGCTTTGTGCTCTTTCAGTTTTTCCGCGATCGCCTGAATCAGGCCCGCGGAGGAAACCATGCCGATCTTGACCGCATCCGGACGGATATCGGTGAAGACGCTGTCAATCTGCAGCTTTAAAAACTCCGGTGATACCTCAAAAATTCCCTGGAGTCCGGTCGTATTCTGGGCTGTCAGCGCAGTGATCGCACTCATGGCATATACGCCATTGGCGGTCATGGTTTTTAAATCAGCCTGGATTCCGGCGCCTCCGCTGGAATCACTTCCAGCGATCGTTAATGCTGTTTTCATCTTCATAATGAAACTCCTCTCATGCATCTATATTTTTAGGCGGCTCAAGGTGGTGCCCCCAATGCACCGCCGCAAAGAGAAAGAACAAAAAAAGCAGAACCACGCAGGTGCGCAATTCCACTTTCTGTTTCTATCCAGTCACAGCACTTCCTACGTTGGCATGATCCAAATCAGGTATACGGGTCCCGGCGGGTTCCAGCCAGCTCTCAGCCCGTTTCCACAGGCTCCCCGGTACTAACGTTTATTCTCTTTGCAGTATTCAATATACGCCAGTATATACCATTTTGTCAAGTGACAAAAACTGTCCGGATTTTCTTTCATGCATTCTTTTTCCTTTTCAAACCGGAAGAAACGCGCTATAATATGCACGATGAAATGAAAAAGAAATTCACTAAAAGCGAGGAAATCCTATGGAAAAGAATGATATTATCCTGATCCACGGCACCAACTATAAAGTCATGGCAAAAAAGGTCATGGAAGCTGCAAACGTAGCCGAGGATATTGGAGACAAAAAAAAGAAAATCGCGTTAAAGCCGAATCTGGTCACCGCCAAGGCCCCTTCCAGCGGCGCTACCACCCACAGCGAGCTGTTGGCGGGTGTCATTGAATACCTGCAGGAACACGGTTTTGAAAATATTACAATCATGGAGGGATCCTGGGTCGGTGACCGCACCGGTGAAGCATTCCGCGCAGCCGGTTACGACATGGTCTGCGCACGCTATCACGTTCCGTTTGTGGATCTGCAGCGTGACACCTGGAAGGAATACGATGCCGCAGGCATGAAGATCAAGCTCTGCGACCAGGCCGCTTCTGTTGATTACATGATCAACATGCCGGTTTTAAAGGGACACTGCCAGACCACCGTCACCTGTGCCTTAAAGAACAATAAGGGCGTTATCCCAAACCAGGAAAAACGCCACTTCCATACCATGGGACTGCACAAGCCGATTGCCCACTTAAATACCATTGCCCGCAATGATTTTATTTTGGTAGATAACATCTGCGGCGATCTGGATTTTGAAGAAGGCGGCAACCCGGTTGTCATGAATCGTGTTCTCGGTTTCAAGGATCCGGTACTCTGCGATGCTTTTGTCTGCGACAGTATGGGCTATTCCATCCAGGATGTTCCGTATATTCCGTTAGCGGAAAAGCTGGGAGTTGGAAGCACCGATACCGCACACGCCAACATGATCTATTTAAATCAGCCGGATCAGGCAGGTGTGAAATTCCGCATGACCCACCGCGTTCAGAAGCTGGCTGCTTACACTGAGCCGAAGGATGCCTGCAGTGCCTGCTACGGTTCCCTGATCTACGCACTGGATCGCTTAAACGATGCCGGTTATCTGCGCCGTGGTCTTCCGTCCGTTGCCATCGGACAGGGTTATCAGAATCAGCCGGATGGATGCGCCAAGATCGGCGTTGGCCGCTGCACAAAGTGCTGCAATAAGAGTCTTGCCGGATGTCCGCCAAAAGCTGCGGATATTGTAGAATTCTTAAAAGAAAACTGGGGTTAGGCACTTACATAAAAATAGAACGCGCTGCTTGATGGCGCGTTCTATTTTTATGCAGATTTTCCGTGTTTTGCAGCTGTTATTCTGCTTCCACATAAAATGGTGCTTTCTTCACCGTGATATGAATGCGAAAGCCATTGATTTCTTCTTTTAAGAAGATCAGACGGATGGTTTTTCCATCCTCATCATAACGTGCGGTATCATAATCCACCGGGTAGCCCTTCTCCTCCAGATATTCGATGGCCGCCGGCATGTCATTTACAAAGAATCCGAGATGGCCCATGGTGCCCTTGCCCATTATCTTTAAAAGCTCCATCTTGTTGTCCACAGTAAAAAAACCAGCCGGGATTTCTCGATAATCATGATATCCCATGATCTCGGTAAAGAAATTTTTCATGCGAACACCCTCTTCCGGTGTCTGCGCGTTAATTCCAACATGCGCAAATTCAAATTTTACATTTCCATCTCCTAAAAACATAGTCCCTCTCCTTTTCATCATGCCGCAATGGCAGAATTGTGTTCTGATTATTCTATTTTACATGGTTTTGTTAGAAAAGGCACATACATATTTTGCATGACAGGTATATGAGAATTGCAATGAGATTTCTGCCCAGAAGAATTCTGTCCTGTGTATTACTTCGAGCAATTAGCCGCATCAATAGCGATCACAAGCATCAGGGCCATGATTTCATCTTTTGGATCCATAACATTCAGTTCGTAAGTATCTCCCCAATGAAAAGGGATTTTGGAAATATGTGCTGCCACGCTGCAGGATTCATACACATCGTAATCCCAGTTCAGAAAATCTCCCTCACACCGCCAGCCATTATAATCAATTTCATATCTCGGCTTTAAAAAAGAAAACATTCTCTGAATGCTGCCGCATTCCTGCCCATTCACTTCAATATCGAAAGCCGGCAGCAAGGTTGGGAACCGCTGTTTTACCATGCCGATCTCGTTTCCTGACTGATCGTATACATGAATCTGATGGCCTAAAGTCAAAAATTCTGCCTTTACAAAATATTTCGGATGCTCATATTCATCATATACATCGTAGGTATCTGTCCAGGAAAAAACACGCTGTTTGATCAGTAATCTCATAAATAGCCCGCCTCCCTTATGGTGATCTTTTTTTGATTATATCAAAACACTGGAAAAGCAGCCAGTATCAGGCACAATTTTTCTCACTGCTCATCCATTTCTTTCGGAATCCACATCATAATCACATCCACCAGATACTCCTGCTGAATTAGTAAAAAGTGACAATTGCTCGTACTCCTGCTTATGTTCCAAAAGCGGAGGAATTTTGGTGAGAAGCTTTTCTGCAGCACCAAAATCCTGAATCCAAGGCATAACTTCTTCTGGTATAAGCACCAATGGCATCCGATCATGAACGGGTAATACAGAAGCATTCGGAGAGGTTGTCAGGATGGTGAACTGATTATCTTTCGCAGTTGGCTGCCAGATTCCTGCCATGTAGAGAATTTTAGGAAACTTGCGCTTTCGCATCCGACAAGACCAGTGCAAACTTTTCATCAGAATTAACTTCTTTGTTTTCCTAATCGTGTTTAATGTATTTAGTGATAGTATCGATTAATTCCTCCATGTTAATCGGCTTGGAAATATGGTCATTCATGCCTGAATCCAGGGATTCCTGAATATCATCTATAAAAGCATTTGCAGACAAAGCTATAATTGGAATCGTAACTGCATCGGACCGCTCTATACCCAAGGCTCGAATGGCTTTTGCTGCTTGATGTCCATCCATGTTTGGCATCATAATATCCATCAAAATAAGATCGTATGTGCCTCGTGGATGATTTTTAAACAAATCCACAACTTTTTTTCCGTCTGATGCGCGTGTTACGGTCATACCAGCATCTTCCAGTATTATCGTAGCAAGTTCAGCATTTAGATCATTATCCTCAGCCATAAGAACATGAATACCCGTCAAATCTCTATGTAGATGTTGTTTTTGTTCTGATTGAATAACCTGTTCTGGCAACTCCAGTGGGATCTCCACTGTGAATGTAGAACCTACACCTTTTTTGCTCTCAACAGCAATCGAACCGCCCATCATATCCACATATTTTTTTGTGATGGCCATACCAAGACCGGTTCCCTTATATTGAGTTCTGGCATTAGCATCATCTTCTTGTGAAAACGGATCGAATAATTTTTTCTGGAACTCTTCGCTCATGCCAATACCGTTATCTCGAACAACATAACGAGTTATGATATGTTTCTCATCCGCTCCTGGGTAACTGCTGATATCCAAAGTAATCTTTCCGCCGTCCTTTGTGAATTTCACAGCATTGCCAAGAAGATTCACCAAAACTTCTCGGATACGCACAACATCCGCAAGGACATATGGGTTCTTTGGGATTTCTCGATGTACTTCAAACTTAAGATCTCGATTATAAAGAAGTCCATTCATAATCGCCTGGACGTTATCTGTCAATTGAGTAATGTCCACTGGATCGGGCGAAATAGTAACTTTTCCACTTTCAATGCGAGTAAAATCCAGAACGTCATTTAACAAAGAGAGAAGATGATTCGAACTTTTTTGAACTTTCTCCAAGCTATCATGAATATCTGAAACCGTGTTCTGGTGAAGCGCAATGTTTGTAAATCCAATAATGGCATTCATCGGCGTTCTGATGTCATGGCTCATACTAAGCAAAAACGCAGATTTTGCTTTGTTGGCAGCCTCTGCTTCCTCAGCGGCGTTCATTAATAATTGTTTTTGTTTTTGCTCTTCTGCCTTGCTTTTCTGGTAAACATAATAGGTATATAGACAAATTAAAAGCAATACAGCTCCTGCGACTAAACCGCAGATGATGGAAATATGATTCGTCTCTTCAACCATTCCATAAGCTGATTGCATATCCATTTCAATGCAAAATGCGCCAATGATTTCTCCTGTCCCATCATGATTTGCGCTTACAGGATAGCAAGCCGTAAAAATCGGACCCCATGTTGTATCAATGATATCCTGAGAGTACACATTCTCCCCAGAAATAGCCCTATCAATATACGGAACCATTTCTTCCTCAATATAATCTCCAGGGTGTCTTACATCATCCGCATCCGGATCCAAACCGTCTACCACATAAACGAGTTTTCCTTCTTCATTTTTTGTAGCGGTGTAAATATATCGAGTAGAATTCAGTGTTCTGATTTCATTGAAATATGAAGAAATATCCTTATATAATTGCTTCTTTTCATCAGATTGATCTTTGATTTGATCAAAATCTTCTTTGCCGATTCTTCCATTCACAAGTTTGTGTACTGCATCTGCACTCGCTGTGTCACGTGTGATTTCTGTTTCAAGGGCGGTCTTAGTGTAAGAACTTTGCAGAATAAATGTGTACGACGCTATTACCAAAATCATCAAAAGCCCCGCAATCACAAAGATACTGCCTGTATTCTTCAGCCTAAGGAGTTTTTTCAAATTAATTCCTTCTTTTGTTTTCTTCATGCTGCTCATTCACATCCTCTAAATCCCAATTTATCGCTCATCCCTAACCTCTATAATTTCACCTACAAAAACAATATGTGGTTGCCAGCCTCCATTGAAATCGGGATATACTTTTGGCATGGAAGCATAATACTCCTGAACTTCAGTTGTAATATCCTCTTTGGAAAATTGATGCTGATACAACTTTTTGCAAAGAAATGTTAATTTTGCCTCTTTATAGGTTACTCCCTGACCGATGTGAACTACCCATTGTCTAAAGCCAATGGGCTTCCTGCTTC